>DWXF01000042.1 GCA_019119335.1 Candidatus Flavonifractor merdavium
GTAGAGTTGGGAAAGCACTATTATTCTGCCATTAAATACATCGGAATTCCCAACGATGAAAACCAGACCAAGGAACTATATAGCGAGGGATTGGTCACTGACGACGCTACCTTAAACAATTATTACGAACAAGTGCTCCATTCTCTTATGGCCGAAATTAGCATTAACTATGAGCTGAAGGGAAACTCAAATATCGTTTCCTATGAAGAGCACAAGGTCATCCCCCGGGAATCTGAGCCCGGCTATGATATTTTTATCAAAATGGAACTGCTGACCAGTTTGCCGGACTACATCAGCAGCCAGGCGCTGACCGTTGCGGATGTTGTGCGGCTCGGCTGCGACATGTGTACGGCGCTTACCGTTTTGCAGCAGAAGAAAATCATACATCGGGACATCAAGCCGGCCAATATTTTTATTCACAGCAGCGGACACTTTAAATTGGGTGATTTTGGTGTGGCCCGCACCATGGAAAAAACAGTAAACAGCATGTCGGTGAAAGGTACCTTTGCTTTTATGGCCCCCGAGGTGGCCAGAGGCGGCGAAGGGGATTTCCGAGTGGATATTTATTCCCTGGGGCTGGTACTGTACCGTCTGCTTAACGGAAATCGAAGCCCCTTTCTTCCCCCGCCGCCTGCGGTTATTTCCTATGATGACAATAATCTGGCCCAGCGGCGCAGAATGCAAGGTGAGCCTCTCCCTGCCCCTGCCATGGCCGACCCCTCGCTGGCTGCCATTGTATTGCGGGCTTGCGCCTATCAGCCTCAGGACCGCTATCAGGATGCAAAAGAAATGTATGAGGCGCTGCAACGCTATATTGCCCAGTTGCCGCCGGATCAGGCAGCCGCAGTTGTTTTTGGAAAAGCAGCAGTGCAGTCGCCGCATACTGCGGACGGTGAACTGTCTGGACCCAGAACACAGGCGCCATCCGGCCGTGAGTCTGCACACTTGTCTCCGGAAAGCGGGGATGAAGAAACCGTATTTCTCCCACAGGAGAATGCGGGAGAGGAAACCGTATTTCTCCCACAAGAGAGTACGGGAGAAGAGACCGTGTTTCTCCCGCAGGAGAATATGGGAGAGGAAACCGTATTTCTCCCACAAGAGAGTGCGGGAGAAGAGACCGTATTTCTCCCACAGGAGGGTACGGGAGAGGAAACCGTGTTTCTCCCGCAGGAGGGTGCGGGAGAGGAAACGGTGTTTCTTCCCCAGGAGGACGCGGAGGAAGCTACCGTGTTTCTTCCTCAGGAGGACGCTGCAGGTCATGGCGGAGCTGCTGCTCAGGCGGGAAGAATGCAGCAGGAAACACATGTCCCTTCTGGGCAGCCCCTTGACAGAGGTATGTCCCACAAGAGTAAATTGCCTTTGTTTTTAGGCGTGGGAGGTGCAGCGGCTGTCGCTATCGTTGCCGGCATATTGCTGATGGGTCAGCAAGCCAGAGAGGAAGGCGCCCAAGCCCTTGCTACTCCGGTTACTACCGTTTCGGCGGCGATACAGAGTGCCATGCCGACCCCTGTATCTACTTCCACGCTCCAGTTCCCGGACAGCGGTCTGGCTGCCGCTATCCGGGCCGAACTGGACCTCTCACCGGAGGCGCCTCTGGAAATGGCGCAGCTTGGGGAGATTACCGAACTGAGGCTCGGAACGCAGACCGGAATCATTGTCTCGGATCTCTCTGGTCTGGAATATCTGTCTAATCTGAGTATATTGGATATCAGCGGTCAGTCTGTGAATAATCTTTCTATGCTTGCCGAGCTGCCTGAGCTGATCTCCCTCAATCTGGGGAACTGTCAGATCATGGATGTGGGCGTATTGGAACAGCTTCCTGCAAGCATGGAAAATCTGGACCTGCGCAATACCGGCCTGACTTCGGTGGCCTTTGCCGACAGATTGACCCATCTGCGTTATCTCAACATCAGCGGCAATCAGATTACTGATCTTTCTCCGCTGAGTCAGTTGACACAGCTGTCTAACCTGGAGGCCAGTGGCAATCCGGTGGAGGACTGGACAGTGGTTTCCCAGGTGGCAACGGTAAGTGGCGTTCCCGCAGAATCAACTGCACCAACGCCCACTCCAACAGCGGCACAATCCACTCCGCAGGCATCCGCAAAAGCAACCCCGCAGGCCACACCCAAGCCGAAGCACACGCCGAAACCTACACCCAAGCCCACGCCAGCCCCCACACCAAAGCCTACGTCCAGCACGGTGTCGGTGACCGGTGTAAGCATTTCCAGAGGCAGCATCGTGCTGGATGTAGGGGGCGGAGCCAGTCTGTCTGCAACGGTGTCTCCCTCAAACGCCACCAATCAGAGCATCAGCTGGTCCAGCTCCAATCCTGCGGTGGCAACAGTCACCAGTTCGGGATATGTAACGGCGGTTGGCCCGGGGACGGCCGTGATCACAGCCAGTTGCGGCGGTTACAGCGCCCGGTGTACCGTGTCGGTAAGCTGAAGCATGGAAGCCAGCATACATCATAACAAGAATAAGGATTTCTCTCCCAGTGGAGAAAAGAAGAAAGGTGGAACTGTCATGATGAAACAGTGGAAACGGTTCATTGCCCTGGCCTCAGTGTTTGCGTTATGCATCACCGTGACGCCCGTGCAGGCAGTCGGAACCAATCGCCAGAACGTGGTGGTAGATGGCGGAATGTCCCATAGCATTATCCTGACTGATAAGGACACCGTTCAGGTTTGCGGCTCCAATCAGGAATATCAGCTGGGCATACCCGACAAAGAGCAGATAACTGCGCCCCAAACGGTGGAAGGGCTGGATAACGTGGTTTCTGTGGCTGCCGGCTACAATTTTTCTGCTGCGCTGAAATATAATGGTACGGTATATACCTGGGGCGGCGGCCAGCAGGAGACACCCACCGCCGTGAATGAGCTGTCCAACGTGGTAGCTATTGCGGCAGGCCAGATGGATATCCTGGCTCTAGCCGGCGACGGTACCGTATGGCAATGGAGCGTAGGCGGAAAGCCCGCACAGGTTTCCGGTTTAAGAGACATTGTGGCCATTGACGCGGGCGGCAGCCATTTCCTGGCGCTTACCACCAACGGAGAGGTGTATGCCTGGGGGGGAAATTGGAGCGGTCAGTTGGGGAACGGAACCACCCAGGACAGTACGAAGCCCCAAAAGCTAAACGGTCTGTTTAACATCATAGACATCGCAGCCGGATACAGCCATTCTCTGGCGATAGGCAGCAACGGCACGGTATACGCCTGGGGCAGCAACGGTTACGGACAATTGGGAGACGGAACCACAGAGGATTCCAGTGAACCTGTCGTGGTAAAAAGTATTAAAAATGCCGCGCAGGTGGCCGCGGGCACCGACTGCTCGTTGGCGCTGACCAAGGACAAGAAGATTTATAGCTGGGGCTATGGCGAATATGGACAGCTGGGCATCAATGGCGCGGTCATCAGTCAGACCAGCCCCAAGATCATAAGCCTTCCGTCCGGTTCGGTGCCTGCTGGCATTGCCTGCGGCACCTATCACTGCCTGTTTACTTCGGAAAGCGGCGCGGTGTACGCCTGGGGCAGAAACAAAAACTATCAGCTGGGTACCAAGAAAAACGTCAATGCGGAAACGCCTCAGCGCATAACGGCTACGGTTGCGGATGCCGGTATGTATCATACCAATAGCTTAGACTCTGTCAGCAGCTGGGCGCGGGAGGAAGTAGGAGTTCTGTATGATAAAGGGGTTGTTCCGCCGCTGCTGTGGAATTCCTATCAGGGCAACATCACCAGAGCGGAATTTGCACATCTGCTGGTCAGCCTGTATCAGGATTTGCGCAATAGCACTCTTTCCGCAACCAACAATCAGGGGAAGTTCAAGGACATTCAAGACCATCCGCTTAAGGACGACATTGTACGCGCCTACAATCTAAAGCTGATCAGCGGTACCTCCGGCACGACTTTCTCTCCGGATAAGCCTCTGACACGGCAGGAGGCAGCCAAAATGCTGTGTACGTTCCTGAACGTGGTGGAGGGCGCCAATGTGCCCACCAAGGTCAGCAGCATGACCTACTATAAAGACGCCGCCGAGATTTCCGATTGGGCCGCTCCTTATGTGGCGTATTGTTATCAAAATAACATCATGAAGGGGAGCAGCGCAGACACCTTCTCGCCCACGACGAATCTCAGCCGGGAGCAGGGACTGCTGATTGTTTCCCGCTTAACAGAGAAGTATGATTGGTTCTGAGCGAAAGATAGAGGCGGCTGTGTGCTGCCATATCGGTGGTGGCCGCGGCAATAACGAGGATAATTATTACCTGGATGGAACCTGGAAACATCTGGAGAACAAGGACCGGAATCAGCTGCTAAGCGATTCCAGAAATCAGCCTGCCCTCTTTGCCGTTTGTGACGGTATGGGGGGCCAGCAGTACGGAGAGATGGCGTCCCTGGTGGCGGTTTCTTGGATTCATGAAAGCAGGGACGCCTTCCTGCGGGGGGCGCAGCCCGAGAAAGAGGGCAGCGCCATCCTCAGCAGGCTGAGTAAACAGCTCTGGCAATTCTGCCAGGAGCGGAAGTACCGCATGGGCAGTACGATTGTCATAGCGGCTATCCGGGAAAACGGCATATATACATATGGGTTAGGGGATAGCCGGATCTATTTGCTGGAGGCGGGCAAGCTGCAGCAGCTTACCCAGGATCATACGGTCGCGGCCGAAGCGGAACTTATGGGCTTGACAGACGGACAACCTCTTTCTCCGTCTGATCCCCGCAGCCATCAGTTGACCCAATATTTTGGTATGGATTGCGGAGAATATGACCCCGCGCCCAGCTGCGCCTATCGTAGGCTCCAGCCAGGGCAGCGTATTCTGCTGTGCTCAGATGGACTGAGCGATTGCTTGAACAACGATCAGCTGACACTGGCTTTGGCCTGTGAATCCCCTTTGGAAAGTGTGCAGCAGCTGGTCAATATGGCGCTGGAACGTGGAGGAACCGATAATATCACCGCAATGGTACTAAAGGTGTAGAGCGCACTGTGCCTGGCCAGTGGGAGCCTGTCCGCCTATACCGCAAGTATCGGCGCAGAACAGGTGGAAATGCAGATGGGTACAAGTTATGCGATTAAGACCGATATCGGAACCAGAAAAATGCAAAATCAGGACGCATATGGACTTCGCGTTGCCTGCAATGGATTTCATGAAATTGTCTTTGCCGTGGTATGTGACGGAGTAGGCGGCATGTCCTGCGGCGAAGTTGCCAGCAATACCGTTGTGCATACGTTTCTCCAGTGGTTTGACCAGAAGGTGCCGGAGCTGTTTACGCAGCAGATTTCCCTGCAGCACATCCAGCATGCCTGGGACTGCGTGCTGCAGCAGGTCAACCGGCAAATATTCCAGTACAGCCAGCGCATGGGCAATAAAATGGGTACGACCGTGGCCGCATTGCTGATGAGCAATGGCTCCTATTATGCGGTCAACGTAGGGGACAGCCGGATTTATCAGTTGACCCAAGAGCAGATTGACCAGATTTCCCGGGACCACACCCTGGTGCAGCGGGAGGTGGAGCAAGGCCTGCTGACCCCGCAGCAGGCAAGGCAGGATACCCGGCGTAATGTCCTGACCCGCTGCGTGGGGGGCCAGTCAACCCTTCTGCCCCAATATGCTCAGGGCAGGGTCTATCCCAATTCCGGGTATTTACTGTGCAGCGACGGCTTTTATCGCAGCTATAGCCAGGGAGAATTGCTTCGCAGAATGGCTCCCCAGCAGCTGGGGACGGAGAGCAAGGCCGACCGGTGCCTGCTGGAGATGATACAACAGGCCAAGGACCGGGGTGAGAGTGACAACATCACCGCAATTTATCTCCGCACAGATGATGCGCTGGGGGCCAATGAGGACACCGTTGACCTGTCTGATGAATGCCTGATACTGCGCCGGGAAAACGGCTACGAAATGCGATTTCTGCTCCCCTGAATCCGGACCGCTTCTGTGCGGGGCCCTCCCATAAGCTTGAATGCCAAAGGAATGATAGGAAATGTATGATCCCAACATGCAGACGGACGTGCAGTATATCCGAGACAATCAAAAAATCAATCTGCTCCTGCCTGATGAAGAAAGCCTGGATCAGATTGGATATAAGGTGCTGCAAAACACATCTGGGGCCAGTCTGCTCTGCGGCTACAAATCGGGATACAATGGCCGGGTTAAAATTACATATGAGATTTCAAAGTATACCAGCCTGGACGGGCTGCTGGCGCAGCTGAGTTTTGAACAGCTATGCGCCATTTTGTGCGATCTTCTTGCGGTGGTGGAGCAGGTCTACGACATCGGATTTTTGCAGTATGAAAATGTGAGCTTGAAGCCGGAGGACATTTTCATCGACTGCAACCGGTTAAAGGTGCTGCTGCTGTATTTTCCGGTCAAGGCGCGGGGCAAGCTGGAGAGCAGGGCGGAGTTTGAGAACCGCTTGCGGCAGGAAGTTCATAAGCTGCTGCATGGCTCACAGTGGATTACACAGGCCCGCGTCCACATGCTGGATGACGCATTTCAATCAGGCGCATCCCTGCGGGAGCTGCGCCATCAGATTCAGGAGGGTTTCTTTTGCAAAAGTTCTCAGCAGGAGCAAAATAATCCTCCTCCGCCTCCTGCCCCCGCGCCGCCGGCGGGGGAACAAAAAAATCCTGGCTTTTTTCAAAAGCTGTTTGGCAAAAAAGCAGGCCGGGATTCCCGCGGAGCAGGCTTTACCCTGGTGGGTGTGGGGACGCCCGAACCGATCTCCATCCGCATACTGGGTGCAGAGCTTGTTTTAGGTAAAAATCCCCAGTTGGGAGCTGGGGCAATTATGTTCAATCGAACCATCAGCCGCCGGCATTGCGCCATCCGCGTACAGGGAAACGCCTGTTTTTTGACGGATCTGGGCAGCGCAAACGGAACCTTTATCAACAATAACCGGTTGACGCCTCAAGTTGCTTACCCGGTCCATGTGGGGGACAGGATCCGACTGGCCAACAGCGAGTTTATGCTGGTATGTGAGTAATTGTACCGCCAGAATATAACAGAGGGTATTTTGGAGGATGCAGATTCGATGCAGGGGGTAGCTTACAATGGCAAGGTATCAGATTGTGCTGGCTGACCAGGATGAGGACTATATTTCCCTTCTGGAGCTGCGTTTTCTGGAATATTTTGGGGATGTCGCTGACATTCAGTTGATTTCGGATCCTGCTTATTTCCGCAGCTATTTTGAGACCCCGAAAAAATTGGATCTGCTTATCATAAACGATGCGCTCTATCTGCCTGAGCTGACCCGCCACAGCATTGAAGCGATTATTCGGCTCAGCGAAGTGCCTGTGGAGACCTGCTGGGAAAAGAGCGGCTGCATTTTATATAAATATACAGGCATGAAGATCCTCTTTGACGAACTGGCTCCCTATTTGGACCGGGCCGCCTCTTGTGGGGCTCAGCGCCAGGAGACCCGGCTGGTCTGTGTTTATTCGCCTGTGGGAGGCATCGGGAGCACCACGCTCTCTCTGGGGCTGTGCGCCGCGTTGGTAAAGCTCAACCGGAAGGTTCTATATCTCAATACGGAGACCATTCAGAGCTTTCCCAGCCTGCTGCCCCAGCAGCCGCCCACTATGGATGCGCAATGCCGCAATCAGCTGCTGCGGGAAGTCAACGGGACGGAGCTGCCGGGACAGGAGGCATTTGGGCACTGTGGGTTTGACTATTTGCTGCCCTTTGAAAATTCACCTACAAGCTACGGGATTACCCTGACCCACCTGATAAAGCTTGCCCAGGATTTACAGCAGAGCAATCGCTATCACTGTATTATTCTGGACTGTTCCTCAGAGTTTACTCAGGAGAAATCCGTGCTGATGAGCGCCTGCTCCACCGTCCTGATTCTGCTTAGTCAGGAGCAGCAGGCTTGCCGCCGGATCGAGTCTCTGCTGCGCAACATCAACATTAGAGACGGAGAAAAATTCCAGTTTGTCTGTTGCCGTTACCGTGAAGATGAGGAAAACTATTTGAAAGAGTCTTTGTTGGGAAAAATCAACCTGGCCGAATATATTCCCTATTTGCCTGCGCATCTGCGAAGCCGTGTGGATGAAATTGGAAACCAGGAGGCGGTTATGCGCCTGGCCTACCGGTTGGTCTAGGCCAAGTTATACATAAAGTTTCGCGGGCACCATAAATAGAGGAGAGAGTGTTATGCCTGACCATGTAATTGTGCAGTTCCAAATGCACAAGAGAGGACGTACTGTGGATTTGGAACTGCCGCTGGATATGACAGCAAGGGAATTGCTGGTAGCGCTGAATCAGGCCTATGCCCTTGGCGTTGCGGTGGATCAGATGGCACAGTGCTATCTGTCCTGCGAGTTTCCCACGGCGCTGCTGCGAGGCAACCGCACCCTGAGAGAAATCGGGCTGCGCGATGGCTCCATCATCCATTTTACAAGATAGGGGGAGGACGATGGAGAATTCATATAAGCTGGTGCTGCAAATGCGCCACTCCTATCGGGAAGCGGAGCTTACCCCTGCCACTGAAAATGGATTTCGGATTGGAACCAGTGTCACCTGCGACATGCGCTATCGCAAAGAGCTGTTTTTCGAGGACTTTTATCTGGAATTTACCCGGGAGAGAGGCAGCTGGCAGCTGCACGCGTCGGAGAATATCCATGTAACCCAAGATGGGGTCCTGAAATTGCAATCCCTGAAGCTGGAACATGGTATGCATTTCAGCGTGTACAGCAGTTCGGATATGGAGCTGTTCCGCTGTTCCTTCCTGCTGGACTTTGAACGGCTGCCCCGGCGCTATACCAGAGCGGTGGATTTTTCCGGAGTGGATCACATCAGCATCGGCGGCCAGGGGCAGCATATCCTGCTGGACGACGAGCTGGTTGGGCAGGACACCATTACGCTGGTGCGGCAGGCGGACGGGCTTCGCCTGAGCGACAACAAAACGCGGTACGGTGTCAGTTTCAACGGCGCCTTGATAGACGGGCCGGTAACGGTGCGGGAATTTGACTTCTTTTCTCTGGCGGGATATTCCTTCTGCCTGCGGGGGAATACGTTGCTGACGGATGATCTCCCCACCTGTACGATCCGGCTGCCCTATACCGATTTGCCGGAGAGCTGCAATACCTTTGTCTATCCCCAATTCAACCGCAGCGTGCGCTTTCAGCGCCAGGTGCCGGAGGAAGAGATCGAAATTCTTCCCGCCTCCGCCAAAAAGGAGCGCAAGCGCCGCAGCCTGCTGTTTTCTCTGATCCCTGCCCTGTTGATGCTGGTGCTCCTTGTGGTATTGCGGGGCATTTTGGGCAGCGGAGGCACCTTTGTCATTTACAGCGTGTGCAGTATGGCCATTGGTATTGTGATGAGCGTGGCCACTTATCTGGCGGATAAGCGGGACGACCGGCTGGAGGAGGAGAAACGGCAGCGGGAGTACCGCGCCTATCTGGAGGACAAGTGCGCAAAGATTGAGGCGCTGCGCTGCCGGGAGCAGGATGAGCTGAATTACATCTATACCAATCTGGAAGAGGATCTGGGATGTATCAATGCGTTTGACGTGCGGCTGTTTGAGCGTTCCCAGGAGGACCCGGATTACCTCCAGGTCTATCTGGGACGGGGAAGAATTGCGGCGCCCAACCCGGTCAAAATCACACCCCAGGAATTTTACCAGGAGGATGACGTTTTGGCGGGTCTGCCGGAGGAGACCGCCGAGCGTTACCGCTATCTGAATGACGCCCCCATTACCGCCGGGCTGCGCGTTGACAACTGTCTGGGCGTGGTGGGGATGGGCCAGGCCATCAGGCAAATGGTGTGGAATCTTAGCCTGGATCTGTGTGCCCGCCATTTTTTCAGAGACATTCGCCTGATCTATCTGCTGGGAGATGAGGCGGCGGCGGAGTTTGCCCCCTTGCGGTGGCTTCCGCACATAAAGGAAGGCGAGCAGCTGCGGTGCTACGGATGCGACGAAGAAAGCCGTTCCGCGCTGCTGGAAATGCTGTACGCAAATCTGTCAAGTCGTGAAAAACAGATACAGGATGCCGCTCAGCAGGGGGAAATACAGCTGTCTCCGCATTTTGTCGTGTTTGTTTATGGGGTCAATGAACTGAAAAAGCACCCCATTTCCCGCTATTTTGAATGTGCGGCCCAACTTGGCTGTACGTTTGTGTTTTTTGTCTCCCACCGGGAAATGCTTCCGCGGGGCTGCGGTGAGGTGCTCCTCATGAACGACTCCCACGGCGCGACACTCCTTTCCTCGGCGCAGGCGGCAAATAAGGTGGACTTTACCTATACCTGTCCCGATTCCAGCGCATGCCTGGCCGCCATACAGAAATTGTCCGCCGTAAAAGTGGAAGAAATCTCCCTGGAGTCTGAACTGACACAGCATATTACCTTGTTTGAACTGCTTGGCATTATGGCGGCAGAGGATCTGGACCTGGAGACCCGGTGGCGCACCGCTCAAGTGTTCCGCAGTATGTCCGCCCCCATTGGCATTGACCGGAAAAAAGAACTGGTGTGCCTGGATATTGGCGACAAGGCCAGCGCCCACGGGCCCCATGGATTGGTAGCCGGCACCACCGGCTCGGGTAAGAGCGAACTTTTACAGACCTACATTCTGTCTATGTCCACGCTCTTTCACCCTTATGACGTCGGCTTCCTGATCATCGACTTCAAAGGCGGCGGAATGGCCAACCAATTTCACGGCCTGCCCCATCTGCTCAGCAGCATTACCAATATTGACGGACGGGAAATCGACCGCTCCCTGCGCTCCATCAAGGCGGAATTACTGCGGAGACAGGAAATTTTTGCCGCTTCTGGTGTCAATCACATCAACGATTACATCAAGCAGTACAAAAGCGGCAATGTAAACCAGCCCCTTCCCCACCTCATCATTATTGTAGACGAGTTTGCGGAGCTGAAAAATGAGTTTCCTGAATTCATGAAGGAACTCATCAGCGCCGCCCGGATTGGTCGTACCCTTGGCGTCCATCTGATTCTGGCCACCCAAAAGCCCAGCGGCGTTGTGGACGCCCAGATCTGGGCCAACTCCAAATTCCGCCTGTGCTTGAAGGTCCAGAGCAAGGAGGACAGCAACGAGGTGCTCAAGTCGCCTCTGGCCGCGGAGATCAAAGAGCCCGGCCGGGCCTATTTCCAGGTCGGCAACAACGAAATATTTGAACTATTTCAGTCCGCCTACGGCGGCGCGCCCATTCCCGATTTGGAGAGCGCCAAGAGCCAAATCTACCAGATCAGCGAGGTCAACCCCTGGGGTAAGCGGGAGCTGATCTATTCCAATAAAATTGATGCCCATACAGGCAGCGACGTCAGCCAGCTTGAGGCTATGGTAAGCCATATTGGCGCCTATTGCGCCGAGCAAGGAGTTCAGCCCTTGCCTGGAATTTGCCTGCCCCCCCTCTCCGATGCGCTGGAGCTGGCGCAGCTGCATCAGCCTGTGGGCGGAAGCGGAATCCAGGTGGCGGTGGGCTGGATGGACAATCCCGACCAACAGCGCCAGGACCCGCTGGTTCTGGATCTGACGGCCGCCAACACATTTGTGGTGGGCTCCTCGCAGATGGGGAAAACCACCCTGCTGCGGACCATTGCCACCGCAATCATCCAGTCCTATTCTGTACAGGATGTCAATTTGTATCTGATTGACTGCGGCAATATGTCGCTCAAGGTGCTGGAGGATGCCCGGCATGTGGGAGGCGTGGTGCTTGCTACCGAGGAAGAGCGCATGGAAAATCTCTTCAAGCTGCTCTTCCGGTGTGTGGAGCAGCGGCGCAGCCATATGGCGGAACGAGGCGTGGGTACTTACAGCGACTACCTGGAGGCGGGTTTCCGGGATATTCCTCAGATTGTGGTTCTGCTGGACAACATTTCCGCCTTCCGGGAGTACTATGACAAGCTCATGGACAGTTTGCTGGTCCTGACCCGTGAAGGGCTGAGCGTGGGTATTTCCTTTGTCCTGACCGCCTCCCAGGCAAACGGATTGAGCTATAAGTCCCAGGCCAACTTTAACCGGAGAATCGTCTTTACCTGTACCGACAGCAGTGAGTACAGCACTCTGCTGGGGAGGAGCCGCCTGACACCCAAGCCCATTGCCGGACGGGCCCTTACCCTGCATGACAAACAGATTCTGGAGTGTCAGATTGCGCTGACAGGCGCTTCGCTGCGTGAGATCGAGCGGGTGGAAGCGCTGCGCAGCCTTATCGAAGCCCGCAACGGGGAGACCGAAGGAGCGGCTGTCCCCATCCCGATGGTGCCCGATACCCTGCCGTTGGAGCAGGTATTTACCGAGCATCCTGAATTGTTCCGTACGCCTGGCTGCCTGCCCATCGGACTGGACTATAATCAGGTGGAATTTGTCTGCCTGGATTTGTTCCAGTGTGTTACCTGTGCGCTGCTGGGCAGCGATCATGGGGGACGGCGGGGTTTCCTCATGGCGTTTTTAGAGGAATTGCAGCGCACGATTGTGCTCCACCCCACGGAGGTCTATATCTTTGATAACAGCAGCCGTGAGCTGGAGGGCATTGAGAAATACGGCATGGTACACGGCTATTGCAGTGATCCGGCAGAAGCCGTTGCCTATGTGGAAGAGTTGTGCGACCATCTGCACGGCCGCAGCCAGGAGAAGAAGCAGGATACCAGGCTCGTGGTGGTTTTGGAGGACCGCACATTGCTGCAAAATGCCATGAAGGATAAGGAGACCGCCGGACTGCTGCTGCAACTCATGAAGGATTTGCAGAAATGCGGCGGCCTGCTGCTGGTGAGCGGTCTGGAGAATACGGCTCTGTCCTTCAACGCGCCGGAGTTCTTTAAGCAGCTGCGGGAGCACCGCTGCGGCCTGCTGTTCGGAAATCTGTCGGATTGCCGCTTCTATGAGGTCAATATGAAGCAGAGCAAAGAATTTACCCGGAGCATCACCAAGGGGGATGCGTATTTCTTCCAGGAGGGCGCGTTGATGCGGCTTAAGACGATTCAGTCTGGTGGAAAGGGGAGTTATGAAGATGGGCGCCAGTAAGTTAACCCAAGGCACGATTGAGATGGAATATATCGTAGCCGCTAGAAAGCAAATGTATCAAATGGTTCATTCATTTCTGGATATCAAGGAGCGGATCAATACCACAACAGAGAAAGTCAAAAGCCAGTGGGTTGGGCGCGGACGGGATGAATTTGAGACCCAGTATAAGCTTTTGGTTGCGAAAATCGGTGACCTGGGTGACAGCCTGGATGAGATGTACAATGCGTTGGTGGATGCCGAAGCCGCTTATGGCGGTGCGGATGAAGATATGCGCCAGAGCATGACCATGGCATCCCAATAAACCGATGCGGGAAAGAGGGGGAACTGAGGGATGTCTGCATCCTATTATTGGAGAATGTATGACAAGAAGAAGGAAGAGGCCGAACGCTATGAAAAGCAAATCAAGCACCTGACGACCACCCGTAACCGCCTGGACTCAGAATTTGATGACAACGTATCTGGAATCAACAAGAAGCTGGACGAGTGCGCCAACGCCATCAATGAGGGGATTTTGAATCTTTCAGCACCAGGCCGGTGGATGGATGAATTAAATCAGGCAAAAGAGCGAATGCCCCACTCTGATCTGCAAATCTCGACGGCGGACGACTACCTTCTTCAGGAAATCCGGGAATTGCAGCGCAAAAAACAGGAAGCGGAGGATGCCGCTGAGGAATATCGCCGCCTGGCAGAAGCCGCTGAAGCGGCGGAAGCAGCCGGTATCTAGCCATGGAAGGAGGAGCGCTTTCATATGAGTGCTGCGATCTTTGATTACAGCGATATGTCCCGGGCATCCAACAGAGCAAAAACCGTGGCAGATCGCATGGATGCATATGCCGATGATTTACAAAGGCGAATTTCTGAGCATCTGGACAACTATACAGGCGCAAAGACCGCCAATATCTACGGCGCCGAGCGGGCGATTACCCAAAAAATTCATTTTATGGAGGGGCGATCCGCTGACCTGAAACAATTCAGTGAGCGCCTGGATGCTCTGGTGGATTATTGCAAGCAGTCAGACCAACAGGTTTCCTCCCTGATCTCCCGTTTGACAGGCGACTTCAAAACCCGCAATGATATTAGCGTCAATCCAGTCTGGGAGGCCCTTTGCTATTTGGGTGTAGCCAGTGGAAACAGCACGGATTTGGGCCGTTTTCTGGGCGATTTGCTGGACAAGGGCGGGAATGCCTTAGGTGAGGCATGGGATCGTATAGAATTCTGGTATGAGTACGACGGCGGAAAGTATTACTTGACGGAAAATCTCGCGGCGGCACTGGCCATTGCGGCCTCGGTGGCAAGCGTCCTGGCGGCGATTGGCACCATTCTGGCAGGCGGGCCTGCACTGGCCATTGCAGCGGCGGTGGTCGGCATTGCCGCCGGCCTGTTTGCCATCGGAAATGGCGTATGCAATATTATCAACAATTGCAGAGCCGGCGGACAAGCCGCAGAAGACCCTGGCCAGGCCAAGCGTACCAACGATATCAATACCGGGGCGGACTGGCTGCGCACCACCGATAATCAAGCGCTGCACAACCTGGCGACTGGCCTGGATATAACGGAGACGGCACTGGGCGTTGCCTCTCTGGTTCTCGGCGGAACGGAGCTGGTCAAAAAGGGATATACCTGGCTGAGCAAAAAGCCGAACTTGGATATTGAAACCCTTACTTTTTCTCAAATCAAGCAGGGCCTGTCCAACGGAAACTGGAAAACGATGATAGGAGACCGCTGGAGCGAGATAAAGAATGGCGCCAGCAATGTGTTCAGCACCCTGCGTTCGGGAGATTCGACCCAGATCAAAGCGCTGCTGAAGAACTCGCTCCATGCGTATAAAACCAGCGTGATGGCGGATCACATTGAGGCATGGGATAATATCAAGGCGATTGATTTTTCTGATATCGATAAGCTTGGAAAGGGCCTGGACGGCATTAAGCATTTTACCGACCTGATGGATGGTATTGCCAACGACACCATTTATACCATGGTTTCCAATTTGGGGCTGAATCCCATTGCCACTGGGACTCATGATAATGCCATTAATCTCGGTGAGCTTGTAGACTTTGGAAAAAGCACCATAGACAGCGGAGCTGAAATCAAGGAAATCCTTACTCCGGATGAGTTAAAGAAAATTACCAAACGGATGCATGACCTGCGTTGTGCAGTGCCAGCGGGGTAGTTGCAGATGGATCATTTACAGGAACGGGAACGACTTTGTTTTTCTGAGCGGGCTGCCATCAACGTGCCTTATCGAGGGCCGCTCTATCAGCTGAGGCCGTGGATCAAGTGGACCATTTTTTTCTGCTGGGTGGTTTACCTGGTGGTTATTGTTTTAATCCTGCGGGGTGATACCCTGTTAGGGGCCGTCAAGGTCCTGGCGATTCCTACACTGGTGTGTATTTTGTACCTGAGCAGGACCAGGGACGGAAGCAGGGGCGTCACCATGGATGCCGTCTTTATTTTCAGAGAGCAAGAAATGACAGCCTTTTATGACAGCTATCCGGCCGCAGGGCGGGATGGAACGCCCAGAATCCGCCAGGTGTCTTATACGGTTCAGTATAAGGATATTACAAAAATCGGCTTTAACCGACGCATCGCACGGCTGGAAATTTACGGGACTCTCCATATACAGATCGCGGAATACGCGGCGGACGGTACGCCGGTTCCCTGTTATGATAAGATACGAAAGGGCGCCGTGATCAATTCCCTGTTGCCGGCGGACCGGGTTGATGAAATTATCACCGCAGTATGCCGCAATAGCGGGTGGCCGCGGGAACGGATTGTTGAGTATGGATAGAGAGTCGGAAGGAGTATCGGTCATGATAAGCGACGAAGTGCGTCTGCAAGTAGAGGAATTGACGCAAAATGGGCGCATGCTGCTGGCGGCTCAGAAGCCGGAGGAAGCAGCCAAGGTCATTGCCAGAGCGCAGGAGCTGGATCCTACTTATGCGGAAAGCTACAATGCCATGGGCGCCGTGCTGATGAAGCAAAAGCAGTACCGGCAGGCCAAGGAACAATTCAAAAAAGCCCTTTTGATTGATAAGACCCAGGGCCGGACTTATTTTGATCTGGGGAACGCCTGCCTGATGCTGGATGAGCTGAGCGAGTGTCTGAGCAACTACAACCGGGCGCTGGATGCCGGATATGATCACGCGGAAATGCAGTTTTTTATTGCGCTGGCCTATGAACAAATGGACCAGGATGACATGGCTCTGCGCCACCTGACGCGGGCTATCCTGAAGGATCCATCCATGGCCGAATATAAGGTCAAGAAAATGGTCATTCTGGCCCGGCTGAACCGGACCGCGGAGGCCATGCAGATGGCGGAAGAACTCATTCACTCTGCGCCTGAGCTTTATGAAGGATATCATGCCAGAACGCAGCTGCTGCTGGGACAGGGCAACTATGCGGCGGCTGTCGCCAAGTCCAAGGAGGCCATGGAGCAGTTCCCCGAGGATGTGGGCCTGTTGTTGGATTATGCCAGAAGCGAGGCGCTGGCAGGCAACCTGGACCTGGCCATTTCCGTGCTGGAACGGGCAGAGGCCATGCCCTATTTTGAGCAGTCCCGGCAGGAGTTTATGCTGCTGCGTGCGCAGATTTTTGCACAAAAGCAGAACTTTGCCCAGGCCATTGCAGAGCTGAAGGCCTGCATTGCGCTGGGCGGGAATGACCGGAATGTCTGGGAAGGCCGTCAGATGCTGATGAATCTGTTGATGCTGACCCAAGACTATGAGGGGCTCTATGAAGTTGCATCTGCCCAGGTGGCGCAGGAATCCGGAGACGAATTTTATCGGGCCGCCCTTTATTATCAGGCATTGGCCCTCAAGAATCTGAACCGTGATGCGGAGGCCAAGACGGCCTATCGCCAAGCGATCATGATTTATCGCAACGAAACGCTGAAACGCCCCGCGCAGCTGGATGCCTACCTATACCGGGCCATGGCCCTGAGAGATTTGGAGGATTATGATAAGGCGCTGGAGGTCATTGACTTGGTGATCAGCCTGAATGAGAAAATTGCAGAGCCGCATACCATCCGGGCTGACATCTATCGTAAGCAGGGAAAACTTGCGGAGGCAAAGGCAGAGGAAGACACGGCGGTGTTGCTGAAGCCGGAACTGAAAGCGCTGTATACTGCGCAGTGAGGTGAACAAAAATGTCGTGGTTTGGCGGTAGTGGGACAGATCTCTCCTTTGATCTGGAGGACTTGCAGGAAGGCGCTACAAGCTACCAGAGCATTTCAGACGACTTATCCCAGATGAAACAACAGCTATGCACCCTCCTGGATGATCTCAGTCAAAAAGGATGGACGACGGAAGCTGGCATTGCGTTTTCCCAGATGGTCGCCATAGACTGGGGAGACACAATAGACCGGTATTGTGATATGCTGGAAACTCTGTCCGAAATACTGACGCGTGCTGCGAAGGAGTACGATGGATTGGTCCGGGAACAGATTGAAACCATTCACGTACTCTCCTGATGGGCCGAATGCCGTGACGGCTTCGACATACATATCTGAGAAGAAAGAAAGGATGTTTTATTATGGCGAGTATCAGAGTAACTCCGGAAGAACTGGAACAGCAGGGCAACAACCTCGTGGACATGAGCGAACAGCTTGCCGACATTCTGAAGAGCGTGGATGCCAAGATTAACGAAATCTGCGACTCCTGGGATGGCCTGGCGCAGGATGCCTTTATGAGCTCTTACGAGGGCCTCAAGGAGACCCTGAACACCTTCCCTGAAATCGTAAATGGCCTTGGCCAGCAGACGATTGCCGCCGCCCAGACCTTTGGCGAGGTGGATAGCCAGCTCAGCAGCAGCTTCAGCGGCTAACGACGCGTTCCGTTCGGGCCGGTTTTCTCTGATGCGGTCCCTGACTGCATCAGATTTGTCGTCCAAACGATTGGCTTTACACACTGGCAGGGATATTGAGTCCCTGCCAGTGTGTATATTGCGCGGATTGCTACAATAGTATGGACGATAGTATGCAGAAAAACGCCATATTAAGCAAAAATGCCGCCCGTATGGGCGGCATTTTTGTATTCCTATCAGGGAGCGGTTTTCGATCCATATTGGCGCAGATAGTCTGCCCGGCCGGTCTCGTAAAGATTTGTTCCCAGGCTGTCAATGACCACGGTGAGGGGCAGGTTTTCCACCTGCAGCGCCCGGATGGCCTCGGCGCCCAGATCCTCATAGCACACCAGCTGGGCGGACTTGACGCACTTGGCCAGCAGGGCGCCGGCCCCGCCGATGGCGCCGAAGTAGACCGCGCCGGTCTCCCGCATGGCCTGGATTACCTCCGGGCTGCGCTTGCCCTTGCCGATCATGCCCAGCTCTCCCAGCCGCAGCAGGGTAGGGGCGTAGGCGTCCATGCGATAGCTGGTGGTGGGTCCGGCGGCGCCGATGGGCTGACCGGGCCGGGCGGGAGAGGGCCCCACATAGTAGATGACAGAGCCCTCGATGGGGAAGGGGAGGGGCTTGCCCTCCGCCACCAGGGCGCACAGCCGCTTATGGGCGGCGTCCCGGGCGGTATAGACGGTGCCGGAGAGGTAGACGCTCTCTCCGGCCCGCAGGCTGCGGCTTACCTCGGGCGTAAGGGGGGCGGTCAGATATTTCGCCATGTCAAAGCACCTCGCTAACGTGCCGGGCCACGTGGCAGTTGATGTTGACCGCGCAGGGCAGACCGGCGATATGGGTGGGCAGGGTCTCGATGTGGACAGCCAGGGCGGTGGTCCTGCCGCCGAAGCCCTGAGGGCCGATGCCCAGGGCGTTGATGCGCTCCAGCAGCTCGTCTTCCAGCGCGGCATAGAAGGGCTTGGGGTGATGAGAGCCCATCTCCCGCAGCAGGGCCTGCTTGGCCAACAGGGCGCACTTGTCAAAGGTGCCGCCGATGCCCACCCCCACCACAATGGGAGGGCAGGGGTTGGGGCCGGCCTGCTCCACCGTGTCCAGAATGAAGGCCTTCACGCCCTCCAGCCCGTCGGAGGGCTTGAGCATGGCGATGCGGCTCATATTTTCGCTGCCGAAGCCCTTGGGCGCCACGGTGATCTTTACCTGCTCCCCGGGCACCAGGCTGGTGTACAGCATGGCGGGGGTGTTGTCGCCGGTGTTGACCCGGTCCAGGGGGTCGGCCACCACCGACTTGCGCAGGTAGCCCTCGGCATAGCCCCGGCGCACCCCCTCGTTTACCGCCTGGGTCAGATCTCCGTCGATATAGACCTGCTGGCCCACCTCCAGAAAGACGCAGGCCATGCCGGTGTCCTGACAGATGGGGACGTCGCCACCGATGGAGTAGTTTTCAATGAGCTTGTCCAGAATATCCTGGGCCACCGGCCAGGGCTCCGCCTGACGGGCGGCGGAGATGGCGTTCTTCACATCCTGGGGAAGACGGGTATTGGCCGTGATGCACAGCCGGGCCACCGCTTCCATGATCGCGTTGGCTGAGAGTTGGCGCATGGCGTTGTTTTCACTCCTCAAACTGGTGATAATCGCGGCGACGGGCTGGGTGAGGACCTTGCCTGGCCGCCCTGGGGAAGTTTCCGTATTTGTAAGCCTATTATAGCAAGCCGCCCGGATTTTACAATGGGGCGTTAACCTGATATCTGCATGTTGTCTTTATTTTCTGCAAAAAACGATCCATTCTGAGAACTGGACGGCCGTCCGGTTGGGAAAAAGAGGGATAGGCCCGGCAAAGTGTCAGCTTTTTCCCGGTTACGGCATAGAATAAATTGCTTTTTTCCCCGGTGAGGTGTAAAATACCTTAGTATCTCTTTGACCGGGGTGACCAAAGGAGGGCTTTTCTATGGACGACCGGGTGAAGGAATTGCTGGAGCGGGTGCGGGGCACCGCCCTGGCCGTAGGGGAAGCGGCGGGCACCACCGCCCGCTGCGCCGGAAAGTGCGCCGGACAGATGCTGGACGTGGCCAAGCTGAATATGAAGATCTTTGACCTGAAAGGGGACATTGACCAGGACCTGCGGGCCATCGGACAGATGGTGTACGACGCCCACCGGGGTCAGGAGACCGACCACAAGACCATGGACGGCCTGCTGGCCGGCATTGATCAGAAATCCGCCGCCATCGAGACCCTGCGGGAGCGGGTGGCGGTGCTGCGCCACAGCAAGAGCTGCCCCGCCTGCGGCGCGGTGTGCGGACAGGAGGACAAATTCTGCAGAGGCTGCGGCGCCTCACTTTGACGGGCCCACCAGCCGGGCGGCTTGCCGCCCGGCTCCTGACAGTACAAAAGGAGGACAAGCATATGAACTATACCTTTGAACAGTATCAGCAGAGCGCCGACGCCATCCGGGCGAAGATCGGCTCCTTCCAGCCCAAGGTGGCGATGGTTCTGGGCTCCGGCCTGGGCTATATGGGGGACATTGTGGAAAACGCCATCGCCGTGCCCTACCAGGAGATCCCCCACTTCAAGGCCTCCACCGCCCCCGGCCACAAGGGCCAGCTGGTCTTCGGCACCCTGGAGGGCAAGCCGGTGGCCGTCATGCAGGGCCGGATGCACCACTATGAGGGCTACTCCTACGAGGAGGTGGCCTACGCCGTGCGGGTGCTGCGGCTGCTGGGGTGCGACACCCTCATCGTCACCAACGCCGCCGGGTGCGTCAACATGAACTGGAAGGCCGGCGATCTGATGCTGATTACCGACCAGATCAAGATCTTTATGGAGTCCCCCCTCCGGGGCGAGAATCTGCCCCAGTTCGGCGTGCGCTTCCCCGACGCCTCCCACCTGTATACCCCCGCCCTGCAGCAGATGGCCCGCAAGACCGCCCGGGAGCTGCGCATCGACCTGAAGGAGGGCGTATACATGTACTTCCCCGGCCCCCAGTACGAGACCCCCGCCGAGGTGCGCTTCGCCCGTATCGCCGGGGCCGACGCGGTGGGCATGTCCACCGCCCCCGAGGTGATTGTGGCCGGCCACTGCGGCATGCAGGTGCTGGGTTTCACCCTGCTCTCCAACATGGCCGCCGGGATTCTGGACCGGCCCCTTTCCGAGGAGGAGGTGCTGGAGGCGGCCGCCGCCTGCCGGGACAAGTTCTCCAAGCTGGTGCTGGCCTGCCTGAAGCAGATCGGGTAAGCCGCCCGCCCACAATTTGAAGAAGGAGACCGAAGGTTTATGTCCATTCTCATTCACAACTGTACCGCCGTCCTGATGGATCAGGCGGGCACCGTGCTGCCCAACGCCTATGTGACGGTGGCGGGGAGTAAAATCAGCTGGGTGGGGACCCAGCGGCCCCAGGGAAGCTTTGAGGAGGAGATTGACGGGAAGGGCCGGGTGCTCATGCCCGGCTTCGTCAACGCCCACACCCACGTGCCCATGACCGCCATGCGGGGCTACGGCGACGGCAACAACCTGCAGGACTGGCTGCACAACTATATCTTCCCGGTGGAAGCCAGGTGGGACGACCGGGCCATTCAGGCCTGCACCTCCCTGGGTCTGGCGGAGATGATCGCCTCCGGCGTCACCACCATCGCCGACATGTACGGCCACACCGACGCGGTGGCCCAGGCGGTGGTGGCCAGCGGCATCAGCGCCAACCTCAGCTGCGGCGGCGTGCAGTTCTGCGACGGCCTGGATCCCGCCACCCACCACGACTGTGTGGTGCAGCGGGAGCTGACCGAGAAGTGGCACGGCTACAACGACGGGCAGATCCTGGTGGACGCCTCCATCCACGGCGAGTACACCTCTCACAAGGAGCTGTGGCAGTGGATGGCGGACTATGCCCAGAGCCACAACCTGGGGATGCACGTGCACATCTCCGAGACAAAGGCGGAGCATGAGGCCTGCATGGCCCGCCACGGCAAGACTCCCATTCAGACCCTGAACGACTACGGCGTGTGGGATACCCGGGCTATTGCCGCCCACTGCGTCTGGACCACCCCGGAGGACTGGGAGATCATGGCCCGCAAGGGCGTGTCCGCCATCCACAACCCCATCTCCAACCTGAAGCTGGGCAGCGGCATCGCCCCCGTGCCCGCCATGAAGCAGGCGGGAGTCAACGTGTGCCTGGGCACCGACGGGGTCTCCTCCAACAACTGCACCGACTTTTTCAGCGATTTGAAGTTTGCGGCCATCCTCCACAACGGGGCCAACTGCGACCCTCTGGCCCTGCTGCCCCTGGACGCGCTGAACATGGCCACCCGCAACGGCGGCGAGGCTCTGGGCCGCAAGACCGGCTCCATCCAGGCGGGCTACCAGGCCGACCTGATCCTGGTGGACTTCTCTCACCTGAACCTGACTCCCTGCCACAGCGTGCTCTCCAACCTGGCCTACGCCGCCCACGGCAGCGACGTGGTGATGAATATGGCCCGGGGTAAGGTCATATATCAGGATGGGGACTTCAAAACCATCGACCTGGAGCGGGTGAAGCGGGAAATGGCTGACTATGCTTTGCCCCTGCTGTTTTCCAAAGCTTAAGGGGGATTATCGTTGTCAAGCCAGAAGAAAAATACCTTTTACGGGGCCGCCGCCTTCTTGACCATGACCACCATCCTGGTCAAGATCATCGGCGCCATCTACAAAATTCCGCTGACCGCCCTGCTGCCCGACGAGGCCTACGGCGACTTCAACGCGGCCTATAACATCTACACCGTGTTCCTCACCATCTCCACCGCCGGCCTGCCGGTGGCTCTGTCCAAGACGGTGAGCGAGTGCAACGCCCTGGGCCTGCACAATCAGAAGGAGCGGGTGTTCCGGGTGGCCCTGGCCGCCTTCCTGGTGATGGGGAGCATCAGCTTTTTGTGCATGTCCCTGTTTTCCCCCATCGTGGCCACCTACGTGCTGCAGAACGAGAAGGCGGTATTCGCCGTGCTGGCCCTGTCCCCGGCGGTGCTGTGTACCTGCTGCTCCGCTTTCCGGGGCTACGCCCAGGGCCACCTGAACATGGTGCCCACCGGTGTGTCCCAGGTCATTGAGGCCCTGTGCAAGATGGTGCTGGGCCTGGCTCTGGCCATGCTGATTCTCAACTCCGCCATCCAGCCCGAGGACACCCGGGACCGGCTGGCCGCCGCCGGCGCCCTGGTGGGCGTGTCCATCGGCGCCATCCTGTCCCTGTGCTACCTGGTGGTCAACCACATCCGCACCAAGCGGCGGGAGAAGGTGGTGGCCACCGACCGGCCCGACAAGAGCGGTACCATCCTGCTGCGCATGCTGAAGCTGGCCATCCCCATCAGCCTGGCCTCCTGCACCCTGTCGGTGGTCAACCTGATCGACACCGGCCTGGTCCAGAGCCAGCTCCAGAGCGTGCTTTCCGCCATGGGAGACGGCCTCAGCGGGGTGAGCAACAGCGTGCTGGGCATCTTCCCCAAGGCGGAGGCCCTGTTCCAGGAGAATATGGCCAACTGGCAGGCGGATGTGCTGGTCAACCCCAACACCACCCTGGATCCGGTGCTGGACTCCGCCCGCACCCTCTACGGCATTTACAGCAAGACCATGAGCGTCTACAACCTGCCCTTTAACCTGATGGTGCCCTTTACCGCCTGCATCGTTCCCGGCGTGTCCGCCTGCATCGCCCGGCGGGACGGCCGGGGCGCCCGGCGTACCACCGAGTCCGCCCTGCGTATCTCCGCCCTGGTGGCCCTGCCCTGCGGCTTCGGCCTGCTGACCCTGGGCGGCCCCATCATCAACCTGCTCACCGTGGGCAATGTGGATGTGTCCATCGCGGGCCCCCTGCTGTCCATTCTGGGCATCGCCTCCATCTTCGTGTGCATCCAGGTGGTGGCCTCCTCCATCCTCCAGGCCAACGGCATTGTCAACCTGCCCATTATCACTATGGTCATCGGCGGGGTGTGCAAGGTGCTGGTGAGCTATACTCTGGTGGGCAACCCCAAGATCATGATCTACGGCGCCCCCATCGGCACCCTGACCTGCTTTGTGGTGGTGGGCGTGCTCAATCTGCTCATCATCAAGCGGATGGTGCCCCATCCCCCCCGGTATCACCTGGTCTTTATCAAGCCTCTCATCGCTTCCGCCATTATGGGGGCGGCCGCCTGGGCCAGCCACGGCCTGCTGAGCCGGGTGTTCTCCGGCTCCTTCCTGATGAACGCCGCGGCCACCGCCGGGGCCATCCTGGTGGGCGTGGCGGTGTACGCCATTCTGGTGGTGCTGCTGCGGGTTCTCTCCAAGGATGACCTGGAAATGATGCCCAAAGGGGATAAAATTGCAAAACTCTTGCATATTCAGTGAGCTTTTTTGGAAAAAAAGGTTGCAGGAGGCCTTGAAATATGGTAGATTTTCAGTATAGGGATTCCTATAACGTCAAAGACTTAGAGGAAATCGTCCGTATTCTCCGCGCGCCCGGGGGCTGTCCCTGGGACGCGGAGCAGACCCACCAGTCCATCCGCCGCAATTTCCTGGAGGAGGCCTACGAGGCGGCGGAGGCCATCGACGAGGAAAACCCCGACCACCTGAAGGAGGAGCTGGGCGACGTGCTGCTTCAGGTGGTGTTCCACGCCCGGATGGAGCAGGAGGCCGGCCGGTTTGACCTGGACGGCGTGGCCGACGGGGTGTGCAAGAAGCTCATTTACCGCCACCCCCATGTGTTTGGGGACGTGGCGGTGTCGGGCACCGGAGAGGTGCTGACCAACTGGGAGGAGCTCAAGCGCAAGGAAAAGGGACAAGCCACCAATACCGACGCGCTGGAGGCGGTGGCCCGCTCTCTGCCAGCCCTGTGGCGGGCGGAGAAGGTGCAGAAGAAGGCCAAAAAGGCCGGCTTCGACTGGCCGGAGGTGTCCGGCGCGCTGGACAAGCTCTCCGAGGAGCTGGAGGAGCTGCGCCAGGCGGCGGCCCAGGGCACCAACGTGGCTGAGGAGCTGGGGGATCTGCTGTTTTCGGCGGTAAACGTATCCCGGTTTTTAGGGGTGGACTGTGAGGACGCCCTGAATCAGGCCACAGACAAGTTCATTGGCCGGTTCCGCAAGGTGGAGGAGCAGGCGGGGGAGCGTCCCATGACGGAGATGACCCTGGCTGAGCTGGACCAGCTGTGGGAGCGGGCCAAGGAGACTTAAAGGCGGCGACGCCTTAAGTATAAACAAATGGCGGGTGTATGCCCGTGAAACACAGGAGGAATGATCGACATGAATAAGGCTGAACTCATCAACGCGGCCGCGGAGAAGGCCGGTCTGTCCAAGAAGGATACCGAGAGCGCTGTGAACGCCGCCATCGAAGTGATCTCCCAGTGCCTGGCTGAGGGCGACAAGGTGCAGCTGGTGGGCTTTGGCGCCTTTGAGGTGAAGAGCCGCGCCGAGCGCATCGGCCGCAATCCCAAGACCAAGGAGAGCATCAAGATCCCCGCCTCCAAGGTGCCTGTGTTCAAGCCCGGTAAGGCGCTGAAGGACATCGTATCTCAGTAACGAAACTGTGGGACCGCCGCCGTGACGCGGCGGTCCTTTTTTCAGGAGGAACGGTATGCGACTGGATAAATGGCTCAAGGTCTCCCGGCTCATCAAGCGCCGCACGGTGGCCAACGAGGCCTGCGACAACCAGCGGGTCACCGCCAACGGCCGGCCGGTGAAGGCCAGCTATGAGGTGAAGGAGGGCGACGTGCTGGAGCTGCGCTTCGGCGAGCGCACAGTGAAGGTGGAGGTGCTCTCGGTCACCGAGCACGCCGGGAAAGCGGAGGCCTCCGCTCTGTACAAGGAGCTGCTCTGACCGGCACAGGCATAAAAAAGGTCCCGACCATACGGTCGGGACCTTTTTTATGTTCACTTATCTCCGGCCGCCCCGGCGGGAGCTGCGCCGCTCCGCCTGGCGCAGCTCGGACAGCTTGCTGTCCGAGGCGGCCATAAACTGCTTCAGCCGGTCTTCAAAGCTGGTGGGCTCCGCCGGCGCGGGCTTGCCGCGGAATCCCGCGCTGCCGCCGTGGCCGGCGGGACGGCCGCCGGGCCGGCCCTGACCCGCGGGACGGGGCGGGGGGTCCATCGCCTTCTTGATGGAGAGGTTGATGCGGCCGTTTTCGTCAATGCCGATGACCTTGACCTTGACCTCCTGACCTTCCTTCAGATGCTCCTTCACATCATTGACATAGGTATAGGCGATCTCAGAGATATGCACCAACCCCGACTTGCCCTCCGGCAAGGCGACAAAGGCGCCGAACTTCGTGATCCCCGTGACCTTTCCTTCCACAATCGAACCAACACCAAACTCCATAACTGCCAGCAAAATCCTCTCTTTTAAATTCAATCGGTGAAATAGAAGACATACTCCCCCGGCGTCACCAGACCCAGCTTATCCCTGGCGATGTCGGCCTGCCGCTCCGGGTCACCGCTGTTTTCCACCGCGTCGGACAGGTCGGCGTTGACCTGCCGCTGGGCGGCTACCTCCGCCTGAGCCTGGGCCAGGTCCTCCTGAGCCACAGCCAGCTTGTTCTGGAGATTCAGCAGCGTGGTGGCGGCGCCGATGAGCAGAGCCAGAATGACGATTTTGGTCAGCAGTGACGCTTTTTTTACCTTCATTCCCGACTCCTTTCCCCACCTGGCGTTCCGCCGCCCGGCGTATCTCGTCCATTTCCCTGGATAGTAGCTTTATTTTATACCACTTTCGCCGATAATGGAAGGACTTTTTTGCGGTTTCTTCAAGTTTTTTACTTAGCAGAAGAAGCATACGCAGCGGAAAGGTAATGAGCTTCCACAAGATGGCCACAAGATCCGCCGCGGCGTAGGCTCCCTTGAGTACCCACCGGCTGGCCAGCCAGAAGTAGACCACCGCCCCCAGCAGCACCGCGCCGATCATGTAAAACCGGACCTCCCCGTTGCCGGCGACGGTGGTGTAGACGAACAGCCCCGCCGTCACCACCAGCCAGAACAGCAGGTCCAGCGCCCCTCCCAGCAGCGGGAGGGGGATGCGCACCCGCATGACCCGGAACAGGTCGTACAGCAGGCCCACCCCCAGCCCCAGCGCCGCCGCGCCGGCCAGAAAGAGAACCTGCCAGCCCAGCGGCCCGGCCATCTCAGCGGAACAGCCGGGACAGCAGGCCCCCGGAGGAACTCCGGCCGCTGTCCTCATAGCTCAGCGCGTCGATGTCCCCCTCCACCTTCAGGTCGCCCCCGTCCAGGCTCAGTTTTTCAATATGCAGATTTTCCCCCTGGATCACCAGAGTGCCCCGGACGGTGGTCATAACGATGGTGTTCTCGTCAAACCGCTCCACCTCCTCCACCCCGGAGACCGACAGCCGTTCCCGTTCCTCCACAATGATATGGTGGGCCGCCTCCGGCCGCCCTCGATTGTCCTCATAGGGCATACGCTACCCCGCCTTTCCCACATAGTCTTGTCTATCTATATGGGACAGGAGGACGGGATATGCCCTAGCCGGCGGGAAGGGCCCGCCGCAGCCGCCGGCGGAGAGCCAGAGCCAGGGCCAGCTTGCACAGGTCGGGGATCACGAAGGGGAATACGCAGCTCCACAGCACGCTCCACAGCCCGATGGGGCCGGTGGAGCGGGTGTAGAGTACCAGGAACCAGGCTGTGCCGAAGGCGTAGCACACCGCCAGCCCCACCAGGCCGGACAGGATAAAGACCGCCGTGCCCGTGCCGAACAGTTTCTCGGCCAGCCACATCACCAGGGCGATAAGGAGAAAGCCCAGCAGGTAGCCCCCCGTGACCCCGGCCAGGGCGCCGATCCCGCCGGAGAAGCCGGAAAATACCGGCAGGCCCACTATGCCCAGCAGCAGGTAGACCCCCACCGCCAGACTGCCCAGCTTTCCCCCCAGCAGGCCTACCGCCAGGAAAATGCCGAAGGTCTGCATGGTAAAGGGCACCACCGTGGGGATGGTGAGCCAGGCGCACAGGGCCAGCAGGGCGGCCATCAGCGCCGTGGCCGCCAGTTGTCGTGTATTCATAGATGTCCCTCCATATTGTAAACTGATTTATTATTTTAGTTTACAAATGGCTAAATGTCAACCAAAAAGGAAAGTTGGTTGACATGAATGTGTTTCCCACGGTACAATGGGGAAAAAGGAGGGATGGACATGCTGCGGGACGACGTGCTGGCGCTGCTGCGGCAGCGGGAGGGGGAGCCCCTCTCCGGAGAGGCCATGAGCCGGGCGCTGGGGGTGAGCCGGGCGGCGGTGTGGAAGGCCATGGAGGCCCTGCGCCAGGAGGGGTATGAGATCTCCTCCGCTCCCCGGCGGGGGTATTGGCTGGAAAAATCCCCGGACCTGCTCTCTCCGGGGGAGCTGAGCCGGCCGGACCGCCGGGTGGGGCGGGAGCTGGTGTGCCTGGAGCAGGTGGACTCCACCAACAACGAAATCAAACGCCGGGCGGTGGGGGAGGTGCCCGACGGCCTGACGATAGTGGCCGGGGAGCAGACCGGCGGCCGGGGCCGCCGGGGGCGGAGCTTTGTGTCCCCGCCGGGAAAGGGACTCTATCTGTCCGCCCTGCTGAAGCCGGACTGCCCCCTGGGAGAGGTGCCCGCTCTCACCGCCTGGTCGGCGGTGGCGGTGTGCGACGCCATTGAGAAATTGTGCGGGGTACGTCCCGGCATCAAGTGGCCCAACGACGTGATCCTGGAGGGGCGCAAGCTGTGCGGCATCCTCACCGAGCTGGAGCTGGAGGCCGAGACCGCCGCCCTGCGGTACGTGGTGGTGGGCATCGGGGTGAATATCAGCCAGACCAAGGCCGATTTCGGGCCGGAGGTGGCCCCGGTGGCCATCTCCCTGGCCCAGGCCCTGGGGCAGGCCCCCCGCCGGGCGGAGGTGGCCCGGGCTCTGCTGGACAGCCTGGACCGGCTGTATGCCGGCTTTCCCCAGGAGCGGGAAGGGTGGCTGGCCCGCTACCGGGCGGACTGCCTCACCGTGGGAAAGCCGGTCCGGGTGCTCTCCCGCGCCGGGGAGCGGGAGGGCGCCGCCCTGGGGGTGGAGGAGGACTTCTCCCTCCGGGTGGCCTGGAAGGACGGCGGGGAGGAGGTCCTCTCCTCCGGCGAGGTGTCGGTCCGGGGGCTTCTGGGGTATGTCTGACCCGCCGCAACCACTGGTTGCGGAAAATTCCAGCGGTTGCTGGTGGCCCGCAACCGGCTTTTCTGGTAGGCTGAGACCATCAGGAGGTGACGGGATATGACATTGCATGAAAAAATCCTATACTACCGCAAACAGGCCAGGCTGTCTCAGGAGGAGCTGGCCGCCCGGGTGGGAGTGTCCCGCCAGGCGGTGAGCAAGTGGGAGCTGGGAGACGCCACCCCTGAGGTGGACAAGCTGGTGGCCCTGGCCAGAGTGTTCGGGGTGACCACCGACGAGCTGCTCAGCCCGGCAGAGCCTGCCGCCGGGACGCCGCCCCCTCCGCCGCCCTGGCCGGAGCCGCCTGACTGCCGCCGGGGCCTTGGAGGCGTGGCCTGGCTTATCCGCCGGTACGGCTGGCTGGCGGGGGTGTACATCGCCGTCAGCGGGGCGGGGATCACCCTGGTGGGGGCCTTGGCACGGTACGGCTTTTATCAGATGACCCGGCCCATACTGGAAGATGGCTTCTTCCAGATAAGCGACGGGAGCAGAGCCAGTTCCCTTGTCCGCGTTCCCCTCACCATTGCCACGGTGATCCTGGCCGTGGGGCTTCTGATCCTGGCCGCCGGAGTGATCCTGGCAGTGGTACTCTACCGGAAGGGTAGAAAAGGGGATTGACAAATCTTTCCCGGCCGTTATAATAGGACATTACAGGTGTCATGACACCTGTAATGTCCTATTTTTTGACGGGAGAGCATGAGGATATGGAAGGGATAACGGCATTTTTGAAGCGGAAAGACGTGGTGATCTCCGCCCGGCGCTACGGCATTGACGCCCTGGGGGCCATGGCCCAGGGCCTGTTCTGTTCCCTGCTCATCGGCACCATTCTGGATACCCTGGGCAAGCAGCTGGGGCTGGAGTTTCTGGTGACGGTGGGAGCCTACGCCTCCGCCATGAGCGGAGCGGCCATGGCCATCGCCATCGGCTACGCCCTGAAGGCGCCCCCGCTGGTGCTCTTTTCCCTGGCCACGGTGGGCTACGCCGCCAACGCCCTGGGCAGCACCACCCTGGACGGCGGAAAGGGGGCGGGCGGGCCGCTGGCGGTGCTGTTCATCGCCGTCATTGCCGCCGAGCTGGGCAAGCTGGTGAGCAAGGAGACCAGGATCGACATTCTGGTTACCCCCCTGGTGACCATTCTGGCGGGGGTGCTCCTCTCCGCCTGGTGGGCCCCTGCCATCGGCACGGCGGCCTCCGCCGTGGGGGATTTTGTCAAGTGGGCCACCGTTCTGCAGCCCTTCTGGATGGGAATTCTGGTGTCGGTGGTCATCGGCATCGCCCTCACCCTGCCCATTTCCTCCGCCGCCATCTGCGCCGCCATCGGCCTCACCGGTCTGGCGGGAGGCGCGGCGGTGGCGGGCTGCTGCGCCAATATGGTGGGCTTCGCCGTGCTGTCCTTCCGGGAAAACCGGTGGGGCGGGCTGGTGAGCCAGGGGCTGGGCACCTCCATGCTCCAGATGGGCAACATCGTGAAGAATCCCCGCATCTGGCTGCCCGCCATCCTGACCTCCGCCATTACCGGGCCTTTGGCCACCTGCGTGTTTCACCTGGAGATGAACGACCCGGCCTCCGCCGTGGCCTCCGGCATGGGCACCTGCGGCATGGTGGGTCCCATCGGGGTGTACACCGGCTGGGTCAACGATGTGGCCACAGGGGCCAAGGCCGCCGTCACCGCCGTGGATTGGGCGGGCCTGGCGCTCATCTGCTTTGTGCTGCCGGCGGTGCTGAGCTGGCTGTTCGGCCTGTTTTTCCGGCGCATCGGCTGGATCCGGGCGGGAGACCTGACCCTGGATTGAATATGGAACTTTTGGGGACGTCTTTGGCCGGGGACGTCCCCATCCCTGTTTTATCCCTTGTAATTTACAGAAGAGCGTGCTAGAATATTTGATACTAAATAGATGGAGATTCCGTGCTTTGATACGCTTTGAAGGAGTAAAGGAGGGACAGTCATTATGTTTCAACTGTTTGACCCGGAGGATGAGAATAAGTTCACGTGGGATTCCATTGGCGACGTGGTGGACGGCAGGAGAAATTTAGGGGAGGATATGCCGGTGTATGTGTACCGGCTGTTCCAGTTCACCATCAAGGATGTGCTGGCCAAGCGCTTCGGCAACGAGGCCACGGTGGAGCTTTTCCGTCAGGCCGGCGAGCTGGCCGGACGGGAGTTCGCCAGCCATCTGCTGAATCTGGAGCTGCCCCTGGATCAGTTTATCTCCCATCTGCGCACGGTGCTGGAGGAGAGCAAGATCGGAATTCTCCGGGTGGAGAAGTTTGACGCCGAGACCGGGGACGCGGTGCTGACGGTGGGGGAGGACCTGGACTGCTCCGGCCTGCCGGTGACGGGAGAGACCGTCTGCAACTATGATGAGGGCTTTTTGGCGGGTATTCTGAAGGTGTACACCAAAAAGGACTACGTGGTGACCGAAGTGGACTGCTGGGCCACCGGCTCCCGGGTGTGCCGGTTTGAGGCCAATGTGAAAAAGACGGGCGAGAGAGGCAATGAATAGGGAAGACATAGACCGTTTGGTGGAACAGATCCGATACATTATTTTGAATAAGCCCATTTCCGACGACCTGAAAAGCGAGTCGGAGGAGCTGGCTGACCTGCAGGAGGCGGTGTTTTACCTGTCCAACTGCCTGGCCGAGGCCAACGAATTTCTCAAGCATCTGCGCAACGGGGAGCTGGACGCCAAGCCCCCCAGCCGCCACAATTTCCTGGCCGGAAATCTGAAGGAACTCCACTCCGCCCTGAAGCACCTGACCTGGCAGGCCGACCGGGTGGCCCATGGGGATTACAGCCAGAGCGTCAACTTCCTGGGCGAGTTCTCCAGATCCTTTAACGAGATGATCCGTCAGCTGGCCGAGCGGGAGACCCAGCTCAAGGAGCAGTCTACCATGCTCACCGAGACGGCGGGGCTGATGAGGTCCATCATGGACGGCCTGAAGGAGTGGATCATCGTCACCACCCAGGACACCGGAGAGATTATTTACACCAACCGCTCCGCCCATCAGTTTTTCCTGAAAAACCAGGAGGCGGAGGAGAAGTGCTCCGGCTTTGAGGACCTGCTGGATTATATTACGCACTACAAGCAGTGCAACAGTGAAAACTGCGTCTTTGAGTACAAGTGCGATGTGTGGAAAAAGACCTTCCGTATCCACTCCTATGCCATCCGGTGGAGTGAGAAGATGGCCTATGTCCACTTTATCACCGACGTCACCAGCGAGAAGGAGTACCGGGAGCAGATCGAGGGCCTGGCCTATGTGGATGAGCTGACGGGGCTGTATAACCGCCGCTTCTGCCTGGAGAATCTGGAGCGGCTCATTGAGACGGGGGCTGAGTTTACCTTCTGCATGGTGGATATCGACGGCCTGAAATATGCCAACGACCACTTCGGCCACGCGGCGGGGGACAAATACCTGTGTACCGTGGCTCAGGAGATGCTGCGTACCAGCCGGTCCACCGACATGGTGTGCCGCATCGGCGGGGACGAGTTTGCCGTCCTGTTTCCCGACTGCAAGGCGCCGGTGGCCCTGCGGAAGATGGAGGAGCTGGACCGGAACCTGGTGGCCGGCTCCGGGGAGTTCCCCATGTCCATCAGCTATGGGGTGGTACACATCACCGGAGAGGGGAATATCTCTCCTCAGTTGGTGATGCAGCAGGCGGACGCCAAAATGTACATCCTGAAGAACATCAAAAAGGCGGCCCGGGCCAGTGAAGACGGCCTGATCATGGCCTTTGCCTGGACCCGGGAGATGGAGACGGGCAACGCCCAGATCGACGCCGAGCACAAGGAGCTCATTCAGGCCTGCAACAATCTGCTGGCGGTCTGCGCGGCGGGGACCGGAAAGGAAAAGCTGTCCCAGACGGTGGACTTTTTGAAGCAGTACACCCAGACCCATTTCCGCCATGAGGAGCAGCTGCAGATTGAGTCCCACTATCCCGACTACGAGAACCATAAGAAATACCATGAGGCCCTGATGAACATGGTGGAGGATCTCTCCAACCGCCTGAAAATAGAAGGGCCTACCCTCCAGCTGATGGGAGAGATCAACAAGCAGCTGGGCATCTGGCTCATCAACCACATCAAAACCGAGGACACCAAGGTGGCCCGGCACATCCAGGCCTGGGAAGGCCATGGGGACGGACATTGACAAGCAGACAAGGGGGGCGGAACGCCGTACGGCGTTCCGCCCCCCCCTTTTTTTAGTCTGTCAATAGGCCTCCAGCAGCCTCTCCCGCTGGCTTTCCACCACGTTCCGCTCTCCCCGCAGCCGGCCCTCCGCCTCCTCCAGGGTGTGCAGGGCGGAATGTACCTGATAGCGCACCTTTGACACACCCTCCTGGGCGTCCTGAATGCTGGACTGGATATGCAAGTCCACAAACAGGTTGTCAAAGAAGTAGTCGGCAAAGGTGGCGAAGGAGCCGATGGAGATATCGGGCACCTGGATGTCCCCCACATCGGCCAGCTGGGTGCGGAAGTCGGACAGAGCCCGCTGGACCTGCCGCAGGCCGTCCTGGGCGTCGTCCAGCCGCTCATGCTTCATGGCGGTGGAAAGCAGCCCGCCGCCCACCATGTCCCATACGCCCCAGTCCCGGGCGCTGTCCAGACTGTCCAGCACCTGGCTCAGGCAGACCTCCGCCCGACGGCCGGCGGAGAGGGCTTCTCCCACCTCCCGGAGCTGGTGTTCCAGTTCCGCCTGCCGCTGATCCAGCTCCATCAGCCGGGCCCCGGTCTCGCCACCCAGTTCCTTGAGCAGCGCCGCCTTCTCCCGGCTCAGCTCCTCCAGCCGCTGCCGGACGTGCTTCAGGGTCGCCTGCTGGCCCCACAGCTCCCGGAGCCTGTTTTCCAGGTACTCCAGGTCGGACACCGCCTGGTCGTACTGGCACTTGGCCGCCATGGCCTCCCGCCGCTCCTTGGTGAGCCGCTCCTCCTTATCTCCTGTGAGGCTCAGCAGGAAGGACCGCAGGCCCCCCTTCTCCAGCTTGTCCACGTCGTCCTGCTCCTTGCGGTAGATCGCTCCGGTTTCCGACACCCGCGCTTTCCGCTCGGCGTGCTGCCGCTCCAGCTCCCTTTGCTGGGCCCCCGCCTGGCTCAGCCGGGAGGCCTGCTCCATCAGCTCCTTCCACTTGGCGTTGATCTGCTCCAACCGCTGGTCCATGCCAATCCCTCCTTTTTCCTCTATTCTACGGGGTGCGGCAAAAAAGCGCAAGGAGATCCGCTGGACTTGGCGGTCAAAATCGCGTAAAATAGAGGTATGTTTATCATAAAGGAGTATCCCAATGGAAACCATGATCCAGATTCTGGCCAGAGAGCTGGGCCAGAAGGAGAGTTATATCCAGAACGTGGTCACCCTCATCGACGAGGGCAACACCATTCCATTTATCGCCCGCTACCGCAAGGAGCTTCACGGGGCCATGGACGACACAACTCTGCGTACCCTGGCCGACCGCCTGCAATACCTGCGCAACCTGGACAAGCGGCGGGAGGAGGTAAAGGCCTCCATCGAGAGCCAGGGTAAGCTGACGGCGGAGCTGACCGCCGCCATCGACGCCGCCGCCACCCTGGCGGAGGTGGAGGACCTGTACCTGCCCTACAAGCCCAAGCGGCGTACCCGGGCCACCATGGCAAAGGAGAAGGGGCTGGAGCCGTTGGCGGAGACCCTGTTCGCCATGGGTCCCCAGGTGGACCCCCAGCAGCTGGCACAGGATTTCATCGACCCGGACAAGGGGGTGGAGACGGCGGAGGCCGCCCTCCAGGGGGCCAGCGACATCATTGCCGAGGCCATCTCCGACGATGCCGCCGTCCGCAAGAGCCTGCGGGAGCTGTATCTGCGCCGGGGAACGCTGGTGTCCCGGGCGGCGGAGAAGGAGCCGGAGGACAGCGTCTACCGGCTGTACTACGACTTTCAGGCCCCGGTGGGACGGGTCATGGGCCACCAGGTGCTGGCCATCAACCGGGGCGAGCGGGAGAACATTCTGAAGGTGAGCATAGAGCTGGACAGCGAGACCGCCCGCATCGCCGTGCGCCGGGCGGTGGTGCCCGGCCGGGCGGCCATGGAGTTTGTCCGCGCCGCGGCGGACGACGCCTGGGACCGGTTATTGAAGCCCTCCCTGGAGCGGGAGGTCCGCAATACCCTCACCGAGCAGGCCGACGAGGGGGCCATCAAGATGTTTGGCCTCAACCTCAAGCCCCTGCTGATGCAGCCCCCGGTGAAGGGGTTTGTCACCATGGGCCTGGATCCGGGCTACCGCAATGGCTGCAAGGTGGCGGTGGTGGACCCCACCGGCAAGGTGCTGGATACGGCGGTGGTGTACCCCACCTTCAACGAGCGGAAAAAGCAGGAGGCCATCGACGTGCTCTCCAGGCTTATCCGCAAGCACGGCGTGGCCCATATCGCCATCGGCAACGGTACCGCCAGCCGGGAGACCGAGCAGATGACGGTGGAGCTCATCCGGCAGGTGGGGGGCGGCGTCAGCTATATGATCGTCAACGAGGCGGGGGCCTCGGTCTACTCCGCCTCCAAGCTGGCCGCCGAGGAGTTTCCCGACTACGACGTGAACCTGAGAAGCGCCGTGTCCATTGCCCGGCGGCTCCAGGACCCCCTGGCCGAGCTGGTGAAGATCGACCCCAAGTCCATCGGCGTGGGCCAGTACCAGCACGACATGCCCCAGGCCCGGCTGGACGAGACCCTGGGGGGCGTGGTGGAGGACTGCGTCAACGCCGTGGGGGTGGACCTGAACACGGCCTCCGCGCCGCTGCTGTCCTACGTGGCGGGGCTGAGCAACACCACCGCCAAGAATATCGTAAAGTTCCGGGAGGAAAACGGGGCCTTTACCACCCGCAAGCAGGTGCTGAAGGTGCCCAAGCTGGGCCCCAAGGCCTTTGAACAGTGCGCCGGCTTTCTGCGGGTGCCCGAGAGCAAGAACGTGCTGGACCACACCGGGGTCCACCCGGAGAGCTACGAGGCGGCAGAGCGGCTGCTGGAGCTGTGCGGCTACACCGTAAAGGACGTGGCGGTGGGTGCTATTTCCCAGCTGCGGGAGAAGGTGAAGGCCTACGGCCCCGAAAAAGCGGCGGAGGCCTGCGGCGTGGGCCTGCCCACCCTGAAGGACATTGTGGACGAGCTGATGAAGCCCGGCCGGGATCCCCGGGATGAGCTGCCCAAGCCGATCCTGCGCACCGACGTGCTGGAGATGAAGGACCTGAAACCGGGGATGGAGCTCACCGGCACGGTGCGCAACGTCATCGACTTCGGCGTGTTTGTGGATATCGGGGTCCATCAGGATGGACTGGTCCACATCTCCCAGCTGTCCAACCGCCGGGTGCGCCACCCCAGCGAGGTGTGCGCTGTGGGGGACATCGTCACCGTCTGGGTGCTGGAGGTGGACGAAAAGAAGAAGCGCATCTCCCTGACCATGAAGAAACCCAAGGAGGCGGCGGTATGATCCTCAGCTTTGACGAAGTGGGCGACCTGCTGGACGAGATGGCGGAGCAGTTCCCGGAGGAATTCTACCGGGAGCTCAACGGCGGCATCTCCCTGCTGCCCGAGGCCAAGGAGGACCCGGAGGGACAGCTGGACGACCTCTATATCATGGGGGAGTACTGCAACGACATGATGGGGAAGTATATCAACCTCTACTACGGCTCCTTCGCCGCCCTGGCGCAGCAGGAGGACTGGACGGAGGAGGACTGGGAGGACGAGCTGTACACCACCCTGTCCCACGAGTTTACCCACCACATCGAAGGCCTGGCCGGGGAGCGGGGCCTGGAGATCAGAGACGAGCTGGAAATGGAAAAATTCCGGCGGAGAGAAACCTAAAAGGAGGGCCTGCTGCCACTGGCAGCAGGCCCTCCTTTTTTAGCTGTGCTGGGGTACCACGGCGAAGAACACCAGGTCCTCCGTGCCGTCGTTGACGATGGAGTGGGCGTGGCCCTCCGGGCAGTAGTGGCAGTCCCCGGGGTGCAGCCGCTCCTCGCCCCCGTCGTACAGGGCCTTGCCGCTGCCGGAGAGGATATATACCGCCTCGCTGTTCCCCTCGTGGGTGTGCAGGCCGATGGACGCCCCCGGCTCCAGTCGGCTGCGCATGATCCGGTTGTGAGCGTCGGTGTACATCCTGGCATAGGTGGTCTTTTCGCCCCCCTTGAACTGGGGCATGGGAGTCTCCTCCATCTGGGCAAACGAAAGTATCATCCTGATTTCCCTCCTTATGGTTACAGTACCACGCCCAGCTGCCTGGACAGGTCCTGCAAGCCCTCCTGGATCTCGTCCCGGCCAAAACCGGCCTCCTCCAGCTGGGCGTCGGTCAGCTCGTTGAGTCGGGCGTAAAAGTCCACCCCGGCCTCCAGACAGCCCAGGCCGCCGCTCTCGGCGGCCTCAAACAGCAGGTCCTCCGCTCCGCCCAGATCTCCCGCCTCCAGCCGGGCCATCAGCTCCTCATGGAGCCCGTCGGCAGTCTCGTCCCCGGAGGGAACGTAGGCTGTATCTTTTTTGTGAAATACCAGCAGAGCGATGGACCGGGCCATGGCGTCCACCTGCCGCATCAGCCAATCTTCTGTAACCAAGGCATTTTCCTCCTTTTATAAGTCCCGTACCAGCTTGACCGCCACCCCGATAATCCGGGCGGCCCCCGTCTCAAATTCCCGGATGGGAATGAGCTTGGGCTCATAGGCCGGGTTTTCCGGCTGGAGGATCACCACGCCCTTCTGCACCCGGAAGCGTTTGAGGGTGGCGTCCTCCCCGTCCACCAGGCAGGCCACGATCTGCCCGTTCTCCGCGGTCTCCTGCCGCCGGAGCAGCACCAGATCCCCCTCCCGGATGCCGGCGTTGATCATGCTGTCGCCGGTGACCCGCAGGTAAAAGCAGGCCTCCGGGTCGGGCACGCCGGCGGGGGCGTAGCCCTCAATGCACTGGTTGGCCAGGATGGGTGCTCCCGCCCGGATCACCCCCAGGATGGGCACCGGGCGTTCCCCGCCCGCCGGGACGGCGGGGGAGCGGGGGACGTCAAAGCCCTGCAGCCACAGCTGGTCCACCCCCAGCGCCCGGGCCATGGCGGCGGCGGTGCCGATTTTGGGCTCCCGCTGGCCCAGCACATAGCGGTTCAGAGTCTGGGGATTCATCCCCAGCCGGTCCCCCAGCTGCTCGTAGCTCCAGCCCCGCTCCTCCATCATTGTACGCAGGCGGGCCCCGATGGTGGTCTCCTGCTCCATCCCGTTCCCCTCCCAGTCCCATTTTCGGGGCTATTCTATCACAGTTTATCACCAAACGCAACTAAAATCTGGAGAAAGCCCTTGACTTTTATCTCCAAATGGTGTTAACATAATCAAGCAATAGAACAGATGTTCTAAAAGTGAGAGGAGGGCAACACCATTTGGGGAGAAACAGGCATAAAAAATGCCCCGCCTATCGGCGAGACATTTTTGGTGGAGGAGGGTGGATTCGAACCACCGAAGCGAATCGCAACAGATTTACAGTCTGCCCCCTTTGGCCACTCGGGAACTCCTCCGTATGAAATTGTGGAGCTGGTGGACGGACTCGAACCCCCGACCTGCTGATTACAAATCAGCTGCTCTACCAACTGAGCTACACCAGCATATCAGCTCGTCCACAGCGAAGGTTATTTTATCAGAGAGGAGGCAATTTGTCAAGAGAAAAAATACAGCTTTTTTGAAATTTTTAAAGGGGGAAGAGGAGATCCGGGTACGGGTGTGGACAGACCCGCTGCGGGACGCGCAGCGGACGCCGCCGGCGGGCAGGTGCCGCCGGTGCCGGGGAGAGCTGTACGGGCAGGAGCGGGAGGTGTGCGCCCGCTGCCTGGAGGACCTCCGGCGGGAGGAAGAGGAGGAGAAGCATGACCTTATTGGAACTGTCCGTGGAATATCGGACCAACGCCGACGCGCTGCGGGAGCGGGCCCTGCTGCTGGAGCAGCGGCAGCGGGAGACCTGGGACGAGGCCCAGCGGGTGTGTCTGGCCGACCGCATCAAGCTGCTGCGTACCATGTGGCGGGAGGCCAGGGATCTGGCGGTGCTGTGTGAGCGGTATTATGAGAGGGGGTACCGGCGCAATGTCAAATACACGATATAGACGGGGGAGCAAGTATGCCGCCGACATGGCGGCCTATTCCCGGGCCATGGCGGAGGACAATTCCCAGCAGATGGCCCGGCTCAAGCACAATCTGGCCCGGGCCCTGCGGGAGGATGTGACCGCCCGGCAGCGGGAATTTCTGCTGCTCTATTACGGCGAGCGGCTGAACATGCGGCAGATCGGGGAGCGGCTGGGGGTGGACAAGTCCACCGTCTCCCGCACCATCAAGCGGGGAGAGGCCCGGCTGCGCCGCTGCCTGCGCTACGGGGCGGAGGCCTTCCTGGACTGCCGCTGAAGAATCACTGGCGGCATTTTCTACATCCCCGCCGGGGGGCGGCGGTTGAAATTTGCCCCGGTTCCGTGATATACTGTCTCCCGGACGAAATGTGACGTTTTTCGCAAAGGGAGGCCAAAGGCATTGGAACTCAATCTATCTCAGAAGCAGACGCAGACGCTGTCTCCCCAGATGATGCAGTCCATGGAGGTTCTGCAGATGGGCTCCCAGGAGCTTCTGGAATACATCGAGGAGGCCGTGCAGGAAAATCCGGTTCTGGAGCCGGAGCAGAATTATGACAAGCAGGATGAATTTTCCTCTCTCCAGCGGAAGCTGGAGTGGCTGGAATCCACCGACCCCCAAAACCGTTATTACCATCAACAGGACACTGAGGAGGAAAACGACCCGCTGAGCAACTACGGAACGGTGCGGGATGACGACGAGAATCTGTATTACTACGTGCTCTCCCAGCTGAAGGTGCTGGAGCTGGAGAGCGACGTGATGGACGCCGGGATCTTCCTGGTGGAGAGCCTGAACCAGAACGGCTGGCTGGACGAGCCCCTGGACGCACTGGCCGCCGACTGCGGCTGTACCCTGGAGACCATGGAGAAGGCCCTGGAGGCGGTGCAGTCCCTGGAGCCCGCCGGAGTGGGGGCCCGGGACCTGTCCGAGTGCCTGAAGCTCCAGCTGATCCGCCGCACCCCGGTGGACCAGCTGGCGGTGCGCATTGTGGAGGGCTATCTGGACGCCCTGTCCAAAAGCCGCTACGGGCTCATCGCCCGGGAGCTGAAAGTCACCCAGGAGGAGGTCCGCGCCGCCTGCGACCACATCCGCAAGCTCAATCCCCGGCCGGGCACCGGCTTTGCCGCCCGGGAGAATCTGACCTATATCAACCCCGACATCATTGTGGTCAGCTTTCCCGACCACTTTGAGCTGCTGACCAACGACTATTATTTTCCCACCCTGAACATCAGCGGCTACTATACCCGCCTGATGAAGGAGAGCGACGACGGCCAGGTGAAGGAGTACCTCACCGGCAAGGTACGGCAGGCCAAGTGGATGGTGAAGGCCATCGAGCAGCGCCGCTCCACCCTGATGGCCTGCGCCGAGTGCATCCTGGAGTTCCAGGAGGCCTTCTTCCGCAAGGGGCCGGGCCATCTGGTACCCCTGTCCCTGGCCGACGTGGCCGAGCGCATCGGGGTCCACGAGTCCACCGTCAGCCGGGCCACCAAGGATAAATATATCCAGTGCTCCATGGGGGTGTACCCCCTGAGCTATTTCTTCTCCCGGAGCCTGGGCCCGGTGTCCCACGGAGAGGACGCCGCCTCCCCCGACGCCGCCAAGGCGCTGCTGAAAAAGCTTATCGCCGGGGAGGACAAAAAGAAGCCCCTGTCCGACCAGAAGCTGTGCCAGCTGATGGCCCAGCAGGGCTGCACCCTCTCCCGCCGCACCGTGGCCAAGTACCGGGACGAGCTCCACATCCCCAGCACCACCGGCCGGAAACAGTACGAGTAAGGGAGAGAACAGGCGAAATGCAGTATCAAGCGGTCTTTTTTGACTTTGACTATACCCTGGGGGACTGTACCCCCGCCATTGTGGCTGGATTCCGGTACGCCTTTGAGCGCATGGGCTGGCCTGAGCCGGGCTATGACCAGGTGCGGCACACCGTTGGGTTTACCCTGGAGGACGGGTACACCGCCCTCACCGGAGACGCCGCGGCGGAAAACCGGGCCAGATTCCGGGAACTCTACACCGAGAAGGCGGGGCCCATGCAGGTGGAGACCGCCCAGCTGTGCCCCGGCGCTCTGGAGCTGCTGACCGCCCTGTCCCGGGCGGGCGTGCCCGTGGGGGTGGTGAGCACCAAGCGCAGCGACACTTTGAAGGCCATTCTGGAGGCCAGGGGGGCGCTGAGCCTGCTGGCCAGCGTCACCGGCGGCGATCAGGTGAACAAGCCCAAGCCTGATCCGGAGGGCCTGCTGGCCGCCATCGCCGCTCAGGGCCTGACTCCGGAGCAGGTGCTCTACTGCGGAGATACCACCATTGACGCCCAGACCGCCCAGGGGGCGGGGGCCCACTTCTGCGCGGTGCTCAACGGCACCACCGGCGCGGAGGATTTTCTGGCCGCCCGCCTGCCCTGTGAGCACATCGCCCCTGACCTGTGGGAACTGAAGCAGTGGCTGGGGCTCAACTGAAGAAAAACCGGCGGCGCGCCGTGGAAGGAAACCTTCCACGGCGCGCTTTTCTGTGTCCAAAATCGGTATGGATTGTGTAAAGCGGGCAATCCTATGTCAAAAAGGGGCTTTACACAGACTTTACAAAGGCTTGAAGGACAACTTTACAATTGCCGGATATACTGATAAGCGTTCCCGCAAGTGAAGAATTTTATGCATGATTGGAGAATGAACACCATGAAGAAGAGAACTCTTGCTCTGATGCTCTCCGCCGCCCTGTGCGTGGGCCTGCTGGCCGGCTGCGGCAGCAGCGGCGATACCACCCAGACCCCCGCCGCCGGCTCCAACAGCCCCGCCGCCGTGGAGTCCGAGGCGCCCGCCGGCGACAACACCCAGCTCTCCGGCATCGTCAACACCAACGGCTCCACCTCCATGGAGAAGGTGATGGGCTACCTGAAGGAGGGCTTTGCCGAGGTGCAGCCCGGCATCACCATCAACTACACCGCCTCCGGCTCCAGCGCCGGCATCACCGGCGCCCAGGACGGCACCTGCGACATCGGCCTGGCCTCCCGTGACCTGAAGGACGGGGAGACCGGCGTGAAGCCCATCACTGTGGCCAAGGACGGCATCGCCATCGTCGTCAACCCCCAGAACCCTGTGGCGAACCTGTCCGTGGAGCAGATCGCCCAGCTGGCCACCGGCGAGATCACCAACTGGTCCGAGGTGGGCGGCAACGACGGCCAGGTGGTCTTTATGGGCCGCGAGGCCGGCTCCGGCACCCGGGACGGCTTTGAGTCCATCACCGGCACCGAGGACGCCTGCAAGTATCAGAACGAGTACACCTCCACCGGCGAGGTGATCGCCGCCGTGGCCTCCAACCCCAACGCCATCGGCTACGCCTCCCTGTCCTCTGTGGACGAGACCGTGAAGGCCATCACCGTGGACGGCGTGGCTCCCACCGAGGAGACCGTGCTGGACGGCACCTACGCCATTCAGCGTAACTTCAACTTCATCGTCAGCGACAGCGCTGAGCTCTCCGATGCTGCCAACGCCTTCATCGAATGGGCCACCTCCGCTGAGGCTTCCGACCTGATCGCCGGCGCCGGCGCCGTGCCTCTGGCCTGAGTCCCACCCCACCGAAACAGACGCGATGTGCCCCCTCGGAACGCGAGGGGGCACTCGGCATGATTGCTCCATCCTACGAAAGGCCGGTAATCTACCATGAAACAAAAGCTCCGCCCCCTGGAAGTCATCATGAATCTGCTGTTCCTCCTGTGCGGGCTGATCGCCATCGTGTTCGTGCTGTTTATCAGCATTTACCTGATCGTCTCCGGTCTGCCGGCCATTCGTGAGATCGGCCTGGTGGACTTTCTGTTCGGCAAGGAGTGGGCCTCCACCGCCGCAGAGCCCAAGTTCGGTATCCTCCCCTTCATCCTCACCTCCATCTACGGCACCGCCGGGGCCATCCTGCTGGGCGTGCCGGTGGGCTTCATGACGGCGGTGTTCCTGGCCAAGGTGGCGCCTCCCAGGCTGGCCGCCGTGGTGCGGCCCGCTGTGGACCTGCTGGCGGGCATCCCCTCGGTGGTGTACGGCCTCATCGGCATGATGGTGCTGGTGCCCGCCGTCCGGGTGGCCTTCAACCTGCCCGACGGCGCCAGCCTGTTCTGCGCCATCATTGTGCTGGCCGTCATGATCCTGCCCTCCATCATCTCGGTGTCCGAGACCGCCCTGAAGGCGGTGCCCAAGGAGTACGAGGAGGCCTCCCTGGCCCTGGGCGCCACCCACATCGAGACCGTGTTCCGGGTGTCCGTCCCGGCGGCCTCCAGCGGCATCGCCGCCTCGGTGGTGCTGGGCATCGGCCGGGCCATCGGCGAGGCCATGGCCATCATCATGGTGGCGGGCAACGTGGCCAACATGCCGGGGCTGTTCCAGTCCGTCCGCTTCCTCACCACCGCCGTGGCCAGCGAGATGGCCTACGCCTCCGGCCTCCAGCGCCAGGCCCTGTTCTCCATCGCCCTGGTGCTCTTCCTCTTCATCATGCTCATCAATGTAATCCTCAACACGCTTCTCAAACGGAAGAAGGGGTGATATACTGTGATGGAAATACAGCCTCTCTCCGGAAAACGGAAGGCCTATGACCGCATCCTGCGGTTTCTGCTCTACTTCTGCGCGGCGCTGACCTGCGCCCTGCTGGTGTTCATCATCGGCTATATCTTTGTCAAGGGTCTGCCCCATGTGACCTGGGAATTCCTCTCCACCGAGCCCAGCTTCATCCGGGACACCATCGGCATCCTGCCCAATATCCTCAATACCATCTACCTGGTGGTGATCACCCTCATCATCATCCTGCCTCTGGGGGTGGGGGCGGCCATCTATCTGACCGAGTACGCCTCCAACCGCCGGTTTGTGGCCGCCATTGAGTTCGCCACCGAGACCCTGACGGGCATCCCCTCCATCATCTTCGGCCTGGTGGGCATGCTGTTCTTCTGCCAGCTGATGGGGCTGCAGGCCTCCCTGCTGGCCGGTTCCCTCACCCTGGTGATCGTCACCATCCCCACCATCATCCGCACCACCCAGGAGTCCCTGAAAACCGTGCCCCAGTCCTACCGGGAGGCGGCCCTGGGCCTGGGGGCGGGCAAGTGGCACATGATCCGCACGGTGGTGCTCCCCTCCTCGGTGGACGGCATCGTCACCGGCTGTATCCTGTCGGTGGGGCGCATCGTGGGCGAGTCGGCCGCGCTGCTCTTTACCGCCGGCATGGGCATGAGCCTGAACAACTACTTCGCCTCTGTGGATAACTTCCTCCACTCCTCCGGCGCCTCCCTCACCGTGGCACTGTATGTGTACGCCCGGGAGCGGGCGGAGTTCGACGTGGCCTTCGCCATCGCCGCCATTCTGATGCTCCTCACCCTGATCATCAACCTCAGCGCCAAGCTGGTGGGCAAGAAATTAAAGAAAAAGTAAGGAGACCCCATTATGGATGAGAATATAGTCCTGTCTGCCCGGGATCTCGACCTCTGGTACGGTCCCACCCAGGCACTGAAAAAGGTCAGCGTGGACATCCCCGAAAAGCAGGTCACCGCCCTCATCGGGCCCTCCGGCTGCGGCAAGTCCACCTTTCTGAAAACCCTGGACCGGATGAATGACCTGGTGCCCGGCATCAAGATCACCGGCTCGGTGCAGTACCGGGGCATGGAGATCTACGACTCCAAGGTGGATGTGACCTGGCTGCGCAAGCAGATCGGCATGGTGTTCCAGAAGCCCAACCCCTTCCCCATGTCCATCTACGACAACGTGGCCTACGGCCCCCGCACCCACGGCATCCGCAACAAGAGCCGCCTGGACGACATTGTGGAAAAGTCCCTCCAGGGGGCGGCCATCTGGGACGAGGTGAAGGACCGGCTGAAAAAGTCCGCCCTGGGCCTGTCCGGCGGCCAGCAGCAGCGGCTGTGTATCGCCCGGGCCCTGGCGGTAGAGCCCGACATCCTGCTGATGGACGAGGCTACCTCCGCCCTGGACCCCATCTCCACCTCCAAGATCGAGGACCTGATCTCCGACCTGAAAAACCAGTACACCATCGTCATCGTCACCCACAACATGCAGCAGGCCACCCGTGTGTCCGACAAGTGCGCCTTCTTCCTGCTGGGCCAGCTCATTGAGTTCGGGGACACCACCCAGCTGTTCTCCATGCCCAGAGACAAGCGCACCGAGGACTATATTACGGGCAGATTCGGTTAATTCTTTTTCTTGAAAGAAAAAGAATCAAAAAGAACTTCCATAACCCGGTTCTCCGGGTTCTACGTCATAAAGGAGTGGGGTAATGAGAAAGACCTTTGACGCCGAGCTCCAGGAGCTCAATTACGAAATGATCGACATGGCCGCCGCCGCGGAGGACGCCATCGACGTGGTCACCGAGTCCCTGGCCTCCGGGGACGACGAGGCCGCCAAGTCCGCCGTGGAAGTGACCCGCCATATGGACGAGATGGAGCGGGATATCGAAAACCGCTGCCTGCGGCTGCTCCTCCAGCAGCAGCCGGTGGCCCGGGATTTGCGCACCATCTCCGCCGCTTTGAAGATGGTCACGGATTTGCAGCGCATCGGGGACCAGTGTTCCAACATCGCGGAGATCTCCCTGCTGCTCACCGGCCAGAAGCAGACCTCCGCCCTGGCCCACATCCGCACCATGAGCCAGAAGGCGGGGGTGATGGTGAAGCGGGCCATTTTTGCCTACGTCAACCGGGACACCGACGCCGCCCGGGCGGTGATCGCGCTGGACGACGAGATTGACGAGCTCTTCCGTACCATCAAGGCCGAGCTGGTGGAGCTCATTGTGGAAAACCGCCAGGAGGCCGACCAGGCCATTGATCTTATTATCATCGCCAAGTACCTGGAGCGCATCGCCGACCACGCGGTGAACATCGCCCAGTGGGCCATTTTCTGCGTCACCGGCGAAATTCTGGGGTAAGGAAGTGATACCATGTCCAGAACCATCGCGGTGGTGGAGGACGACGAGAGCATCCGGGAGATGCTCCGCTACTATTTTCAATCGGTGGGCTATACCGTCCGGGCCTATGAGTCGGGGGAGGCGCTCTTTGAGGACGCCGGCCAGCCTCTCCCGGTGCTGTACATCCTGGACATCATGCTCCCCGGCATGGACGGGCTGGAGATCCTCCGCCGGCTCCGGGAGGGCCGGGAGACCGGCGAGGTGCCCGTGATTATGCTCACCGCCCGCTCCGCCGAGATGGACCGGGTCTCCGGCCTGGAGAGCGGGGCGGACGACTACGTGGTGAAGCCCTTCGGCATCATGGAGCTCCAGGCCCGGGTGAAGGCGGTGCTCCGCCGCACCCAGCGGCGGGGAGACCGGGTGCTCACCTGCGGCGAGCTGGAGATCGACCCCGCCGCCCGGGAGGTGCGCAAGGGAGGCAAGCTGGTGGAGCTCACCTTCAAGGAGTTTGAGCTGCTCCGCCTGCTGTGCACCCGCCGGGGGGTGGCCCTCACCCGGGACGAGATCCTCCAGGCCGTGTGGGATTACGACTACACCGGGGAGACCCGCACCGTGGACATGCACGTAAAGGCCCTGCGCCAGAAGCTGGGGGAGGATGTGATCACCACCGTCCGGGGCGTGGGCTACAAAATGTCCTAGTGGGAGGGACCTGCATGAAAAAACGTATCATCGGGGCCACGCTGCTCACCGTGGTGTGCGCCCTGCTTTTATCCAACCTGGTGGGGGTGCTGATCTTCCGCAGCCGGGAGATGGACGCCGCCCGGGACACCCTCCAGGAGCTGCTGGTGCTGATGGACGCCCAGAGCGCCGACACCGATCCCCAGGAGCTGGCCCGGCAGTTCAGCCAGGCCGCGCCGGGCAAGCGGCTGACCATCATCGACACCGACGGCACCGTGCTGGCCGACACCGGGGCCGACCCGGAGGGGCTGGAGGACCACGGAAACCGGTCTGAGGTGGAGTCGGCCTCCGCCACCGGCTGGGGAGAGGCGGTGCGCCACTCCGACACCATGGGCACCTCCATGCTCTACGTGGCCAAGAGATTCGCCGACGGCATGGTGGGCCGGGCCTCCATGCCCCTGTCCTCCATTGACAGCCTGGTGGTGAGCAGCCTGTGGAGCGTGCTCATTGCCTCGGCGGCGGCTCTGCTGCTGGCCCTGCTGCTGGCCCGCCGCACCGCCAACCGGGTGGTGGCCCCCCTCAACGCCGTCAGCCAGGCTCTCCAGGGGGTGCTGGACGGCACCGGCAAGCCGGGGCTGGAGGAATACCAGTCCGACGACGAGCTGCGGCCCATCCTGCGCTACATCGACAAGCTGATGGAGCGGCTGGGGGGCTACATCCAGTCCATCACCGACGAGCGGGACAAGGTGGCCCTCATTCTGGACTGCATGGCCGAGGGCCTGATCCTGCTGGACGAGGACGGCAAGGTGCTGGCCATCAACCGGGCGGCACGGACCATCTTCGGCTTCCCCGAGGGGGAGGAGGACGATGGGGCCCTGCTGCTCACCCGCAGCCGCCGCCTGCGGGAGGCCATCCAGGAGTGCCAGCAGAAGCATGCCGGCGTGGTGCTGGACGTGGACGCCCTGGCCGAGAGCGCCCGCTCCCTGCGGATGTTCGTCTCCCCGGTGGCCGGGCGGCAGTACGAGGGCCAGCCGGTGGGTACCTCCATCCTCATCTCCGACGTCACCGAGCTGAAAAAGGCGGAGGGGATCCGCAGCGAGTTTACCGCCAACGTGTCCCATGAGCTGAAAACCCCCCTGACCAGCATCAAGGGCTTTACCGAGATGCTCTCCAGCGGTATGGTGGCCTCCCCCGAGGATCAGAAGCGCTTCATTACCATGATCGGGGTGGAGGTGGACCGGCTCATCGACCTCATCAACGACATTTTGAAGCTCTCCGAGTTGGAGTCGGTGGCCATCGACCAGTGCAGCGAGCGCACCGACGTGCTGGAGGTGGCCAAAGAGACCGCCGATCTGCTCGCTCCCGCCGCCAGGGAGGGGGGCGTGAGCCTGTCGGTGTCCGGCCTGTCCGCCATGGTGGCGGTGCCCCGGAGCCGGGTGAAGGAACTGCTGCTCAACCTGATGAGCAACGGCATCAAGTACACCGAAAAGGGCGGCAAGGTGGACGCCGCCATCCAGCTCAAGGACAATCAGGCGGTGATCACCGTGACCGACAACGGCATCGGCATCCCGGCCGAGGCCCAGAGCCGGGTCTTTGAACGGTTCTACCGGGTGGATAAGGGCCGGGCCCGGAAAAACGGCGGCACCGGACTGGGGCTTGCCATTGTCAAGCATATCGTCCAGCTCTACGGGGGTACGGTGGCCCTGGAGAGCGAAGTGGGGAAGGGGTCCACCTTTACAGTGACATTGCCGCTGGCGAAAGATTAAGGAGGCGATGCCTCCGGCGGCCCACTTTCGACTGGCCGAAAGTGGGCAAAGGTACAGGGGGAGGGAAATCGAAATCCCTCCCCCTGTCGATTCTTTCGCCCCTTTCTCATCGCTGAGAAAGGGGCCCGCCGGAGGCCGCCTTCTTTTGAGAATAGCGGGAGCAAGCCGGGGTATCCGGCTTTTTTTCCCGGAGCCGGGGTTCGCCGCAGTGTCCGCAGGGGATGGGATCGAAGCGGTTGCGGGCCAATCTCACATAATGCTGACGGAAATAGCGGCAGGACGAACAGGTCTTGTTTTCCTCCATTTGTACCACCTCCTTGCACTATTATACATCATGTAGTGTAATTTTCAACCAGTTGTATTTTCGGAGGGCCGAAGATATACTAATTACACTATATAGTGCAATGAGGTATTCATTATGGCTGAGGCAATTCTTGTGAATCGAACCCGTTTTACCTCGTCGCTGGACAATCGTTTGATGGAACAGTTCAACCAGCTGGCAAAGGATACCCGCATTCCGAAGTCCCGGCTGATTGACGAGGCCATTGAGGACCTGCTGAAAAAATACGAAAAAAGGACGGCCGATCAGTGATCGGCCGTCCTTTTGTTTTGTTCCCAACTCAGGCCCGGACATCAAAGGTGTACTGAGCGGGGGCGGGTACGGAGGCAACCATGTCGTTGATGAGGGAGAGCGCTTGACTTTCCGCGTCTTCCATGGACCGCTTCATCAGCGCGGTGCTGTATGCACCCTGGATCTGGGCGGTCTGCATACCCATAATGGCCTCTACCATAGCGGTCACTCCTTTCTCACAAGATGGCGGATTGCTCCGATAATAATATCGACCGTCTGTCCGGCTTTGATAAGAGACAGGCCCGCCGAATTAGAAGTCCGCGTTGCCCACGGTGCGGGGGTGAGGCAGCACGTCCCGGATGTTGGAAATGCCGGTGAGGTACATCACCATCCGCTCAAAGCCCAGGCCGAACCCGGCGTGCTTGCAGCCGCCGTACCGCCGCAGGTCGCAGTACCACCAGTAATCCTTGGGGTTCATGCCCAGCTCTTTGATGCGGCCCTCCAGGATGTCCAGCCGTTCCTCACGCTGGGAGCCGCCGATGATCTCGCCGATGCCGGGCACCAGGCAGTCGGCGGCAGCCACGGTCTTGCCGTCGTCGTTGAGGCGCATATAGAAGGCCTTGATCTCCTTGGGGTAGTCGGTGACGAACACGGGGCGCTTGAAGATCTGCTCGGTGAGGTAGCGCTCATGCTCGGTCTGCAGGTCGCAGCCCCACTCCACCTTGTAGTCAAACTTGTCGTTGTTTTTCTTCAGCAGCTCCACCGCCTCGGTGTAGCTCACCCGGCCGAAGTCGGAGTTGGCCACGTGCTCTAGCCGCTCCTTCAGACCCTTGTCCACGAAGGAGTTGAAGAAGTTGAGCTCGTCGGGGCACTTCTCCATCACGGTCTTGATGATGAACTTGATCATGGCCTCGGCCACGTCCATGTCGCCCTTCAGGTCGCAGAAGGCCATCTCGGGCTCGATCATCCAGAACTCGGCGGCGTGGCGCTGGGTGTTGGAGTTCTCCGCCCGGAAGGTGGGGCCAAAGGTGTACACATCCCCGAAGGCCATGGCGAAGTTCTCGGCGTTGAGCTGGCCGGACACAGTGAGGTTGGCGCTCTTGCCGAAGAAGTCCTGGCTGTAATCCACCTGGCCGTCCTCGGTGCGGGGCAGGTTCTCCAGGTCCAGGGTGGTCACCTTGAACATCTCGCCCGCCCCCTCGCAGTCGGAGGCGGTGATGATGGGGGTGTGGACGTACACAAAGCCCCGGTCCTGGAAGAAGGTGTGGATGGCGTGGGCGGCCACGGAGCGCACCCGGAAGGCGGCGGAAAACAGGTTGGTGCGGGGGCGCAGGTGCTGGATGGTGCGCAGATACTCCACGCTGTGCCGCTTTTTCTGGAGGGGATAGTCAGGGGTGGAGGCGCCCTCCACCACCACGGTGGCGGCCTTCACCTCCATGGGCTGCTTGGCCTCGGGGGTGAGCACCAGAGTGCCGGTGACGGTGAGGGCGGCCCCCACGTTCTGCCCGGCGATCTCCTTATAGTTGTCCAGGGCGTTGGCGTCCAGGACGATCTGCAGGTTCTTGAAGCAGGAGCCGTCGTTGAGCTCCACGAAGCCGAAGCCCTTCATGTCCCGGATGGTGCGGGCCCAGCCGGAGACGGTGACGGTCTGGCCGCCCAGGCGCTCCTTGTCGGCAAAAAGCTGTGCGATTTTGGTGCGTTCCATGTTCGTTCCCTCTGTTTCTGTAAAATGAAGTCTCAGTGGGGATTAGTATATCATTTTCCCCTGATTTTGCAAGGGGTTTTGGGGAATTACCGGCGCAGAAGATCCCCAAAAATCCGCGTTTCCTGCTCCTGGCGGGACACCGACCGGTCCCGCCGGAGGTAGAGCCCCGCCCCCAGCGCCGCCAGCAGGGCGGCCAGGGCGTATTCCAGGCCGTTCAGGGCGCCGGGACTCATGGGCAGCAGGATGTTGCCCGCCAGAAAGACCGACGCCGCGGCCCCCAGCACCGCAGTCACCCGTCCCCCCGGCATGGACACCGGGCGGCGCAGCTCGGGCCTGCTCCGCCGCAGCGTGAGCACCGCGGCGTAGGTCATTACCCACATGACGATGGTGGTGAGGGAGGCCACGTTGATGAAGGGGAGAAACAGCAGCTTGCCGGTGAAGGGGGTGACCACCACAAAGGCGGCGGTAAACCAGATGCACCGGGTTGGGGTGGCGTATCTGGGGTGGAGCTTTGCGAATTTGGGGGGCACCAGGGCGAATTGGGCCAGGCCGTACAGCATCCGGGCGGAGGAGTAGAGGGTGGAGTTCATCACCCCCACCGCCCCCACAAAGGCGGTGATCAGAAAGAGGGGCCGTACCCAGCTCTGACCGGTGAGGCCCACCAGCACGTCGGCAAAGGGGGCGGTGCGGCCGATGGCCTCGGTCCAGGGCATACAGCCCGCCACGGCGGTGGACACCAGACACAGGATGCCGGTGACCAGAAACAGGCAGGTAATGAGGGCGGCCCCCGCCTTGCGGGCGGCGGGGCCGGTGGCGTCGGCGGCGGCCTTGGACACAGTCTCCCACCCGGCCACCGAGAACACCAGCAGGGACAGCAGGGCCGCCGAGCCAGAGAAGTTGAAGTCCAGGCCCCCGTCGGCGGCGTAAACGGCCGGGTCAAAGTGGGCAAAGCAGATGGCAAGGCCGATGGCGCACATCACCAGCAGCACCACCGTGGCGATTTTGGCTAGGGAGGCGCACACGTTGGCCCCCCGCAGCTGCACCCACAGGATTCCCCCGGCCAGGGCCAGCTGGAGGACCACATTGGGCAGGGTGACGGCGAATTCCCCCACGTGGTAGAGCACCGCCGTAGTCCCCAGGGCGGGGAACAGCCCGTCCAGCAGGGACACCGCCGCCAGGTCCACCCAGCAGAATACAATGGTGTTCATCAGAATCCCCGCCCAGCCCACGGCAAAGCCGCCGCCGGGGCCGAAGGCGGCGTAGGAGTACACCACCTCGCCGCCGGGCAGGGGGAGCATGGGGATAGCCTCCATGTAGGCGAAGGCAAAGGGCAGCTCGATGACAATGCACAGGGCGAAGGCCACCGCCAGGTTGAGGGGGCCTCCCGCCGTGTCCAGCCAGGTGCCGGTGAGCAGCAGCCAGCTGGTGCCCAGCATGCACCCCACCCCCATGGCCACCAGGCCGAAATAGCTGATGCCTTTCCCCATGTCCATCCCCCGTTCTCTGTGTTGCATACCTCTATATTATAATGCCCGCGGCACAAAGCTTCAAGCTTTGTGCCGCGGGCAGGCGGCTCAGTAGTTGTACAGAGGGATCAGGAAGGTCCAGGGGGCGGTGACCACGGCCATGGTGAGAGCCACGATGTGCCGCTGCCGGGCGTCCAGCAGGGTACAGGACTTCATGGCCCGCTTGTCAAAGAAGTAGATGCATACCCCGGCGATGGCCACCCCCGTCAGGGTGTACAGGAAGCCGGGCAGGGTGCGGAAGGGGTTGAGGAAGGCCTGGGAGATGATACTGTCTATCCAGGAACCCACGGGTTCCGGCAGCAGGGAGAGATACCAGCAGCCGAAGAGAAACAGCGCCCCGATGAAATCGGCCAGAAACCCCAGCAGCCAGAACTTCCACCACAGCTTTTTCAGCACCGCCTTTTTCTCGGTGTGCTTCAGGGCGGCCAGGGTGAGCAGCAGCACCGCGCAGTCGATGAGCAGATTCCCCGGCAGGGTAATGAGCCACACCTGGGGGAAGAAATACAGAATCCAGATAGGCAGCAGCACGTTGTACAGCTTGACATCCCGTTTCACGGCAATCGCTCCTTTCCACGGCAGAGCCGCCATCCTGTCAGCCACCCCAGAAGGATGGCTCCGCCCACGGCGGCTAAGTACAGCACACCCAGCTCCCAAAACAGATTTTTCATTAAATACCCATTCCCGGCAACGATCAGAGGGATGGACAGAAGGCTCAAGGGGAGCAGACGGAGAAGCCGGCACCGCCGGGTCAGCCGGGTAAGGGCCATCGCCCCCAGCAGACCACCCAGAATGGGGGAGCCTCCCATCATCAGCAGATACAGTCTGTCCATTCAATTCTCCTTCTTCTTTCGGGGATTGGCTCCCGCCGCCACCCCCAGCAGGGCAGAGCCAACGGCGATGGCGCAGAAAAGGACCAGTACGGAGTAGTTGTAGAGCAGAAAAACAGCGGCCAGCATTCCCACCCCGCACACCACCGGGTAGAGGGGACAAAACCCGTGCCGCTTGCCCAGCCGCATGCCGGAGGCCAGACAGCCCACAGGCAGCAGCAGCTGGGCATAGATTGCGCCGCTGAGCAAAGGCATGCCGTTGCCCTCCAGCTGCCGGAGCAGCCAGGGCAGACCCAGGCACAGGGCCAGAGCCAGGGGGACGTAGGGCAGGGTCTCCTTCCACTTCAGCGGGGAGGAGCCAGGATCAAGGCCCAACTTTTCCCGGATGGCGGCCACCTCGGCGTACCAGCCCGCCCACCGCACCAGCCAGATGAGCAGGTAGACCGCCGCCAGCAGCGCCAGATACACCACCAGAGGGACCACCTTTCCCCAGTTCCAGCCGCACAGGCACACCAACAAAGTGAGGGCCCCGGCGGTGGCGGCGAAGTGGGCCAGGGAGCGGCGAACCAGCGTGGCTCCGTCGTCGGCAAAGGGGAGGGTGGACACCCCCACCACCGCCCCCATCAGAAAGTACAGCCCCAGCTGCACCGCCAGGGCGGCGGGGCCCGCCAGCTGCTCCAGCTCAGCGCTCACCAGCCGGAAGAGGGTGTGGGTCCCCGTGGCGATGAGCCCGCCGCTCACCAGGTCGTTGAACAGCCCGCCCACCGGGACCAGTACGGCCACGCCGATGAGCCCGCCGATGAGGATACGGACCAGCCACTGTTTTTGTCTGTCCGTCACGGGATTTCCCCCCCTTTCAAAGCCCCAGGGCCTCCTTGATCTTCTTCACGTACCGCCGGGAGACGTAGCACACCGTGTCCTCCGCCAGGGTCATGCGGATGGTGCCGGTGAGGGACAGGTCCAGGGCGGTGACCTTCTCCAGATTCACCAGCTCGGAGTGGGAGATGCGTACAAAGGTGTGCCGGTCCAGCTTGCTCTCCAGCTCATACAGACGCTCCTTCAGGTCGTACACCCCCTGGGTGGTCTGGACCTTTACCCCCTTCTCCTCCCCGTAGCAGCGTAAAATTTCCGCCGCCGGCAGAGGAACGGCCACGTCCCCCCGCCAGCCGGTGAGCGCCCCGCCGCCCTGGAGCCGGACGGCCAGGGCCTTGACCTGGTCGGTGAGGGCGGGGGCGGTGATGGTCACCGAGATTTCCCCACAGCCCGGCTCAATGTGGATATCTACCTTCATGCCGCCCCCTCCTTTCACCCCCAATATAGCGAAAAAGAGGCCGTCTGTCCACGATTTTCGGACAGACGGCCCCTTTGGGTGGATAACCGGTCACGCTTATTCCTCCCGGAAGGTAAAAACCTCCTCCACGGTGCGGCCGAACACATGGGCGATGTCCATGGCCAGCTTGAGGGAGGGGTTGTACAGTCCCTTTTCCAGCCTGCCGATGGTCTCCCGCCGCACCCCCACCAACTCGGCCAGCTGGCTCTGGTCCATCCCCCGCTCCTGCCGGAGGGCGCGGATCTTCGTCTCCAGCATCAGCTCGACCACCTCTCATAGGCCAGAAAGAGCAGATCCTTTGCCAGACACACGGAGGAAAAAATCATCAGCAGCTCGCCCTTGCCGATCAGGACGGTGCGCCCATCCTTGAGCAGGAAAAGCCCCGCCCCCATGGCCAGGAAAAAGAGGGTAAACAGGGCGGCGTTGGTGCGCCGCTCATTTTCGGCGGAGCGCTCATCCCCCTTCTCGGTGAACAGGCCCAGGGTGGTGCAGACAACCACCACACCGGCCGCCCCCAGCACCACGGCAACGGCTATCCGGACGGGAAAGGGCAGACCCCGGACAGGGAAGAAACGGGCGCACAGGCCGGCGGCCAGGATCAGCGCCCAGCACAGAGCGCCCAGCTGCCGGTTGCGGGTGAGGGAAATACGCTTGGACAGACACATATGACACAGCTCCTTTTGTGATATATTTGTATCTTATGTGAGAAATGTATCACAACAGGAGCCGGGTGTCAAGAGAAATGTGAGAGATTTATCACATCATGAAATGGCCTCATAGCCTATGGTGTAGCTCCAGCTGCCGTCCTTCCCCATTTTGGCGGTGCAGTCGCTGAAGGTATACGCCCCCAGGCCGGAGGCCCACTTGTCCGCCCGGAAGGTGCCGTCGGCGGAGCCGGACAGGGTGAACAGACAGCCATTGCCGTTCCAGATCAGGTTTTCCCCGTCGATATAGCCCGCCTCCACCAGCTCCTCCCAGGTGCCGGTTATGGGCATCAGGCCATGGGCATTGCCAAAGGCCCAGGTCACGGCGGCCTTTTCGCTCTCACTCAGGTCGGTGAGGCCGGAGAAATCCACCGCCAGCTCCTCCAGATTGGTGTTCAGGCCGGGGTCCACCTCCCACAGGTCGGAGAGTACCTGGAGGTAGAGCCCGCAGCGGTCGTCCCGCTCCGTCTCGGTGTGCTCCACCGCTGTGACGTTGGAAAATTGGCAGGGGAAGGACTCCATCACCGCCTCGTAATAGACGTTGATCAGCTCTCCGTTTTCCACCGGACGGTCCAGCGGTATGCCCTCGGTATTCAGGACGTAGACCTCGCCGGAGGTGCCGTCGTTGGCCGCCAGCACCAGCTCCCCGGTCTCCGCGCCCGCCACCACCCGGAAGGTGGCAAACCAGGGGGCCCCGTCCACCAGGACTGCGGACGTGTCCGTCGGGCTCTCCGACGGCAGGGCAGCGCCGTCCGCCGGGCCGCACCCGGCCAGCAGGGCAAGACAAAGGGCGAGGAGCGGCAATACGGTTTTTTTCATGGTCAGTCCCTCCTTTTTTCTTTTTTGGACGAAATCGTTTCTAGAAAGTTCCCAAAGGGGGTTGACAAGACTGTGTGATAAGCATATGATTAGTACATAGATAAATGTTTAGGAGGTGGCGCCATGACCCAGCGGGAACGGCAGATCCTCAAGTGGATTGAGGAAAATCCGCTGATCTCCCAGCAGGAGTTGGCGGACAAGGCGGGGATCACCCGCTCTTCGGCGGCGGTCCATATCTCCAACCTGATGAAGCAGGGCCACATCGCCGGGAAGGGATATATCGTCCGCACCGCCCCTTACGCGGTGGTGGTGGGGGGCGTAAATATGGACATCGGGGGCCGGTCCCACAAGGCCCTGGTACCCGCCGACTCCAACCCCGGCCAGGTCCGCATGAGTCTGGGGGGCGTGGGGCGGAACATCGCCCACAACCTGGCCCTGCTGGGGGTGGACGTGCGCCTGCTCACCGCCTTCGGGGACGATCTGAACGCCCAGCGCATCGCCGCCAGCTGCGGAGAGCTGGGCATCGACATCAGCCAGTGTCTGACGGTGCCGGGGGCGGCCACCTCCACCTATCTGTTCATCGCCGACGAGCAGGGGGACATGGCTCTGGCCGTCAGCGACATGGAAATCTACGACCATGTGACGCCTGCCTTTCTTTCAGGCCGGGCCCGGCTGCTGCAGAACGCCCAGGTGATCGTGGTGGATACCAATATCCCGCCGGAGTCCATTGCCTGGCTGGCGGAGAATGTGAAGCTGCCCATTTTTGCCGATCCGGTGTCCACCGCCAAGGCGGAGAAGCTGCGGCCGGTGCTGGGAAGGCTCCACACCCTCAAGCCCAACCGGCTGGAGGCAGAGCTGTTGTCCGGCGTGTCCATCACCGATCAGGAAAGCCTGGACCGGGCGGTGGATACCCTGCTGGACACCGGCCTGCGGCGGGTGTTCGTCAGCCTGGGGGGCGACGGGGTGTATGCCGCCGACCACCAGCAGCGGCTCCACCTGCCCTGCTGTCCGGGCAAGATGGTGAACACCACCGGCTGCGGGGACGCCGCCATGGCGGCCATCACCTGGGCCTACCTGGAGGGCACCGGCCTGGAGGGCACCGCCCGGGCGGCCATGGCCGCCGGGGCCATCGCCATGGAGAGCGGCGAGACCATTAACCCTGATATGAGCGCCCGAAACCTGAAAGCCCGGGCGGAACAACTGTGATCATGATTATGGAGGGAATCAAGATGAATCTGAATCAGTATCTGGACGTAGCCCCCGAAGTAGCCGCCGCCGTAGCCGAAGGCAAGCCCGTGGTGGCCCTGGAGTCCACCATCATCTCCCACGGCATGCCCTATCCCCAGAACGTGGAGACCGCCCTGAAGGTGGAGCAGATCATCCGGGACTGCGGCGCGGTGCCCGCCACCATCGCCATCCTGGGGGGCCGTCTGAAGGCCGGCCTGTCCCATGAGGAGATCGAGTATCTGGGCAAAAAGGGTCAGGACGTGACCAAGGCCAGCCGCCGGGACCTGGCGGTGCTGGTGGCCCGGAAGGCCGACGGGGCCACTACCGTTACCACCACCATGATGATCGCCCACATGGCGGGCATCCAGATCTTCGCCACCGGCGGCATCGGCGGCGTCCACCGGGGGGCTGAGACCACCATGGACATCTCCGCCGACCTGGAGGAGCTGGCCTCCACCCCGGTGATGGTGGTGTGCGCCGGGGCCAAGTCCATCCTGGACCTGGGCCTGACCCTGGAGTACCTGGAGACCCACGGCGTACCCGTGCTGGGCTACGGCACCAAGGAACTGCCCGCCTTCTACACCCGCAAGAGCGGCTTTGAGGTGGACTACCGCATGGATACCCCCGAGGAGCTGGCGGAGGCCTTCCACGTGTCCCGTCAGCTGGGGCTCAAGGGCGGCATGCTGGTGACCAACCCCATTCCCGAGGAGTTCGCCATGGACCACGACGTGATCAACCGCGCCATTGACGAGGCCGTGGCCCAGGCCAACGCCCAGGGCATCCACGGCAAGGCCACCACCCCCTTCCTGCTGGCCAAGGTGAAGGAGCTCACCGGCGGAGACAGCCTGGACTCCAACATCCAGCTGGTGTTCAACAACGCCCGCCTGGCCGCCCGGACCGCCGCCGCCCTGTGCAAGCTGGGCTGAGACAGATCGACTTTTTTCCCCCGTGGGACATGTCCCACGGGGGTTTTGCCATATTTACGTAACAATATTTCTTTTTCTTTACATTCGACCGGATGCCATTGCATCCCTCAGATTCCAACCTTATAATGAAACTGTCAAAAAATACGCGGCCCATGCCGGGATTCCGGCGGGGAAGCGCAACCTTTTATGTGGAAAAGAGGCGATTGCTATGGCTGATAAACGGAGCGTTGTGATCCGGGCCTTTGCCCTGCTGCTGGCAGCCGCCCTGCTGCCCGGCGGCGCCGCTCTGGCGGCTGAGCCGGAGGAGACGCCGTCCGTGGCCGCCATCTATACCACGGGAGATATGCGCGGCAGGATATACAGCAAGGACCCCCTGACCGGGCAGAGCCAGGCCAGTTCTTATTTAAAGGTATCTTCCGCTATGGCCCGGGAGCGGGAGGAGATGGACGGCACGCTGCTGCTGGACAGCGGCAACGCGGTGTATACCGGCCTGACCGGAGAGAACGGCCAGACGGTGGCTCGGGTCCTGCGGGCTGTGGGCTATGACGCCCTGGTGCCCGGCGTGGAGGAGTTCCGGCTGGGCAGCGGCTACCGGAGCCAGCTGTTCCAGACCCTGGAGGAGGCGGAGGGCGACGGCACGCCGGTGAACGTGCTGTCGGCCAATCTGCTGGACGGAGCGGGCAAGGAAAATCTGACCGCTCCCTATCAGGTGTATGCCCTGCCGCTGGGCGATAGCCAGGTCCGGGTGGGCGTTCTGGGGCTGAGCGGGATGGATATTGCCCAACAGCTGCCCCAGCGGCTGTATGGGGATGTGTCCTTTGTCCACCCGGATAACGAGGCTGAGACCTATACCTGGGAGTGGGAATACTGGCAGGGACAGCTGGAGGAGGACTGCGACCTGACGGTGGTGGTGTGCCAGGCTGACCGGGATACCCTGACCCAGTTTGCGGCCGAGACCACCGGCATTGATCTGCTGGTGGGCAGCGGGACCGACGCCGGGGCGGACAGTATTCAGAATAAAGAGGGAGAGTGGATTTCCTACGTCTGCGGCGGAGGCTCGGCTCTGACCCGCACTTTGGTCACCGTGGATGAGGAGGGGAACCCCATTCTGGGGGAAAGCGCCCTGCTGCGTCTGGAGGACTATGAGGAGGACGAGACGCTGGCCCGGCTGACCACTTCCTCCTATACCGCAGCGGAACGGGCGGCCGGCCAGCGGGTGGCAACGCTGTCGGGCGCCTGGGACGGCAGCCGGGCGGCCGCCCGGCAGACCGATACCGGCGATTTGGTGGGGGAGGCCCTGCTGTGGGCCACCGGCGCGGACGCCGCGCTGATCTCTCCCGCCTCCTTTGGGGAGGTGACCCCCGCCGCGCTGTTTGAGAAAAAAAGCAGCACCGCGGCGCTGACCCTTGGGGATTGCGCCAAGATTCTCCCCGATCCCAGTCCGGTGGTGACGGTGGAGCTCACCGGCGCCCAGCTGCGCCAGTGGCTGGATACCTGCGCCCAGTGGTATACCGTCACCGACGCGGGTCAGCCTGCCGGCGGGACGGAGGCCGATTTCCTGTATGGCATGAGCTATGAGCTCTATCTGGGCAGCAGCACAGGCAAACGGGTGAATTTCTTCACGGTGGACGGGCTTCCGGTGCAGGACGAGCAGATCTTTACCGTGGCGGTATCCGCAGCCCGGCTCAGCGATCCGGAGTTTCCGGAGTGTACTGTCACCTGGTCGGCGGCGGCGGACAAGAACTATGCCAGCCAGGGCGGCAGCGCCGCCGCGCTGCTGGCGGCCTATGCCAGAAACGCCACCAGCGAGAGCCGGACTCTGACCCACACCCAATCCAGTACCTGGGCGGTCTATGCCGGGGCGTACAACGCCTCCCTCACCCGCCTGGAGTTTGTGGAAATGCTCTATGAGCTGGCTGGCAGGCCCCAGCCCGGCGCCAACGTGGCCTTTATTGATGTGGAGCGCAGCAACGCCGTTGTCTGGGCGGCGGAGACCGGCGTGGTCAGCGGTGACGGCCGGGGCAATTTCCTGCCCCTGACCGTGGTGACCCGGGAGCAGGCCGCGGTGATGATTTACAACTATGTCCGTTCCCTGGGCGTGGAGGCGCCCCGGACCTCGGAGGTGGATGAGCTGCTGGATGCGCCGGCCATTTCCCCCTGGGCCCGGCCGGCGGTGGAGTTCTGCCTGGCTGAGGAGATCCTGCCCGCCACCGGCGTGCGGGAAGACCTCTATCTGCCTGACACACCCATCACCCGTATGGACGCCACCTTTTATCTGGCGGCGCTGGCAGACTATCTGGAAGATATGTAATGGAACAAAATGCAGGACGGCGGGGCCCCATCGGGGCCCCGCCGTCCTTTGTAGAGAAAAGAGGGGAAAAGAGAGGAGAAACCGAATTTACTTGCCCAGACGGCGCACCATTTCCTTGGCGCAGAAGGTGGCCACGTCGTCGGCGTAGGTGCCGGCGCCGAAGCCGGCGTCATAGCCCAGCTCCTTGGCCAGAGCGTGGGTGATACGGGCGCCGCCGCAGCAGAAGATGTACTTCTCGCGGACGCCCTCAGCCTCGGCCAGCTCGATGAGCTCGGTCAGGTTGTGGATGTGCACGTCCTTCTGGGTAACGGTCTGGGAGACCAGCAGCACGTCGGCGTTGACCTCGGCGGCCTTTTTGAGGAATTCCTCATTGGGCACCTGGGAGCCCAGGTTGTAGGCCTCGATCATCTCGTAGCGCTCCAGGCCGTAGTGGCCGGCGAAGCCCTTCCGGTTCATGATGGCGTCGATACCCACGGTGTGGGCGTCGGTGCCGGTGGAGGCGCCCACCACCACCAGCTTGCGGCCCAGCCGCTCCTTCAGGAATTCGTCGGTCTCATGCATGTCCATGGCCTCGTCAGCCACGGTCTGCACCACGATCTCATTGTAGTTGATGGAGTGGGTCAGAGAGCCGTACACCACATAGAAGGTGAAGGCCTCGTCCAGCTTCTGCCGCAGCGCCACGTTGGGGTCGGCCAGGCCCATCTTCTGGGCCATCAGCACGGCGGCGGCGGCGCCCTTGTCGTCGTCCTTGACGGGCAGGGTGAAGGAGAGCTGCACCTTGCCGTCGTTCATGGTGTCGCCATAGGGTTTCAGCCGGGTCAGATCCAGAGTGGTGTCCAGATCTTTGTCACGAATCTGATACAGTCCGGAACTCATTTGCCGGCACCCCCTTTCATCATGGGCTCAAGGAAGGGGTTGAAATACCCGGGCGCCTTGCTTACGACGCCTTCCAGGCCCTTGCCGCCGTCCCGGGGCCGCTTGATGTCGGCGAAAATGCCCCGCTCCAGGGTCTCGAAAATACCCAGCTGCTCGATCTGGCCCAGCAGGTCGGTGGCCTTGTGCAGCACGTCGGCCGCACGGTTCTGCATGATGCCGCCTTCCTTGAACACAATCTCGCTGCCCAGGTCGTGCATGGTGCGGAAGATGTACTGGGCGTTCTGGATGGCCAGGAAACGGTCGGACAGGAAGGGGGTGTGAATGGCCTCGGTCATCATGCCCAGCAGGTGGATCTTCTGGTTGGTCAGGATGGTCACCATGTTGAACAGGGCGTCCTGAACATGGCCGCGGAAGATGTTGCCGGTCATGAACTTCGTGGGAGGCATGTACTTCAGCGGGGCGTTGGGGAAGATCTCCCGGGCCATTTCGGCCTGGGCCAGCTCGTACAGGAAGCCGTTCTCCACGTCGGGGTCAATCTCAAAGGCGTGGCCCAGACCCATCTGCTCCTCGGGCAGGCCGGCCCGGAGGGCGAAGGCCTCGTTGAGGAACTGGGAGGCCAGCACGGTGTGGGCCTCTTCCACCGCGTCGGCGGTGGTCAGGTAGTTGTCCTCGCCGGTGTTGATCACCACGCCGGCGTAGGCGTTGATGGCACGGGAGAAGGACTGGTCGATGAGGGTGCGCTGCATGTTGATGTCACGGAACAGGATGCCGTACAGAGCGTCGTTGAGCATCACGTCCAGACCCTCGAAGGCGCCCATGGCGGCAATCTCAGGCATACACAGGCCGGAGCAGTAGTTGCACACCCGGATGTAGCGGCCCAGCTCCTCGCCCACCTTGTCCATGGCCTCACGCATCAGGCGGAAGTTCTCCTGGGTGGCGTAGGTGCCGCCGAAGCCCTCGGTGGTGGCGCCGTAGGGCACGTAGTCCAGCAGGGACTGGCCGGTGGTGCGGATGACGGCGATGACGTCGGCGCCCTGGCGGGCGGCGGCGGTGGCCTGCACCACGTCCTCATAGATGTTGCCGGTGGCCACGATCAGGTAGATCCAGGGACCCTGCTTCTCGCCGCCGTGGGAGGCGATGAAGTCCTCGCGGCGCTTGCGGCGGGCGCGGATCTTGGCCAGGCTCTCCTCCACGATGGGAGCCAGAGCGGCGTGAATCTCCGCCTCGCCGTGGGCGGGAACGGCGGTCAGGTCCAGCGCGCCGTTGGCCACATCCTCGGCAATGGCCTGGGGATTCTTGCCGGTCTCCACCATGGCGTTGCCGATCCAGAAGGCAGCGCCCTGGGGCAGGCCGCCCTTTTCCAGCAGGTGCTCCACCACCACGTTGGGCAGGGGCACTTCGCCGGCGTCCACACCGTCGATGCCCAGCAGACGGCAGATGGTGCGCTCCACGGCCACGGTGGTGCAGCCGTCGATGAAACGCTGGGTGTCGTCAGCCACCCGGGAGGCGTGCGCCCGGGCCTGCTCCACCAGCTTAAAATCAAGATTCAGCTTGGATTCCAACATCGATCACTTCCATTCTTTGTAACTGAATAAACGGGGGCAAGCGGACCGTCGCCTGAAAGCGGCGGTCCGCTGTATGCCTCGGGTAAGATTACTCCTCGTGGTGGGAGCGCTTATGACGCTCCAGACCGGCGGGCTCCATGGACAGAGCCTGGCCGCGCTCCAGGCCGGCCACGCCCATGAGCTCCTTCTTCTTCTTGCCGGTGCAGTAGTCGCACTGGCAGTCGGTGTAGTGCTCGGGCTCGGTGTAGGTGGTGATAACGCCCTCGTAGTTGCGAAGGATGACCTTCTTGGGGGTCTGGGAGATGACATACTGGGGCATAACGGGGGTCTTGCCGCCGCCGCCGGGGGCGTCCACCACAAAGGTGGGCACGCAGTAGCCGGAGGTGTGGCCGCGCAGGCCCTCGATGATCTCGATACCCTTGCTGACGGGGGTACGGAAGTGCTCCAGGCCCATGGACAGGTCGCACTGATAGATGTAGTAGGGACGCACGCGGATCTTGACCAGCTCGTTGACCAGCTTCTTCATGGTGTAGACGCAGTCATTGATGCCGGCCAGCAGCACGCTCTGGTTGCCCAGGGGGATACCGGCGTCAGCCAGCATGGCGCAGGCCTTGGCGGACTCGGGGGTGATCTCGTTGGGGTGGTTGAAGTGGGTGTTCAGCCAGATGGGGTGATACTTCTTCAGCATGTTGCACAGCTCGGGGGTGATGCGCTGGGGCAGCACCACGGGCGTGCGGGAGCCGATGCGGACGATCTCCACGTGGGGGATCTCACGCAGCTTGGCGATGATGTACTCCAGGCGCTCGTCGGAGCAGAGCAGCGCGTCGCCGCCGGAGAGCAGCACGTCCCGGATCTGGGGGGTGTTGCGGATGTACTCGATGGCCTGATCCACCTGATCCACCGGCAGGCCGGCGTCGTTCTGGCCGGCGAAGCGGCGGCGGGTGCAGTGGCGGCAGTACATGGAGCACTGGTCAGTGATCAGCAGCAGGCAGCGGTCGGGATAGCGGTGGGTCAGACCGGGAGCGGGGGAGTCCTCGTCCTCATGCAGGGGGTCCAGCAGGTCGGCGGCGGACTGATGCAGCTCCTTGCCGGTGGGAACAGCCTGCAGCCGGACGGGATCGTGGGGATCGCCGGGCTGGATCAGGGACAGATAGTAGGGGGTGATGGCCATGCGCAGGGTGCCCAGGCAGGCCTTGACGCCCTCTTCTTCCTCGGCCGTCAGGTCCACATACTTCTTCAGGTCCTCCAGAGTCTCGATGCGGTTTTTGACTTGCCAATGCCAGTCGTTCCACTCTTCATCGGTCACGTTGGGAAACAGGATCTTGCGGCGGGACTCTACCATAACAAGGTCATCCTTTCTCAATGAGTGTAGGGATGCGAGATCCGCGGGCCAGGCCTCCATGCCGAAACGGCGGCGAAGGACAGGGTTGGGGAGGAGGAGTGTCTCCACCGGCGCCCGGGCCGGATGCGGTGCCACGGGAATGTCACATCAGATATCGTTTACCCGCTCAGGGCGGGAAAACCGCGAATTTACAGGTACTTCTTCTCGAAGTAGGCCTTCAGCTGGGGATTCTCACGCAGCTCGGACAGGGTGATCTCGGCGTGGTCCTTGGTGTAGCCGTTGCCGATGACCATGGTGACGTCCTTGCCGCAGCCCTCGGCGCCCAGAGCGGCCTTGGCGAAATCGGTGGCCATGGAGAAGCAGTACACGGTGCCGTTGTCCCGGACGGGGAGGATGGCGCTCATCTCGCAGGCGGGGACGTTGACGATCAGGATGGAGATGTCGTACTCCTTGCCGTTGTTGGCGGCCAGGGACTTCTCCAGCACCTCCACCGGGTTGGTGGCGGAGCCCACGATGGCGTGGTGGCAGAGGTTCATGCTCTTGAGCAGATCGGCGTCCTCCTGGCAGATGACCAGGGCCACCACATTGCCGGTGGGGCCGACGCGCTTCATGGCCTCGTAGCAGCACATCATGCCGCCCTTGCCGGCGCCGCCCAGGATCAGCACGCTGTCGCCGGGCTTGACCAGCTTGGCGGTCTGGGCGGGGGCGCCGGCCACGTCCAGAGCGGCCAGAGCCAGCTCCTCGCTCATGTCGTCGGGCAGCTTGGCGTACAGGCCGGACTCAAACAGGATGGCCTGGGCGTCCACGTCCACCCGGTCAATCTCGGGGTGAATGGCCTTGATCTTGTTGATCTTCAGGGGGGTCAGGGACAGAGACACCAGAGAGGCGATCTTGTCGCCCACCTTCAGGTCGATCTTGCCCTGCAGGTCCTCGCCGATCTCCTTGACGGTGCCGATGAACATGCCGCCGGAGCCGGTGACGGGGTTCTGCATCTTGCCGCGCTCGTTCACGATGTCCAGAATCATCTGCTCGGTCTTGCCCAGGTCCTTGCCGCAGGCCTCGTAGATCTGGGTGAAGGAGGCGGAGTCGATATTCAGGGCGGACACGTCGCACAGGATCTCGTTGGAGTAGCACTCCATGGTGTTGTCGATCTTCTTGGCGGCCTGGGTCAGCAGACCCTGGGGCTCGATGACGCGGTGAGTGCCGTACTTGTTGCCTTTCTTCTGCATAGAAAGTTCCTCCTGTTTCGTTTTGTTTGGTTGGGGAGATGATCTAGTTTGGTTGGGGAGATAAGTACTGACGGAATTTCAGGCCAGGCCCAGAATCTTGCGGGCCTCGTCGGGGTTGGCGATCTCGCGGCCCAGCTCCTTGGCCAGGCGGACCACCTTGGCCACCAGCTCGCCGTTGGAGGCGGCCTTGTGGCCCTTTTCCAGGTAGATGTTGTCCTCAAAGCCTACCCGGACGTTGCCGCCCATGATGATGCCGGCGGCGGCCATGGGCCAGGCGCCCCGGCCCACGCCGGTGACGGTCCAGGTGGACCCGGCGGGGATCTGCTTGACCAGGTACTCCAGGTTGCCCACGGTGGCGGGGGTGCAGCCGGACACGCCCAGCACGAAGTTGAACTGCATGGGAGCGCCGGGAACCAGACCCTTGTTGGCCATGTTCACGATGGTGTCCAGGTGGCCGATCTCGAAACACTCGTACTCGGGCTTGATATGGTTCTCAATCATCCGCTTGCCGAAGGCCCGCATGGTGGGCATATCGTTGACGAAGATGTCGTCGCCGAAGTTGCAGGTGCCGCAGTCCAGGGTGGCCATCTCGGGGCACAGCTCGGTGGGCTGCAGGCGCTCCTCGGGGGTCATGCCGGTGGCGCCGCCGGTGGAGGGGATCAGGATCACGCCGGGGCAGGCCTGCTTGATGGCGTCCAGCACCACGCGGAACCGCTCCCGGTCCTGGGTGGGGGTGCCGTCGTCCTCCCGGACGTGGACGTGGATGACCGCCGCGCCCGCCTCAAAGGCACTCTTGGCCTCGCGGACCATTTCCTCCACCGTGTAGGGAACCGCGGGGTTGTGCTCTTTGGTGACCTCTGCGCCGCAAATGGCCGCGGTGATGATGAGTTTTTCCATAACACGCCTCCTCAGAAAAAATAAACGCTAGCCCGCCGTTTGAGAAGATACTCCCGGCGGGATAGCGCTTCATGAACAAAAAATGCTACTCATGTCCGCGGGAGGGGTAACTCTCGTTCAGACATAAATAGCGCTTCATGTGACTCATGACAATCCGTGAGCGCTGGGCCCACGACTCAGGGGGAGGGCTGTACGATTCACGTCCCCCTTCGGCGGAGCGGACATTCACAATGCACATCGGGCTCGCCTGCCCTTGTCATTGCACTGCTACCTTGCGCTCCGCGCCTCTATCCATGCATGTTATTCACTTTTGACAAAAACACTATACCCCAGCCGTTTTCGTTTGTCAACTATTTTTTAAAAAATTTGAGGGTCAAAATTTTTCTTTCTCCTGAGGACTTTTGTACGCTACAACAGGACATTGTTAACGTAGTGAGGCGGCGGAAGGCCGCCCGTTCGGGCGGCCTTCCGGTAGGTTACAGGTCTGCCTGGAACAGCTCCATGAGGGTGGGGTCCAGCTTGAGCAGGCGGCACACCCGCAGGGCGTCCCGGGGACAGGGGGCCCCCGGCGGCGCGGGCTGCAGCCGGTAGTCCATCCGCCGGGCGATGCGCTTGCGGGGGTCGTCCCCCTCGTCGCCCTGGATGTCCCGCACCAGGCCGGCCACCTGGTAGTGGGCGCCGGCCACGTCGCTCACCCCGTCGTAGTGGGTGGTCATGAGGGCCATGCAGTCCAGGTCCCCCAGGTGGCGCACCAGGGCCCGGGCCAGGGCGGCTCCCTCCTGGGGGTTGGTGCCCCGGGCGAACTCGTCCAGAGCCACGAAGAAGAACTGTCCCGCCGTCTCCCGCAGCAGGTTGTCCAGCAGGTGGACCTCCTTGCCGAAGGAGGACAGGCCGCCGGCTCCCGGGCCGCTGTCGGCCAGGATCAGCTCCACCCGGTCGAACAGGGGGAGGGCGGCGGACTGGGCGAACACGAAAAAGCCGCACTGGCACAGCAGCAGAGAGAGCACCGTGGAGCGCAGGGACACCGTCTTGCCGCCCATGTTGGCGCCGGTAATGACGGTGCAGCCCGGCCCCAGGTCCAGGTCCAGGGGGGTGAAGCTCTCCCCACGGTTTCTCAGGTCCTCCTCCACCTGGGGGTGGCGTACCCCCCGCAGGGAGAGGGTCTTGTCCCGGCTGAGGGCGGGGCGGACGCACTGATACCGCAGGGCCAGCTTGGCCTTGGCCACAATCAGGTCCAGCCGCCCCAGGGTCTCCATGCTGGACAGGAACCGGTCCTTCCAGGCCATCAGCTTCTCCGTCAGGTCCTGGCGCACCACCAGCTCCAGATGGTCCTCCTGCACCGCCAGCTGACGCCGCTTCTCCAGCAGGGGGCCCCGCTTGTCGTCCGGGGTCATGCGGATGGCCTTCTCCAGCTTGGCTTTTTCCGCCCGTAGGGGGGCCAGGTCGTTGTGGTAGCAGTTGGCCACCGTGAAGGTGGGCAGCCGCCGTCCGTCGGGGTCCATCAGTTCCAGCGCCTCCGCCAGGGAGGGGAAGGTAATGCCGGACAGGGCGGGCATGGCCTCGTAGGCCTGCACCAGCCGCTCCAGCGTCACCAGAAAATGCTTGATCTCAAAGAGTTCCACCAGGTCAAAGGGCACCCCGGGGTCCCGGTCGAAGGATCCCCGGATGTCGTGGAACAGGGGCAGCTGCTTGGTCACGCCCCGCAGAGCGGAGGCGGCGTCCTTCAGGTCCGCCGGAGCCAGCTCCGCCCCGCCGCAGCCGCAGGCGGGCGTCTCCTGGGGCCGGGCGTTTCCGGCGTTCCACAGCTCCATGGACAGCGCCACGTTGTCCAGTTCCTCCTCCAGGGCCGCCTCGTCTCCCGGCCCGTACCAGGGCAGGTCCCGGGCCGCCGTCCGGCCGAAGGGGGAGAGGGGGCTGAGCCGCTCCAGCACCCACTGCAGCCCGGCGTTACCCCGCAGTTCCAGGGTCAGTTTCATGCCTGCGCCTCCTTCACGTTCACCACCGGCAGATCGATGACCTGCCGGAGGGCGTCAATAAATTTGTCCGGCTCAAAGTGCCAGCCGTAGGCTGACCAGGGATTGGCGGCCACCGCCGCGATGGTCAGCTCCCGCCGGACCAGCAGTTCCCCGCCGGTGCGCAGGAACAGGTCCAGGGCGGCCCGGCCCGCCAGCACATGGGTGGCGTCGGCCGCCACCAGGGTGGTGGGGGCCCCCCGCCGGGCCAGAGTTTTCAGCAGCGGGTCGATGATCCCGCCCGCCGCCCACACCACCAGGGGCTGCCGGGGCAGCTTGTTCCACCGGGGGCTTCCCCCCTCGTCCGGGGGGAGCTCCATGGGCTCGCCTTCCGGAGTGAACAGGGCAAAGCGGTCCTCCAGCCCCTCCAGGGCCTGCCGCAGTCTGGGGTTTTCCGGGGGCTTGCGGGAAAACAGCCAGCAGGTGTGGGCGGTCTCCGCCACCACCAGCTCCATGTCCCGGTCCAGGGAGGCCCCGGTACACAGCAGGGCCACCCCCTCCACCCCGGCGCCCGCCAGGGACTTGCGGCCGGCGGCTCCGTCGATGAGCACCCGCTGGGCCCCCAGCTCCAGGAAAGTCCTGGTCAGGGGGGGCAGCTGCCCGGCGGCGGAGGGCCCCGCCAACTGGATGTAGCCGTCGGACAGGGCCCGGAGGATGGCCACCGGGCCCAGCGGGGTCATCACGTCGGTGAGACCCACCACCTCCAGGGTGGGGTCGCACAGGGAGAGCATGCCCCGGGCGGTGGCGAACAGGTCCCCGGCCTTCACGTACAGGTCGGGTTTTTCGGTGCCGGTGACCAGGTCGGTGCTCTCGCCGTCCCGGCCCACCGAGGTGAGGGCCAGCCGCTCCTCCCCCAGCTCCGCCATCAGCCGGCGCATGGCGGTGGTCTTTCCGGCGTTCTTGCACAGACCGATCACCGTGACGGGAGAGGCGTCTCCCACCAACGGCGCTAACAGGTGTTCCAAAAGATGGCCTCCCTTCCACGGGAATTTTGGATGAGTTGTCAAGGGCATTATAAGAGCCACCCGGCAGTTCTGTCAATGGGGTTCTCCCGGAGCACAGAAATACCGCCCGCCTCTCCCATTAGGGAGAGGCGGGCGGTATAACCGGTCAGAGCCGCTGTTCCAGATGGCGGATCAGACCGTCGGCCACGGCGTATACCCGGGGGAAATCCACATGGGGGTTGTAGAGCTGTTCCAGCTCGTCGTGCATCCCCTTGGCCTGGGCCAGGGCGTCCACCGCCTCCTCGGTCAGGGCGGCGGCCACCCTGCGGGCGAAGCGGAGCCGGGCCCGGTTGCGGCGGGTGAGCTCCGGGTCGGCCATGCCGTCGATGCGGATGCGGCGGTAGGGCTTGTGGGGCCAGGGATTGGCCGGGGTGGTGGTGACAAAGGCCAGGGACAGAGCGGGAATGAGCAGATGCTCCATCCGGTCGGGGCAGAGGGGGGAGGGACACACGATCACATCCCGGCCCGAGGCCATGGCTCCGGCGGCCAGCTGAACCAGCATCCCGTGGGCCAGCCCCCAGGGATCGGACAGCTCGTAGAACCGTTCACATAACAATTCTACTGTGTCGAAATTCCACAGAGGACCCTTCCAGGTGATGCCGCTCAAAAACCGCTGTACCGACCGGCCGGCCTGGTCCCCCTCCCCTCGCATCTCCCGGGAGAGGATACCCTTGGCCCGGCGGGACAGCTTATCCTCAAGAGACTGGGTCAGTAAGAGCGAACGGTTGTCCTCCGCCAGCTGGGCGGCGGCGGTGAGGCAGCGGTAGGCACGCTGATAGCAGCCCTTGTACCCCTTCATGCACCCCTTCAGCTGGTCCTTCACCGTCAGCAGCCCGTCCCGGTCATAGCAGTCTCCAAGGTTGACGTAAGATTCCACCAGACCGGGGTATTGAGGTTCCACCACATGGGGGGCGGTGCCGTCCACCACGGCGGTTTTCAGGGCGGGGATCACCACCGCGTCCAGGGAGTCGGGATCCCCGGAGCAGTCGATGTACTCCACCTCCAGGCCATGCTCCTCCATGGCCGCCCCCACCCTGCGCATCAGGGAGGACTTGCCGCAGCCGGGGCCGCCCTTGAGGATGAAGAGCTCCTCGGCCTCCTCCCGGTCGATGAGCTGGTCGTACAGGGAGTAAAAGCCGGTGGGGGAGTTGGCCCCCAGAAAATAATGTACCTTAGGCTGGACTTGCATAGGCGACCCTCCAAAACTCAGTTTTTTCACTTTCAGCCTATGCGGGGCGGAGAAGGAGGGTGCGGCGGTTCAGCCCTGGTTTTGGTAAAAAGAGGGCAGCTCCTGAAGCAGCATGGCGGCCGCCGGGGAGAGGGCGGCGGAGCGGCGGTAGAGCAGGTAGAACTGCCGCTCCAGCAGGGGGCTGTCCCAGTGGAACAGCAGGACCCGGCCGGAGACGGCCTCCTCCCGGGCGGCGTACTGGGAGACGATGGAGATGCCCAGGCCGTATTTCACCCCCTGGAGGATGCTCTCGGTGCTCTCCAGCTGGGCGGCCAGGTTGAGCGTCTGGGGCTCCAGCCCCAGGCTGCGCAGGAACTGGTCGGCCTGCTTTCTGGTGCCCGAGCCCGGCTCCCGCACCAGGAAGGGGAGGGTGCGCAGCAGCTGGGGGGTGAGTTTGCCCTCCAGACGCTGGTAGGGAGGCGTGTTGGGGGCGGCGATCACCAGGTGCTCGGTGAGAAAAGGGACACATAAAAGGCCTGGCCGCTGGGCAGGGGCCCCCACAATGCCCAGCTCCGCCCCGTTTTCCGTCATCCACTGGATGACCTGGCTGCTGTCCCCCTGGCGCACCTGGAAAAAAACCTGGGGATAGCGCTGGCGCAGGGCGGGCAGGGCCTGGGGCAGCAGGTACTGGGCGGGGACGGTGGAGGCGGCGATGGACAGGGTGCCTGCGATAGCCCCGGCGGCGGTGCGCACCTCCTGCTCCGCCCGCTGGCACAGGCCCAGAATCTCCGCGGCGTAGCGCTCCAGCACCTGGCCGGGGGGCGTCAGCCGCAGCTCCTTGGTGGAGCGCACCACCAGCCGGGCCCCCAGCTCCTCCTCCAGGGCGTTCATGTGGGCGCTGACGGTGGGCTGGGTCAGATAGAGGGCCTCCGCTGCCCGGGAAAAGCTGCGCAGACGGGCCACCTGAACAAAGATCTCCAGCTGCTTGAGCTGCATAAGAGCCGCCTCCTCATTGTATTTTCGGGAAAAATGGGGTATAGTGGAGAACAGAAAGGGGGTGACGAGATGCCGTATGAAAAGCTGCGCCTGACCGCCATGACCACGGCCGGTGGGTGAGGGGCCAAGATAGGACCGGGTGTCCTAAGGAATGTATTGTCCGGCCTGCCCAGAACGGCGGACCCCAATCTGCTGGTGGGCTTTGATGAGAGCGACGACGCCGCCGTCTACCGGGTGAGCGACGACATCGCCATGGTGCAGACGGTGGACTTCTTCCCGCCGGTGGTGGACGATCCCTATACCTTCGGGCAGATCGCCGCCGCCAACGCCCTCTCAGACGTGTACGCCATGGGGGGCGTGCCAAAGCTGGCCATGAATCTGCTGGCCTTCCCCTCCTGCCTGCCCCTGGAGGCGGTGGGAGAGATTTTGGCCGGCGGCGCCTCCAAGGTGGCGGAGGCGGGGGCGGTGATCGCCGGGGGCCACAGCATCGAGGACCCGGAGCCCAAGTATGGCCTGTGCGTCACCGGGCTGGTCCACCCTGACCGGGTGCTCACCAACAGCGGCGCGAACGTGGGGGATATTCTGGTGCTCACCAAGCCTCTGGGTACCGGGATTCTGACCACCGCCGCCAAGGCGGAGCTGCTGGAGGAGGGGGATTACCGGGAGATGGTGGCGGTGATGACCGCCCTGAACCGGGCGGCGGCGGAGGCCGCCGTGCCCCTGCGCCCCAACGCCTGCACCGATATCACCGGCTTCGGCCTGATGGGCCACGCCAAGGAGCTGGCGGAGGGCTCCGGCCTGACGGTGGAGCTGTGGCCCAGCCGGGTCCCCATCCTGCCCAAGGCCCTGGAGCTGGCCCGGGACGGGATCATCCCCGCCGGGGCCTACCGCAACCTGGACTTTGCCGGGCCGGAGGTGGAGACGGCGGGGGAATTTCCCCAGGAGGTGCTGGACTGTCTCTACGATCCCCAGACTGCCGGAGGCCTGCTGGTCAGTATCCCGGAGGACCGGGCGGAGGAGCTGCTGCGGCGGCTGGCCGACAGCGGCGTGTCCGCCGCAGCCGTGGGGGCGGTGCGTCCCAGAGGGGAAAAACTGCTTCGCATCATCTGAGAACCGGACGAGGGGCCGGGCGGCGCTGCCGCCCGGCCCCTTTGCCTGTGCAAAGCATACCACACTTTATTGGATTTTTCTATATAATACATTGAAAATATAGGAAAAACCAGTTTCCATTTTCCACCGCCGGGGACTATAATTACGTTAGAGAACGAAATTTTTGTTTTCCTAAAAAATTTTAAGGAGTGGTGTGTGTGACCAGGTGGAAGGAGCATCTGCCGGTGATTCTGGCCGGTCTGGTGGTGGGTATCGCATCCGTAGTGCTGGTGGCCCTGGGCAACCCGGTGAACATGGGCTTCTGCATCGCCTGCTTCCTGCGGGACATTGCCGGCGGTCTGGGGCTCCATCGTGCCCCCATTGTGCAGTACATCCGGCCGGAGATCATGGGCCTGGTGCTGGGGGCCATGATTATGGCCCTGGCGGGGAAGGAGTTCAAGGTGCGGGGCGGTTCCTCCCCCATGACCCGGTTTGTGCTGGGCTTCTGCGTCATGGCGGGAGCCCTCATGTTCCTGGGCTGCCCCCTGCGTATGGTGATCCGCCTGGGCGGCGGCGATGGCAACGCCATTCTGGGGCTTGTAGGCTTTATCGCCGGTATCTTTGTGGGCACGCTGTTCCTGAAGAAGGGATTCTCCCTGAAAAAGTCCCAGCCCCAGGCCAAGGTGGAGGGCCTGCTTATGCCCGCCGTCAACGTGGCCCTGCTGGTGCTGGTGATCGCCGCCCCCGCCTTTATTTTCTTCTCCGCTGAGGGTCCCGGCTCCATGCGGGCCCCCATCGCGGCGGCTCTGGCGGCCGGCCTGGTGGTGGGCGCCATCGCCCAGCGCACCCGGCTGTGCATGGCCGGCGGCATCCGGGACGCCATCATGCTCCGGGACTTCCACCTGTTGATGGGCTTCGTGGCCATCTTCGTGGCGGTTCTGGTGGGCAACCTGATCGTGGGTTCCATGGGTATCCGGGGCGGCTTCACCCCCGGCTTTGCCGGTCAGGCGGTGGCCCACACCGATGGGCTGTGGAACTTTTTGGGCATGGTGCTGGTGGGCCTGGGCTCCGTGCTGCTGGGGGGCTGCCCCCTGCGGCAGCTGATCCTGTCCGGCAGCGGCAACAGCGACTCCTCCGTGGCCGTGCTGGGCATGGTGGTGGGTGCCGCCTTCTGCCACAATTTCGGACTGGCCTCCTCCACCGACGGGCCCAGTTTTGCCGGTAAGGTGGCCGTGATTCTCGGCCTGGCGGTGGTGTGCGCCATCGGCGGGGCCAACGTAAAGAAAGTGTGAGGTGGAACCATGAATCAGATCGACGCCAGAGGCTATTCCTGCCCCGAGCCGGTGCTCATGACCAAAAGAGCATTGGAACAGGGATTGCCCCTGATTGTGTTGGTAGATAATGAGACTCCCCTGCAGAATGTCCGGCGGTTTGCAGTTAACAACGGCTATCAGGTTACCTGGAAAGCAGTGGGAGAGGATTATGAGCTCACCATCTCCTGAACTGCCTCACATCGCCACCTTCCATACCCACTATGGGGCCCTGTGCTTCCAGCGGCGGCTGGCCGGGCTGGGGGAGCGGGCGGTGCTGGCCCCGGTGCCCCGGAAGCTGTCGGTCTCCTGCGGCACCTGCGTCCGGTTTTCCGCTCCCTTTCAGACCGGCTGGGCGGGCGAGGACCTGGAGGCGGTGTATGCCCAGGAGGGGACGGACTACCGGCTGTTGTTCCGGAACGAGGAGGAATAAGCCGGAACCCTTGTACCCGCCCCCGCCCTGTGCTATACTGGAGAAAAAACGGGGGAGCGGACGGAAATGGACACCATGATCATCGGCATCGCCGGCGGCACCGGCTCGGGCAAGACCACCCTGACGCTGGGTTTGAAGGAGCGGTTTGGGGATTTGGTCTCCATCCTGTACCACGACAACTACTACAAAGAGCACAACGACATGCCCTTTGAGGAGCGGTGCAAGCTGAACTACGACCACCCCGACGCCTTTGACACCCCCCGGGTGGTGGAGGACCTGAAGTCCCTGCGCCGGGGCGAGCGGGTGGAGAGTCCCACCTACGACTACACCATCCACAACCGGGCGGCGGAGACGGTGGAGGTGTGCCCCGCCCCGGTGATTCTGATAGAGGGCATCCTGATTTTTGCCGAGCCGGAGCTACGGCGGCTGATGGACATTAAGATCTTCGTGGACACCGACGCCGACGTGCGCATCCTCCGGCGGATCATGCGGGACGTGAAGAAGCGGGGCCGCTTCCTGGACTCGGTGGTGCAGCAGTATCTCACCACCGTCAAGCCCATGCACGAGCAGTTTGTGGAGCCCTCCAAGCGGTACGCCGATATCATCGTCCCCGAGGGCGGAAAAAACGCCGTGGCTATGGATATGATCATCCAGCGCATCCAGAGCCACCTGGCAGAGGCCCAGGCTTAGTGAGAAAAGCGCCTGTCCCCATATTGTATGGGGCCAGGCGCTTTTTGTCCGTGGGTTTTTCCGCCGGGCGGCGTATGGTAGAGAGAAGGGACCGGGAGAGGAGGCGGCGGCGTGGACGAGAGGGAAATGGTTGATCTGCTGCGGCGCTATGGGCCGCTGCTGCGCTATGTCATTGCCCCCATCCTGCCCAATCCCCAGGATCAGGAGGACTGCCTTTCCGAGACGGCGCTGCGGGTGTGGGAAAAGAGCGGGCAGTTTGACCCGGCCCGGGGAAGCTGGACCGCCTGGCTTACCGCCGTGGCCCGGAATACCGCTCTGGATTACGCCAGAAGGCAGGCCCGCCGGCATATTGTTGGCAAAGTGGAGGAAAATATGCCCTCGCCGGAGCCCACCCCAGAGGAGGCGGTGCTGCTCCAAGAGCGGCAGGAGGAGGTGCGGCTGGCCCTGGAGAGGCTGCCCGGCGGCGACCGGGCCCTGTTTTACCGGAAATATTACTACCGCCAGTCCACCGCCCAGATCGCCGCCGAGCTGGGCCTGAGCCAGCGGGCGGTGGAGGGGCGGCTGTACCGGCTGAAAAAGCGGTTGCGTACCCTGTTGGGAGGTGAGGAGCGTGGGTGACCAGGCGTGGAATTGGATGGGCGAGGATGACTTTGACGCCTTGCTGGAAAGTAGCCTCTCCGGGCTGCCGCCCAAGGATGTGGTGAAGCGGGTGACCCCGTGGAAAAGGGCTATGAGGTGGCTGCTGGCGGGGATGGCCCTTACCACCCTCACCCTGAATGTCTTGTATCTTAATTTGCTCCTGCCCGCCATCGGCATGGTGCTGCTGCTTTTGGGCTTCCGGGCCCTGCGGCGGGAAAACCGGTGGTTTGGGGCCTGCTATGCCGTGGCGGTTCTGCGGACGGCGTATGTGTGTGCTGACCTGGTCCTCAATACCACCATCTGGCAGCGGGCGGTGCACGCCTCCTCCCAGGCCGGCGTCCTCTCCGGTCTCAGCCTGGCGCTGCTGTTCGTGGAGTTCTTCTGCCTCTGGCGGGGCCTGTGGGCGGTACAGCAGAAAGCGGGGGAAACGCCCCGCGCCTGGAATGCGGCTGCCCTGATGGTGTGGTACGCCCTGCTGTGTCTGCTGGCCCTGGTGGGGGACAGGATTGGATGGCTCCTGCTGGCGGTCCTGCTGGCGGGCTACGCCCTCATCCTCCGCAGTCTGTGGAGGCTCTCCAAGGAATTGGATCAGGCGGGCTACGCCGTCCGTTCCGCCCCGGTGCGGGTGAGCGACCGGACGCTGGTACTGGCTCTCGCCGCCGTGCTGACGGCGGGCTGTGCCTGCGGGTATCTGTGGGGGAGCCGCTACCCCATGGAGTGGACGCCGGTTGAGATTGGGGAGGATAGTCAGGCGGCGGGGCTCAGGGTCCATTTGCTGGAGCTGGGTATGCCGGAGTATGTGCTCGACGATCTGACGGCGGAGGAACTGGCGGCCTGCGAAGGGGCCCTCCAGGTGGTGGTGGACGTGGACGACGAGGCGGTGGACGGCAGCGACGAACCGAAGCTGCGGGTCACTGGCGTGGGAGTGGAGGTGCCGGGGAAGGAGGAGCGGTGGATCATCATTCACCACTTCCTCTGGCTGACGGACCCGGGCTTCCGCGGCACCGAGGCAATCCAGCTGCGGACGGTCTATGAGGACCTGCCGGAGGGCTGGCGCGCTGCGGGCCGGGTCACCGGCCGGGTGCTGTGTGAGCAGAACGGCCAAAGCTATGCCGCCCCTTACTATTTCCTGGGGGAGCAAACCTGTACCGCCGGTGGATTCCCCTGGGAACAACACGCCGGAAACGATGTGTTCGCCGCCTTCTCCATGCTCCCCGGTGGGGAGCGTTGCCGGGGATATCTGACCTATCCCATGGAGAAGGTGCGGGACGGCTTTATCGTCAACGGGTGGCTGGAGTACACCCACCAGAAAACCTGGCTCCAGTATCCCGCTGTCACCGCCCTGGAGAAGCGGCTGGCAGGGAGTTGGAACCACGATGGGGCGTTCCGCACCATTGGGGTCTCCCTCCAGTTTGAGCAGACGGGGGAGGGGGCCAGGCTCCTGATCCCGTAGGAGGATGTGCCCATAAGAAAAGCGCCCCGGCCGGTGGCCGGGGCGCTTTGTGATTTTGGTTAGTCGGCTTCGTCCTGCATGGCTTTGGCGGCCTCGATGGCCTTCTCCTGGGCGGCAGGAGGGGCGTCCTCGTAGCGGACAAAGTGGAAGGTGAAGGAACCCCGGCCCTGAGTCATGGACCGCAGGTCGATGGCGTAACGGCCCATCTCGGCCATAGGCACCTCGGCCTCCACCACCTGATTGCCCTCGCCGTCGGGGTTCATGCCCATGACACGGCCACGGCGCTTGTTCAGATCGCCGATGACGTCGCCCATGTAGCTGTCGGGGATAGTGACCTTCAGCTCGCCGATGGGCTCCAGCAGCACAGGGCTGGCCTGGGGCATGCCGGTCTTGTAGGCGATCTGCACAGCGGTTTTGAAGGCCATTTCGGAGGAGTCCACCGGATGGTAGGAGCCGTCGAACAGGGTGGCCTTCAGGTACACCACCGGATAGCCCGCCAGCACGCCGTGGACCACGGCCTCCCGCATGCCCTTCTCCACCGCGGGGAAGTAGTTCTTGGGTACCGCGCCGCCCACGACCTCCTCGCAGAACTGCAGCTCCTCGGTGTCGCCGGGTTCGAAGCGCATCCACACGTCGCCGAACTGGCCGTGGCCGCCGGTCTGCTTCTTGTGGCGGCCCTGGACCTCCACCTTCTTGCGGATCTTCTCCCGGTAGGCCACACGGGGCTCGCTGAGCTCGGCGTCCACGCCGAAGCGGCTCTTCAGCCGGGACAGGATCACGTCCATCTGCATATCGCCGGTGCCGGAGACCACCATCTGGTGGGTTTCAGCGTTGTTCACCCAGTTGAAGGTCAGGTCCTCCTCGTTCAGGCGGGTGAGGCCGGCGGCAATCTTATCCTCCTGGCCCTTGGTCTTGGGAGTGATGGCCACGGAATAGCAGGGCTCGGGGAAGGGAATAGCCTCCAGCTTGACCACCTTCCGGGGATCGGAGAGGGTGTCGCCGGTCTTGACCTTCTCCATCTTGCCGATGGCGCCGATGTCGCCGCAGGAGAGCTCCTTGACCTCCTCGGCCTTCTTGCCCCGCATCTGATACAGACGGCCCAGCTTCTCGCTGCTGCCGGTGCGGGAGTCCACCAGGGTCAGGTCGGGGGTGATGTTGCCGGACAGGACCTTGATGAAGGAGTATTTGCCGTACTGATCGGCCACCGTCTTAAATACGAAGGCGCACGGCACGCCGCCGGGGGCTACGGCAAACTCCTCCTTGGTGCCGTCGGGGGCGGTGCCCTTGCGCA
>DWXF01000043.1 GCA_019119335.1 Candidatus Flavonifractor merdavium
GGTTGATCTGGGTGGCGCTGGGGTCGTAGTCGATGGCCACGATGTTGGAGAAGGGGTAGTCGTCCTTGAGCTTGCGGATCATGCCCTTGCCCACGATGTGGTTGGGCAGGCACCCGAAGGGCTGGGTGCAGACGATGTTGGGGGTGCCGGAGTGGATGAGCTCCAGCATCTCGGCAGTGAGCAGCCAGCCCTCGCCCATCTTGTTGCCCTCGCCCAGGTATCCCTTGATGAGTTGCCGCAGGTCCTCAAAGGTGCCGGGAGCCCGGAAGCCGCCCTTCTTCATGGCGGCAATCATGGCCCGCTGGCACTTCTCCACGTAGCCCTTCAGCACCTGGCAGGCCTTTTTCTTCACCCACTTGCCGCCGTAGATGTTCACGTCCACCTCGCGGTTGTAGATTTTGAAGATGATGAAATCGGTAAGGCCGGGCACCACCGGCTCCGCCCCCTCGGACAGGAGGAACTGCTCCAGATTGTTGTTGCCCAGGGGGGAGTACTTGATATAGATTTCGCCCACCACGCCCACTCGAACCTTGGGCTCCCCAGCCACGGGAATGGCCTTGAAGGCGGCCACGATGTGGTCAAAATTGGACACCATACTCTTGAAGGACAGGCCTTTGCCCTGGCTCATCTCGGCCAGCAGGTGATCTTCCACCTGCTCGATGACCTGGTCGGTCTGGCCGGGGTTGACCTCATAGGGCCGGACCTGATTGGCGGTCTGAACAATGATATCGCCGTACATCATGGCAAACACGGCTTTCCGCAGGGTACCCAAGCCCAGCTTGAAGCCGGGGTTGTGTTCCAGGCCGGACATGTTCAGGGAGATGACGGGCACGAACTCCAGCCCGGCCTTTACCAGGGCTTTACGCAGCAGATGGATGTAGTTGGAAGCCCGGCAGCCGCCACCGGTCTGGGTGATGAGCAGAGCTACTTTGTGGGGGTCATACTTGCCGCTTTTCACCGTGTCAATAAGCTGGCCGATGACCAGCAGGGCGGGGTAGCAGGTATCATTGTGGACGTATTTCAGCCCCTCGTCCACGATATTGCGGTGATTGGTAGTAAGCATTTCCACCTTGTAGCCCTCGGTCTCGATGATGCGGGCCATCAGACCGAAGTGGACGGGCAGCATGGTGGGGAAGAGGATGGTGTACTCCTTTTTCATCTCCTGGGTGAAGAGGAGCCGTCCGGTTTTGTCATAAACTAACTGTGCCATTGATTTGTTCCTTTCGCCGGAGGAATTACCAGTATTCCACCTGATAGTCGTAGGTGCCAGTGGATTTGTTGTAGCCGCCACGGGCAGAGGACCAGTGCAACCCTTCATAATCGACATACAGGCAGGCAATGCCGCCATATGCGCCGGACTTTGTGGTGCGCAGGCTGAACTTGGTCTTGCCCATCATCACCTGAGCCACCAGACATTTCCGGAACATGTCCGCGCTGGTGATGTTGTTGGGGTCCAGCTGCTCCCAGGCGGGGTCGTACTGGTCGGGCATGGGATAGTCCTCTCCGTCCCAGTAGTGATTGCGGGCCATCACGTCGGGGCCAACCAGGCAGTAGGTGTGGTTCAGGGTGGGCTTGGAGGAGACCGGGTCGTCAAAGGTGCAGTCCACATAGAGCCACTCCCCGTCCACGTAGACCTGATTCCAGGCGTGGGAGCCGCCGTTGCCCATGCCGGAGATCATGATACAGGGGATGCCGGAGCGGATGCACATGGTGCGGAAGAGCTCGGCATAGTTCTGGCAGATGCCGTATTTGGTGGCCAGCGTCACGTTGTTGGGCAGGCTGTATGTCTCCTCCGCCTGTTGGAACGCCTGCTCCACCTTGTCCAATGTGGCCTGGGTGGTGCCATAGGGGGCAGAGACCAGAGGGTTATAGGTCAGGGTGTTGACCAGATAGTCGTGAATGGCAGTGACGGTCTCCCGGTCAGTGGAACGCTGCAGACCGGCCAGAGGCCCGCCGGCCAGGTCATCCTCCCCTGCCAGAGTAGGGGTGCTCTCCGGGTTCAGTCGGAAGTTGACCCCGTCGGCCACGGCGCCCAGAGCGTCCAGGCTGACCATGGGGTATTTTCCGTCCAGGGTATAGATGGCGCCCCGGAATTCCGCCTCCTTTACCTGGAGTACCAGGGGTGAGAGCTCCGCGGTGCCCATGACGTGGCCCCCGGGCGGCGCGGCCCAGAAGTTGAGAACCGGGACGGTGACATCCCCGTAGTAGTAGGCGGGGATGCGTAAGGAGAGGGTATTTTCATACTCGCTGGCGTAAAAGCTGGAATCGGAGAACACGTTGCGGTCATCCAGAGCCTCCACAGGGATATAAAATTTTCCGGCAATGTCCACCACACCATAGACGGGAATGCCGGCCACGTACAGCTTGCGCCCTGTGGCCCGTACGGTGGTGTCCGCCGGTTTCACTACCAGGGAGAGGGTCTCCCGGGTTTCCGGCAGAGCCAGCCGGCAGGCCAGGGCGCACACCTCCGCCCGGGTGATGCTCCGCTCCGGAGTGAAAGTGCCGTACATATCCGAGCCGGTGAGGATCCCAGCATTGTAGAGGGTGAAGATCTCCTGGGAATAGGGAGTAGAGGCCGTCACATCCGGCAGGGCGGTAATCTGGTTGATGGCCCCGTATTCCGTCTCCGGCAGGGCATGGGCCAGCAGGCCTGCAAGTTCTGCCCGGGTTGCCGGCCGGTCGTAGCGGTCAAACTGACCCTGGGTGACCAGACCCAGTTCCAGGGCCTGCTCCACCGCGCTGTCATACCAGTGCTCGCCGCTCTGGTCCAGTACGCCGTCGCCTCCCTGATAGATGTCCCGCAGGCGCACGCAGAGGGAAATGATCTCCGCCACCTGCATCTGGGCGGAGGGAGAGAACTGGCCGCCGCCGGTGCCCGACATCAGCCCCAGGGTATAGCTCTGGGAAATGTAGTCGTGGGCCCAGTGGGAGGTGGGCACGTCGGCAAAGGACTGCTCCGCCCGGATAGGCTGAAAGCTGGCCAGGGCGGAAGAGGAAAAGAGGGCGAGGGAGAGCGCCAGGGCAGTCAGGGAACGGGAGACGTTACGCATGACAACACACTCCTTACCGTAAATCTTGGCTTATTGGGGTTGAGTGCTGCTTTTCCGGGCATCCATTGCTGCCATGAGGGATCGGACGCGGATGGTGACGGCGCCCAGATTGCTGATATCGTCGATCTTCAGCTGGGTGTAAAGCTTGCCGCCTTTCTCCAGAATGTCCCGCATCTCGTCGGTGGTGATGGCGTCGGTGCCGCAGCCGAAGCTGACCAGCTGCACCACCTGCATGTCGCTCTGAGTGCACACATACCGGGCGGCGTTGTACATCCGGCTCTGGAAGGTCCACTGGTTGAGCACCTTCCGGGGTGCGTAACCCTCCAGATAGCTGAGGGCGTCCTCGGTGACCAGCACAAAGCCGAAGGAAGTAATGAGGTCGTTGATGCCGTGGTTGATCTCCGGGTCAATGTGGTAGGGCCGGCCGCAGGCCACCACAATGGGCATGTGGTGCTCCCGGGCGTACTGGATGTACTGCTTGCCGGTCTCCCGCACGTCGTGGAGGTAGGCGTCATAGGCCTCATAGGCGGCCTTTACCGCCCGCTCGGTTTCCCGCTTGGGGATGGAGAACGTCTCCTCCATCAGCTGAGAGATGCGCTTGCCGAAGTCCTTGTGCCGCCACAGGCCCACGTAGGGATCCAGATACTTGACCTGCTTCAGAACGGGCACGTTGGCGGCCAGCAGCTCGGGGTAATAGGCCACCACCGGGCAGTTGTAGTGGTTGTCGCCGATGCCCTCGTCGTTGTTGTAGGACATGCAGGGGTACCAGATGGCGTCCACGCCCGCGTCCACCAGGGCCTCCACATGGCCGTGGAGCAGCTTGGCAGGGTAGCACACGGTATCGGAGGGGATGGTGTGCTGTCCTTTCAGGTAGAGCTTCCGGGAGGACTCGGGGGAGAGGACCACCTCAAAGTTCAGCTTGGTAAAGAAGGTGAACCAGAAGGGCAGATTCTCATACATGTTCAGGCCGAAGGGGATGCCCATTTTCCCCCGGACCCCGTTTCCGGTCCCCTTGCCCTCCAGGGCCCGGAGTTTTTTGTACTTGTAGACCATCAGGTCCGGGTTCTCCACCTTGGCCTTGCCCAGAGGGCGGGAGCACCGGTTGCCCGAGATGAACCGCCGCCCGCCGTCAAAGGTGTTGACGGTGAGGGAGCAGTGGTTGGTGCATAGGTTGCAGGTGGTGGGCTTGGCGGTGTGGGAGAAGCTCTTCAGGTCCTCCATGGTGAGCATCGTGCTCTTCTCCAGATGCAGGTCCCGGGCGTACAGAGCGGCGCCAAAGGCCCCCATAATGCCCGCGATGGTGGGCCGGGTCACGTTGCGGCCCAACTCCAGCTCAAAGGCCCGGAGTACCGCGTCGTTGTGGAAGGTGCCGCCCTGGACCACGATGTGGCGGCCCAGATCGTCGGCGTTGGCGGCCCGGATGACCTTGTATACCGCGTTCTTTACAATGGAGATGGACAGACCGGCGGAAATATCCTCCACGCTGGCTCCGTCCTTCTGGGCCTGCTTCACGCTGGAGTTCATGAACACGGTGCAGCGGGAGCCCAGGTTTACCGGGTGCCGGGCGAACAGGCCCAGCCTGGCAAAGTCGGCGATGGAGTAGCCCAGCGCCTTGGCAAAGGTTTCGATGAAGGAGCCGCAGCCGGAGGAGCAGGCCTCGTTGAGCATGATGGAGTCCACCGCGCCGTTGCGGATCTTGAAGCACTTCATGTCCTGGCCGCCGATATCAATGATGAAATCCACGTCGGGGTTGAAATGGGCGGCGGCCTTGTAGTGGGCCACCGTCTCCACCAGACCCGCGTCACAGCTGAAGGCGTTTTTCACCAGGTCCTCGCCGTAGCCGGTGACCGCCGCGCCCCGGATGGTGATCCGGTCGCCGCACAGGGGATAGATCTCCTTCAGCTGGTCCAGCACCACAGCCACCGGGTTGCCCTGGTTGGAGTGATAGTAGGTGTACAGTAGTCCGCCGTCGGCGGTGATAAGGGCCATCTTGGTGGTGGTGGAGCCTGCGTCAATACCCAGCCAGGCGTCGCCGGTATAGGTGTGGATATCCACCTCCGGGGGGTGCATGGCGTTGTGCCGGGTGGTGAAGGCCTCGTAGTCGGTCTTGCTGGCAAAGAGGGGGGGCATGGTGTCCACCAGGCCCACATTATCCACGCTGCGCTCCAGCCGGTCCAGTACGTCGTCGAAGAGCTGTTCGCCGTAGTCGGAGGCGCACAGGGCCGCGCCGATGCCGGCAAAGCAGTCCCCGTCCTCGGGGAAGATGGCGTGCTCCTCGTCCAGCTTCAGGGTTTCAATAAACCGCTGGCGCAGGCCCATGAGGAAGTGGAGGGGGCCGCCCAGGAACACGATCTTGCCTTTCAGCTCCCGGCCCTGAGTGAGTCCGGCCACCGTCTGGTCCACCACCGCCTGGAAGATGGAGGCCGCCACGTCCTCCTTCCGGCCGCCCTGGTTGAGGATGGGCTGGATATCGCTCTTGGCGAACACGCCGCAGCGGGAGGCGATGGGGTAGATCTTCTCGTGTTTCAGGCTCAGCTGGTCCAGCTCGGTCACCGTGACGTTCATCAGGGTGGCCATCTGGTCGATGAAGGCGCCGGTTCCTCCGGCGCAGGAGCCGTTCATCCGCTCCTCCAGAGCGCCGCCGAAGAAGATGATCTTGGCGTCCTCGCCGCCCAGCTCGATCACCGCGTCGGTGTCCGGTATGTACTGGTTGACAGCGGCGGCGGTGGCGTAAACCTCCTGTACGAAGTCGATGTCCGCCGCCTTGGCCACGCCCAGACCGGCGGAGCCGGTGATGACCATGCGCACCTGCTGGCCCGCCAGCTTGTTTGTAATGGAGCGCAGGGTCTCCGCCGCCCGCTCCCGGGCTTTGGAATAATGCCGCTCATAGGAGCGGAACAGCAGCTTATTCTGTTCGTCCAGCACCACGACCTTGACGGTGGTGGAGCCGATATCAATTCCGATCCGAAGGCTCATAAATTCACCCGTTTATCTTTCATAATGAATTTCGCACCCATCATAATATAACAAAACTTTCATTTTTACAAGCCCAAAGCGAGAAATGCAGGAAATACCACCGGAAAAGGGGGAATACGGCAGATGCCGCATTCCCCCAGGGTAGACTTTTGTAAAAATTGACGGTTACCGGCGGTAGGTACGGGTGATCCTGGCCAGCTTTCCGGATACGGCGGGATTGAGCGCTTCCCCCCGTACCCGCCAGGACCAGTTGTGGGGGCCTGTGGTACCGGGGGCGTTGACCCGGGCGTCCCCGCCCAGACCCAGCAGGTCCTGCATGGGGGCAATGGCCAGGCGGCAGGGGGACATCCAGGCGCCGCACACCGCGCCCCAGCCGAAGCCCTCGTCCTCCCGCAGCCGCAGGTAGTCGAAGGCGTAGTCCCGCTCGGCGGGGCTGGCCTCGGAAAAGAGCCACTGGACGAAGGTGGGAGTGTCGTGGGTGCCGGTGTAGACCACGGCGTCCCGGGGGCAGTTGTGGGGCAGGTAGGAACTCTCGCCCACCGGGTCGAAGGCGTATACCAGCACCTTCATGCCGGGAAGGCCGCTCTGGGCGATAAAGGCCAGGGCGTCGGCGTCCAGCGCGCCCAGATCCTCGGCGATGAGGGCCAGGCCGGACACATTTTTCAGCGTGTCCAGCAGCGCGTTGCCCGGGCCCTGCTCCCAGTGGCCCGCCCTGGCGTCGGGCGCTCCGCTGGGAATGGACCAGTAGGTGTGGAAGGCGCGGAAGTGGTCGATGCGTACCACGTCATACAGCCGGGCCATGTGGGAGCCCCGCCGCTTCCACCAGGCAAAGCCGGTCTTTTTGTGGTATTCCCAGTCGTAGAGCGGGTTGCCCCAGTGCTGGCCCAGATCGGAAAAGGCGTCCGGCGGCACGCCCGCCACAGCGGACGGAGTCATATCCTCGCCCAGCTGGAACAGCTCCGGCTCGCTCCATACCTCGGCGCTGTCGGGGGAGACGTAGATGGGGAGGTCTCCGATGATGGAGATGCCCTTGGAATTGGCATAGGCCTTGATGGCCGTCCACTGACGGAAAAAGAGCAGCTGCAGGAAGGCCTGGAACCGGCACTCCTCTGCCAGCTCCGCGCGGTAGTGCTCCATGGCCTCCGGCCGGCGCAGCCGGGCCTCGTCCGGCCAGTCCGCCAGAGACTTGCCTCCGAAGTGGTCCCGCAGGGCCATAAACAGGGCGTAGTCGGGCAGCCAGTCCGCCTCGTCCTCCAGAAATTTGTCCAGCAGGGGGGCGTATGCCTGCCGCCCCCGGTCCCAGGCCTTTCGGAGCAGGGGGAGCCGGGTCTGATGGAGCCAGGCGTAGTCCACCCGGTCGGGGTTATTCCAACGGGCGGAGTTCAGCTCGTCCTGGGTGAGCAGTCCCTCCTCCTGGAGCAGCTCCAGGTCCAGCAGCAGGGGATTGCCGGCAAAGGAGGAGGGAGACATATAGGGGGAGTCCCCGCCACCCGGGGGCACCAGGGGCAGGATCTGCCAGAATTTCTGTTTTCCGTCAGACAGAAAATTGATGAACTGCCGGGCGGACTTGCCCAGGCTCCCGATGCCGTAGGGGCCGGGCAGGGAAAAGACGGGAAGGAGGATTCCGCTGGCTCTTGCTTGCATAAACAGGCCTCCTGTAAAAAGATTGATGAACTTTTATATTATACCGCTTTCCCTGCCGGACCGCAAGGCTCAGTCCGTTTCCTCGATGGCGGCGCGGATGCGCTCAAAGACTTTGTCCTGGTCCTGGCACATCACCAGCAGAATGGTTCCGTCGGACAGGGTCTCCAGCCGGGCGGCCTGGGCGATCTCGTACTGGTCGGCCAGATACATCTGAAAATTCTGCCGCTGCATGTCGATAAAGGCGGACAGACCCTCCCGGACCTGCTCCTCCCGTCCGTCAACGGGATAGACCGCGGCGATGCCATAGGCTTTTACGTTCATCATGGACACCGACAGGGCGCAGGCGGAGCAGTCCGCCGGATCCAGGCCCAGAATGTCAAAGGTGGCCTGGCCCACATCGTCCTCGGTGGAGGTGACAACGGGGACGGCCTCGTTCAGGTCCTGGTCTCTGGCATTCTCGATGGCGGTGCGGTACAGCTCGGTGCGCTGCTCCGGGGCGAGCTGGGTTCCGCCGGTGCCGCAGCCGGAGAGCAGAAGCAGAGCTAACGTCAGGGATGTGATACGGGATGCGTTCATACAGATTCCTCCTTTGTAATGGCTGGCGGGGGAGAGAAGCGGAGGGCCAGCCTGCCCTCCTCGCAGGAAATCAGGGCCGAGCCGCCCGCCCGGAGCGCGCCGCTGAGCAGGCCCTCGGCGGCGGGGTCCTCCACCCCGGAGCGGATGGCCCGGCGCAGGGGACGGGCGCCGTAGTCCGGGTCAAAGCCCAGCTTGGCCAGGGTATCCAGCGCCTCGTCGGTCCAGGTGAGCGTTACCCCAAGGGCCTCCAGCCGGCGGCCCACCTGCTCCAGCATCCGCCGGGCGATGGCCCGGATCTCCCCCCGGCCCAGCTGGGTAAAGACGATGGTCTCGTCCAGGCGGTTGAGTAGCTCCGGGCGGAAGGTCTGCTTCAGATCCTCCATAACCGCGTCTTTCAGCTCCTCCGGCGAGCGGGTCTGGCCGTCGGTTTGCCGGGCGGCGGAGAAGCCCAGCCGTCCGCCTCTGGCGGTGATCCGCTGGGCGCCCACGTTGGAGGTGAGCACCACAATGGCGTTTTTGAAGTCGGCCTTTCGCCCCTGGGAATCGGTAACCACGCCGTCCTCCATCATCTGGAGTAAAATGCCCCAGATATCCGGATGGGCCTTTTCCACCTCGTCAAAGAGTACCACACAGTAGGGCCTCCGGCGGACCTGCTCGGTGAGCTGGCCCCCCTCCTCGTGCCCCACGTAGCCCGGCGGAGAACCGATGAGCCGGGAAACGGCGTGCTTTTCCATATACTCTGACATGTCGAAGCGGAGCAGGGCCTCCTCGCTGCCGAACATGGCCTGGGCCAGGGCCTTGCACAGCTCGGTCTTGCCCACGCCGGTGGGGCCCAGAAAGAGGAAACAGCCGGTGGGCCGGCCGGGCTCCTTCAGCCCCACCCGTCCCCGGCGCACCGCCCGGGCCACCGCCTGCACGGCGTCTTGCTGACCCACCACCCGCTGGTGGAGTACCTCCTCCAGGCTGAGCAGCCGATCGCTCTCGGCCTGGGTCAGGGTGGTGACGGGGATGCCGGTCCAGCCGGCCACCACCGCCGCCACATCCTCCGCCGTTACCGAGCCGGTGTTCTGGCCGGAGTGCCACTTGGCCTTTTGCTGCTCCAGCTCCCGCTGAAAATCCTCCTCGGCGTCCCGGAGCATGGCGGCCTTTTCAAAATCCTGGTCCCGGATGGCCTCCTCCTTTTCCCGTCTGGTGCGGAAGGTGCGCTCCTCCAGCGCCTGCAGGTCCGGCGGGGTGGCCAGCCGCTCCATCCGTACCCGGGAGGCGGCCTCGTCCATCAGGTCAATGGCCTTGTCGGGCAGCCGCCGGTCCCCGATATAGCGGGTGGACAGGGAAATGGCGGCGTCAATGGCGCCGTCGGTAATGGTCAGCTTGTGGTGGGCCTCGTACCGGTCCCGCAGGCCCAGCAGGATGGCCCGGGCGGTGTCGCCGTCGGGCTCGCTCACCACCACCGGCTGGAACCGCCGCTCCAGGGCGGCGTCCTTTTCAATATACCGCCGGTACTCGTCGGTGGTGGTGGCCCCGATGACCTGGAGCTCCCCGCGGCCCAGGGCGGGCTTGATGATGTTGGCGGCGTCGATGGCCCCCTCGGCGGAGCCGGCCCCCACAATGGTATGCAGCTCGTCAATGAACAGGATGATGCCCCCAGCCCGGCGCACCTCCGCCAGAATATTTTTCACCCGCTCCTCAAATTCTCCCCGGTATTTGGTACCCGCAACCATGGAGGACAGGTCCAGGGACAGCAGCCGCTTGCCCTGCAGGTCGTCGGGCACCTGGCCGGTGGCGATCCGCCAGGCCAGCCCCTCGGCCACGGCGGTCTTGCCCACGCCGGGCTCCCCGATCAGGGCGGGGTTGTTTTTCTGACGCCGGGCCAGGATCTGGATGGCGCGCCCGATCTCCCGGTCCCGGCCGATCACCGGATCCAGCACGCCGCTGGCGGCCAGCCGGGTCAGGTCCCGGCAGAACTGGTCCAGCAGCTTGGTATCCCCGCCGTACTCCCGCTCCCTGGGCCGCCCGGTCCCGCGGAAAGGGGAGGAGGAGGGATCTCCGCCCATGGCGGCGGTGACGTCGGCCCGCAGCCGCCGGGGCTCCACCCCCACGTTGGCCAGCACCCGCACCGCCACCCCGTCCCCCTCCCGGAGAATACCCAGCAGCAGGTGCTCGGTGCCCACAAAATGGTGGCCCAGCCGGGCGGCCTCGGTGAGGGAGAGCTCGATGATCTTCTTGCACCGGGGGCTCAGCCCCTGGGAGGGGGCGGCTCCCTTGTCTCCGGTGCCCACCAGCCCGGCAATGGCCCCCTTCAGGGTTTCCGGGTCCAGTCCGGCGGCCAGCAGCACCTTGGCCGCCACGCCGCTGCCCTCCCGGGCCAGCCCCAGCAGCAGGTGCTCGCTGCCCACATACCCGTGGCCCAGCTCGGCGGAGCACTGCTGGGCCAGGCGCAGGGCGGTCTGGGCCCGCTGGGTGAAGCGGGTGTCATTCATGCTGGTCCCTCGCTTTTTCCGGCTCCAAAACAGGAGCTTTTTCTGCCGTTTTACGGGCTTCATGCGCCGATTCACGCCCTTTCGCTTTTGTTCTCTGCCGGTGCGTCCCGCTGCGCGGCGCGCCGTTCAAATCGGGGGTCAAGCTCCCCGCCGCATCCATATGAAATGGGGAAGAATGTTCCATGGATACTTCCGCCTCCTTTGGCGTTTGGCCTCTATTTTTCCCACCGAGAAAAAATATACCCATAACCGGCGCATTTTAGCATTGCAATTTTAAAAAGTTATGATACAATAACGATAGTTTTAGAGTTTGGAGGTGTATTCCAATGGCCTATGTCATCAGCGACTCCTGCGTGAGCTGCGGTGCTTGCGAGGGCGCTTGCCCCGTGGGCGCGATCTCCCAGGGCGACGATCACTACGTCATCGACGCCGGCTCCTGCATCGATTGCGGCAGCTGCGCCGACACCTGCCCCACGGGTGCTATTTCCCAGGGCTAATTTTGGTGCATAAAAGTGGAAAACAGCGGCACGCCTTCCGGTGTGCCGCTGTTTTTAACCCCAATCAGGAGGAAGAGAGATGCAGCTGAGAGGGAAAAACCTGCTTTTGGTGGGGCTTACGCTATTTTCCATGTTCTTTGGCGCGGGCAATCTGATCTTCCCGCCGGGCATCGCCGCCCAGGCGGGTACCGCCACCTGGCTGGCGGTAGTGGGCCTGGCGGTGAGCGCGGTGGGATTGCCGGTGCTGGGCGTGGTGGCGGTGGCCCGCTCCGGCGGAATGGATGCTCTGGGCAGCCGGGTGCATCCGCTGTTTTCCCGGGCCTTTACCATTGCCGCCTATCTGGCCATCGGTCCCTGCCTGGCCATCCCCCGCACCGCCACCACCTCCTTTGAAATGGCGGTGCCTCCCTTTGTAGGGGCAGACGCCCCCATCCCCCTGTTCCGGCTGCTCTACTCCCTGGTGTTTTTTGCCGTTGCACTGCTGATCGCCTTGCGGCCGGAGAAGCTGACCGACCGGCTGGGGAAGGTCCTCTGTCCCATCCTGGTGGCCCTGATCGTCGTCACCTTTGCGGGCTGTCTGGCCAATCCGCTGGAGGGATATGGCCCGGCTGCCGGTAACTATGTGACCCATCCGGTGATCCAGGGCTTTCTGGAGGGCTATCAGACCATGGATACCATTGCGGCTCTGGCTTTCGGCATCATCATCGCGGTCAACATCCGTGCCAGAGGGGTGAAGGAAGAGGGAGCTGTGGTCCGGGGTACCGTCCGCGCCGGTGTCATTGCCGGTGTCATGCTGCTGGTGGTCTATTGTATGCTGGCCCATATCGGTGCGCTGTCCGCCGGGGCGGTCCCCAATCCAACCGATGGAGCCCAGGCTCTCACCAATATTGTGGGTCTGCTCTTTGGTCCGGTGGGCAATGTGCTGCTGGCCGGCATCTTCATCATTGCCTGCTTCAACGTGTGTGTGGGCCTCATCAGCTCCTGCGGCGAGTATTTTTATTCCATCTGTCCCAAACTGAGCTATCGGGGCTGGGCGGTGCTCTTCGCGGTGGTGAGTATGGTGATTTCCAACGCGGGGCTGGCCCAGATCATCTCGGTGTCCGCTCCGGTGCTGGGCATTCTCTACCCCATGGCCATCGTGCTCATCGCGCTGTCTTTCTTCCACCGCTGGCTGGAGGGAAAGCGGCTGGTCTACCCTCTGGGGGTGCTTTTTGCCGGGGTGTTCAGCGTGCTGGACGCGCTGAAGGGGTTCCTTCCCGCCCTGGAGAGAGCACTGAAGGTCATGCCCCTGGCCTCGATCGGCCTGGGCTGGGTACTGCCCGCCGCTGTGGGCGTTGTGCTGGGACTGATTCTGCCCTCCAAACAGAATTAGGAAAGAGCGTCCGTGTGTCACGGACGCTCTTTTTTACGATTTGGACTTGGGCTTAAAGAGCAGCGCCACCACCAGACCGAAGAATACCGCGGCGGTGATCCCGCCGGCCGCGGCGGTGATCCCGCCGGTGAGGGCTCCCAGCACGCCCTGTTCCGCCACCGCTTTGGCCACCCCCTTGGACAGCAGCCAGCCGAAGCCGGTGAGGGGTACGGTGGCCCCGGCTCCGCCGAACTGGGCGATATATTTGTACAGGCCCAGCCCGCCCAGCGCCACACCGGCCACCACGTAGGTCACCAGAATGCGGGCGGGGGTCAGCTTGGTCCTGTCGATGAGCACCTGCCCGATGAGGCACAGCACGCCGCCGCACAGAAATGCCCGGGCATATTCTCCAAACAGCTCCATCATGCTCCCTGCCTTTCCTGTTCAATGGCTACCCCGTGACACACCGAGGGGATGCTCTCTCCCTGCTGGGTGGAGGTGGGGGAGAGCAGGGCGCCGGTGCCGCAGAAGAGAATGCGTTTCCACCGGCCGTCCCGCATCCCGTTGAGCAGCAGCCCGCACAGGACAGCCCCAGAGCAGCCGCAGCCCGAGCCGCCGCAGTGGACGTCCTGGCTGTTCAGGTCGTAGATCAGGGTGCCGCAGTCCGCCAGGTTGGGGAGCTGAAGCCCCTGCTGGTTCAGCAGCTCTGCCAGAAGCTGGTGGCCCAGCTGGCCCAGATCGCCGGTGATCACCAGATCGTAGTCTGAGGGCTTGCGGCCGGTGTCCCGGAAGTGGGCCAGAATGGTGTCGGCGGCGGCGGGGGCCATGGCGGCCCCCATGTTGTTGGCGTCCTTGATCCCCTTGTCCACAATTTTTCCGGTGGTGACGTGGGTGATCCGGGGCCCCTGTCCCTCCCGGCCCAGGATCACGCATCCGGAACCGGTGACCGTCCACTGGGCGGTGGGGGTCCGCTGGCTGCCATACTCCAGAGGGGTGCGGTACTGCCGCTCCGCCGAGCAGAAGTGGGAGGAGGTCATGGCCGCCGTATGCGCTCCGAAGCCGCCGTCCAGCAGCAGGGCGGCCAGAGAGAGACTCTCCGCCATGGTGGAGCAGGCGCCGTACAGCCCCAGAAAGGGCACGTCCTGATCCCGGGCGGCAAAGGCGGAGCCAATACACTGGTTGAGCAGATCGCCCGCCAACAGGTAATCCAGCGCGCCGGGAGCCAGGTTGGCTTTTTTCAGGGCGGTGGACAGGGCCAGCTTCTGCATGGCGCTCTCCGCCTTTTCCCAGCTCTTTTCTCCAAAGGTGTCGTCCTGACTCACCATGTCAAAGGTGTCGGCCAGGGGGCCTTCGCTCTCTTTTTTTCCCACCACGCTGGCCCAGGACAGCAGACAGGGCCGGGAGGGAAGCTCGGCGGTCTGACCGCCGGGACGCTTTTTATTCATAGCCTCATCCCTTTTTTCTCATATAGTGCTATTTTGAACGAAAAGCCGGGAAAATATGAGGGCGGATTTTATAGGGTGAACTCTGGTCAAACGGCGTAGATTGCGCTATAATACATAAATATATCGCAGATTTACCGAAAAAAGGAGGGCTACCATGGAGCAGCAGCCCAAGCGTACCCTGGCCTATTTCTGTCCCGCCTGCCGCCAGAGCGTGGCGGTGGAGCGGACTGTGTTCCAGCTGGCCGCGTCCGCCAACACCTTGTCTTGCCCCTGCGGCAAGTCCAGCCTGCGGGTGGAGATGATGGGGGACCGGGTCAAACTGACCGTGCCCTGCCTGTTCTGCGGCCGGGACCATACCGTGACGTGCTCCTCCCAGGCCTTCCTCCACCAGCGTGTGCTGGCGTTCTCCTGCGCTCAGTCCGGCCTGGACTGCTGCTATGTGGGGGAGGAGGGGGCCGTGTTCGCCGCTCTACGTCGTCTGGAGGAGGCGGTGGGCAAGCTGGAGTCCGACGGCGAGAAAGGGAGCTTCCTGGACGAACTGGTGATGCATGAGGTGCTCTCCGAGCTGAAGGAGATCGCCCAGCGGGACGGGATCTCCTGTACCTGCGGCTCCCATCGGTGGAAGTTGCAGGTGAATTACAGTTCTATTGATCTGTTCTGCGCCGACTGCGGCGGGGCCATGCGGCTCCCGGCGGCCACCTCCAGCGACATTGACGACATCTGCTGCAAGACCAGGCTGCTGATCCACGGCAATACCGGGGAGGGATAAGGGTGTTTTATGAGGGTGAATACCGGGTGGACTCCAGGGATGTGGACCAGTGGTACACCTGCCGGCCCTCCGCCCTGCTGGGGATCTTTCAGGAGGCCGCGGTGGCGGCTGCCTGTGAGCTCCACGCCTCCCGGGAGGAGATGCTGAATAAGTATCATCTGTTCTGGATGCTGGCCCGGCTGTGGTACCGGCTGGACCGGCCATTGAAGTGGGGAGAGCGGCTGACGGTGCGCACCTGGCACCGGGGCGGTAAGGGGGCCTCCACCTACCGGGACTTCGACCTGCTGGTGAACGGTACGCCGGTAGGCGAGGCGGTGTCCGTTTGGGTGGTGGCCGACGCCGAAACCCACCGCCTGGGCCGGATAAGCGGCATTGAGGAATTTCAGGGCACGGACGGCGGCGCGTTGTGCAAGCAAAAGACCATCTCCCATCTGCGGATGCCCCAGAACATGGAGCTGGCCGACCGGCGGGCGATGCGTTACAGCGATACCGACGTCAATGGCCATGTCAATAACGTGCGCTACGCCGATTTTATCTGTGACGCGCTGCATATGGAGCGGCTGGGGGCGGGGCGGTTTGTCTCCGCGCTTCAGATCGGATATCTGGCTGAGTGCCAGGCGGGGGAGACGCTGGAGCTCTACACCGCGGAGCAGGACGGGCTGTGGTATGTCCACGGCGCGGACGGCGCGGGGAAGAGCCGGTTTGAGGGCACGGTGGCCCTGTCTCAGCTCCCTCTTGACGCGGCGGCCGCCATCGAGTAAAATAGATAAAATTTTTAAGATAGGAAAAGGAGATGCACTATGGTCAACACCGAGCAAAGCCAGAAGTTCACCCGGCAGGGCCTGACCTTTGACGACGTTCTGCTCATTCCCGCGGAGAGCAACATCCTGCCTGCCGACATCGACCTGCATACCCAGCTTACCCGCAAGATCCAGCTGAACATCCCCCTGATGAGCGCCGCCATGGACACGGTAACCGAGTACCGCATGGCCATCGCCATCGCCCGGGAGGGCGGCATCGGCATCATTCACAAGAATATGTCCATCGGGGCCCAGGCCGAGCAGGTGGATATGGTCAAGCGCAGCGAGAACGGCGTTATCACCAACCCCTTCTGGCTGGCGCCCGGCCACACGCTGGCGGAGGCGGATGAGCTGATGGCCAAGTACCGCATCTCCGGCGTGCCCATCTGCAAGGACGGCAAGCTCATCGGCATCATCACCAACCGTGACATGAAGTTTGAGACCGATATGAGCCAGCTGGTGGACAACGTGATGACCAAGGAGAACCTGGTTACCGCCCATGAAGGGGTCACCCTGGACGAGGCCAAGGAGATTCTGCGCCGCCACAAGGTGGAGAAGCTGCCCATTGTGGACGAGCAGTTCCACCTGAAGGGCCTGATTACCATTAAGGACATCGAGAAGGCCACCGTATATCCCAACTCCGCCCGGGACGAGAAGGGCCGGCTGCTGGTGGGCGCCGCCATCGGTGTGACCTCCGACGTGCTGGACCGGGTGGCCGCTCTGGTGGAGGCGGGCGCCGATGTGCTCTGCCTGGACTCCGCCCACGGCCACTCCCACAACATTCTGGACTGTGTCCGCCGGGTGAAGGCTCTGTATCCCGACGTGCAGCTGATCGCCGGCAACGTGGCCACCGCCGAGGGCACCCGTGCCCTCATTGAGGCGGGCGCCGACTGCGTGAAAATCGGCATCGGCCCCGGCTCCATCTGTACCACCCGTGTGGTGGCGGGCATCGGCGTGCCTCAGATCACCGCTGTGTATGACGCCGCCTGCGTGGCGGCGCAGTACGGTGTGCCCATCATCGCCGACGGCGGCGTGAAGTACTCCGGCGACATTGCCAAGGCTCTGGCTGCCGGCGCCAATGTAGTCATGCTGGGCTCTCTGCTGGCGGGCTGCGAGGAGTCTCCCGGGGACACCGAGGTCTATCAGGGCCGTCAGTTTAAGGTCTACCGGGGCATGGGCTCTCTGGGCGCCATGAGCAAGGGCTCCAAGGACCGCTATTTCCAGGAGAACAACAAGAAGCTGGTCCCCGAAGGCGTGGAGGGCCGCGTACCCTACAAGGGACTGACCGGAGAAACGGTGTACCAGCTGATGGGCGGCCTGCGGGCCGGCATGGGCTATACCGGCTGCCGCAATGTGGAGGAGCTGCACTCCAAGGCTCAGTTCATGCAGATCACCGCCGCCGGTCTGAAGGAGTCTCACCCCCACGATATCTATATCACCAAGGAAGCCCCCAACTACACCCTCAATCCCCAATAAACAGCGTCAAACAGCGGCCGCCGTCCATTTGGACGGCGGCCGCTTTCTCAGTCGGAGAAGATAGACTCCATGCCTACTTTGCGGCAGCCGGGCGGGGCGTATTTCCACTTGTCGATCCGCCCCTGGGTGAGAAAATACCGCATCGGCTCCGGGCTGGAAACAGGGGGCAGAGCGTCAATCACCAGCAGCTTGATCTTCATGCGCTCCGGCAGAATGGCCTTGATGTACACCGATACCCGCCCGCCCTCCTGGAGCAGGGGGCTGTGCTCCGCCAGACCGGACAGATTGGGCGTGAGCTCCACAAACGCGCCGTACTCCTTCATGCCCCGGACCACGCCGGGCACAGTCATACCGGCATGAAACTGCCCGGCGTTTTCCTGCCAGGTGCCCAGCAGCTCCTTATGGGTGAGATAAATCCGCCTGTGGGTCTGGTCCAGGTCCTGGACCACCGCGTAAATGGCGTCTCCCACCGAAAACCGGGCCTGGGGGTGGGGGATGCGGGCCACGGAAATATTCTCAATGCCGATCAGGGAGACCACGCCGCAGCCGATGTCCACAAAGGCTCCGAAGGGCTCCAGGTGGGTCACCACCGCAGGGATGATCTGTCCGGGCCTCCAGTGGGCCAGCATGTGCTCCAGGGCCATCTGCTGGGCCCGGCGGCGGGAGAGCAGAGGGACCAGCCGGCCGTCCTGCCCTTCCAGGCCCTCCACGGTAAAGCATACCGGCTTGCCCACTCTGGAGAGAATGGCGATGTCCCTGGTTTCCCCCTCGGCGATGCCCAGGGCGGCCTCCTCCCGGGGGATGCGGCCCGTAAAAGGTCCCAGGGAGACAGTGAGATCATGTCTGGCGTCGCAGGACAGGGCGACACCCTCCAGAATCACTCCCGTTTTCATGGCCTGACGCAGCCCTTCGGGCGAGGCGCAGGCGGCCTGATTTTCCGGTGTGTGCAGCAGACGCCCTTCGGGCGAAAATGGGCTCGTCAATATAACCAATCCTTTCTGTGTTCCGGACGTTTTTTTCTCGCCAGGTCAGTATATGCGCCGGGCAACCTTGAATTGACAGGGGGAACGGGGGAAATTATAATATACTTTATAATGATAAAGCGGACGGGAAGGAGGGTTGGCCATGGATATTCAGGTGGGCGATGTGCTGGAGCTGAAAAAGGAACATCCCTGCGGAAGCCGCCGCTGGTCGGTGCTGCGGGTGGGTATGGACTTCCGTCTGCGCTGCCAGGGGTGCGGCCATGAGCTGATGCTGCCCCGGAGCAAGGCGGAAAAGAGCGTGAAAAAGGTCATACGGAGCGGAGAGGGGCAACAGACATGAAGGAATTTTGGAGTAAGCGGGCGCGGGACCTGGTTCCATACACGCCGGGGGAGCAGCCCCGGCAACGGAAGTGGATCAAGCTCAATACCAATGAGAACCCCTATCCGCCTTCCCAGAAGGCGCTGGCCGCCATTCGGGAGGCGGCGGGGGAGACGCTGCGGCTCTATCCCGACCCGGAGTGCACCTCTCTGCGGGAGGCGCTGGCCGCCACCTTTGATCTGAAGCCCGGTCAGGTCTTTGTGGGCAACGGCTCGGATGAGGTGCTGGCCCTGTGTTTTCAGGCCTTTTTTGACCCCGAGCGCACTATTCTGTTCCCTGATATTACCTATAGCTTTTATTCTGTATTTGCCGATCTGTATGGCCTGAGCTACCGGGAGGTGCCGCTGGATGAGCACTTTGGCCTGCCGCTGGAGTCCTTTGTGGGGGACAACGGAGGCGTGGTGATCGCCAATCCCAACGCGCCCACCGGCCGGGCGGTGTCCCTGTGCGATATTCGGGCGCTGCTGGAGGGGAATCCGGAGTCAGTGGTGATTGTGGACGAGGCCTATGTGGATTTCGGCGCCCAGTCCGCCGTGCCTTTGATTGACAGCTACCCCAACCTGGTGGTGGTGCAGACCATGTCCAAGTCCCGGGCCCTGGCGGGGCTGCGGGTGGGCTTTGCCCTGGGCAACGAGAATCTGATGGCCGCCCTGAACAGTGTGAAGAACTCCTTCAACTCCTATACGCTGGACCGGCTGGCGCTGGCGGGGGCGGAAGGGGCCCTGCGGGATGGGGATTACCTGCGGGCGATCACCATGAAGATCTCCAGCACCAGGGATTGGTCGGCTGACCGCCTGAAACGGATGGGCTTTGAGGTCAGCGATTCCGCCGCCAATTTCCTGTTTATCTCTCACCCCGACATTCCGGCCAAGGTGCTGCTGGACGGCCTGCGGGAGCGGGGCATTCTGGTGCGCTGGTGGGACAGGCCCCGGATCTCCAACTACCTCCGGATTACCGTGGGTACCGACCAGGAGATGGAGGCGCTCTGTCAGGCTCTGGCCCAGATGATAGAGACCGCCTGAGGATACATAGGGATATGGTTCCGCCTGGATTGTCCGGGCGGAACTTTTTTATGCCCAACCGCTTCTGACCTTTTTTGTGGACGGGACCTCTTATAATGGGGTCTGCGGTCCGAAGGCGAGAGGAGGAGCGGGGATGACGGTGTATCTGGATGAGCTGTTTCTCCTGAACTTTGTGGTGGACTATCTGCTGCTGCTGTCAGCCGGACGGCTGGCGGGAGAGGTCCTTTGCAGGAGCCGCCTGGCCTTAGGCGCCCTGCTGGGAGCCGCTTATGCGGCGGCGGTGTTTTTGCCCGTGGGCGGCTTCCTCCTGCATCCGCTGTGTAAGCTGTGCTCGGCGGTACTGATGGTGCTGTTGGGATATGGCGGCAGCCGCCGCCTGCTGCGGGTAAGTCTGACCTTCTTTGTGGTATCCGCCGCCTTCGGCGGCGGTATTTTTGCCCTCCAGGCCCTGGGAAACAAGAGCTTGACCATGAAAAACGGTGTGCTGGCCTCGGCGATGGACCTGCGGCTGATCCTGCTGTCGGCGGCAGGGTGTTACGCGCTGCTCACCCTGTTGTTCCGCCGGGCGTCCCGGCACAGCGCCCCCCGGGAGCTGGTACCGGCGGTGCTGCGGCTGGATGGACGGAAGGTGGTCCTTACCGCGCTGCTCGACACAGGGAATACCCTGACGGACCCCGCCACCGGCCGCCCGGTCATGGTGGCGGAGGGAGAAAAAATCGCGCCTCTGTTTCCACCTGGGCGGGCCCCCACGGCGGAGGAGCTGCAGGCCCCGGCGGCGCTGCTGGAGCGCCTGGACCGGGAAGGCTGGCGGGGACGGTGCCGCCTGCTGCCTTATCAGGCCGTGGGAGTAGAGTGCGGTATGCTGCTGACCCTCCGGCTGGACGGGGCCAGGGTGGGTACAGAGGACTGCGGGCGGCTGCTGCTGGCCCTGTCTCCCACCCGGCTGACCGATGGGGGCGGCTACTGCGCGCTGATTGGTACATAATGGATTGCGGAGAAAGGGGAAAAGCGGATGGGCTGGAGGGTACGTTGGTATGTACGTCTGCAAAAACTTCTTGCCCGGCTGGGTCTGTGCCTGCCGGGCAAGGTCATGTATATCGGAGGCAGCGATACGCTTCCGCCGCCTCTGTCCCGGGAGGAGGAGGCGGCGCTCATCGCCAGCCTGGAGCAGGGGGAGGAGGATGTGCGGGCCAAGCTGATCGAGCGCAATCTGCGCCTGGTGGTGTACATTGCCCGCCGCTTTGAGAATACCGGAGTGGGGATTGAGGATTTGATCTCCATCGGCACCATCGGTCTCATCAAAGCCATCAATACCTTTCAACCCGCAAAAAACATCAAGCTGGCTACCTATGCCTCCCGATGCATCGAAAACGAAATTCTGATGCACCTGCGCAAGACCGCCAATCTGAAAAGCGAGGTGTCCTTTGACGAGCCTCTGAATACCGATTGGGACGGCAACGAGCTGCTGCTATCCGATATTCTGGGCACGGATAACGACCTGGTGATGAAACCTATTGAGGACGACGTGGACCGGAAACTGCTGCTGGACGCGCTGGAGAAGCTGGACGGACGGGAGCGGCAGATCATCACCATGCGCTTTGGCCTGGACGGGCGGCCGGAGCGGACACAGAAGGAGGTGGCGGACAGTCTGGGCATTTCCCAGTCCTATATCTCCCGGCTGGAGAAGCGGATCATTGCCCGGCTGAAACGGGAGATTCTGCGCCTGATGTAAGATTTGGGGCCGTGGACGGAACATGCCGTCCACGGCCCGCTGCCGCTTTAGAAGCCCAGGGTATCCGCCAGGTCGTCCTTCATGTGGTCCATCCGGCGGGCGGCCTTTTTGGCCATCCGGCGCATGTCGGGGCTCTGCATCCCCTTGGCTGCCACCGCCATGCCGATGGCGGCTCCCGCGATGATTCCCATGCCCATGCCCTCTAAAAACGCGTGCTTTGTCATGTGTGATGCTCCCTTCTGCATTGGTGTCCGTCTCTATTATTGCCCGAATTACAGAAAAATCCGTTGCTAAAAAATGCGATTCAAGTTATAATGAAAAAACGAAGAGCAGCATCGTAGGGAGGGTCGGCGTAAGGAGCCTGGACCCTTTTTTTGCGTGAGAAAGGAGTGATTGCGTGAAACTGCTGATACGCCAGGGGCGTCTGGTGGACCCGGTGGGGGGCATCGGCGGCGTCATGGACATTTTGTTGGAAGACGGCAAGGTGGCCGTCATCGGCAGCGACATCCGGGAGCAGGACGCGGAGATCATCGACGCCAGGGGCCTGACGGTGTGCGCGGGCCTGGTGGATATGCATGTGCATCTGCGGGAGCCCGGCTTTGAGTATAAGGAGACTGTTGAGACCGGGGCGGCGGCCGCCGCCCACGGAGGCTTTACCTCCATTGCCTGTATGCCCAATACCCGCCCCGTTACCGATAGCCCCGAGGGGATCGACCTGGTCCGGCAGAAGGCGGCCCAGGCCTGTGGGGTTCATGTCTGGCCCATCGGTGCGGTATCCAAGGGCCAGAAGGGGCAGGAGCTCACCGACTTTGAGGCTCTGAAGGGGGCGGGGGCGGTGGCGCTCTCCGATGACGGAGTGCCGGTGCAGAACGCCAACCTGATGCGGGACGGCCTGATCCTGGCCCACCGGCAGAATCTGACCATTCTCTCTCACTGCGAGGACGCGGACATGGTGAAGAACTACGCGGTGAACGAGGGGCGGATCTCCCGGCAGCTGCGCATCAACGGCCGGCCCGCCATCGCCGAGGAGCTGATGGTGGCCCGGGACGCCATGCTGGCGGAGGAGACGGGGGCGGCGGTACATATCTGCCATATCTCCACGGCCAAGTCGGTGGCCATCGTCCGGCGGTATAAGCGCAAAGGGGTTCAGATCACCTGTGAGACCTGCCCCCAGTATTTCAGCCTCACGGAGGACGAGATTCTCACCCAGGGTACCATGGCCCGGGTGAACCCGCCCCTGCGCACCAGGGCGGATGTGGAGGCTATTATCGAGGGCCTGAAAGACGGAACCATCGACGCCATTGCCACCGATCACGCGCCCCATTCCGCCGAGGAGAAGGCAAAGGCTCTTACCGAGGCGCCCAGCGGCATGGTAGGACTGGAGACCGCTCTGGGCGTGACCCTGACCTATCTGTATCACACCAAGGAAATGCCTCTGTCCGATATCCTGCGGAAAATGACCATCAATCCCGCCTGCATTCTCCGCCTGCCCACCAAGGGCCGGCTGTCCATCGGTGCGGACGGGGATATGGTGATTTTCGACCCGGCGGAGGAGTGGACGGTAGACCCGGAGCAGTTTGCCTCCAAGGGCCGCAACACCCCCTTCGCGGGAAAAAAGTTGAAGGGAAAGGTCAAATATACCATCGTTGGCGGCAAGGTGGTCTATCAGGACAAGCCCTGACCACATACCAACCAGAAATAGAAAAAGAGGAGTTTGAGAATTATGTCCTTTGATGCGCTGCAGGAGAAGATCATCGCTTGCAAGAACCCCACCGTGGTGGGGCTGGACCCCAAGCCGGAGTATGTGCCCCCTCACATCCGCAAGGCCTGCTATGAGCAGTACGGCGAGACCCTGGAGGGCGCGGCCGAGGCCCTCTACCGCTTCAATTGCGGCCTGATGGACGCGCTCTGCGGTCTTGTGCCCGCTGTGAAGCCCCAGTCCGCCTATTATGAGCGGCTGGGCTGGCGGGGCATGGAGGCGCTGGAGCGCACCATCCGCTATGCCAAGGAGAAGGGCTTCTTCGTGATCGCCGACATCAAGCGGGGCGATATCGGCTCCACCGCCGAGGCCTATGCCGACGGCTGGCTGGGTACCACCAAGGTGGGGGAGCAGGACCTGAGCGTGTTCGACGCCGACTGCGTCACCCTCAACGGCTATATGGGGGGCGACAGTGTCAATCCCTTCCTGAAGGTGTGCAGGCAGACCGACAAGTGCACCTTCTCCCTGGTCAAGACCTCCAATCCCGGCTCCGGCGAGCTGCAGAATGTGACTGCCGGAGAGGGCGACACGGTCTACGGCCTGATGGCCGACCTGATTGAGAAGTGGGGTGCCGGCACCGAGGGCAAGTACGGCTATACCATGGCCGGCGCGGTGGCGGGAGCCACCCACCCCGATGAGCTCAAGCAGATCCGGGCCCGGATGCCTCACACCTTCCTGCTGGTGCCCGGCTACGGCGCCCAGGGCGGTACCGCTGAGGATGTGCAGTACGCCTTCCAGGCCAAGGGCCGGGGCGCCATCGTCAACTCCTCCCGGGGTATCATCTGCGCCTGGCAGAAGACCGGCAAGGACGGCGCCGACTACCAGGAGGCCGCCCGCAATGCCGCCATCGCCATGCGGGACGACATCTGCCGGTTTATCACCATCGAGTAAGGAGGAGAGAGCATGCCCATCGAACAGCGCTGTACGATAGTGGAGATGACCCCTCTGAACGACAGCACCTGGTGGATGACCCTGGAAGTGGGGAAGATGGTGGAGGAGCAGGGCCTTCGGGCTGGTCAGTTCCTCCATGTGGCCTGCGGGGAGGGCAACCTCCTCCGCCGGCCCATCTCGGTGGCCTGCGTCCTGCCCGACGAGCCGGAGAATACCGCCGCTCTCATCTTCGAGGTGAAGGGGGAGGGTACCCACTGGCTTGCCCGGCGCAAGGTGGGGGAGCAGGTCAATGTGCTGGGTCCCCTGGGCAACGGCTTTTCCGTGGAAGAGGGAGGCCGCTATCTCCTGGTGGGGGGCGGCATCGGCGTGCCGCCTCTGCTGGGCTATGCCGAGGCCTACCATAAAAACGCCGTCGCCGTGCTGGGATTTCGCTCGGCCGACCGGGTGATCCTGGCCGACCGTTTCCGGGAATGCTGTAAAGAGGTTTACCTTTGCACAGATGACGGAAGCCTTGGGCGCCATGGATTTGTGGACGCACAGGTTCGGGATATTCTTGAAAAGGAAAAAGACTTTACGGCAATTTTGGCCTGCGGTCCCAGGCCCATGCTGAAAAGTGTGGCCAAGGTGGCGGCGGAGTATGGCGTACCCTGCCAGGTGTCCATGGAGGAGCGGATGGCCTGCGGTGTGGGAGCCTGTCTGGGCTGCGCCATCCAGATGGCCGACGGTACCATGAAGCATGTGTGCAAGGACGGCCCGGTATTTGATGCCAGGGAGGTGGAGTGGAATGTCTAAAGTGGAGCTGTCCGTCGAGCTGGCGGGTGTGAAACTGAAAAACCCCATCGTGGTGGCCTCCGGTACCTTCGGCTTCGGCCGGGAGTACGGCCAGTTCTACGACCTGAGCGAGCTGGGCGGCATTTGTGCCAAGGGACTGACCCTTCACCGACGGGAGGGCAATCCGCCTCCCCGTATCGCCGAGACGCCTATGGGGATCCTCAACTCCGTAGGCCTTCAGAATCCGGGGGTGGATGCCTTTATTGCCGAGGAGCTGCCGGAGCTGCGCAAGCACGACCTGGTGGTGATTGCCAATATCTCCGGAAACACCCCGGAGGAGTACGGCATCATGTGTGAGAAGTTGTCGGAGGCCGGGGTGGATATGATCGAGGTCAATATCTCCTGCCCCAACGTGAAGGCGGGCGGTCTGGCCTACGGTACCAAGCCGGAGCTGGCGGCTGAGGTCACCAAGGTGGCCAAGGAGCACGCCACTGTCCCGGTAATGGTGAAGCTGTCCCCCAATGTCACCGATATTACTGAGATTGCCAGGGCGGTGGCTGACGCCGGAGCGGACGCCCTGTCCCTTATCAACACCCTGCGGGGCATGCGCATTGATGTGAACACCCGCCGGCCCATTCTGAAGATGAATACCGGCGGCCTGTCCGGGCCTGCCGTGCTGCCGGTGGCGGTGCGGATGGTGTGGGAGGTGGCCAGCGCGGTCGACCTGCCGATTCTGGGTATGGGCGGCGTGGCCAAGGGGGAGGACGCGGCTCAGCTGATGCTGGCGGGCGCCTCCGCCGTGGCGGTGGGCACCGCCTGCTTTGCCGACCCCTATGCGCCCATCAAGGTGCGGGATGAGCTGGCCGAAATCGCCTGTGCTCAGGGCCTTGACAAGGTATCTGACCTGACAGGCGGTGTGCGGCCCTGGTGAGAGAGGAACGCCAATGGAACATACCTATTATGTGTCCTGCTCCATGGAGCAGTGCGGCGGTTTGATCCACAGCGCCATTGTGGACGGCAGCATTACCGGAGAGCTGCTGGACCACTATGTGGTGAAGGGGCCCAACGGCCTGAAATGCGCGGTTATGGTGTATGAGAAGCACTATTGGCGGGCGGGCAATCGCCTGACCCTCACGGTGACGCTTGACAATATGAGCGGCCGTACCAGGGTTCACACCATCGGCGGTGGCGGCGGCGAAGGTCTGTTCCGCTTTGACTGGGGGGCAGCCGAATCCTTTGAGGGCGTGGTGGAAGAGGCGCTGAGACCCTATGCGCTCTGAAAACGTGGGATGCACGATTACCAAAATAAAGCAGGAGTTACAGCATGACAAGAATCTATCTGATCCGCCATGCGGAGGCAGAGGGCAACCTGTACCGCCGTGTTCATGGCTGGTATAACAGTTTGATTACTGACAACGGTTATCGTCAGATCGCCGCTCTGAAGGGGCGGTTTGACAATATTCCCATTGACGCGGTGTATTCCAGCGATTTGTTTCGCACTATGACCACCGCTAAAGCTATTTATGAGTCCCATGCTCTGGAGCTGCGTACCCGATCCGACCTGCGGGAGATCGGCGTGGGCGTGTGGGAGGACACACCGTGGGGGGAGCTGGCCCACCGGGATGGACAGCAGCTGCATGCGTTCAATCACAGCTCCCCTGAATTTCAGGTAGAGGGCGGCGAGACCTTTGCCCAGGTGCAAAAGCGGATGCTGGCGGCCATGCGGGACATTGCCCAGCGGCACCCGGACCAGACGGTGGCGGCCTTTTCCCACGGAACCGCCATCCGCTGTCTCCAGGGGGCCATTCGCGGCCTGGAGCCGGGCGAGATGGACGGGCTGGGGCACAGCGACAATACCGGCGTTACCTGCCTGACGGTAGACGAGCATGGCGTCTGCCGGTTGATTTTTGAGAATGACAGCTCCCATCTGCCGGAGGAGATCTCCACCCTGGCCCGCCAGAAATGGTGGAAGTCCCGGGAGATCAGTCTGGCCGACGCCAACCTGTGGTTCCGTCCCCTGAACATGGAGACGGAAGGGGAGCGCTACCGTTCGGCCCGCAGCGATGCCTGGCAGGACATCCACGGCTCCGACCTCCCCTGCGACAGCGAAGCCTTCCAGCAGGATGCGCTGCGCTGCTGGGCCCAGGACCCCCAAAAGGCTGTGATGGCCGCTATGCTGGGCGAAACATTTGCCGGCGTGCTCCAGATGGACCTGGAGCGCTGGGCGGAGGAGGGGATAGGCTACATTCCCTTCGTGTACATGACCCCTGAGTACCGGAAAAAGGGCCTGGGGGTTCAGCTCATCGGCCAGGCGGTGTCCACCTACCGCCCCTTGGGCCGGACCAGGCTGCGGCTGCGCTGCGCCCCGGATAATGGGGTTGCCCAGCGGTTTTATAAGAAGTACGGATTTGTAAAGGTGGGAGAGGTCCAGGGCGCCAGCGGCGTACCGCTGGACCTGCTGGAAAAAGAGATCGGCTTTGAGTCTGCCGATGAATCGAGGTAATATGAACGCATTTCTTCCTGTTTCCCGGACAGATCTGGCGGAGCGGGGCTGGGACTGGTATGACTTTTTGCTCATCACCGGCGACGCCTATGTGGACCACCCCTCCTTCGGACCGGCCATCATTTCCCGCCTGCTGGAGGCGGAGGGCTATCGGGTGGCCATTCTGGCCCAGCCGGATTGGCGCAAGGTAGAATCCTTTACAGTATTGGGCCGCCCCAGATTGGGTGTAATGCTTTCCGCCGGCAACATTGACTCCATGGTGGCCCATTATACAGCAGCGAAAAAGCGGCGGCACGACGACGCCTATTCCCCGGGCAATAAGGCGGGCCTGCGGCCCGACCGGGCGGCCATTGTCTACTCCAACAAGGTGCGGGAGGCATTTGGGGACATTCCCCTGGTGATCGGGGGGCTGGAAGCCTCTCTGCGGCGGTTTGCCCACTACGACTACTGGGAGGACAAGGTACGCCGTTCCGTCCTCTTTGACAGCCAGGCGGACCTGCTGGTCTACGGTATGGGAGAGACCGCTACCCGGGAAATTGCCGCCCGGCTGGCCTCCGGCACGCCTGTGGGGGAGATCAAAGATGTAAAGGGAACTGCCTTTATTGGGAGTACGCCCGCAGACTGCGCCTATCCCATGGTGGAGTGCCCCTCCTTTGAGCAGGTACGTGCCGACAAGCGGCAGTATGCCATGGCCAATCAGATTCAGTATGAGGAGCATGATCCGGTGCGGGGAAAGGCCATCCTGCAGCGCCATGGGGACAAGCTGCTCATCGTGAATCCGCCCGCCATGCCCCTGACCACGGCGGAGCTGGATCGGGTAGCCGAGCTGCCCTACGTCCGGGAGCCCCATCCCATGTACGACAGTATGGGAGGCGTGCCTGCCATTGAGGAGGTGCGGTTCTCGGTGACCCATAACCGGGGCTGCTTCGGGGCGTGTCATTTCTGTTCCCTGGCCTTTCACCAGGGGCGGATCATCACCTCCCGCAGCCATGAGAGCGTGCTGAGAGAGGTGGAGGCGCTGACCCATCACCCGGGCTTCAAGGGCTATATCCACGATGTGGGAGGCCCTACCGCCAATTTCCGCCGCCCGTCCTGCAAGAAGCAGCTGAAGGCGGGGATGTGCCGGAACCGGGCCTGTCTGGCGCCCGAGCCCTGTCCCAATCTGGACGCCGACCACACCGACTACCTGATGCTGCTGCGGAAGGTGCGGGCGGTGCCCGGCGTGAAAAAGGTGTTTATCCGCTCCGGCATCCGGTTTGACTATATGCTCAAGGACCAGAGCGGAGAGTTTTTTGCCGAGCTGGTGAAGTACCATGTGTCCGGCCAGCTGAAGGTGGCGCCGGAGCATTGTGTGGATGGCGTGCTGGACTATATGGGCAAGCCTCATATCGCGGTGTACGAGAAGTTCCGGCAGAAATATGAGCGGCTGAACCAGAAGTACGGCAAGGAGCAGTATCTGGTGCCCTATCTGATGTCCTCCCATCCCGGCTGCACCATGTCCGACGCGGTGCGTCTGGCGGAGTGGCTGAACAGATCCGGCCGGCAGCCAGAGCAGGTACAGGACTTCTATCCCACGCCTGGCACCCTGTCCACCTGTATGTACTATACCGGCCTTGACCCCCGAACCATGAAGCCGGTGTATGTGCCCAAGGATCCCCATGAGAAGGCCATGCAGCGGGCTCTGATGCAGTGGAAGCGGCCGGAAAAGCGGGCGCTGGTCCGCGAGGCCCTTCACGCTGCCCACCGGGAGGACCTGATCGGCTATGGCAAGGGATGCCTGCTCCGTCCCTCCGGTGGAAAGCCGGAAGGGGAGACCCGGCAGAAGAAACAGGTGGCGGAACGGCCTGCCCGTCCGGAAAAGAAATCCCGCCCGGTGAAAAAGGCGGGGTGGGCGGTGGCCAAGCCCAAAAAGAACGCCCGCCCCAAGAAAAAGCGGGGCTGAATGACAAAACCGCGGCATGGGAAAAGACCATGCCGCGGTTTCTATTTGGCAGGGAGGGGGCTCAGCAGCCCATTTCCCGGATCAGGTTCACCATTTCGATGGCGCCCTCGGCGCACTCGGAGCCTTTGTTGCCCGCCTTGGAGCCGGCCCGCTCGATGGCCTGTTCGATGTTCTCGGTGGTGAGCACGCCGAACATCACCGGGATGCCGGTTTCCAGGGAGACGGCGGCAATACCCTTGGACACCTCGTTGCAGACGTAGTCGTAGTGGCTGGTGGAGCCGCGGATCACCGCACCCAGGCAGATCACCGCGTCGTATTTGCCGCTCTTGGCCATCTTGGAGGCGATAAGGGGAATCTCAAAGGCGCCGGGCACCCAGGCCACCTGGATGTCCTCCTCCTGTACGTTATGTCGGAGCAGCCCGTCCATGGTGCCGCTGAGCAGCTTTGAGGTGATGAACTCGTTGAACCGGGTCACCACAATGCCCACCTTGATGCCGCTGGATACCAGTTTTCCCTCAAACGTTTTCATAATAAAAACTCCTCTCGTCCTTTTAATAGGTCAGAATATGCCCCATCCGCTCCTGCTTGGTTTTCAGATAGAACAGATCGTAGTCGTTGGCGTCCATTTGGATCGGTACCCGCTGGGTGATTTCCAGGCCGAACTCGGAGAGCTGATAGACCTTGTCCGGGTTATTGGTGAGCAGCCGCATGGTGCGCACGCCCAGATCCCGCAGGATCTGCGCTCCGGTCCAGTACTCCCGCAGATCGGGGGCAAAGCCCAGCTCCACGTTGGCGTCCACGGTGTCAAAGCCCTTTTCCTGAAGGGCATAGGCCTTCAGCTTGTTGATCAGGCCGATGCCCCGGCCCTCCTGACGCATGTAAAGTACCACGCCCCGGCCCTCTTTCTCAATCTGCATCATGGCGGCGGCCAGCTGCTGGCCGCAGTCGCAGCGGCAGGAGCCGAATACGTCTCCGGTGAGACATTCCGAGTGGACCCGGCAGAGCACGTCCTGGCCGTCCCCGATATCTCCCTTCACCAGGGCCACATGATGCTCGCCGGTCAGGTCATTGACGTAGCCATAAATCTGGAAGTCGCCGTAGCGGGTGGGCATTTTGGCCGCGGCCTCCCGCACCACATGCTTGTCGTGAAGGCGGCAGTAATCCTGGAGAGCCTTGATGGTGACGATCTTCAGACCCCATTCCCTGGCCTTTTCCAGCAGTTCCGAAGTGCGCATCATGGTGCCGTCGTCCCGCATGATCTCGCAGCACAGGCCGCACTCTTTCAGGCCCGCCAGCCGGCACAGATCCACGGTGGCCTCCGTGTGGCCGCTGCGGGCGAGCACGCCGCCCCGGCGGGCCACCAGCGGAAACACATGGCCCGGACGGCGCAGGTCCTCTGGGCGGGTGGCCGGGTCCACGCACATCCGGCAGGTGTATCCCCGCTCCTCGGCGGAGATGCCGGTGGTGGTGTTTACGTGGTCGATGGAGATGGTAAAGGCGGTGTGATGGTTGTCAGTGTTGACCTTGACCATCTGCTCCAGCTGAAGCCGGTCGGCCAGCTCCTGGCTCACGGGGGTGCAGATCAGGCCCTTGGCGTGCATCGCCATGAAGTTGACGTTTTCGGTGGTGGCAAACTGGGCGGCGCAGATCATGTCCCCCTCGTTTTCCCGGTCTGGGTCGTCGATGGAGATGATGATGCGGCCTGCCCGCAGCTCCTCAAGAGCTTCCTCCACCGTGCAGAATTGTTCGTCCATATCAGATTCCTCCTTGTCTAAAATCCATGCCGCACCAGAAAATCCAGGGTAAGTCCGCTGGACACCGGGGATTCCGGGGCGGGTGTGAGCAGTTTTTCTATGTATTTGCCGATGATGTCGGTTTCCAGATTGACCAGATCGCCCTCTTTGTGGTCCCGAAGTACCGTCTGAGCTACCGTGTGGGGAATGGCGGAGATGGAAAAAGCGGTTTCCGCTACCCGGGCCACCGTGAGACTGATACCGTCCACGGCGATGGAGCCCTTTTCCACGATGTACCGCAGCAGCTGCGGGGCGGCCTGTATGGTAAACCAGACGGCGTTGTCGTCCCGTTTGATGCAGGTGATCCGGCCGGTGCCATCAATGTGTCCGGCCACGATATGACCGCCAAACCGGCCGTCGGCGGCCATGGCCCGCTCCAGATTGACCGAGCTGCCCCGCCGGAGCCCGGCCAGGGCAGAACGGTCCAGGGTCTCGTGCATGACGTCGGCGGAAAACCGGTCGGATAGCAGGGAAGTAACGGTCAGGCATACCCCGTTTACCGCGATGCTGTCCCCGATTTTAGTGCCCTCCAGCACGGTTTGGGCCCGGATGGTCAGGACAGCCGACTGCCTGCCCCGCTGGATGCCCTCCACCTGGCCCATTTCCTCAACAATCCCCGTAAACACTGGGGGCCACCTCGCTTTCGATCAGAAAATCTTCCCCGAGCCGGGTGACAGAGCTGTGCGTCAGCCCAATAGCCTGGGACATCAGCGCGACGCCCGCCCCCTCCACCGGGGTTTTGGCCTCTCTGCCGCCCGACAGCTTGGGCGCGATGTAGGCCAGAACCTTTTGTACAATGCCCTGCTCCAGGGCGGCCCAGTTCAGGGTACTGCCGCCCTCCAGCAGGATGCTGTCTATCTCGCGCCGCCCCAGCTCATCCATCAGCCAGTTCAGGTCCACATGTCCGCTGCGCTCCGGCCCTGTAAGCACCTGGCAGCCCGCCGCCTCATAGGCGGCCCGCTTGTCCGCGTCGTTACAGCAGGTGGCCAGCAGGGTAGGGGATTGCCGGGCGGTGGTCACCACCTGGGCGGTAAGGGGCGTGCGGAGCTGGGTGTCGCAGATAATCCGCACCGGGGTGCGGCAGCCAGGGAGGCGGCAGGTCAGCAGGGGATCGTCGGCCAGCACGGTGCCCACCCCCGCCATGATGCCGGTATACCGGTGACGGAGCTGCTGGACGTGGCGTCGGGCCGCCTCGCCGGTGACCCACCTGGAGTCCCCGGTGGGGGCGGCGATCTTGCCGTCCAGGGTCATGGCGTATTTCATAGCCACATAGGGCCGCCCGGTGCGGATATAGTGAAAAAAGATCCGGTTGAGCCCTTCGCACTCCGGCTCCAGCACGTGCTCTGTAACCTCCACGCCGGCCTTCCGCAGCAGGGCGATCCCTTTTCCGGCAACCAGGGGATTGGGGTCTCCCGCTCCCACCACCACCCGGCGAATGCCGGCTTCCAGAATGGCCTGGGTGCAGGGGGGCTGCCTGCCCTGGTGGCAGCAGGGCTCCAGGGTAACGTACATGGTGGCTCCCCCAGGTGGCTCCGTACAGGCGGCCAGGGCGTTGCGCTCAGCGTGGGGCTGACCGCATTTCTCATGCCAGCCCTGACCGATGACCCGCCCCTCCTTGACGATCACGGCCCCCACCATGGGATTGGGGGAGGTCCAGCCTATTCCGCGCTTTGCAAGCTCCAGAGCCTGAGCCATATATTCCAGGTCCTCCATAGCATCATCTCCGCAAAGAAAAATTGCCCTGAACAGATCTGTTCAGGGCAATCAAAGAGGACGCGTCAGCATCTTCCGCGTAAACAAAAAACCCTGGGATGTGTCATCACATACCAGAGCAATCGTAAAGATACAGGACAAGCGATCCTGTATGACAACGATCTTCTTCCATCCAGACTATACTGTCGGCTTCGGAGTTACACCGAATCATGCCTTACGGCTCGTGGGCTATACCACCGGTAGGGACTTGCACCCTGCCCTGAAGATCTTATTCAGTTGACCGGAATAAGTATACGCTGCCGGCAGGCCGTTGTCAAGGGCATACCGGCAGCCGGCAGAAAATTTTGCCGTCAGCGCATGGCGTTCTTCACGCCGTCCTTCACATCTTCGGTTACGTTCCTGGCGGCGTCCCCGATGTCGTCGGCAATATCCTTACCCGCCTCGCCGATGTCGTCGAGCACGCCTTCCGGCGTGGAGGTGACTGCGGGCGTGGGGGTCACGACCTCCGGTACGTTGGGACTGCAGGCCGCCAGGGGAACCGTCAGGGCCAGCACCAGCATAAACAAGCTCCAGATCCGTTTCATGTCTATCCTCCTGTCAGTTCAATGGACTGCAAAAGTTAGTGTGATCGTATCAAAGAAAAGTATACAAAAAATTTTCCCTTTTTTTAAAAAAAGTCTTGCATGTGTGGGAAGAATCTGCTATTATATCAATAACAGTAATGATTACTGTTTATAAATCAAGAGAAAAGAGGTGGCCTATGAACGGAAAGCGCTATTCCCGGCAGCGGGAACTGATTTTTGAGACATTGAAACACAGCGAGGAGCACCCCACGGCGGAAATGCTGTATCAGTGGCTGAAACCGGAGAATCCCAGTCTGAGTCTTGGGACGGTCTACCGCAATCTGAATCTGCTGGCAGACGAGGGGAGCATTACCCGTATGGCGTTTCCGGTGGAGCGGTACGATGCCGACACCACGGCTCACCCCCATTTTTGCTGTCAGGTCTGCGGTTCTGTCTATGATATGAAACTGCCCTATGATGCCGGATTGGATGAACAGGCGCTGTTGGCCAGCGGCCACGATATAACGGGGCATGAGGTCATTTTTCATGGGACCTGTGTAAACTGTAAGCGGGTTCACTGAGGGTATAAAGCCCAAAAGACAGGGAAAAACATATAAAATAAATAAGAAAGGCTGGTTAATGCTATGGAATTCAAGCTGTATCGCTGCGCACACTGCGGCAATATTATCTATAAGGTCGTGGACAAGGGCGTGCCTGTTATGTGCTGCGGGCAGAAGATGGAGGAAGTGGTGCCCAACACCACCGACGGAGCGCTGGAGAAGCATGTTCCCGTAGTGGAGAAGTCTGCTCATGGCAGCGGCAACTCTGTCACCGTGAAGGTGGGCAGTGTGGAGCATCCCATGCTGCCGGAGCACTATATCCCCCTGATTGCCGCGGTAACCGAGGATACTGTGGTGCTGAAGTTCCCCAAGCCGGGCGACAAGCCGGAACTGAGAACCTTTGTCTATGGGGACGGGAAGGTAACGGCTTACGAGCTGTGTAATCTCCACGGCTTCTGGAAGGGCGAAGGCTGATCAACACATGTTATAAATAAAAACTGAAAGGATGGAAATGTTATGGAACTGAAGGGCAGCAAGACTGAAGCCAATCTCTGGAAAGCGTTTGCGGGGGAGAGCATGGCCCGCAATAAGTACACCTATTTTGCCAGCAAGGCCAAGAAGGAGGGCTACGAGCAGATCGCGGCCATCTTTGAGGAGACCGCCGGCAACGAGAAGGAGCATGCCAAGCTGTGGTTCAAGGAGCTGGGCGGCATTGGCGATACCATGGCCAACCTGAAGTCCGCCGCCGCCGGTGAGAATGAGGAGTGGACCCAGATGTACCGGGAGATGGCCGACACCGCCCGGGAAGAGGGGTTTGAGAAGCTGGCTTTCCTGTTTGAGGGCGTGCTGAAGATCGAGAAGGAGCACGAGGAGCGCTACCTGACCCTCCTGAAGAATCTGGAGGAGGGCGTGGTGTTCAAGCGCGGTGACGAGTATATGTGGAAGTGCCGTAACTGCGGCCATATCCACTTTGGCAAGGAGGCTCCTCAGGTGTGCCCTGTGTGCGCCCATCCTCAGGCCTATTTCGAAATCCGCAGCGTCAACTACTAAGAAAAAGAAAAAGCAAGCCGTCTGCCCTTGTGGCAGACGGCTTGCTTTTTTATGTGCTTTTGGGCAGCAGAACGGTAAAAACAGTGCCGCTCTCCACGGCGCTGGAGACAGAGATCCTGCCGCGGTGGTGTTCCACGATGGCTTTGGCAATGGCCAGGCCCAAACCATAACCGCCCTGTGCCCGGTTCCGGGCGGCATCCGCCCGGTAAAACCGCTCGAACAGGTGAGGCAGGTGCTCCGGCGGAATGGGTGCGCCGGTGTTGCGGACGGTAAGGCGCAGTTTGTCCTGCTGCCGGGTCAGGGTGAGGCTGACGGCTCCCTCCGCGTCGGCATATTTGACGCCGTTGTCCAGCAGGATCCGCACCAGACGGCGGAGCTGGGCCTCATCCCCTGTCAGTATCAAGCCGGGGTCCACCTGGGCGTCCAGGCGGACCCCAGCTTCAAAGGCCACAGGCTCAAACGGAAGCAGGCAGCCCTGGACCAGCTCGCTCAGATCCACCTGGGCAGTCTGAAATTCCTGCCGGGCGGCATCCGACTTGGCCAGAAAGAGCAGGTCCTCCACCAGACCTTTCATCTGGCGGGCCTCCTCCTGGGTATATTCCAGCCATTTGGATTGGGCAGACACGGTGTCCGACGGATGGGCGAGCACAATGCCGGTATTGGCCAGGATGACGGTAAGGGGAGTTTTCAGTTCATGGGAGGCGTCCGCCACAAACTGCCGCTGCTGCTTCCAGGCCGTCTCCACCGGCCGCAGAGCCAGGGAGGAGAGGAAGAGCCCCACAAAGAAGAAGGCGGCCATGGCCAGCGCCCAGACCAGCAGACAGTTCAGGATCAGGGTGCGCAGGGAGCTGCTCTCCCAGCTCTGGTCGGCAAACGCCACCCGTACCGTGCCGTCCGGCCGGGTTTCCAACTGGAACCGCAGATTCAGCCTGCGCAAAATGCCGCTGTCTTCGCCGCTTGCCAGGGCTTCCGCCGCCGCCAGCTCTGCCGTCTCCCGGGAGACCTCCACCTGACCTCCGTCATTGATGCTGGTGACGACGCCGTCCTCCACGGTAACCACAAAAACCGGAACCATGGTAAACCGGCTGCCCTCATCTGACGGGTTGTGGTCGGGAGGGGGAGCGCCGATCTCAAACCGGGGATTCTCGTCCTCCCGCCAACTGAGGGCCATACGCATAGCCGCCTGGCTCTGGTCGGCGTACCGCCGGGCATTGGAGGCCACCAACAGGACAAAGACAACAGTCAGCACCACGCCAACCAGCAGGAGATTGATCAGGATAAACTTCCGGCGCAGCCGTCGAATCATTCAGCCGGCACCTCCAGATAGTAGCCCACCTTGCGTACGGTACCGATGGCAACACAGGAGGAGAGAAAGGTCAGCTTTTTCCGAAGGAAGGAGATATAGACCTCCACATTGTTATCCTCAGCGTCAGACTCCAGACCCCAGACCCTGGAAATGATGTCCTCCTTGGGTACACGGAGCGGGAGTGCTGCATCAGCAGGCGGAGAATGTCAAATTCCTTAAAACCCAGGCGCACAGACTTGGCGCCGCAGCGCAGGCAGCGGGTGGAGAGCTCCAGGGTCAGGTCTCCGGCGGTGAGTTGCTCGCCGATTACCTCGCCCTGCCGACGGGTCAGGGCCCGCACCCGGGCCAGCAGTTCCCCGATATCAAAGGGCTTGGTCATGTAGTCGTCCGCCCCGTGGTCCAGGCCGGCAATTTTGTCAGGCATCTCATCCCGGGCGGTGAGCATGAGGATGGGCGTGGATATGTGGGCGCACCGCAGCCGCCGGGCCACCTCAAAGCCGTCCACCTTGGGCAGCATCACATCCAGAATAATGGCATCGTACTGCCCTGTCAGGGTGTAGTCTAACCCATCCGCGCCATCGTATACCAGATCGGCCAGATACCGCTGTTCCGCCATAATCTGCCCCAGCGCCTCCGCCAGGCGCTGCTCGTCCTCCACAATCAAGATCCGCATACGACTATTCCTTTCCTTGGTGTTTGCATCATCATACCTCTGAAAACTGAAATTTGCCTGAAGAAAATCATAGCGCAGATGGAAGAAAAAAGGATTTACAGAGTGTTAACAATTTATGGTTTCCTTTTTTCAGGGTAATTTCAGCTTGCGGCACTATACTGTCCCGGAAACCGGAACAGAATGGGAGGATGCATACATGCAGCTCATTGCGGTAAAAAAGGGAAAACTGGCCCCGGAAATTCAGACACCACCGGCTCCAGATAAGCCACGGAGAAAGATATCGCCCAAGCGGCTGATCCTGTTGGCGGTGGTGGTTGCGGCGGTGGCCGGAGGCGCGGCGGGTATCGGGCAGCTGTTCTTTTCTCAGGAGGAACGGACAGCTCTGACAGAGCGGACCACCTACGGCAGTCTCGCCACCACCATTGAGGGGACGGGAACCACCGTGCCGGCGGACAGCGTGACCTACACCGCCGCCTCGGACAGCGAAATCACCGGCGTCTATGTTTCGGCCGGAGATACGGTGGAGGCGGGCCAACTGCTATATACTCAGGATTCCACCGAGCTGGATGAACAGATCGAGACCTACCAGGACGAGATTACCGAATTGGAGAACACTCTGTCCGACGCCCAAAGCCAGCTGGCCGAGCTGAACGAAAGCATGGCGGCTCTGTCGGTCACCGCGCCTTTTTCCGGGCGGATCACCGATGTGACCGCAGAGGTGGGAGACAGTGTAAACGCGGGAACCAGGCTGGCCACCCTGGTGGATGACAGCCAGATGACCCTGACCCAGTATTTCAGCTACGCCTATGAGGATCAGGTCCATGTGGGTATGGAGGCAGGCATTTCCGTGGCCAGCCTGATGCGCACCTTTGAGGGGACCGTAACGGAGATCAAAAAGGTGGACCGGGTTACCACAGAGGGTACCCGCTGCTTCGCGGTGACCGTGACCGTGGAAAATCCCGGCGCGCTTACCGAAGGAATGAGCGGCGCGGGCTACCTGGTGGCCGACTCCGGAGAGAAGCTTTATCCAGCGGTGGAGGGGACCCTGGAGTACTACGCCAGCAAAGACATTGTGGCGGAGGTGGGCGGGGAGCTGACCGCTGTCAATATCTCTGACTACGAATCGGTATCCAAAGGCACGCTGCTCTTTTCCGTGGACGGCTCGGACCTGAAGAAGCAGGTGGAGTCGGTGGAACGGAGCATTACCCAGACCCAGGACAAAATTACCCAGACCCAGGAGAAGATCACCCAGACTGAGGAGCAGCGGGCGGACTATAACGTGACCGCGGAGATTTCCGGCAAGGTGATTATGGTGGGGCTGCAGGAGGGGGAGAGCCCTCGCCAGGCGGGGCAGACCGCCGTTACCCTGTATAATATGGACTCCATGACCATCACCGCCAACATTGACGAGCTGGACATAGACAACATCACCATGGGTATGGAGGTTGACGTTACCCAGACCGGGGCGGAGACCGACACCCACTATACCGGCACGGTAACGGCCATCAGCTACGAGGCCACCAATACCAACGGCGTGGCCTATTTCCCCATCACCATCACTATCCCCAGCAATGGAGCGCTCTCCGCCGGCGTCAACGTGTCCTACACCATTACCGTGGGAGACGAGTCTGAAGGGGTGCTGGCCCCCATCGCCGCCCTCCAGAGTACCACAGAGGGCGTCTGCCTGTTCGTCAAGGCGGACAGCCGGCCGGACAACGCGGTGGATCTGGAGGATGGCGTGGTGCCGGACGGATTTTACGCCGTTCCGGTGGAGACTGGTGTATCCAACAGTCAGTATGTCCGCATTCTCTCCGGTGTGGAGGAGGATGTGGAGGTCTTTACCCGCTATCAGCAGGCCGCGCCCTCCGGCGGAGATACCACCAGTCAGGGAGAGAGCGGACAGGAAATAGAAGGCATGCCTGATTTCTCCGGCGGGGGCGGAATGCCCGGCGGCATACAGGGCGGTATGGGCGGCGGGCCCATGGGTTAAAGGAGGCGCAAGATGAGTCTGATCCGACTGGACAATGTCTATAAAATTTATGCGCAGGGACAGGAGAACCAGGTCAACGCCCTGGACGGGGTGACGCTGGAAATTCAGCGGGGGGAGTTTGTGGACATCATCGGCACCTCCGGTTCCGGCAAGTCCACCATGATGAATATTCTGGGCTGTCTGGACGTGCCCACCTCCGGGGCGTATTACCTGGACGGTACCCCCATCAGCGGTCGGAGCCGCCGGGAGCTGGAGCTGATCCGCTCCCGCAAGATTGCCTTTATCTTCCAGGGCTACAACCTGATCCCCTCGCTGAACGTGTGGCAGAATGTGGCCCTGCCCATGCTGTACCAGAAAATTCCCCTGGTCCAGCGGCGGGCCCGGGCGCTGGAGGCCCTGGAGCGGGTGGATATTGCCGCCAAGGCCAACAGCCGCCCCGGCCAGCTCTCCGGCGGGCAGCAGCAGCGGGTGGCCATTGCCCGGGCCATTGCCGCCCGCTCGCCCATCCTCATGGCCGACGAGCCCACCGGCGCGCTGGACTCCAAAACCGGCGCCCAGGTGCTGGCGCTGATGCGGGAGATGAACCGGGAGGGTACTACCGTGATCCTCATTACCCACGATAACGGCATCGCTGCCCAGGCCGACCGCACCGTGCGGGTGATGGACGGAAAAATTGTCCATGACAGCCTGTGGGACGGCGTGCTGGTGGACCTGCCCGTGTCCCGGGCGGTGGCGCCGTGAACGCAGTGCGGATGGCTCTGGATTCCATCGGGGACAAGAAGGGCCGGTCCTTTCTCACCATGCTGGGTATCATCATCGGTGTGACGGCGGTGCTGGTGCTGGTGGCCCTGGTGTCGGGATACAACGCGGATATTACCGCCTACTATGAAAAGCTGGGTGTCAACAAGGTCAACGTCACTGTCAGCTGGTACGACACCAGCCGGTCGGTGGATGTGATGGACGCTTTGTATGACTACGGCAATCAGGAGCTGTCCGATATGGTGGAGGGGGTGAGTCCCGACCTGTCCACCTCGCTGCCCATCAAGCGCCGAACAACCACCCTGGACAGCGGCAGCGTGTACTTTGGCAGCGACCAGTACGCCGCCTGCAACAACTACACGCTGGAGAAGGGCCGGGATATCAATGCCTTTGATATCCAGCAGCGCAACATGGTGTGCGTGCTGGGCTCCTATGTGGCGGACAGTCTGTTCCAGTATGCCGACCCCATCGGAGAGACTGTGTACATTGGCGGCAACCCCTTCACCGTGGTGGGGACTTACTACCAGAAGGACGGGGGCACAGAGGGCTCGATGGACGATATGGCGGTGATCCCCTACTCTCTGAACCGGGCCATTTTAGAGAGCGATTACCTTACCTCCTTTACGGTGAAGGTGGATACCTCTGACCATATGGACGCGGTCATGACCAGTCTGGAGGTGTTTCTGGCGGACGCGATTCCTTCCACCGTGGGGGAGTATGAGCTGGAGAACGGCAATTCTGCCATGACCGAATCTACTGAGGAGACCACCTCCATGAGCGTGGTGCTGGGAGGTATCGCCGGAATTGCGCTGCTGGTGGGCGGTATCGGCATTATGAATATCATGCTGGTCACCGTCACCGAACGTACCCGGGAAATCGGCATCAAAAAGTCCATCGGTGCGCCCCGTGGAGAGATCGTGGGCCAGTTTCTGGTAGAGGCCGCCATTCTCAGCGGGATGGGGGGCGTGATCGGGATCCTGCTGGGCTTTGGCCTGAGCCTGGTGCTGGGTAAGGCCATGTATGATTTGATTTTGCTGCCGGGCGGATTGGTGACGGCGGGAGCGTTCCTGTTCTCGGTGGTCATCGGCATTGTGTTCGGCATTTATCCGGCGCTGAAGGCGTCCAACCTTCAGCCGGTGGACGCCCTGCGGGCAGATTGACAGAAGGAGGAGCGATTTCATTGAAGCGAAAAGTTCTTGCCCTGCTGACGGCGGGCGGGCTGTGCCTGACTCTGGCGGCCCTGCCCGCCCCGGCGGAGGCCTTAACCGATGTCAGCGGGGACACCGCTTTGGCGGTGGAGGTGCTGACCAGCCTGGGGATTGTCTCCGGCTACGCCGACGGCGCCTACCATCCGGAGGACGGCCTGACCCGGGCCCAGTTCTGCAAGCTGGCGGTGCTGGCGGAGGGACATGGGGATCAGGTGAGCGGCAGCGCTTACCGCACCCTCTTTTCCGATGTGGCTGGAAGCCATTGGGCCGCGCCCTATATCAACCTGGCCTACGAGGAGGGGCTGGTCTCCGGCTACGGAGACGGCTCCTTTGGCCCGGACGACCCGGTCACGGTGGGTCAGGCGGTCACGGTGGCGCTCCATCTGCTGGGCTACACCACGGAGGATGTGGGGCCTTTCTGGCCGGAGGACTACATGAGCCTTGGGGAGAAGCTGGGCCTGCTGGACGGGATCTCCGCCAATGCTTCCCACGCCCTCACCCGGGGCGAGGCGGCGTTGCTGCTATACAGTATGCTATCCATGCATGACCGGGACGGGGGCGACTATATTGATAAGCTGTGCGCCTCCAAGGTCGCCGATGCAGTCCTGCTGGACGTGGATGCAGAGGGTGAGGACGGGACCGGCGGACTGGTGCAGGTGTGTACCACCCAGGGCGTGAGCTATTACCAGTCCGCCCAGGACCTGCCGGAAACGCTGGAGGGCAGCCGGGGGACCCTGCTGCTGGATCAGGCGGGAGAGACCGCCGGTTTTCTCCCGGATGGTACCATCAGCCGCACACTGACGCTGGCGGAGGTAGATGCCAACGGGGTTACTGATACTTCCGGCGGGTTTTACAGTGTTTCCAACTCCGCCAATGTGCTGCTGGACGATACGCTGGCGGCATACAGTGTCTGCTGGTATGATCTGGACGGCCGGGACACCGTTACGCTTTACTATAACGAAAAGGGTGTGGTGGACCTGGTGACCGCCTCTCAGGTGACAGCCTACGAGGGAGTTTTGCTCAGCGGCTACTATGAGGATGCCAGCCCCAACGCCACGTCCCCCGACACCATCACGCTTCTGGGGCTCCAGCTGGCGGTGGCGGACAGCGGCCGGAGCAGCCTGAGCCAGTTTGAGGTGGGAGACCGGATCACCGTCACCCTCAATGGGGAGGGGGAAGTGGTATCCGCGGTGTCTTACAGTGAGCGGCAGGCCGACCTCTATGGAATGCTGCAAAACGGACAGGTGACGCTGACCTGTGGCCTGACGGTAAAGGGGGCCCTTACCGGCAGCGGGGAGGAGGGAGACCTGGTAAGGGTCGTCTCCACCGGTATGGGAACGCTCTCGGCCTCTCCGGCGGAAAAGACGGTCTCGCTCTCTCTGGATCTGACCCGAAATACTCTGGGCAGCATCCCGCTGGCGGAGGATGTAGCGGTCTACGAGCGGGTGAAGGACAGCCCGGCGGTGGAGATCGACCTGGAGGACATCCTGGTCAGCACAGTCTCCGCTTCCCACATTGATTTTTACGCCACCAACGACCAGGGAGAGGTAAATCTCCTCCTGCTGGACGATGTGGCCGACAACGCCTATACCTATGGCAAGATTTATAGCTGGAGCGAAACTGTGGGTCAGACGGAGGAGGATTCTTACACGGTAAGAAAGGTGTCTCTTTCCAACAGCAGCGGAACGAGCCAGGAGTATACCGCCATCCTCTCGGTGACAGGCGGAACCATGGGCGGCATTGCGGCAAATGCGGAGGGAACCGTGGTGGGTACCGCCGAACTGACAACGGTGCGGCAGGTGTCCCGCACCGACTTCGACGGCCAGGAGGCCGTGGTGGCCGACGGAGTGCAGATTCCCGTCAGCAACCAGGTGGAAGTGTACAACTCGGACACCGGGAACTGGATCACGCTGGCTCAGGCCAAGGCCTACACCGATACCTTTACCATCTATTACAGCGGTACGCTGGGGGTGGATGCGGTGGTGCGCGTCATTGTAACCCAATAAAAAACATGGGACGCAGGCTGGCTGCCTGTGTCCCATGTTTTGCTGTCAGGGGAGAAGTACCTCGTCCTCGGCGGTCAGACCTTGCAGGATCTCGGTGTACCCGCCGCCGGAGATGCCGGTCTCCACCTCTATTTCCACAGTCTTTCCGTCCCTCAGAACCTGTACGGTACCGCCGCTGACTGCCTGGGACGGAATCCGAAGGCAGTTTTCCTTCCGATCGGTAATGATGGCTACATTGACGTTCATTCCGTCCCGCAGCCCATCGGTGCTGTCCAGCGTCAGCTCCACAGTGTAGTCGGTCACGCCGCCGGAGGTGATGCCGGTGTCGTCGATGCGCGCCACTGTGGCAGTGTAGCTTCGGGGCTGTCCGCTGTCGTCGGTAAAGGCCACCTTGGTCTGCTGACCAGGCCAGATGCGCTCAATGTACTGCTCGTTGATGTCGGCGTGGACGCACAGCTCCTCTGGCTGAGCCAGCACCGCCATGGGGGTGCCCGCCGACGCCAGATCCCCCAGCTTTACCGACCGGGTGAGGATCACGCCGTCCACCGGCGCCAGAATGGTGTAATCCGCCCGTTTGGACTGGAGCTGCTCCAGGGAGGTGCGGGCCGATTCCACCGACAGGGAGGCGTTGGTTACCGCGTTGGTGAGGCTGTCGTTTTTAATGGTCATCACAGTCTGCCCCACGGTGACAGCGGAGCCGGCCTGGATGGGCAGGGTGAGCACCTGCCCGGATTGGGTGGCGTAGATGGTCTGTTCAGTGGCGTTGGATACGGTGCCGGATTCCATGCAGACGGCGGAACCCACAGCGGCGGAAGCGGAGTCTCCGCTGAGTACTGTGCCTGGATTTTGGAAGGAGAACTCCACATAGACGCCGGTCCGCCCGCCGGACAGGGCGCTGGGGGTGTCGTAAATCCGCTCCACCGTGCCGGTTACCGTTTCCGCCCGGTTGGGGAAGGAGATCACCGCGGAGGCCCCCGGCGCAAGAGAGGCGGCATCCTCCACCCAAAAGGGAACAGTGAGCTTCAAATTCTGGCTGTCCACCACCTGGGCAATGGGACTGCCTGTGGAGACATAATCTCCCACGTGGACATTAACCGCAGTAACGGTGCCGGCGGCGTAGGAGGTTACGGTCAGGTCGGCGCAGGCAGCCTGTGCCTGACTGAGGGAGGCCTGGGCGCTGTCCAAAGAGAGCGCGGCCTGTTCGATCTGGTCTTCCAGATCTCCGGCATCCAGCTCATACAGGGTTTGGCCTGCACTTACGGTATCGCCCTCCTCAAAGGAACAGGAGATCACCGTGCCGTTGAACTGGGGTACAATATTGTAATTGTCTCGGTAAGTGACGGTACCCGTGTCCTCCACTGTGTTTTCCACCGGCCCGGTGTCAGGGAAAACAGTGGCGCGGTCCTTGCCCTCGCCGTTGGAACAGCCAGTCAGCAGCAGCAGGCCCAGCGTACAGGCCACAGCCTTTTTCCCATACTTCATCAGCTCCACCCCTTTTGACCAGGAAACTGTGATATGTTTTATATAACCGGGCTCACTCGACACTTTTCAGCGCGCCCAGCATGTCGATCTCCCGCATTTTCCGTCCGATTACCACATTGACACCCAGGGCGAACAGCATGGTCACGCCGCAGGACAGGCCGATGGCCTTGGGCGTGATCATCACCTCCAGAGGCATAGAGGTAATGGAGAGGATGAGAAAACGATCCAGGGCGATACCCAGCGGAATGCCCAGCAGAATACCGGCGGCGGCGAAGATCAGGTTTTCACTCAGCTGAAGCCGCTTGATCTCCCGCTCGTAAAAGCCCAGCACCATCAGCGTGGCCAGGCTGCGAAGCTGCTCAAAAAAGCTCATGATCCCCAGGTTATAGATGACGATGCAGGCAAGCCCGCCGCCAAAGACGATGAGGATATATACCACCATGGAGGTATTCTCCATCTTCTCCACCACGGCGGCGGTGACGGTCTCCCGGCTCTGCCAGCCATCCACGAAATCATAGTGGTCCAGCTCTGTCTCCAGGGCGACAGGGTCGGCGGCGGTCAGGTAGGCCGCCGTTGGGATATATGCCCGGCCCAGGCTCCGCCACAGGCTGCGGCTCACATAGGCTCCGCTGACGCAGCGGTTGACTTCCGCCACGGTCAGGGTGATATAGCCGTTTTCTCCGGTGAACCGGAGGGTGATGGAATCCCCCTCCGCCAGACCCAGCTCATCCGCCAGCTGTTTTTCCAATACCAGTCCCTTCCGGGGAAGGGACAGGGGGGCGGAGGCGTAGGGATCGTACAGGTGAAGGGATACGGCGTCCTCTGCCACTGTCAGGGTGGTGGTGGCCCGCTGGCTGCTGCTGTACAGCCAGCAGGTGGTGGTCATCTCCAGCTCCGCTCCGGTGACGCCGGGGGCGGAAACCAGCCGGCTATACTGGCGCTCCGTTACCGAGGTATTCAGACTGACCATCACATCATAGCGGTTCTGATTGCCCGCCAGGGCGTCGGAGTAGGCGTCCATCGAATCCTTAATGGCAAAGGCCATGAACACCAGCGCCATGCAGAAGGCGATGCCCACCACACAGGTGAGCATACGTACCTTGTTGCGGAAAGTGTTGCGCAGGATGTATTTCTGGTTGAAGCCTAGTCGCCGCCACAGGGGGCGGATATGCTCCAGAAAGAGGGAACCGCCGCTTTTGGGGGCCTTAGGGCGCATACATTGGGCGGGGGATTCCTTCAGCAGGGACCGGGCCACCAGCCAGGCGCTGCCGATGCAGCACAGGGCGGTGAGGCCCAGCGCCTGGCCCCAGGCATGGAAATCGTGGACGATTTCCATGGGGGGCAGGTCACAGCCGGTGGCGATGGTCCACACAATGAGGGCGGCAATATATTTGCCCAAAAGGGCGCCGATGGGAAAGCCGATCACTACCACCAGCAGCGCGTGGAGCAGGTAATAGACCAGAATAGTCCGGTCGGAGTACCCCAACGCTTTGAAGGTGCCGATGTCAGAGCGGGCGCTTTCGATGAGTCGGTTCATGGTGCTCACCATCATCAGCACCGCGCACAGGAAAAACAGGGTGGGGAAGAAGGTGAGAATGGGAACCAGATTGTTTTTCCCTTCCATCAGGGAGTAGGCCTGCTGATTGTCCTCCAGAGCCAGAATATTGACCACCTTGCTGCCCAGAACGTCGTCCACGGCGGCGCGCAGCTGCGCTGCGGACATGGCTTCGCTGGTAGTAATGCAGAACTGATTGTAGATATGGGGGCCCATGACATCCTGAAGGGTCTCCTCCTGCACATAGGCAAAGCCATACCGGGACAGGTCCGGGGAGGGGGTGGTGGCGTTAACGGGATAGAGGTATTCCGGATCCTTTCCCACACCGCACACCTGAAGCCGCAGATGGATACCCAGGCCGGTGAGGGTAAGCTCATACCAGTCGCCCACCCGCAGGCCTCTGGCCTGGGCAAACTGGTCGCTGAGGAAGATCTCCTGACTGTTGGCGGGAAGCCTTCCCTCGGTGATATAGGGGGTATTGATGCTCCAGTCGGCGGGAATTCCGCAGAGGGAGAGGGTAATGTCGCTGTTGTGACGCTCCTCCGCGTCCAACAGAATCTGGGGCTGCACGCCGGTGATCCCGTTCAATCCCTCCAGCGCCCGGCAGTCCGCCATGTCCAGCCCCACGCCGGTGAGCCAATAGTCGGCCACATTGTGTTCCGTATAGTAGCGCCCCATGATCCGGTCCACATTGTAGATGATTCCGTTGAGGCCGGTGTATACCACCACGGCGATCATGGTAATGATGCTCACGGAAATGAGCCGGGAGGCGGTGCGCCGCAGATCCCGGAAAAAATTTTTCCAGATCATGCTACCACTCCAGCTCCTGCACCGGTACCGGATTGGGATTTTCCGTAAAGGACTCAATTTTACCGCTTTTCATGCGGATGAGTACGTCGGCGGTGGGGGCCAGGGCTCCGTTGTGGGTGACCACCACTACCGTCTTTTTACTCTTCTTACACAAGTCGTAGAGCAGGGCCAGAATGGCCTTGCCCGTCACATAGTCCAGCGCGCCGGTGGGCTCGTCGCACAGCAGCACGTCGGGATTTTTGGCCAGCGCCCGGGCAATGGCGCCCCGCTGCTGTTCGCCGCCGGAACACTGGGCGGGGAAGTTGCCCAGCCGGTCGCCCAACCCCACCATGTCCAGCACCTGTCTGGCGTCCAGGGGATTTTTGCAGATCTGGCTGGCCAGCTCCACATTTTCCAGTACCGTCAAGTTGGGCATCAGGTTGTAAAACTGGAACACAAAGCCGATGCTCTCCCTCCGGTACTGGGTGAGCTGCTTCTTGTTGAAGCTGGAGATCTCTTTATTATTCACAGTTACCAATCCGGAGGTAGGGGAGTCCATCCCGCCCAGAATGTTGAGCACCGTGGACTTGCCTGCGCCGCTGGCGCCCAGGATGATGGTGTACTTCCCTTCCGGGATGGAAAAGCTCACATCGTCTACCGCACGAATGGTGGTTCTGCCCATGACATACTCCCGCACCACGTGTTCCAAACGCACTCCGGACACAAACCCCACCCCTTCCAACGGTTGCATTTTTAGCTAATTTGTCTATATTATAGCGGTTCTGTCATTCCTCCGTCAAGGCGGGCGGGTATAGAAAAGCAGCCTGCCTTTTCGGGCAGGCTGCTGTGTTTGTAACCGTTGCCGAACTAATTTGTTTTGGGTGCTTTCTCCAGCGCGGCGGAGACAAAACCGTGAAACAGGGGATGGGGCCGGTTGGGCCGGCTCTTAAACTCCGGATGGAACTGAACGCCCAGGAAGAAGGGGTGATCCCGCAGCTCCACCGCCTCCACCAGGCGGCTGTCGGGAGAGGTGCCGCTGAGGACCAGCCCGGCCTGCTCCAGCTGGCGGCGGTAGTCGTTGTTGAACTCATAGCGGTGACGGTGGCGCTCCTGGATCAGGAGCTGGCCGTAACACCGCTCCAGCAGGGTGTCCGGTCGCACCTGACAGGGCCAGCTGCCCAGACGGAGGGTGCCTCCCTTGTCGATGCTGTTGCTCTGACCGGGCATAAAGTCGATGACCTTATAAGGGCAGTCCGGGTCCAACTCCCCAGAGGCGGCTCCGGTGAGACCGGCAACGTTTCTGGCAAATTCTATGACCGCGATCTGCATGCCCAGACAGATGCCCAGATAGGGGATCCTGTGGGTTCGGGCGTATTGAGCGGCCAGCACCATACCCTCAATCCCGCGGCTGCCGAAGCCGCCGGGCACCAGGATGCCATCCGCACCGGACAGAACCTGCTCACAGTTCTCCGGAGTCAGGGTTTCAGAGTCGATCCAGCGGATGTCCACACGGGCGTGCAGCCCGTAGCCCGCGTGGCGCAGCGCCTCGGCCACAGACAGATAGGCGTCGTGGAGCTGGATGTATTTTCCCACCAGGGCAATGCTTACCGAGCGGTCCTGCCGCCCCATTTGCTCCACCAGCTCCTGCCATTCGGTGAGGTCGGGCGCTGGGGTGTTCAGGCACAGCTGGCGGCATACGACATCGGAAAAATGGGCCTGCTCCAGCATCAGCGGGGCCTGGTACAGGTTTGGCAGGGTGACATTTTCGATCACGCAGTCCCGGCTCACGCCGCAGAAGCCGGAAATTTTCTCAAAAATACTCTCATCCCGGATGGGCTCGTCACACCGCAGCACGATCAGGTCAGGGGAGATGCCGAAGCCCTGGAGCTCCTTTACCGAGTGCTGGGTGGGCTTGGATTTGTGCTCGCCGGAGGCCCGCAGATAGGGCACCAGCGTCACATGGATAAACAAGGCGTTGTCCCGGCCGACCTCCCGCCCTACCTGGCGGATAGCCTCCAGAAAGGGCTGGCTCTCCATATCGCCGGTGGTGCCGCCGATCTCGGTGATCACCACGTCGGCGCTGGTTTTCCGGCCCACGTTGTAAATAAATCGTTTGATCTCGTCGGTGATGTGGGGGATAGTCTGTACGGTGCCGCCCAGATATTCGCCCCGGCGTTCCTTGGCTATGACGTTGGCATATACCCGGCCGGTGGTCAGGTTGGAGTATTGGTTCAGGTCCTCGTCAATAAACCGCTCGTAATGACCCAGGTCCAGGTCGGTTTCCGCTCCGTCCTCGGTGACGAATACCTCACCGTGCTGATAGGGGCTCATGGTGCCCGGGTCCACGTTGATATAGGGGTCCAGCTTTTGGGCGGCAACCTTCAGTCCCCTGGCTTTCAGCAGACGGCCCAGGGAGGCAGCGGTGATCCCCTTGCCCAGACCGGACACCACGCCGCCGGTTACAAAAATATATTTCGTCACAATAAGACTCCTTCCCCTGAAAATAGACAGAGAGGCCCCGAATATCCTTCGGGACCTCTCTGTCCTGCAACGCACCTTATCTTACCTCTTGTTTTGCAGGATGTCAACCGGAAACATGCAAAACCGGAGGAGAAATTCAGCGGCCGCACGTCCGAAGCAGGCGGCGCAGCTCCCTGCCGCCAGAGCTGCGGGGATGGGCGGCGGCGCGGAAAAAGGCCAGAGGATTGGCGCAGAATAGCGCCGCGCAGATACCAACCCGGCAGAAAAAGCGTCTCATAGCCCACCTCCGCCGTCCAGTATAACGCGGCGGACAGGTGTGTTTTGCTGAACGATGTCGAAGAAGCGGGAAAGATTTTAGGTAGTCTTTACCATATCTTGATAGAAAGCGTGCCTGAAATTTGCTATCCTCAAAGCGGTGGCGGCAAGGCCGACTGCCAATCCATATAGGAGGAAAGGGGTTTTTCTTGTGATTCCCTGTCAAAAGAGCTGTTCAGCCTATTGTGAAGGCTGCCATAAGAGCTGTGCGGAGTGGAGACAGTTTCAGACCCGGCTGCGGGAGGAGCGGCAGGCCAAGAAGGACTACCTGAACTATTATAACGAGTTGTGCGGGGCGGTGACCCGCCAGTTCCGGGCCATCGGGGCCTATTGCGGGGCCCACTGAAAACGCGGAGGCCTCTGCGAAAAAACTATATCTTGGAAGCGTCTCCGCCTGTTGGGCGGAGACGCTTTTTTAGCCAAATGATTTGTTGGAAAAAAGAAAATTTTTTGCAACTATCCAGGAAGGACGGGAGTCTTATGATGTAGAAAGGAGGTCGTGACAGGATGCAGCTGCGGGCAGACAGAGAACTGACGGATGAGGAGTTCCTCAGGTTGATTGAGGTGAAAAGCGACTCATTTTATCGTGTGGCCTACGGATATGTACATAACGCCGAGGACGCCAAGGATATCGTCCAGGATGCAGTCTGCAAAGCCTATGTGGGAAAAGCGAGCCTGAAGGATCAGGAGAAGTTTTACCCCTGGTTCTATCGGATCCTGGCCCATACGGCTTCCTCCTTTTTGCGCCGGCACGCACGGAAGGCTGTCTGGTATGACGAGCTGCTGGAGCCGCTGGACCAGGAGGAGCATTGGGGCGACGCACTTTGGGTCAGGGATTCGCTGGACGGGGTGGAGCACAAGAGCCGTACGGTCATTATTCTGAAAATCTATGAGAATATGACCTTTGCGGAAATCGCGCAGATCCTCAAAAAGTCGGAAAACAGCGTAAAATCCTTATATTATCGCGGTTTGAGGACCATGCGGGAAAGGATGCGGGTGTATGGATAGAGACTGGGAGATATCGGTGGAGATTCCCGCTGATCTGGCAGAGGTACTCCGGCAGGGTATGTGCCGGGGAAAGGAGATAGCGGCCCGGCGGGCCAGACGGAGACGGATGGCTGCACGCACAGCCTGCTCCTTTCTGCTGGTGCTGACGATTTTTGCAGGCGGCGTCCGGTTTTCTCCGGCCTTTGCCGCAGCGATACGGGAGCTGCCTGTGGTGGGTCAGCTGGTGCGGGTGTTTGAGAAGAACCAGCCTTTGGCCCAGGGCGGCGTCCGGGGCGAAGAGGGAGTGGCTGTGCTGACCATGGAGCGCAGCGGCGACAGGGAGCAGATCCGGCTGGACTTCCGGCAGGCGGACGCGGCCCTGTATCAGGCGGAGTTTTCCTCTTACCCCAAAACTGTCACCATCACTCTGCCCGGAACAGGAGGAGTAGAGGTGCTCTCGGAGATTTCCCGGGCCAGAGATACCAGTCAGTACATCAAGTCGGTCTGTCAGCTGCCCACCAGTACCGGCGATACCACGTCGATACAGCTGGAGCTGGAGAGCGACGCCGATGTGCAGATTCAGGAATACCGGGATCCCGGCAGCCTGGTGATTGAGCTCACCCCGGCGGCGATCCAGCTGGATACAGTTTACTCTGTGCGAACGCTGTCCTTTGATGCGGATGGGTTCCAGCAGGCGGCCAGCGGCTACAACGCTTCTGGTACCCGGGTTCTGCGGGACGAGCAAGGGAAATTTTTCCTGGAGTTTGGACAGGAGACAACCGTGGAGCAGGCGGAGGCCCGGCGGCTCATGCTGCAGGGAGACGTGATCGTGGAGGCGCGCACGGGCAACGATGTGCCGGTGTGTTTCCCCACCATGGAGGCCTATGAGAGCAGCTGCTTTTTGGACCAGTATTATCAGCTGTTGCTTCAGTCAGACCGGGTGGAACCTGTGCTGGACTTTATGGATTTCCATTTTGCGAATGCCAGCGATGAGGAGCGGGACACCATGCTGCGGGGGCTGGCAGGGTTGCTTCAGGACTATGAGGAAGAGGTGGACTGGGACAGGGTATTTGCCTTTTACCAGACAGCCGGAATAGAGCCGCCGGAGGAGTTCCAGCGGCAAGTTCAGCCATAAATTAGAAAAAGGAAGGTAACGTATCATGAAACGAATTGCTTGCATGGCCCTGGCCCTGATGGTGACGGGCCTGTCCCTGACCGGATGCGGCGCCAAGGGAGGCGGAACAAACCAGCCTCCGGCCAGCAGTCAGCCCACCGTCACGGAGGAAAAAACGGAGAGCAAGGTGGTCCATGGCGTGATCAATCGGATTGACAACTATTTGGTTTTGCTCACCGATGACGGCGAGTATCAAACTATGGAGTATGGTGAGGGCGTGACGATGGACGGCTTTACCGAGGGTGACAAGGTGGACGTGTCCTACACCGGGGAGCTGGGCGTAGATGGCACTTACCCCGTGATCACCGCCATTACCAAGAGCGAATAAAAGACAACGGAAAACCTCCGGTGGAGCGCGCATGCGCGCTCCACCGGAGGTTTTCCGTTTGCCGCCTTCACAAAGTGTTTACAATTCTACGGCGAAAACTGCCTTGACTTCCGGGCAGAGACGTTGTAATATGTGCAATGCGTTAATTAATAACTAGGTTAATAATTGATGGAGGATTATAAACATGGAAGAAGAGCTGGTGGAACAGCTTGGCGGAGCTTTGCGGCGGTTGGCTCAGGTCCGTCAGAGCCTGCCCATGGGTGGGCTGCCCATGGGGGAATACTGGATGCTGCAGCTGGTTCAGCGCAGGCTGGCGGAACAACCGGAGGCCGGGGGAGTGTATGTCTCCGCGCTGATGGAGTGTACCCATGCTTCGCCGCCGGCGGTATCCCGTACCCTGCGGAAGTTGGAGGAGAAGGAGCTGCTTCAGCGCCGGACCAATCCCAGGGACCGGCGCACCACCTATGTGGTGCTGACCGAAAGTGGACAGCGCTTGCTGGAGGCCAGCCGGCGTCAGATGGAGGAACTGGCCCAGCGGGTGGCCCAGCGCATGGGTGAAGACGCCTTGCGGGCGCTGACGGTCCAGCTGGACCAGCTGACGGAGACCGTTTTGGAAGAGCGGGACAAGATGCCGTTGGAGTAAGGAGGAACGGATATGCTGAATATCCTGCGATATTTGAAAAAGCATGTAGGGATGGTGGCGCTGATTCTGGCGCTGCTGTGCGTGCAGGCCTATTGCGACCTGACGCTGCCCCGATACACATCGGACATTGTGGATGTAGGGATCCAGCAGAGTGGTGTGGAGCGGGTGACCCCGGAGCAGATGCGGGAGAGCACTCTGGAGGCGCTGACGCTGTTTTTGAGCGACGAGGACGAGGCGGCCCTCCGGGGGGCTTACACCTCTGACGGGAATGGGGTGTATACGCTGACGGTGGGGGACAGGGAGGTGCTTGAACGCCTGGATGAGATGCTGAGCCTGCCCATGGTGGTCCTCTACCAGATGGGGCAGCAGGGAACAGACCCCGCCGCTCTGGTTCAGCAGGCGGAGCAGATGGGCCGCCAGGCCGTTCAATCTCAGCTTATGGCGCAGATGGAGGCAATGGCCGGACAGTATGGCTCCGCCGCCGAGACCATGACGGATCAGATGGCCATTTTGTTTGTCCGGCAGGAGTACCAGGCCCTGGGCGTGGATCTGGATGCCCTCCAGCAGCACTATTTGCTGACCACCGGCGGCAAAATGCTGGCTCTGACTCTGCTGATGGTGGCCGCCGCCATCACGGCGGGTATGCTGGCCTCCCGGTTGGCGGCCAGTGTGGGCATGGAGCTGCGGGGCCAGGTGTTCCGTAAGGTGGTGTCCTTCTCCAACGCGGAGATTGACCGGTTCTCCACTGCCTCGCTTATCACCCGTTCCACCAATGATATCCAGCAGATTCAGATGGTGGTGGTCATGCTGCTGCGGCTGGTGCTCTACGCCCCCATTATCGGCATCGGAGGCATTGTCCGGGTGGCCACCACCCGCACCGGCATGGGCTGGATCATCGCTGTGGCGGTGGGTGTGCTGCTGGCGCTTATCGTAGTGCTGATGACGGTGGCCATGCCCAAGTTCAAGAAGATGCAGACCCTTATCGACCGGGTAAACCTGGTTTCCCGGGAAATTCTCACTGGCCTGAGCGTGATCCGGGCCTTCAGCCGGGAGGAGTACGAGGAAAAACGCTTTGACAAGGCCAATCGTGACCTGATGGGAACCCAGCTGTTCACCAACCGCACCATGTCCATGATGATGCCTGTGATGATGCTGATTATGAACGGCATCTCGGTGCTCATCGTGTGGGCGGGAGCCCACGGGGTAGATTTGGGTACCATGCAGGTGGGAGATATGATTGCCTTCATTACCTATACCATGCAGATCGTCATGGCCTTTTTGATGATCTCGGTGGTATCCATCATGCTGCCCCGGGCGGGCGTATCCGCCAAGCGGATCCAGGAGGTGCTGGATACCCAGGTGACCATTCACGACCCGGAGCCCGGAAAAAACCGGGATGAGAGCAAGGGGGAGTGGCAGGGTCAGGTGTGCTTTGAGGATGTGTCCTTCCGCTATCCTGATGCCCAGGCCGACGTACTGGAGCACATCTCCTTCACCGCCAGGCCGGGGGAGACCACCGCCATCATCGGCTCCACTGGCAGCGGCAAGTCCACGCTCCTCAATTTGATCCCGCGGTTCTTTGATGTGAGCTGCGGCCGCATCACCATTGACGGCGTGGATATCCGGGAGCTGTCCCTCCACAAGCTCCACAGTTTGCTGGGGTATGTGCCCCAGAAGGGGGTACTCTTCTCGGGCACCATTGAGAGTAACCTGAAGTTCGGCGGGGCAGACATCACCGATCAGGCCATGCGTCAGGCGGCGGCCATTGCCCAGGCCGGTGACTTTATTGAGGCCAAGCCGGAGGGCTATCAGTCCCCCATTGCCCAGGGAGGGGGCAATGTGTCGGGCGGTCAGAAGCAGCGGCTGTCCATCGCCCGGGCCATTGCGAAAAATCCGAAGGTATATCTGTTTGACGACTCCTTCTCCGCTCTGGACTACAAGACCGACGCCGCCCTGCGCCGGGCGCTGAGCCAGCAGGTGAAGGATGCCGCCGTCATCATAGTGGCCCAGCGGATTTCCACTATCCTCCACGCCCAGCAGATCATTGTGCTGGACGAGGGTAAGGTGGCGGGCATCGGTACCCATGAGGAGCTGATGGCCAGTTGTCCCACCTATCAGGAGATCGCCAGAAGCCAGCTTTCAGAAGCGGAATTGGGAGGTGCAGGCGCATGAGTGAGCGTCATACCGCGCCGGGTCCCCGGGGGCCTATGGGCCACCGGGGACCGGGGGTGCCCGGTGAAAAGGCCAAAGATTTCAAAGGCACCATCAAAAAATTGTTGTCTCATATGGGTACCTTCAAGCTCCAGCTGGCCCTGGTGGGGATCTTCGCCGTGTGTTCCACCATATTCAATATTGTGGGGCCAAAGGTGCTCTCCCAGGCCACCACAGAGATTTTTACCGGCCTGGTGTCCAAGGTACAGGGAGCTGGAGGCATTGACTTCGGCAGGATCGGCCGCATTCTGGGGCTGCTGCTGGTGCTCTATCTCATCAGCGCCGGCTTTTCCCTGCTCCAGGGCTGGATCATGAGCGGGGTCACCCAAAAGACCTGTTACGGTCTGCGGCGGGATATCTCGGAAAAGATCCACCGGATGCCTATGAAGTACTTTGAGTCCCGCACCGTGGGTGAGGTGCTCTCCCGCATTACCAACGATGTGGATACCCTGGGCCAGAGCCTCAACCAGTCGGTGACCACCCTGATCACTTCGGTAACCACTCTGATCGGCGTGCTGGTGATGATGCTCACCATCTCGCCGCTGATGACCCTGATTGCCCTGGTGATCCTGCCGGTGTCGGCGGGGCTGGTGATGCTGGTGGTGAAGCACAGCCAGAAATACTTTGTGGCGCAGCAGAAGTATTTGGGCAAAATCAACGGTCAGGTAGAGGAGACCTACTCCGGCCACAGCGTGGTGCGGGCCTTCAACCGGGAAGAGGAAGTAATTCGGGAGTTTGACCAGACCAACGCCGTGCTGTTCAAGTCCGCCTGGCTGAGTCAGTTCCTCTCCGGCATGATGCAGCCCATTATGACCTTTGTGGGCAATCTGGGCTACGTGGCGGTGGCGGTTTCCGGCTCCATGCTGGCGGTGGCGGGCGCCATCACTGTGGGGGATATTCAGGCCTTTATCCAATATCTGCGGCAGTTCACCCAGCCGGTGACCCAGATTGCCCAGGTGTCCAACATGCTCCAGTCCATGGCTGCCGCCTCCGAGCGTGTGTTTGAGTTCCTGGCGGAGGAGGAAGAGGAGCAGACCGATACCTGCCCGGTGCCCGCTGACCAGCTCACCGGGGCGGTGGAGTTTGACCATGTGAAATTTGGCTATGTGCCGGAAAAGACGATTATCCATGATTTCTCCGCAAAGGTGGAGCCGGGCCAGATGGTGGCCATTGTGGGTCCCACCGGGGCGGGCAAGACCACCATGGTCAAGCTGCTGATGCGGTTCTACGACGTGGACGCCGGGGCCATCCGGGTGGACGGCCACAATGTGCGGGAGTTCAACCGCACCAAGCTGCGGGAGGCCTTCGGCATGGTGCTCCAGGACACCTGGCTGTTCAAAGGCACCATTATGGAGAATATCCGCTATGGCCGCCTGGACGCCACCGATGAGGAGGTAATCGCCGCCGCCAAAGCGGCCCATGTCCATCACTTTATTCAGACTTTGCCCGGCGGCTATCAGATGGAGCTGAATGAGGACGCCTCCAACGTGTCACAGGGGCAGAAGCAGCTGCTTACCATTGCCCGGGCCATACTGGCGGACAACCGGATTTTGATTCTGGACGAGGCCACCTCTTCGGTGGATACCCGGACAGAGCACCTGATCCAGGCCGCCATGAATAACCTGATGAAGGGCCGCACCTCCTTTGTCATTGCCCACCGGCTTTCCACCATCAAGGAGGCCGATCTGATTCTGGTGATGAAGGACGGCGACATTGTGGAGCAGGGCACCCATCAGGAGCTGCTGGAAAAGGGCGGCTTCTACTCCGGACTGTACAACGCCCAGTTTGAAGCCAGCGCATAACAGGAAAAACAGGGGCCGGCCCGTTGTGGCCGGCCCCTGTTCTGTGATGCGGATTGTAGGCTATGGCGCTGCCTGCTGTGTTTCAGTGCTCCGGGTCAGGTCCAGTCCCTGGTCTCCGATTTCCACCGAACCATCTTTCAGGGAGATGAAAGGGGAGAACTCCGCCGTTTCCTCTCCATGCGTGAGGGAAATAGTGGCGTCGGCAAAAATATCGCTGGCATTGCACTGGAGGATGAAAGGCCGGCAGTCGGGGTCCTCATAGAGCAAGGTTGGCTCAAGGGTCTCTATGTCATTGTGATACAGGGCCAGCTTCATACCGGAGTAGCGGGGGATCACCAGATAGTAGTCACCGTCCGAGAGATAGTGTACCGGAATTTGGCCGCTGTCCAGATACTGCTCCACGTAGTAATTCAGATCGTCTATCTGCTGATAGCCCAGATAGGCCGCGGCATAGAGCTGCCCCTGGGTGAATGGGATGCTGTCCCGCTTGCTGGCCTGAGGCTGACCGGCGCAGCCGGCCAGCAGACTAAGGCAGACAAGCACGGGGACAAAAAGCGTGGATTTTTTCATGGTGCACCTCCAAAACTTAAAGCTGTCCTGGAACCCATGATATCGGAACCACCAGGAGTTTGCAACACTTTCGGAAGCTTAAGAAAAAAGATAGATTATCTGCAAAAGGTTATGCTATACTGTTAGCCAATCAAAGGACAGAACATGATTTTAACGAGGAGGTGCAATCCTTGGAACAGCGCTTTACCTTTCAGCTTACACCTTTGGATGCAGCCCATCTGCGGCCTCAGGTGAGCCGTGCGCTGGAAAAGCGGGTGGAGCTGGTGTCCCGGCAGCGGTGTCCCAGGATGTGGAAGCTGACGGACAAACTCAATGGTGCGGGCAGCTCATCGCAGTCAGGGGGGAGGAATCAAAGGCGGCACCGGGGATTGCTGGGGCTGATGAACTGGAGCCTGGGCGTGTTCCTTCTGATGCCCGGGCTGATGGCGCCGCAAGAGCTGACCTTTCCTCTGATCGTGGGCGCCGTGGGCTTCGGGGCAGGTACGGTGGGCCTTTGGCGTAGCAAGCGGATGCTGCTGGGCGTTCTGGATTTGATTGCGGGCGCCCTGCTTTGTCTGGGGGCGGCGCGCAGTTTCGAGCAGCTGGGCAGATGGCTGCCTCTGGGACTGGCCGCCATAGGGATTGGACTTGCCGCGCTGGTGTTTCGGAAGCGGAAAAGAGCAAATTCCTTTGACCGGGAGGCGGAGCGGCTGCTGCGGGAAAAAGCGGCATGGCAAGGGCAGGAGCAGATGCAGGTACATATTTCCAATGACGGAATGACTGCCGGTCCGGCAGGGGAGGAGAAGTGCCAGGTTCTCTGTGCGGCCTTTGACTTCGTGCTGGAGACGGAGGAACTGCTTCTGCCGGTATTTCATGATTCTGTGGTCATCCTGCAGAAAAAAGATCTGCTTGCCGGGACAATTTTTGAATTAAGGGAACTTCTCAGTGGGCAGACGCAGTATATCCGGCTGGATGTGCAAACATAGTCATATACGGCATGCCAGATGAAGTAAAAACAAAAAACGCCTCTCTGCGGTCCGAGGTGATTGGAGCGCAGAGAGGCGTTTACTTTACTCAGCCGCCGTACAGTCGGCGTTTCTGCTGAAAACTCAGCTGTTCCGGGGCAACCTCCGGTTCGGGCTCCGGTACTGCCGTAGCTTGCTGGGTGGGCGGCGCCGGCATCAGCCCGGTGTCCTGGTAGAATTTTTGCAGCTTACTGCGCATGGCCAGCTCCTGCTCACTGTAGTCCCCCTGGCCCCCCAGGGACTGGGCCAGAGCACTGGTCTGTAGCTTCATCATGGCGTTGGCGCGGCTCAGCACTTTGCCCTTGTTGGCATTGGCGTTCACCTCAGGATTAGTCATCACGGCGGGGAAAAAGCTGCGCAGCAGCATGTCGTTCAGACCACGGTGCAGGGCCTCCTCTCGGCCGCCCACCATGCCGCCGGGATTTTTCTCCGCATCATACTCCCCCAGCCCGGAGTAGAAGTCGGCGGACTGCCGGAGGGCATCCATCATGTGTTCGTCCTGAGCGGCGGAGGCCAGATAGGTGTCAAAATCTCCTAGCGCTTGGTTGTTATAGGCCGCTCGCTCATCGCCGGTGCTTTCGCTGTATTTGGTATCCGGCAGGCTCTCCAGCCCGGCGGCGAGGGGCTGGAGCATGGCCTGGTTGGCTCCCGCCCCCGCCTTTTTCAACATGGCAAAATAGTTCTTCAGGCCCTTGTCGTTTCCCCGCATGAAGACAAAGCGGTTACCGGAACCCACATCCTGGCCCACCGAATTCTGGTTGATGCCCGCGTAAGCCCTGCCCTTAATGGCGTTTATCACGGTGCTCATGCCCGACGGGTCGTACTGCGCCTGTTTTACGACGGCGTCGGAGGCCATCTGGTCCGCTACCTGCTCCGCCTGCTGGGTGTAGGCGTGGTCCGCCAGCACATTGTTGCGCAGGTGCTCCTCCCGCTGAAAACGCCGTTTGCGGGTGCTCTCCCGCAGTGCGCCGCGGCCAAGGCGGGCGTATTTGTTGCCTAATTCGCTCTCTGCCTCCAACGCCTCCATTTCGGGGGAGACCATCATTTCGTTCAAGGAGCTCAGGAAACGATCCGCGTGCTCGTCCGACCGGTTGACCCGTTGGAACATGATCTGGGCCTGAATTTCCTCGTCGCTGTATCCGCCGCGCTTCATAGCGGCTACCATTTCGTCCTGCTCGCCTTCCTGATCCTGGAGAAGCTGCTTGACCTCAGCGTCCTTCTGGGCCATCCGCTTGCCGGCCCGGTAGGAGCGCTTGGCTTTCTGGAACCAGCGTTTGATTCCGCCGAATGCACCCTGTACCGGCGCGGTGTCGGCGCTGATCCCGCTGAGGGAGGCGGGAGCACCCATTCCGGTGGATATGCCGCCTATGTCGGCTTGGTGCTCCAGTCCCTCGTCCGCATTGACATTGAGGCCCGGGACGTCGGCCTGGACACCGCCCCGGGCCTGCTGGGCGACGTGGGCCAGTTCGTGCTGAATCAGGTGCTGACCCTCCAGCGTATCCGGCCGGAACTGCCCGGGCGCAAACTGAACCACGTTGCCCTTGGCGAAGGCCTTTGCGTCCATCTCTGTCGCCTGGGAAGATTCCCGCAGTTCTACCTGGTCCATGCGGATGCCAAACTGAGCCTGCATCCGGGCAGACATGCTTTCATCCAGGTGAAGTTCTCTGCCGGTGTGGGGTTTCACATTCTGTACTGCGTCAACGTTGGCCAACAGCTCCGGCGGAAGGGTTTCAGCCGAATGCTCCAAGGACTGTCCAACCGCCGAGGACAGGGAGGCAGGCTGGGTCTGCTGGCGTCGTTTCTGCTGCTCCATATAAATCTGGGACATAGAATTCCTCCTGCTGCCGAAACGCCTAAAATATGTATATCTCATTATATCATAGAGCGGGGTGAATCGGTTTTATCATTTGCACCCGTTTGCTCCTGTCTGCGTCGTGGAACAACAAAATGATGTAATTAAATCCTGATATTGGAATAATGTTCCCGTACTAAAAAACAAAAATCCCTATCATTAGATAGGGATTTTTGTTCAAGCGACCGCAAAGAAGGGAGTCTGTCTGCCCTGACGGGTGGGGTCAAGGACCGGCTGCTCCTGGGCGGCCCGGGTGGTGGTACGGGTGGTGCCGCCGGACACATAGACCTTGCTGCACTCCGGACAGATTGCCGTGTGATAGGTAACCGACTGGGAGACTACCTCACGGCCCTCTCGCTGAGCCTTGGCCTGCTCCCGGACTACGTGCTCTTGCTCATGGCCCCGGACAGCCGCAGCTGCCTGCTCAGGCGCCACGTTGGTGGGGGTTTTGAAGGATACACCGGGATCGTTGGAGCCGTCCTGGTACTTCCGCTCCTTGCAGGTCTGGCACTCGCCCTCCTCCATAACCTCCTGGGCGGATTTGGATTTCTCCACCTCAGCGTCCAGTTCCTCCGGGCTGAGATACTGAATGCGGCCGCGTACCGCCATCTCAGCGGGATCAGCGCCCTCCCGATAATTGGGGAGAGCACTGCCGGTCAAGGTAACGGCGCTGGGCTGCTCCCGACTCACGGCAGGAGTAGCAGTCACCGGGGTCACCGGCTGGTCCGAGGCCTGGGGCTGTGTACGGGACACGCCAGTGAGCCGTCCCTGCTGTCCGACATGAAACGATTGCCCCCAATAGGCGCTGGATGAACCCCAAGTGACTCCGTATAGACCAGTCATATTCTGCACCTCCTATTACAATAAATTTGGACAGGAAAGCCGGGCAGCCAGTCCGGCTTTCTTTCCATCTCGTGCCTAAGCTACAATAAGAGGAGCAACTGGCTGACCCTTGCCTCCTTGGGCTTTTATGCCCGTTGGA
>DWXF01000044.1 GCA_019119335.1 Candidatus Flavonifractor merdavium
AGGTGCAACACGTCAAGGAGATAAAATGAAATTCATGCAGACCCTTGGTAAAATAGAACTGCCACGCAAAGAGACCACGGGAGGGAACTGTATGAACTACCAACATCTTAGCATGGAAGAGCGCAGTTGTATACGAAAATATTACGTAGATGGGATGAGTCACCGGCAATTGCTCAACCGACCGAAAAAATGTCAGTATGGTATCGCGAGAAATTCGGCGGAATTGTACCCATATGTACGACATTCCAATCTACTACCTACACACAGCCCGGAGGAAGTACCTGCGGGCAACCTGAAAGAGCCACCCTAAAATGTCTGTGGGATAGATCAAACAAAATGGGAATTTTTGTTTTGGAGCTTAATTGTTTCTAGAAAATGGCGATATTATAATAAAAGGGAGAGGGGATTTGTATGGGGCTGATCATTGGGCAATTGCCGAAATTACCGGACGAACTCGTCAATAACAGCTGGGTAAAAACCATAGAGATATCCAATCAGGGTGGGAGCCAGCAGGATGACGTTTTCGGTGAGAAATTGGAAGGCTTAAAGCCAGGGCAGATCCTTGATCACGTTGACATCAGCGGCGCAATACCGCTTGATCCGCTGTTTGGAAAGAATATTGAGTATGATCTGGATAGCTCCTTTGTCGTAAAAGGGCGCCAGGATTTTGTTTCATTTTCAGATGGAAATGTTTCGGAAAAAGCGGAGGAACTGGCCGCACGGATGACGGAATATCCTGTGGGAGTTGCGTTTTCTCTGGATGGATTCAGTATGGAGCAGCTTGCTGAGCTTGTCGGCGGTATAGGGAAGGATCTGGACAGCGCCTTTGCCACAGGGGAGATTTCGGAGCGGGAATATGACGCCTTGAACAAGGGGCTGGATGCCTATGCGGAATTTATGACCGAAAAGGCGGAAAAGGAAAAGGCTTCTTTTGCGGTTATGAAGCAGACGGCGGAAGAGACACGGGCAGCGATCCAGAGCGGCGCATCGGAGAAGGAAATGATTGATTGTGCAGAACTGGTGCGTGAAAAATGGCAGGAGAAGATCAGCAAGTATCTGGAGGAAAACGGATGTGATCGGTCAGCCTTGGATCAAATGATCGTTGCTATTCGTACTGGGAAGGTATCCTCTTTTCAAGCAATGGCATGAGACAGGATGGTTTACAAGCAATAAGTAAATACTTAAAGTGAAATTCAAAGGTGTGAATACAAGTGGTAAATGGATTAAGCAATGTATATCCAGGGGCCATATACTATGCTGCGGATTTAAAGCTGCCGGAAAAGCTGTCTGCCGGAACATGCCTGCAGGATACCAGCATCCAACAGCAGCCGGCGGGACGAACGGCGCAGTATGATACCCTGGAATTGACACCGGACCAGTGTCAGGTTACGCTGGATGTTTCCAATGGGATCACCATGGAGATCCCGAGGGCGTGGACCATTGTAAGCGAAACATTTAAAAGCTTTGACGATCACCTTCAGTGGAGCCTGAATCAAGCCGACAGCCTGAATTTGTCCTTTGGCGACCGGTTGACATTTCTGAAGGAAGAGGGCCAGAAGTGGGTGGAGGATAAGCGGCAGAACGACCCGGAGATGTTTGCCACATGGCTCAGACTCCACAAGGATTATATTCAGCGGGGCGAGGGCCATCTGGTAGGCCTGCCCTCCGACTTCACAATGGAAGATTACCATTCTTATGTAAGAGAACCTTTTTCCGCGTTGGCCTGATAAAGGACGGCGGTTTTGGACATAAAATACCCCTTATCGTTTGATAAGGGGTATTTTTGTTCCTATTGGGCGATATCCTCCAGTGCGCGGTATTTGGTTTTGCCGGACTCATTTTTCGGAATGGAGGCCAGGGCCTGGACCTGGAACACCCGGGGCGGGAAGTGCATCTGGGCGCTGAGGTAATCGGAAGCATCCTGCGTGAGGGCGGGATCCGGGCTGTCGTGGAAGATGCGCAGGCAGTCGTCCCTGCCCACACAGGCGAAGCCGGCCTGGGGAAAACGGGTGGAGAGCAGCCGCTCCACCTCGTCCAGGCTGACCCGGTTGCCGTAGAGCTTCACAAACCGCTTTTTCCGGCCCACAATGTAATAGAAGCCGTCCTCGTCCCGCTTGGCCATGTCGCCGGTATGGAGCTCGCCGTGCCACTGGTCCCCCAGGCGCAAATCGTCCGCCTGCTGGGCGTAGCCCATGGCCACATTGGGACCCTGGTACACCAGCTCTCCCACCGTGTCCGCCGTCTGGATCTCGCCGCCGTCCTCCTGAAGCAGCCGGAACCGGCCGCCGGGGACGGGAATACCCATGCTGCCGCACTTGCGGATGGCCTCCTCCGGCGGCAGATAGCCCATCCGGGGGGAGGCCTCGGTCTGGCCGTACATAACACAGAACCGCCGGCCGGTCTGCTCCGCCCAGGCGGCATACTCCCGGTGCAGGGCCTCGGGCAGCTTGCCGCCCGCTTGGGTCAGGGTGCGCAGGGCGGGCAGAGCCATGCTTTGCAGCCCCGCTCGCTGGAACATGCGGTAAGTGTAGGGCACGCCGGCCAGAGAGGTAACCTGCTCCCGCTCCATCAGCTCCCAGAAGGGCCGCTCCAGCACGCTGCGGCGGGTAAGAACAATGGTTGCCCCTGCCAGCAGATGGGTATTGAGGATGGACATGCCGTAGGAGTAGCTCATGGCCAGATTGGTGACGGGACGCTCCGCCTCGGTCAGCCCCAGGTACTCCACAATGGATTTGGTGTTGGACTCCAGATTGCGGGCGCTGATGCGCACCAGCTTGGGGCTGCCGGTACTGCCGGAGGTGGTGAGCAGCAGGGCCAGCTCGGGGTGGAGTTCCGGGCCCTCCGTCCCCCGGCGGAGCAGCTGGGCATCCTCCAGGGTCAGGTGGGGCTGGTACTCTCGCAGCACCTGTCTGGTTTCCTGGGGCAGATCCTCCGGGACGCAGACGAAGGCGGGCTGGTAGGCGGCCAGCAGGCCTTCCAGCAGCTCCGGCGAGATGTGGGCGTCCAGCAGCAGGGGGACTGCCCCGGTATTCAGGCAGGAGAAATAGCTCATCAGCAGGCCGGGGGTGTTCTCGCACAGCAGAAAGACCAGCTTATGGCCTCCCACGGCCCGGCCCAGCCGCTCGGAGGCGGCGTTCAGATCCCCTAAGGTATACCGCCGCCCCTCTTCTGTTACCGCCAGCAGCCGTTCCGGCTCCCGGGCGCAGCGGTCAAACAGTTCCATATTAAACCTCCCCTCCGATCATGCGGGACAGGGCGGCGATTACGTCTTTCCCGTCCCAAATGGTGTCCAGCTCCAGGGCCTGCCCCGGAGCGACCACCCGATCCACACCCCGGGCGCCATGTTCCGCCAGCAGGGCGGCTACCTCCCGGGGCTCCACCCCGGCGCAGACGAGGGTCTGCACCTTGGGGGCGGTCAGCGGGGGCAGTTCCTCCAGGCTGGACAGCTCTCCCTGGAAAAACAGCCCAAAGCCCCCCTTAAGCTCCGGCAGGGGCGCGGTCAGCCCCGCCAGATTGACCACATACAGCAGGTTGCCGCCATACCGCTCCACCCCGGCTACTGCCGGCGCCTGCATGGTCATGGCGGCGGTACACAGCCGCTCCAACTTGCGGGCGGCCTGGAATGGGCCGAAGGGGTAGCGCTCTTCCGCCTCGGCGGCCACCGCCTCCCACCATTGCCGCCGGCAGTCCGGATCGCCGCCGTCCGCCAGCCACAGTACCAGCTGGGGGCTGGAGCAGGCGTTCTGGTCCATCTGATAGGTGTCGTTGTAGAACCGGTGGGCCAGGGCCCTTCTGGCCTCGTCATCCAAAGCGGAGAAATACCGCTGGCTGAACAGGGCCAGGGACCAGCGGTCGGGGAAGCACAGTTCCACGGCGTGGGGGGGCATGGGCATGGCCCGCAGGGCGGCCACTGTGGCGTCCCCGCCCCACACCACTCTGCCGTCGCAGCAAGCACAGAATTCCGCGGTGATGGCGTCGTCCCGCTCATAGGAGACCAGCGCGGTGCGGGCCTTGACTCCGGCGTGCTCCGGACGGTCCAGAACCCGGCCAATGGCCGCCACCAGGGGGGCCTCCTCCTCCGCCCGGCGGCTGGACAGCCGGACGAGGTTGGCATTTCCGGCCAACAGGCCCAGAGCCATGGTGTAGGCAAACATGGCCGGCACGTTGGAGGGGGCCAGGTGGAAGATCAGCCCCCGGCCCAGCCGGGGAAGGGGGGAGGCGTGGCGTCTGGACAGGGTCTCCAACCGGGGCCGGCGGCACCAGAAGCCGAAGGCGGCCGCCGCCTCCAGCCGCCGGGTCTCCGGCGCGCCCAGCACCTCTGCCGACAGGTCGGAGAGGAAGTTCAGGGCTCTGGGGTCAAAGGGCGGCCAGGGCGTGGATTCCGGTTGATCCACTCCGGCCAGCAGGGTGATATTATCCCTCATAGGTGTCGCTGCACCCCCTTACCTCGGCCCGGGGCGCCCGCCCCGTCACCTGAAAATACTTGCCTGCCCGTCCGCAGGGGCAGTCGTCCTCTCCCAGCAGCACGCCCAGGTCCTCTGTGAGCAGAGAGTGTCCCGGATAGGAGTGGGGGAGGGGGGAGAGCACCTGGATCAGCCCCGGCTCCCCCACGTCGCAGGGGGAGTAGTCCCGCCAGCGGCGCACCACCACGTCGGACCAGATGCTGGCGTGCAGATGCCCCTGGGGACACTCCAGATAGATGCAGCCGGTCTGTTCCGCCATACCGTAGTAATTGCGCACCTGCTCAATACCGGTGACGGCGTGGATGCGGGCCTTGAACTCCTGGGGAGAGACCGCCTCGCTGGCCAGCTTTTTCCAGCCGCCCCCATGGAGCAGGATACCCTTGGGGATGGAGAGGGTTTCCCCACGCTCCTCCAGCACCCGGATCACGTGCCGCCAGATGATATAGGTAAAGCCAAACAAAAAGATGGGTTCCCCCTGGTGGGCCTCCAGAAAGGCCCGCACGCCGTCCAGGTCCAGCTCCATGTGCTGGTCCAGGGCGTAGCAGGTTTTGGAGCCAAAGACGGAGAAGCCCAGCACCCCCGCTCCCCGGGCGGAGAACATGGCCCGGTCCCGCAGCACCCGCTTGCTGTCCAGCACCAGGTAGGGCAGCCGGTGCTCTCCCAGCAGGTCGGCCATGATCCCGCTCAGCGCCCGCTGCTGGACGGCGGAGGTGTCGGCGTCCAGGAAGATTTTGGATACCTGCTGTCCGGTGGTGCCGGAGGAGGTCACGGTTTTGAAAATCTCCTCCTCCGGTACGCTGCGCAGCTCCAGCTCCTTGAAGATGGACACCGGCAGCATGGGGGTGTTTTCCACGGTGCACTCCATATGCTCCGGACAGCCCAGCGCCTGCAGCAGCCGGCCGTAGGCCGGGCAGTGGGTCCGGTGGAACTGGGTCAGCTGGGTGAGGAGGGAGGCGTAGATAGCCTGCTTCTCCGGGCAGGGCAGGGAGTAGGCCCGGAATTGCAGCAGGGTGTTCAGATCAATGGTCATGTCCGCTCCTTTCTGTCAGCGTGAACGGAGCCCCGTGGCCGGGACAGATCTGCAGTCCGGGGGCCAGGTTGTCCAGGAACGGCCTGGTATGGGTGTTGTAGTCGTCGGCGCTGCCGCCGGGCAGCCGGAGGATCACCTCTTCCCCCGGGATGAGATAATCCCCGGAGAAAAAGGTGGTACCGTCCAGAAAGATACCGGCGCTGCCCGGCGTGTGGCCGGGCAGCGCCGTACACTGGAGCCGGTGCCCTCGCCACACTGTCTCCCAGGTATCCCCGTAAGTGCGGTCCGCCGGCCGGCAGACGAAGGGGGGATAGGACACGCCGGTCTTTCCCCGAAAGGTCAGATAGACCTCCATCAGCTGGGTCATGTTGAGCCGCTTGCTCTGGATGCCCGCGCTGCAGGCCTCGCTGGTTACCACCACCGCCTGGGGCCAGCACTCCCGCAGGGCTTCCAGCCCGGCCATGTGGTCGCAGTGCTCGTGGGTCAGCAGAATGAGCTCCGGTGTCCAGCCCAGCTCCTCCAGCCGGGCCGGTACGCGGACGGGATCGTTGGGGTCGATCACCACCGCGCCGCCGCCCTCCCCCAGCAGATAGCAGTTGCTCTCCGTCAGCGGATCGGTCTGTCGTTCCAGCTCCAGCATGACTTACAGCTCCACACCGTATTTGGCCAGAACTTCTTTCCCCTTTTCATAGGAGGAAAAGTCCAGCACGTCCACGGTGCTCAGGCTGATCTGGAAGGTCTCCTCCAGATCCCCCATCAGATCCATGTGCCCCAGGGAATCCCACAGGGGAATGCCGCGGTATTTCAGGGTGGGCAGGTCCTCCGGCTTTACCCGGAAGGCCCGCAGGAACAGCTGATCGTATTTCTCCAGATTGGTCATGGTGTGGTTTCCTTTCATTTGCAGCGCGAGAGCGGCATGGGCCGGTCCGGTGGACCGGCCCAATGCCGCTGGGAGGCTGCTATATTATTCGTACTTGCAGTGGAAGCGCTTCTCGTACTCGGCCTTCAGCTCGTCCCGGAAGTCGGGATGGGCGATCTCAATGAGGTTGTGAGCCCGCTGACGGAGGGTGCGGCCCTTCAGGGCGGCCACGCCGTACTCGGTCACCACATAGTCCACGTCGTTGCGGCTGGTGGTGACGGCGGCGCCCTCGTCCAGCAGGGGGACGATCTTGGAGATCTTGCCCTTGACGGTGGCGGGCATAGCCATGATGGACACGCCGCCCTTGCTGGCGGAGGCGCCGCGGACGAAGTCCACCTGGCCGCCCACGCCGGAAATCTGCTTGGGTCCGATGCTCTCAGAGGCCACCTGGCCCATCAGATCCACCTGCACGCAGGAGTTGATGGAGATCAGGTTGTCGTTCTGAGCGATGATGAAGGGGTTGTTGACGTAGTCCACCGGGCGCAGCTCCACGTCGGGGTTGTGGTCCACGAAGTCGTACAGCCGGCGGGTGCCCATCAGGAAGGCCACCACGAACTTGCCGGGGTGGAGGGTCTTTTTGGCGTTGGTGATCACGCCGGCCTCGGCCAGCTCCACCACGCCGTCGGAGAACATCTCGGAGTGTATGCCCAGATCCTTCTTGCCCTTCAGGAACAGGAGCACCGCGTCGGGGATGGCGCCGATGCCCAGCTGGAGCGTGGCGCCGTCGGGAATGAGGGAGGCGCAGTTCTCGCCAATGGCCTTCTCAATATCGCCGATCTTGGGGGGATTGAGCTCAATGATGGGCGCCTCATGCTCCACGATGCAGTCCAGGTCCTCCACGGACACCAGGCTGTAAGGGCCGGTCCAGGGCATCTGGGGGTTGACCTGGGCGATGACGGTCTTGGCCTGCTTGACGGCTTCCAGGGTGTAGTCCACCGACACGCCCAGGGAGCACATGCCGTTCTCGTCAGGGGGAGTCACCATGACCATGGCCACGTCCACCGGCATGGTGGTGCTGAACTGGCGGGGCACCTCAAAGAAGAAGCTGGGGGTGAAGTCGCCCCGGCCCTCCTCGATGGCGGCACGGGTGGAGCCGCCCACGAAGAAGGCGTTGTGGCGGAAGTTGGCGGCGTACTCGGGCTTGCAGTATTCGCCCTTGCCCATGGCTACCATGTGGACGATCTCCACGTCCTTGTAGGCGCTGGCGTTGGCCACCATGGCGTCCAGCAGGTAGGAGGGCTCGCCGCAGGCGTGAGCCACCACTACCCGGTTGCCGGACTGGATGTGCTTCACCGCCTCCTCGGCGGACATCAGGTGCTGCTGATAATGCTCTTTCCAACTCATGGTATAATCACACTTCTTCCATTTAGAATTTGGCGCGCGGATCAGCGGGCCAGCCATTCCCGACCCAGACGGTCGGCCTCCAGGATGGCGTCGTACACCTCCTGAGCGGTGATATCTGCCCGCAGGTTTTTGGTGGACTGAGTGGGCACACAGGCGGCCTCCGCCACCTTGTGCAGAGTCTCGGGAACAACCTCAGTGACCCCCAGCTGAGCCAGGGTCATGGGCAGACCGGTGTCCTTCAGGAAGGAGAGGACCTGCTCCAGCTCCTCCTGGGGGGCCTTTTCCAGTACCAGCTGGGTCAGGGTGCCGAAGGCCACCTTTTCGCCATGGTACATGCCGTGGGCCTGAGGCTCCTGGGCAAAGCCGTCGTTGATGGCGTGGGCGGCGGCCAGACCGCCATTTTCAAAGCCCAGACCGCTGAGGTAAATGGTGGCCTCCACCACGTCCTCCAGTTCGGGGGTTACCTCATGCCGCTCCACCGCGCTCAGGGCGGCCCGGCCCTTTTCCATCAGCAGGTCGTAGCAGAGGTGGGCCATCATCAGACCGGTGTTGGACACATTGCCCCGGGCCATGGTGCGGGCGCCGCTCTTGTGGCAGGCCCTGGCCTCAAACCAGGTGGACAGCGCGTCGCCCAGACCGGCGGCAAAGAGCCGCTTGGGGGCGTTGGCGATGATGTTGGTGTCCACCAGGACCAGGTCGGGGTTGCGGCGCATGAGCACCGCCTTGACTACTACCCCGGCGTCGTTATAGAGCACGGCCACGCCGGAGCAGGGGGCGTCGTTGGAGGCCACGGTGGGAAGAATGACGCAGGGCAGGCCCAGATTTTCCGCCACAGCCTTGGCGGTGTCCAGAGCCTTGCCGCCGCCCATGCCCACCACCACGTCGCAGCCCTGAGCCTTGCACTCGTCCATCTTGGCAAAGACCTCTTCCTTGGTGGCCTCTCCGTGGAAGGTGGTAAAGACCACCTGCTTCTCCTGGGCGGTCAGGCTCTCCTCCACCTGGGCGCCGAAGCGGGAACGGTTGTTGTCCGAGCAGATGATCAGGAACTTGTCGCCCAGCTTTTTGGCGCTGCGGCCCAGGTTGGCCAGTTCCCCCGCGCCCTGAGCATAGCGGGCGGGGGCCTTGATTGCGTAAGTCATGTTTCTTGTCTCCTACTTGTTTGGATTACCGAAAAGCCAGCCGGACCTCCAGGTCGGCGGCCAGAGCCCCGTCCACAAAGACCTGCCCCCGGCAGAAGGCGATGGCCCGGGAGGGTTTTTCCTCCAGGAGGGACACATGGATGTCCAGGGTCTCTCCCGGCAGGATCTTGCGGCGGAAGGTGGCCTCCCGCACCCCCATGAACAGGGGAAGGGTGCCCGCGTACCGCTGGGCGGACATCATCAGAATGTCCGCGGCCTGGGCCACCGCCTCGATGGTGTAGATGCCGGGAAGAACCGGCGAGCCGGGAAAGTGGCCGGCAAAGGCGGGCAAGTCGGGCCGGGCCAGAAAGGAGGCCACAACCTCCTCGCCGGGCACCAGGCGGCTCACCTCGTCGATGAACAGCATGGGTGGGCGGTGGGGCAGGATCTCCAGCACCTGCTGGTGGGTCAGCGTGAGCACCTCCTGCTCCTGCAGGGCAAGGGTAAGCTTTTCCTTGGACGGCAGCAGATCCTCCCAGCCGTTGAGGGGGATGAGGCGGCCGGCCGGAACGGCCAGATCGCTGGTGTTGGCGCAGCGGGAGGGGCAGCCGCACACCACCAGCGCCGCCGGATAGGGGACGCCGGGAAGGGCGTTGACAAACTCCACCTCGGGGAAGAAGGAGCCCAGCCGCTTGACCAGGGCCACCCGGTCGTATCTGGAATTACAGCCTCCGCAGTAGCGGACGCCTACCTGACGCTTATCCGCCATGGCGCATTTTCAGAATGGCGCGGGCCTCGTCGAGCAGGTCCTCGCTGATGTCCTGAACCAGGACGGCCTGTTTGATCTGGGGGAGATGCTCGGTCAGTGTGGTCTGGATCAGCTCCTCGGTGGTCAGGTCGGCGGCGGGGCAGCCGGCACATTTGCCCTTGAGCTTGAAGCGGACCACGCCGTCCTCCACCTCCACGACCTCCATGTCGCCGCCGTGGGTGCGCAGAAGGGGACGCACGTGCTCGTCCAGCACGGCTTCAATCTCCTCATACATAGCGGATAACCTCCTTTGTTAAAAAACCGGGGGGACGGCGGAACACCGCCGCCCCCCCGGTTATCGGTTTTGCTGTTGGGTTGGTCTTACTCCTGGATATGAGCGATGGCCTTGGCCAGGGCCTTCTTCTGGGCCAGGTTGCCCTGACGGGAGATCATGATGCGCTGAGCCTGGGGAGAGCCGGCGCCGTGCATGGACTCGGTGCGGTAGCCGACAGCGGCGGTGCCCAGGGACAGGTTCTCGATGAGGCGCAGAATGCGCAGCCGGTTCTCGGTGGAGACGGTGGACACGCCGCGCAGGTACTTGTCGATGACGGGCCCCAGCTTCTCGTCGCGGAAGTCGGCCTCGCCGGGAGCGGTGACCATCAGGCCGCCGGCAATGTCCTCGGCCAGACGGACGATCTCATAGGGGAAGCGGGTGACGTTCTGCTTGCAGACGTTGGCCAGCAGCAGGTCGATCATGTAGTTGCCGCTCTCGGTGGGAGCGCCCTCGGCGGAGCAGGCGATGCCGCAGCAGTACAGGGTCTCGTTCAGGTGGGTCATCTCGATGAGCTTATCCTTGATGTGGGAGGCCTTGGCGGCGCCGTTGTAGTCGGCGGCCACGGCGGCGGCGCCGATGAGCACGTCGCCCACGCCAACCTTACAGCCGCCGTAGCTCTGGCGGTGATAGCCGGCGAAACGCTCCACCAGCATGCCGGCGAACTCGGTCTCGCCGTTCATGAAGATGCGGTCATTGGGAACGAACACATGGTCAAACACGGTAAGGGCTTCCACGCCGCCGAACTCGGCGTTGCCCACGTCCATCTCGCTGCCTTCCAGCTTGCGGGTGTCGCAGCTCTGGCGGCCGATGATCATGAACAGACCCTTGGTGTCCAGAGGCACGGCGAAGGAGATGGCATAATCCTTGTCGTCGGGACCCATGGACTGGGTGGGCATCACGATGACCTCGTGGCTGTTGATGATGCCGGTCTGGTGGGCCTTGGCGCCGCAGACCACAACGCCGTCCTCACGGCGCTCCACCACATGCAGGAACATATCGGGATCGTCCTGGGCGTGGGGGGCCTTGGAGCGGTCGCCCTTGACGTCGGTCATGGCGCCGTCCACGGTCAGGTCGTTCTCCTGGCAGTAGAGCATGAACTTCTTGAAGTTCTCATGATAGTTGGTGCCGTACTTCTTGTCGATCTCATAGGTGGTGGAGTACTCGGCGTTGAAGGCGTCCATGCCCACGCAGCGCTGGAAGCAGGCGGCGGTCTTCTGGCCCAGCAGACGCTGCATCTTCACCTTGTTGCGCAGGTCCTCGGTGGAGCGGTGAATGTGGGTGAAGCGGTTGATGCGCTCGCCGGTCTCGGGGGAGACAGCGGTCATCAGGTCCTGATACTCGGGCATCTGAGCCAGATCATAGGTCATGCGCACGCTGTTCAGAGAGGGGCGGAGGATGGGGTTATCGACAGGATTCTCCACCTTCTTGCCGAACATGTAGATCTCCATGGGGATCTTGCGTATGCTTTCGATGTACTGCTCACCAGTCATGAGTGCCATAAGTCAGAACTTCCTTTCTCATTTAAATTTCAGTTATGGACTGAAAATTTCAGGATTAATTTTGGTTGTTCTCGCTGGAGGCGGAAACGGCGGCCTGCTGAGGCTGCTCCTTCTTCTTGCCCTCAAACAGCAGGAAGAACAGGATGAGACCAACGGCCAGGCCCCAGGCGGCGCCCTGGATGGCCAGCACGGCGCCCATAACGCCGCAGATACCGCGCTCAATATCGGTGCGGCACATATTCATAGCCAGCTGGGTGCAGATGAAGCCCTGAACGATCAGGGTCAGGGACAGAGCCACAGGCAGCACGGGCTGCAGCAGGGAGGAAATGGGGATCAGGGCCACGCAGATGAAGGTGGACCAGCGGAAGGTGCCGGCGCCGCTGTAGATGGACTCCATGGCCTTGGGACCCTCTTTGTATCGCTGAGACACAGCGGCGGTGACAGCCGCCCACAGGGGGCCGCAGGTCTGGGTGTAGGGGCAGCAGATGGCCATGGCCACGTTGCGGATACCGCTGATGACGTTGGAGCGGTTGGCGTTGAAGTCGATCTTCTCGTCCTGACGGATCTCGTCAGCGCTGGCAATGAGCTCCTCAGAGGTAACGAAGTCGCCGAAGGCGATGATGTACACCACGATAGCGGTGGGGATGGCGGCGAGCCAAGTGGTGGCGCTGGGCCAGCCGATGGCGAAGGGAGAGAGCTGGTTCCAGATGTTGCCGAACTCAGGAATCTTGAACAGGGGCCACCACTGCACGTCGGGGATAGCCAGCTCGCCCACGATGGGGCCCAGCACGATGCCGATGATGATGGCGGGCAGCATGCCGAACTTGCCGATAACATCAATGACCTTGTTCTGTCTGCGCATCTTGGCCCAGATGGGGCTGAACAGGCAGAAGTAGGCGATCAGCACGCCCACGGTAATGGAAATGGGATAGGTCCAGTAACGGCCCGTGGCGCTGATCTCGCCGATGATGGCGGACAGACCGCCGCCCATCAGCACGCCGGCCTTCACGGAGTTGGGTACCAGATGGACCATCTTGCCGCCGATGCCGGTGATACCGAACACCAGGAAGATGACGCCCAGAATGAGCTGCATGGCGATCAACGCCTGCGTCCGTTCCGGTCCCATGGCGTAACCGTCTTCCAGGAAGGCGGTGATGAGGGGAATAGCGGGGGTAATCCAGCCGGGGACCACCGGGTCGCCCAGCAGTACATGCAAGTTATAGAAGAAGCCGTTGATGATAACCATGGAGAGCGCCACTTCGTAGCTGACACCCAGCACTTCGGTCAGCACGGGGATGGCGCCCAGACATGTGGCACACATAAAGACAGCCTGCACCATTTCGGGTATGGACCAGGCGTAGTGGATGAACGGAAGACGGATCTTGAAAATACCGGCTTTCCAATAGGGCTGCTCCTCGCCGTATTTGCGGTAGCGGCTGACGAATTGTTCGTTTGCCATGTGCGTTCCCTCTTTCTCACCCCAAAGCAGGAGTTTTTTCGTTCCCGTTACGACAGTTGGCCAACTGCTTCGTGACGGTCTTTAATTATTGCATAGCGCGTGCCAACTTATGAAAAAATGTCCAATCCATTGTGTCTCAATGGATTGGACATTTTTAGAAAAATTTGCGGATTGAGGGCTTGCTGCATTTTTGCAGCAAGCTTTTTGGAGAAGGAAAGGTTAGCCTAACTTAAAACCGTTGTTTCCCAACAAATTTGATAGGTGATGCGCTTTTGCAGCGCTTGTTTCATTTTTGCAGCATCGCTTCAAACTTGCGGCGCTTGCGCACAAAGGTGGCGCTGTCCATCCCCAGACTGGCCGCTGCGGCCCGCACCGTTCCGTATTTGGCATAGGCCCGGCAGATATATTTGTACTCAAAGCGGGCCACCTGCAGCTTGAGGTCCACAGCGCCCATATCGTCGGCGTCGTTCAGTTCCCCGCCGAAGTGGCAGGCGATAGGCAGGTCCGTGGAGGAGATCTCGTCCCCGATGCTCAGAATCACCGCCTGCTCCACCACGTTTTTCAGCTCCCGGACGTTGCCGGGCCAGGAGTACTGGTGGAGCAGCTCCATGGCTCCCTTGCTGAAGGTCTTGTGATAGCGGTATTTTCGATTCAGGTCCCGCAGGAAGGTCTCTACCAGCGGGCGGATGTCCTCCTTGCGCTCCCGCAGGGGCGGGATGACCAGCGGCACCACGTTCAGCCGGTAGTACAGGTCCTCCCGGAAGGTCTTTTCGTGGACCATCTCCAACAAATTCCGGTTGGTGGCGGCGATGATGCGCACGTCCACGGGGATGGAGCGTACGCCGCCCACCCGCCGCACCTGCATTTCCTGCAGCACCCGCAGCAGATGGACCTGCATCTCCAGGGGGAGATCACCCACCTCGTCCAAAAATACTGTGCCCTTGTTGGCGCTTTCAAACACACCCATTTTGCCCTCCCGGCTGGCGCCGGTAAAGGCCCCTTTCTCATAGCCGAAGAGTTCGCTTTCAATCAGGGTGGCGGGAATGGCGCCGCAGTTGATGCCGATGAAGCTCTGCTCCGCGCGGGCGGAGTTTTCGTAGATGTAGCGGGCAAACTGCTCCTTGCCCACGCCGGTCTCGCCCAGCAGCAGGATGGTGGTGTCCAGAGCGGCCACCTTCTGGGCCTTGGCCATGACCTCCAGGGTGTGGGGATCCCTGGCCACCATGGCGGATACGAATTTCTGGTTGCGCTGCAGAAAGTCCATCTCGGAACGGCGGCGGGTTTCGCTCTCCTGGTAGCGCTCCCGCAGGCGGTAGATTTCCGTGATGTCCCGCACCATGGTGATGATCATGGTGATGTTGCCCGCCTCGTCAAAATGGGGCGTGCTGGTGATCAGCGCCCGTTTTCCCGTGCGGAAGGTCTGCTCCAGCGTGACCGGGCGGCGGCTTTTCAGCACGCACAGCGAGCCGGAACGGTCGATGAGCCCCGAGGCGATGATCTCCCGCATGTTTTTCCCCAGCACATTTTCCCGCCGCAGGCCGGAGACCTCCTCGTAGGCCTGGTTGATCAGAATGGTGTTGGCGTCTCCGTCTGTGATGTAAAGTCCGTCATAGATGCTGTTCAGAATGGCGAACAGCTGAAAGTTGATCTCCTTCTGGCTGCCTCGCAGCAGCGTGGAGCTCTCGTCCAGAAAAATACGTCCGGATTCCTGCATCAGTCATCCCTCCGTTGTCGTGCCGTCAGCCCTTGGGTACGTTCCCTTCCAGAATCACCAGGGGCATGCCGCATTTTTGGGTGATGAAGCCGTCAAAACGGTCCAGCTCCTCCGCGCCGGAAAAAGCGGAGACCGGAATGATATAGGCGCCCTGGGAGAAATAGAGGAACCGCCACTGGGGCAGGGCGGCCAGATGGGTCACCTCTTTGTAGCGGGCCGTGGCCGTGGTGTCGCCCACCTTGGCCCGGATCCGGTCGCCCTGGAACAGGAATTCCACCTGAGCGGGGTATTCGCCCTTCCGCTTGGCGTCCCGGATGGCCTTGCGGCAGGTCTTGTGCTGGGCCCGCATGGCGCCCAGGGGAATGACCGCGAACTGCAGCACGGCGAAGGCAATGCCGCCGATGCGGACAGGCAGCGGGGAGGTATTCCAGTTGAATATCAGCAGAATTACAATGATTGCCGCAATGCTGAACAGGGCGGGGTAGGCCATGACCTCCATCCGGTGCTTCTGAAAGAGCTTCCACGTGGCTTTGGCCATGGCCCGATAGGCCGATTCGTCATAGGTGCTTTTTATGAGAATGTCGGTTTCCGCGTGCATGGGATGATCTCCTCCGATCTGTGCATTATGAAGGCATTGTACAGCGAAACAGAAAACTTATCAAGTCCGCAAATGAAACCCAGCGCTGACAAAAATGGGTTGACAATGCTGTCTACATGATATAGACTATAAATGTCTACAAGATGAAGACAAGGAGGGGACGGCCATGAAGGCCTATCGTTTGGGGGCGGTGGAGGCCAGGTTTGCGGACCTGATCTGGGCCAACGCCCCGCTGACCACCGGGGAGCTGGTCAAGCTGTGCCAAAAGGAGCTGCAGTGGAAGCGGACCACCACCTACACGGTGTTGAAGCGGCTGTGTGAGCGGGAGATCTTTGAGACCAGGGACAGCGTGGTGACGGCAAAGCTCTCCCGGCAGGCGTTTTACGCCTGCCAGAGCGAGGAATTTGTGGAGGAGTCCTTCGGCGGCTCCCTGCCCGCCTTTCTGGCGGCCTTTACCGCCAGAAAAAAGCTGTCCCAGGCTGATGTGGCGGAGCTTAGGAGAATGATTGAGTCCTATGAAGAGGGGGAGTGAGCATGGCGGTCCTGTTTGAAAAGCTCCTGTCCATGAGCGCTTCCGCCGGCTGGCTGATTCTGGCGGTGGTGGTGCTGCGGCTGGCGCTGTGCCGGGCCCCCAAATGGATGCGCTGCTGGCTGTGGGCTTTGGTGGGGGTGCGGCTGGTGATGCCTGTTTCTCTGAAAAGTCCTCTGAGTCTGGTTCCTCAGTCCCCGGCTGAGATGGGGGCCGTCCTGCCGGAGCCGCCGGTTACTCTGCCCCAGCAGCTGCCGCAGGGTGTGGGCGGGTACACGGCGGCGGCAGATGTCCAGGCGGGCCCGGAGCTGATGGCGGCGCTGGGCTGGCTCTGGCTGGCCGGGGTTTTGCTGCTGCTGGGGTATGCCCTGCTCAGCATGCTCCGCCTGCGGCGGCGGGTGGCGGAGGCGGCCCTGCTGGAGGGGAAGGTCTGGCAATGCGACCGGGTGGACACCCCCTTTATCCTGGGCGTGTTCCAGCCCAAAATCTATTTGCCCTCCGACCTGCCTCCGGCGGCGCTGGAGCCGGTGCTGGCCCATGAGCGGGCCCACCTGGCCCGGAGGGACCACTGGTGGAAGCCGCTGGGCTTTCTGCTGCTGGCGGTCTACTGGTTTCACCCGCTGGTGTGGCTGGCCTACGGGCTGTTCTGCCGGGATCTGGAGCTGGCCTGCGACGAGCGGGTGGTCCGAAAACTGGATGGGGCGGGGCGGAAGGCCTATTCCCAGGCCCTGCTGACCTGCAGCGCGGACCGACATGTTTTGGCTGCTTGTCCGCTGGCGTTCGGAGAAGGAAATGTAAAGGGGCGGATCAGGGCGGCGCTGCACTACCGCAAGCCCGCCTTCTGGCTGGTGCTGGTGGCAGCGGTGGCCTGCGTCGCGGCGGCGGCTTGCTTTCTCACCGACCCGGTCCGCCATCCCACCCTGGAATGGGCCCAAAATCTGACGGCGGAGCAGGTGGCCTCTGTGGAGCTGGTGGTGATGCCCCAGAGCCAGGACAAGCAGTATAAGCGGTTCTCTTCGGAGGAGATCCCGGCGGTGGTGGCGCTGCTCAACCAGAGCCGGGGCCGCCCGGAGGGAGAGCCTGAGAGCCTGAACGGGCAGAGCATCTGGTTTTACCTCACCCTCACCGACGGCACCCGGCATGAGGTGGGCAACATGGGGAACGTCTATCTGGTGATTGACGGGGACTATTACGATGGCCCCTATGACTGGCTCTCCACCTGGGAGGACGCCTATGGCGCAGGGGATTCCCCGCTGCCGGAGGGCTATTTTGATCCTGCCCTTACCCTGGAGGATGTGCTGAAACTCTCAGAGAAAGGGGAAGGGCTGGTCTGGGAGGACCTGGACGGTTTCTCCTATACCGAGGCGGGCTCCGGCCTTTACATCCGGATCTACCCCATTGACAGCCGGTATACCCTGTGGGTGGGGGGTGCGGGGCCCTCCGGCTTGATTATGTACGCCAACCTGAACTGTGCGTACTTTGGAGAGGGCGTGGATATCCGTACCGGAGACGCGGCGGCCTTTGTGGAGGGGCAGGAGGAGCGGTGGAACCGGACGGCGGAGCTGTTTGCCGTCATTGCATCCACTCCCGCTGCGTCTTCCAGTCCCGAGGATTATCTGGACGCCCATCCGGAGGAACACCAGGCCCTCCTGGACGGCGGGACGGACACCCTGTGCTACATCTTTTCCCAATTCCTGGCGGGGAATCAGACCGGACTGGAGGGCCACCTGATGCGCCTGGTGCTGGACGAGCTGGCCCCGGAGGCCCGGCTCAAGCTGGAGGCCGATACCGGGCAGGAATATTTCGACGCCTGGCGGGAGACGGCGGAGGGTGTTCTGGAGGAACAGGGGGCGGAATGGATGGAAGAAAACCAGCCCGCCATGTGGCTCATGCTGCAAATGCAAAGGGCGGAACCCTAAGGTTCCGCCCTTTGTTTGTTGAAAAAGAGGGGTTATTCGCTTTTGATGGCCTCCAGGGCGGGAATCTGTACCGCCTTGTTGGCGGGATAGTAGCCCGAGCCCAGACCGATAAAGACGGAAAAGACAATGGCAAAGATCAGCAGCCAGGGAGGAATCACCGACACCCGGTTGATGCCCTCGCCCCCCAGGATAGCGGCGGGAATGTTTTCCGGCGACAGGCCGATGGATACCAGGTTGATGATCACCGAGGCGATAAAGCTGATGATGCAGCCGATGACCCCGCCGATAAGCCCGATGGCCCCCGCCTCGGACAGAAACATGATGCGCACGTCGGAGACATAGCAGCCCAGGGCCTTCATAATGCCGATCTCCCGGGTGCGCTCGGAGATGGACATGATCATGGTGTTGGTGATGCCCAGGGCGGCCACGAACAGGGAGATGGCCCCCAGACCGCCCAGCATCATCTGCTTCTGCCGGGCCTCCTTCTCCATGGGCTTGCGGATGCTCTCCATGGACTCGGTGCCATACCCCATGGCCTTAATCTCCTGCTCAATGTCGGCCACCCGGTCGATGGAGCTCACCTTTACCAGCACGGAGTCGTAGGGAAGCTTCTTTTTGGCGGGCCCCTGCACCTTGTCCAGCAGCTTGCGCAGGTCGGTCAGGCTCATGATCATGCCCTCTGAAGTCTCATAGCCCTTGGAGTAGTCCTCCTTCATCACCCCGGCGGGGGTGACCGGCAGCTTGATGGTGCCGGAGGCGGTGGCAATCTCCATGGTCAGGGTGGTTTTCATGGGGTCAAAGTAGGGGGGCGGCAGCTGGGTGGGCTGGCCGTTGTCGTCCAGCTCCCCCGCCCAGCGGTCGATCATGTTCCGCCCCTCCGGGCGCAGGGTGTCCTTGAAGCTGTAAGCCAGAAACTCCCCGATGACCACCTCGCCGTCCCGCTTGGCGGCTGAGCCGTTGAGAATACGGTAGCCCAGCCGCTCCATCTCCCCGGTGTCCATGCCCACCACCGAGGTCCAATCGGCCACATAGCGGTTTCCGGTGCCGGCCAGCAGGCGGATGGAGTCCACCTCCAGGGTCTGCTTGGGGGAGACACCCACCACGCCGTCCATGTTGCGCAGCCGCTTCACCAGGGCGTCGTCCAGCTTGACCTTGCCCTTGCCCTTCTGGGGGGCGCTGACGGTGATGATGGTGAGATCCCCCATCTCCGAGAGCAGCTTTTCCTGGGTCTCCTTCATGCCGATGCCCAGGGACACCATGATGACGATGGAGCAGCACCCGATCAGCACCCCCAGCACCGTCAGAAAGGTGCGGGAGCGCCGCCGCATGAGGTTTTGCAGGCAGATGCGGAGCAGGTCTTTCTTCCGCATGGCTTATTCCTCCCCGCTGCTGCCGGCGTCGTCCCAGTCGTCCCAGCTGCCGCCGGTGGTATTGAGCAGCTGAGCGGCCTTCTTTTTGCGCACAAGAATCACCACCACCAGCACGATCACCACAGCCCCCGCCGCCAGGACGATGGGCAGCACGGGGATGTGGGGGCCGGAATTCTCCTCCATGGAGCCTTCCCCGTCGTCCATGGGAGGAACATATTCCTCCGCCGTCAGCTTGATGGGAAATTCCTTGGTCTGCACCTGCTGGTCGGCATTCTCATAGGAAATTTTCAGCACCACATTGATTTCTCCTGCCTTGTTGGGGGAGATGGCAAAGCCCACATTGCCGTTGGTCCCGGCGGTGACGTTGCCCAGATACTGGGTGCGGGCGGGAGTGTCCACATCCTCTCCCACCACAGTGGCCTCCAGGTTGGAGATGTCATCCTTCCCCTTGTTCACATAGGCCAGGGTGAGCTCGATTTCCTCACCCACAGTGCCGAACTCGGGGACGGTAGGGGCGTTGATCTGGAACCGGTCGGGCTGGTAGACGGGGACGGACAGCTTGATGTCCGAGCTGGCCTGGGTCCGCTTTTCCCCGTCTTTGTACTCATATTTAAAGGAGATGCTGATGCTCTGGGCGCCGGTCTTGCTGGCGGGCACCACCCGCATGGGGACCTGCTGAGCCTTGCTGCCCCCAGCGGCCAGGGATTTGTAAAAATAGGTGTTGGTGCTGCCGTCTATGGTGAAGCACCCCCCGCCGTCCACCGTGACCACCACGTTTTCCACCTTGGAAACGCCGGTGTTTTCAAAGGTGAAGTCCAGGGGGAACTTGGAGCCGGCGGCCACCGACTCCCCGCCGTAGCCAAAGCTGCGGATCACCAGGTTGGGGATGGAGGGATCACTCTTTACGGGCAGGTTGGCGGACAGGTTGAGCCGGTCGGTAGCGGTGGCCTGGGTGATGGTCTCTCCGTTGTCATAGCTGTATTTCAGCTCGGTGCTGAGGGACTGGCTGGTGGAGGTCAGGTCCTTGGCGGCCTGGACGCGCACGGAGATGGCGGCGCTCTGGCCGGGCTCTATCTCGGGCAGCAGGAAGGTGGAGGTGTCGCTGAGAACGGTCAGCCCGTCGGAGGGGGTGACCGACGCCGTGGGAGAGAGCAGTTTGGTGGTTCCGGCATTCTGGAAGGTGAGGGTGATATCCGCGCTCTGGCCGGGGTCGAGGGGTTTTTCCATGGCCGAGCGGGTGACCAGTACCACCGGCTGGGGCACGCTCTCCTTGGCCAGAGTGGGGATGATCACCTTGTCGGAGGCGGTGGCCTGGGCCATGGTGGCGCCGTTGTCGTAGCTGTATTTCAGCTCGGTGCTGAGGGATTGGCTGGAGGAATTGAGGCTTTTCAGCGCCTTGACCCGCACGGAGATGGCGGCGCTCTGCCCGCCTTCCACGTCGGGCAGCAGGAAGGTGGAGGCGTCGTTGAGCACCATCAGAGACTCGGAGGGGGTGACGGTGACCGAGGGGGACACCAGCTTGTTCTTGCTGGTGTTGCGGAAAGTGATGGTGAGCTCCGCCTCCTCCCCGGGGCCGATGGGGTTAGCCAGCTGGGAGCGGGTGACCAGCACCACCGGCTGAGGCGCGCTCTCCCGGGCCAGGGCGGGGATGGAGATTTTATCTGAAATCGTCCCCTGGGTCAGGGCGACGTTGTTATAATAGTTGAATTTCAGCTCCACGCCCAGAGATTGGGCGGGAGAGGCGATGGTGGCGTTGGCCTTGAGCTTGACGCTGACGGTGCCGGTCTTTTTGCCGCCGATATCTTTCAGCAGGAAGGAGGAGGCGCCTCCAACAATGGTCAGCCCGTCGGAAGGGGTGAAGGTGGCGACAGGGGACTTCAGCGTAGCGTTGGCCAGGTTCTGGAAGGAGACGGTGACGGTAAATTCCTGCCCGGCCTCCACCGGCTGCCTGATCTCGTTGCGGGAGACCAGTACCATGGGGGCGGGAATGGGCTCCGGCGGCGGAGGCGGGGTGGGAGCGGGGGGAGTGGGAATCTGGGAGGGGTCAAAGACCACCGCCTCGGTGACGGTGAGCTCCAGGGTCTGATAGGAGTCCGGCGAGCTGGGCAGACCCACCTGCAGCCGCAGGCTCTGCCCCGAGCCCTTGTACTGCAGGCCGGTGAGGGTGACGGCGTAGACCAGGGGCTTGCCATCCTCCGAGGTGCGCGCCACCGAGGCCGAGCCGCCGGTGAAGCTGTCCTCCAGCTTGGTCACGTCCAGGGTGCCTACATCGGTGCTGGGGGAGTTGGTGTCCTTGATGGATACGGTGATGTTTACCGTGTCGCCTTTGTTGATGGATCCCACGCTGCCGCCGGCGGCGTTGGTGAGGGTGTAGCCGGTGATGTAGAGGTTGGTGCCGTCCGCCCCCAGGGCGGCGGGCAGGGCCGCCGTCAGCAGGGCCAGAAGGAGCAGCAGGGAGAGCAGTTTTTGGGACAGATTAGGTTTCATGGCGTGATTTCTCCTTATGATTGACTTGGTTGCTGACGATCTCGCCGTCGATGAGAGTGACAATCCGGTGGGCGTAGGAGGCCATCTCCGGGTCGTGGGTGACCAGAATAATGGTCTGGTGGTAGTCCCGGGCGAAGGTACAGATCATGTTCATGATCTCCACCGTGGTTTTGGAGTCCAGGTTGCCGGTGGGCTCATCGGCAAAGACCACGTCGGGCCGGGCGATAAAGGCCCGGGCGATGCCCGCCCGCTGCTGCTGGCCGCCGGACATCTGCCGGGGGAAGTGGTCCAGCCGGTGGGACAGCCCCACCCGGCACAGCAGCTTCCGGGCGGCGGCCTCCCGCTGAGCCTTGGGTACCCCCCGGAACAGAAGGGGCATGGCCACGTTTTCCGTGGCGGTCAGGTTGGGCAGCAGGTTGTAGGACTGGAACACAAAGCCCAGGTGCCGCTGGCGGAAGGAGGCAAGCTGGTTTTCGTTCAGCCGGGAGATGGGCACGCCGCCGATGAGCACCTCTCCCCGGGTGGGCTTTTCCATACCGGCCAGCTGGTTGAGCAGGGTGGACTTGCCGGAGCCGGAGGTGCCGAAGATGCAGCAGATCTCTCCCCGCATCACATTCAGGTTGATGCGCTTGAGAGCCACCACCGTCTCGTCGCCGATGGGGTACTCCTTGCGGATATTTTTCACTTCGATGATGGGCCGGCTGCGGGCGTCGGATGGAGTCATGGGCGCGGCCTCCTTTCTGGGACCATCATACCCGGCCAAACTTTATCAGCCACCCAGCGGAAGCTAAAGTTTTCTAAAGAAAATGCAAAGACTCCGAACCGCTTCACGGTTCGGAGTCTTTCTCAGACGGTGGGGGCGCCAGAGGCAGCTCCAGCAGAAATTCGGTGCTGCGCCCCGGTGCGGGGTGCGGGTTGAGGGCGATGACGCCTCCGTGCTTCTCCATGATCCGGCGGGTGATGGACAGGCCCAGGCCGCTGCCCTTGCCGGAGCGGGCCTCGCTGCCCACCACAAAGGGGTCAAAAATCCGTTTGGCCCGCTCCGGCGGAATGCCCGCTCCGTTGTCGCCCATGCGCAGCAGGGCAGTTTTGGACCCGGCGGAAATATCGAAAAAGAGGGCCGTACCCAGCCGGTTGTGCCGCAGGGCATTGGACAGCAGGTTGTCCAGCACCCGGCGGAACTGCATGGGATCCAGAGCACAAAAGACTGGCCGTTCCGGGATGGAGACCTCCAGAGAAAAACCGGCCAGGTCGATCTCGTCGTACTTGCCCGCCAGATATTCCCGCAAAAACTCGCACAGGTCGGTGCGCTCCGGGCGGAGCACAAATTCCGGGTGCTCCACCTTGCTGTACTCATGGAAGGCGTTCACCAGCTCGGTGAGAGCCTCCGCCTTGCCGTGGATGGCCCGGAGGTAGCGCTCCTGCTCCTCCGGCGGCACCTTTCCGTCGCAGATGGCGTCGATGTACCCGGCGATGACGGTGATGGGGGTCTTTAAATCGTGGGAGATGTCGGCAATCAGCTTCTGCCGGTCCTGGTCCATCTGCCGCCGCTGGGCCTCGCTCTCCGCCAGCTGCAGGGAAAACCGGTCCAGGCTCTCTCCGATGCGGCGGATCTCCCGGGGACCGCTCCAGCCGCCCGGCTGCACCGGCCTGTTTTCCGACTGGGCCACCACCGCCTCGTTGAGCCGCCGGAGGGGACGGGCAATGGTCCGCCGGAGCTGGAAGATGAACAGGGCGGTCACCCCCAGATAGAGGGGGAAAAAGAGCAGCCAGATCCTCCAGGACTCCTGATATGCGGTCTGGTAGGCCGCGTCGCTGAGCGGCGTCACCCGCAGCACTGCGGTCATGGGCCTGCCGTCCGCGGCCTGGAAGGGGGCGCGGAACAGCTCATTGCTGGAGAGCAGCTGAAACTCCCGCTGGGTATAGCCGCTTCTGCCGTCGCCAAAGCCCCCGAAAACCACCTGCAGGTTTTCATCCAGCACCATGATCTCCGGGGTGGGGTGCTGTACGTCGTCCTGGTAGACGGTGCGGACCAGCAGGTGCCGGTGGGAGCCGTCCGGCTGGGTGGTGTGGTAGATGTCCACGGCCACCGGTTCCCCATAGGGAAGGATGCAGTCCAGCTCCTCCGCCGTATAGGCCATGTCAAAGCCTCCGCCGGAGGCATAGACCTGGGCGCCTCCGCCGTCGTAAATGGCAAAGTCGCCCCGGCCGTGTTTGAGATAGCGGGTCAGCTCCTGATAGGTTCCGGCGCTCAGGGCCGGGTCCTTCAGCAGTCCGTCCCAGTCCGGCGGCTGGTAGATCTGGTCCAGCCTGCTGTTCCACAGCCAGAACAGAGCGGACGCGATCAGCAGCAGCGTCAGGGTGAAAAGCAGATAGCTGCGCACCAGCAGGCCGAACAGGCTGCCCCGCAAGAGCTTATTTTTCAATCTTATATCCCAGTCCTCTCACGGTGATGATGTAGCGGGGGTCCTTGGGATCGTCCTCGATTTTTTCCCGGAGCTTGGAGATATGCACCATCATGGTGTTGTCGTCCCCCTCGAAGTAGTTGCCCACCGCCCCCTCGTAGAGCTGGATTTTGGTAAAAATGCGTCCGGGTGAGCGCATGAGCAGGGCCAGGATCTTGTACTCCATGGGGGTGAGGGCAATGGGCTGGCCGTTTTTGGTCAGCTGAAAGGTGGCGGTGTCCAGGGACAGCTCTCCCACCGTCAGGGTGGTGCTGTTTTCCCGGGTGGCCCGCCGGAGCTGGGCCTTGACCCGGGCCACAATCTCCACCGGGTTGAAGGGCTTTGTGATATAATCGTCCGCCCCAAGGTTCAGCCCCAGGATCTTGTCGTTGTCCTGGCTTTTGGCGGAGAGTATGAGGATGGGGATATCGCTGAATTTCCGCAGGGCGCGGGTGAGCTCATAGCCGTTGAGCTCAGGCATCATCACGTCCAGAATGGCCATATCCGGCATATTTTCCCGGGCCAGAGCCAGGGCGGCGGCTCCGTCGGCGGCCTCCAGGACGCGGTAGCCCTCGCTCTCCAGGTAGAGCCGCAGCAGGTCGCGGATGTCGCCGTCGTCCTCGGCGATGAGAATGGAAGCGCTCATGATGTGGGACCTCCTTTGTCTCTTGGGACTAAGGCTATTATAGGGGGCGGGGCCGGCCTGCGTCAAACAAAATACGTGTTTTTCCGGCAAAAAAGCCTGCACGGGGAAATTGCATAAAAGAGCTTGGCCGCCGCCGAGGGCCTGCTGTCCGTTGCGACAAAGTTTTTCCCTGTGATGGAGAAACGCCTTGACACGTAGGGGGAAAGCACGTATACTGACCCTAACAGTTGTGAACAAAGGCGTTCCGACCCGGCGGGCGGAGCGCCTTTCTTCGTATCCGTCTTTTGCAAAAGATGGGAATTGTATGGAGAGAAAGGGGAATGCTTCGCCATGCCGAGCAGTAAAGAGGATATCATCCGCCTGGTCCGGGAGGAGGGTATCGAGTTCATCCGCCTGCAGTTCACCGATATTTTCGGCCAGCTGAAGAACGTGGCCATCACCGCCTCCCAGATTGAAAAGGCGGTGAATAACCAGTGTATGTTTGACGGCTCCTCCATTGAGGGCTTTGTCCGCATCGACGAATCCGACCAGTATCTGTATCCCGACCTGAAGTCCTTCCGGGTGTTTCCCTGGCGGCCCAGCCACGGCAAGGTGGCCCGGCTGATCTGCGACGTCCACAATACCGACGGCTCTCCCTTTGCCGGCGACCCCCGCTATGTGCTCAAGCGGGCCATTCAGAAGGCCCACGACATGGGCTTTGAGTCCTTCAACGTGGGTCCCGAGGCGGAGTTTTTCCTGTTCCAGACCGACGACGAGGGCAAGCCCACTACCAAGACCAACGACGAGGCGGGCTATTTCGACCTGGGCCCCCTGGACCACGGGGAATCCACCCGCCGGGAGATCTGCATGGCTCTGGAGGCCATGAAGTTTGAGATCGAGGCCTCCCATCATGAGTGCGCCCAGGGCCAGCATGAGATCGACTTCAAGTACGAGGAGGCCCTCCACGCCGCCGACAACATCATGACCTTCAAGCTGGCGGTCAAGACCCTGGCCCAGAAGAACGGCCTGCACGCCACCTTCATGCCCAAGCCCATCTTCGGTGTGGCAGGTTCGGGCATGCACACCAACATGTCCCTGTTCCGCAACGGCAAGAATGTGTTCTACGACCCCAACGGGGAGCGGGGGCTGTCCAAGGAGGCCTACTCCTTCATCGCGGGCCTTCTGGCCCATGTGAAGGGCATGGCGGCCATCACCAACCCCCTGGTGAATTCCTACAAGCGGCTGGTGCCCGGCTATGAGGCCCCCTGCTACCTGGCCTGGTCGGCCTCCAACCGTTCCGCCCTCATCCGCATCCCCGCCTCCCGCGGTCAGTCCACCCGGGTGGAGCTGCGCTCCCCCGATCCCTCCTGCAACCCCTATCTGGCCTTTGCCGTGTGTCTGGCCGCCGGTCTGGACGGCATCGAGAAGGGGCTGACGCCCCCTGCCGAGATCACCGAGAACATTTACGCCATGGACGACGCCACCCGGAAGGCCCACGGCATCGAGAGCCTGCCCGGCTCGCTGGAGGAGGCCATCGCCGCCCTGGAGGGCGACCAGTTGATCCTGGACACCCTGGGCGAGCATGTTGCTGCCAACTATATTGAGGGCAAGAAGAAGGAGTGGGAGGAATACCGCACCCGGGTGTCCTCCTGGGAGCGGGAGAAGTACATCATCAACTATTGATCGTGCGCCGTCAGCTCCGGGAGCGGGGGTGAGAGAGCTTGGATCAGGTGCTTGTGGCCTTTGAAAGTGAAAAGACCTGCCGCCGGATCAGGGAGATTCTGGAGTGCTCCGGTACGGCCAGCTGTCTGGTCTGCCGCTCGGGGGATCAGGTGCGGCGGCTGGTAAACAAGCGTCATATCGCCGCCGTGGTCTGCGGCTTCAAGCTGGCGGATGAGACGGCGGCCGACGTGCTGGAGGATCTGCCCCCCTTCTGTGCCATGCTGGTGCTGGCCCCTCAGGACCAGCTGGATCTGCTGCGGAGAGACCGCCTGCTTCCGCTGCCCGCCCCCACCTCCCGGGGCGCGCTGCTGGAGGGAGTGGAGCGGCTGCTCCAGATGGGCCGGGAGGCGGAACGGGCCCTGTCCCGCCGGGACGGGGCGGAGCGGGCGCTGATCGAGCGGGCCAAGGCCCTGCTGATGACCCGGGATGCCATGACCGAGGAGGAGGCCCATCACTTCCTTCAGAAAAAGAGCATGGACCAGGGGGCCAAGCTGGTCCATGTGGCCCGGCAGGTGCTGGAAACGCCCTGAAACGCATAGGATGAATCGCACAGTGGTCCTTTGGCGGCAGTTCTGCGGGACTGCCGCCCTTCCGTATACCTGGAGGAGGGGGTCGGATATGCGATTCATCAAAATGCAGGGGCTGGGCAACGATTATATTTTTCTCAACTGTCTGGAGGGCGGGCCGGAGAGGCTGCCGGAGCTGGCGGCGGCCCTCAGCGACCGGCACTTCGGGCCGGGGGCCGACGGGCTCATCTGCCTGTTTCCCTCCCGGCGGGGGGACTTCGCCATGCGGATGTTCAACGCCGACGGCTCGGAGGGGGAGATGTGCGGCAACGGCATCCGCTGTCTGGGCAAGCTGATCCGGGACTGGGGGCTGAGCAGCCGGACCCGGCTGGTGATCGAGACCAAAGCGGGGCTGCGTCTGGTGGAGCTGCTGGATGGGACGGACCGGGAACGGACCGTCCGGGTGGATATGGGCGTGCCGGAGGTGGGGACGCCGCTGGAGCCGGAGGCGGCCGGCCGCCGCTGGCGGCTGACGCCGGTATCCATGGGCAACCCCCACGGCGTGGTTTTCCTGGAGAACATAGACGGCCTGGACCTGGAAACGGTGGGTCCCGCCCTGGAGCAGCACCCCGCCTTTCCCGGCGGAATCAATGTGGAATTTGTGCAGGTAATCACCCGCGACTGCCTGCGGATGCGGGTTTGGGAGCGGGGCAGCGGGGAGACCCTGGCCTGCGGCACCGGGGCCTGCGCCGCCCTGGCGGCGGCGGTGTCCGCCGGACGGGCGGAGCCGGCGGCTCAGGTGGAGCTGCCCGGCGGCGTTCTGGAGGTCCGCTGGGACCGCCAGAGCGGCCATATGCAGCTCACCGGACCGGCGGTGACGGTATATGAGGGGGAATACCCCTGGAAAACGGATGAATAAAGGAGAGAGAAACATGGTGACCATCAACGAAAACTATCAGAGGCTGCCGGGCAGCTATCTGTTCTCCGAGATCGCCCGCCGGGTGGCGGCCTATTCCGAGGCCAACCCGTCCAAGCGGCTTATCCGCCTGGGCATCGGCGACGTGACCCGGCCCCTGGCCCCGGCGGTGACCCAGGCCATGCACCAGGCGGTGGACGAGATGGCCACCGTGACGGGCTTCCACGGCTACGGTCCGGAGCAGGGCTACGCCTTCCTCCGGGAGGCCATCGCCAAAGAGGACTATCAGGCCAGAGGGGCGGACATCACCCCCGATGAGATCTTCGTCTCTGACGGCGCCAAGAGCGACTGCGGCAACATCGGGGATATTTTCGGTGTGGACAACGTGGTGGCGGTGTGCGACCCGGTGTACCCCGTCTATGTGGACACCAACGCCATGGCGGGCCGGGCGGGCCATTACGACGGGGACAAGGGCCGCTGGGACCGGCTGGTCTATATGCCCTGCGTGGCGGAGAACGGCTTTTCCCCCGACATCCCCAGCCAGCCGGTGGACCTGATCTACCTGTGCTTCCCCAACAACCCCACCGGCGCGGTGGCTACCCGGGCGCAGCTGCAGGCCTGGGTAGACCACGCCAACGCCACCGGCGCGGTGATCCTGTTTGACAGCGCCTACGAGGCCTTCATCACCGACCCGGCCATCCCTCACAGTATCTTTGAGATCCCGGGGGCCAAAACCTGCGCCATCGAGTTCCGCTCCTTCTCCAAAACCGCCGGCTTTACCGGCACCCGCTGCGCCTACACTGTCATTCCCAAGGACCTGGTACGGGGGGGCGTGGCCCTCAACGGCATGTGGAACCGCCGCCAGTGTACCAAGTTCAACGGCGCTCCCTATGTGGTGCAGCGGGGGGCCGCCGCCATTTACACCCCGGAGGGGCGGGCCCAGGTCAGGGAGACCATCGGCTATTACCTGAATAACGCCAGGGTAATCCGGGAAGGCTTAGCGGGGGCGGGTCTTACCGTGTGCGGTGGGGAGAACTCCCCCTATGTCTGGGCCAGAACGCCGGACGGCTTGGGCTCCTGGGCGTTTTTCGACCGCCTGCTCCAGCAGGCCAACGTGGTGACCACCCCCGGCGCGGGCTTCGGCCCCAGCGGTGAGGGGTATATCCGCCTCACCGCCTTCGGCGGGGCGGAGGACACCGTGGAAGCGGTGGAGCGCATCAAGGCCATTTTGTAAGCATGAGGGCGTCCGGCCTATGGGTCCGGGCGCCCTCTGTTGCTCTTGCGTTTTTTTCCCCCGGCGGGTATGATAGAGAAGATCCGCCGGAGGGGCAGCGCCCCCGGCGGGAATTTCAGAAATTGGTGATGACCCTTGAGACAAGTGATTCGAGTGGCGGGCAGGCTGCTGCTGGTCTGCCTGATTCTGGCGGCTGCGGCGCTGGCCGCGCTGGCGGTGCTGCGGTGGCGGGGCCTGCTGTTGCTCTCCCACGAGTCTAACCCGGACCAGTGGGAGGTGTTCGGGGTGGACGTGTCCTCCTACCAGGGGGTGGTGGACTGGCCCGTGCTGGCGGCACAGGGGGTGGACTTCGCCTTCATTAAAGCCACCGAGGGCTCCACCCTGCGGGACGGGCGGTTTGCCGACAACTGGACGGGGGCCCAGGCCGCCGGAGTGCGGGCGGGGGCCTACCACTTCCTCAGCTACGACACCCCCGGGGAGACCCAGGCGGACAACTTTATCGACCTGGTGCCGGTAACCGAGGGGGCTCTGCCTCCGGTGGTGGACATCGAATTTTACGGGGATTATCTGGAGCAGCCCCCGGAAAAGGAGCACGTGCGCTCCATTCTGGACCCGCTGCTGGAGCGGCTGGAGGCCCACTACGGGGTAAAGCCCATCCTCTATGTCACCTACCGCTCCTACTACCTCTATCTGGCGGGGAGCGGGTACGGGGAGTACCCCATCTGGTGCTCCAGCCCCACGGTGTTTCCCCTGGTGCCGGGCTGGGACTTCTGGCAGTACTCCCATACCGCCCGGCTGGAAGGGTATGACGGCAGCCAGGACCGCATTGACCTGAACATCTTCCGGGGCAGTCGGGAGCAGTTCCAGCGCTTTGGTCTGGCGTAACGTCCCCTTCTATTTTTCCCCTTTTTCTGGTATACTCTTTATAACCTGTGATTGTGCGCGGGAGGTCAGCATGGAACAGTTGGAAAGATTGGCTCAGACCCTTCGGACGCGGCTGCCGGAGCTGGAGCTGCGGGAAAACGAGCCCATGAGCCGCCACACCACCTTCCGTATCGGCGGCCCCGCCCGCCTGATGGCCCTGCCCAGGGACCGGAAGGAGGCGGCGGCTGCGGTGCGGGCGGCGGCCGAGCTGGGCATACGGCCCTTTTTCCTGGGCAACGGCAGCAATCTGCTGGTGGCTGACGGGGGCTATGAGGGCTTTATTGTCAAGCTCACCGGCCTGGATCAGACCAGGGTGGTCAACCGCCGCCTGCGGGCGGAGAGCGGCATTTCCCTGGCCCGGCTGGCTATGGCGGCCTGGGGCCGTGGTCTCACCGGCCTGGAATTTGCCCATGGTATTCCCGGCACCCTTGGCGGCGGCGTCGCCATGAACGCCGGCGCCTACGGCGGCGAGATGTCCCAGGTACTCACCGCCGTCACCTTCCTGGACGAGGCGGGCCAGGTGATTACCCTGCCCGCTCAGGAGTGCGCTCTCACCTACCGCCACAGTCTGTTTACCGACCACCCGGAGCGGCTCATTTTGGAGGCCGAGTTTGAACTGGCCCAGGGCGTCCCCACCCTCATCAAGATAAGAATGGATGAGTTGGCCCAGAAGAGACGCGCCAAGCAGCCCCTGGACCAGCCCAGCGCAGGCAGCACCTTCAAGCGGCCGGAGGGCCACTTTGCCGCCGCCCTCATTGAGCAGTGCGGCCTGAAGGGCCTGTCGGTGGGGGGCGCCCAGGTGTCGGAAAAGCACGCCGGCTTTGTGGTCAACCGGGGCGGAGCTACGGCGGAGGATGTGCTCCGGCTGATGGAGCAGGTGCGTGAGCGGGTGCTCCGGGACACCGGCGTGGAGCTGGAGCCGGAAGTAAAGCTTTTGGGATTTTGAGGTGAGCGGCCATGGATTTTATCATTATCTCCGGCCTGTCCGGGGCGGGCAAGAGTAAGGCGGCCTCCTTTCTGGAGGATACGGGGTTCTATGTGGTGGACAATATGCCCGCCGCCCTGATTCCCAAGTTCGCCGCCCTGTGCATGGCCCAGCCCGGCCGGTATGACCGGGTGGCCCTGGTGACCGATATCCGGGGGGGCCAGACCTTTGACGGGCTGTTTGACGCCCTCAACGAGCTCCACGAGATGGGCTGCGACTACAAGATCCTCTTTGTGGAGGCCAGCGTGGAGACCATCATCAAGCGGTACAAGGAGACCCGGCGGAGCCATCCGCTGTCCGGCTCCTCCCGCTCTCTGGACGAGGCGGTGCGCACTGAGCGGGCCATGCTCTCACCGGTGCGCCAGCGGGCGGAGTATATTATCGACACCAGCGTGCTCTCCACCGCCAAGCTGCGGGGGGAGGTGCTGCGGCTGTTCGGCCGGGACGGGGAGACCCCCGCCATGGCGGTGAACGTGATCTCCTTCGGCATCAAGTACGGCATCCCTATCGAGGCCGACCTGGTGCTGGACGTGCGCTTTCTGCCCAACCCCTATTACATAGCGGAGCTGCGCCATCAGACTGGGCTGGATGACGGGGTGTATAACTTCGTCTTTGGCTATCAGCAGACCAAGGACTTCATGACCCACCTGGAGGGGCTCATTGGTTTTCTGCTGCCCCAGTATGTGGAGGAGGGCAAAACCGTGCTGGTGATCGCCGTGGGCTGCACCGGCGGGCAGCACCGCTCGGTGGCCATCACCCGCGCCCTGGCCGAGTTCATCCGGCGCAAGGGCTATCAGGCCACGGAGAATCACCGGGACATGACCCGGTCGTAAGGAGGGATACCGTGAGCGAGAGCATCTTTGACCGGCGTTGGGAGCAGGGGCCCAAGGTGGTTGCCATCGGCGGAGGTACCGGCCTGTCCACCATGCTGCGGGGGTTGAAAAATCACACGAAAAATCTGACCGCCGTGGTCACGGTGGCCGACGACGGCGGCGGCTCTGGTATGCTGCGCCAGGACCTGGGGATGCCCCCGCCGGGGGATATCCGCCACTGTATGGAGGCCCTGGCCAACGCCGAGCCGGTGATGCAGCAGCTGCTGACCTACCGCTTTCCCGAAGGGTCGGGCAAACTCACCGGCCAGTCCTTCGGCAACCTGATCCTGGCCGCCCTCAACGGCATTTCCGGCTCCTTTGACGAGGCGGTGGCCAAGATGAGTCAGGTTCTGGCCATCACCGGCCGGGTGCTGCCGGTGACCACCGCCGACGTGACCCTGGAGGCCACCTTTGAAAACGGCACCAAGGTTCTGGGCGAGTCCAAGATCAGCGACTTCAAGAAGGCCCAGGACTGCCGCATCCAGAGCGTCCGACTGCTGCCCGAGCGCCCCCAGGCCCTGCCGGAGGCCATCCGGGCCATTGAGGAGGCCGACCTGATCCTGCTGGGGCCGGGGAGTCTGTACACCAGCGTCATCCCCAACCTGCTGGTGGACGGTATCTCCGACGCGGTGCGCGCCGCCCAGGCCATCAAAATCTATATCTGCAACATCATGACCCAGGACGGGGAGACCGAGGGCATGACCGCCTCCGACCACGTGAAGGCCCTGCTGGACCACTCCGGCCCGGGGCTGGTGGACCTGTGCCTGTGCAACTCCGCCCCGGTGCGGCCCGGCCTGGTGGAGCGGTACAAGGAGGAGGACGCCGTCCCCATCGTGGTGGATAAAGAGGCCATTGAGGCCCTGGGGGTGGAGCTGGTCACCCGGCCCCTGGCCTCCGAGACCCTGAACTACGCCCGCCACTCCTTCGCCCGGCTGTCCGCCGCGGTGATGGACCTGTACCGGGAGCGGGCCGACACAAGAATTTTCTGAATCCGCCGGGCGGCAGGCGCCCGGCGGGCTGGAGGGAACCCATGTCCTTTTCATCCGACGTGAAGGCCGAGCTGTGCCGGACCGCCCTCTCCCGGCGCTGCTGCGCCCAGGCGGAGGCCTACGGCGTGCTGCTCTACTGCGGGCAGTTTGACGCCCGGCAGGTGCGCATTACCACCGAGTCCGCCGACTTTGCCGCCCGGCTGCCCGCCCTGTTCAAAAAGGCCTTTCAGATGACGTTTGACCGGGTGCCGGAGGAGGGAGCGGCCAAGCGGATTTTCACCCTGACGGCGGCGGACAAGCTGGCCGCCCTGGGGGAGTCCTTCGGTTACCACCCGGCGGAGTCCCTGGCCCACCATATCAACTTCGCGGTGCTGGAGGAGGACCACTGCCGCACCGCCTTTTTCCGGGGGGCCTTTCTGGCGGGGGGCTCGGTGACCGACCCCGCCAAGCGCTATCACCTGGAGCTGGCCACCCCCCATCGCAGCGTCAGCCGGGAGCTGCGGGCCCTGATGCAGGAGGCGGGCTTCAGTCCCAAGGAGAGCTGCCGCAAGGCCAACTATATCACCTACTTCAAGCAGAGCGAGGCCATTGAGGACTTCCTCACCGCCATCGGCGCCCCTCTGGCCGCCATGGAGTTGATGAACGCCAAGGCGGAAAAGGATCTGCGGGGGAGCGTCAACCGCCGGGTGAACTGCGACGCCGCCAACCTGGACAAGGCGGTGGAGGCCGCCCAGGGCCAGATCGAGGCCATTTACCGCCTGGAGGAGCGGGGTATGCTGGAGGAGCTGCCCGACAAGCTGAAGGAGGCGGTGGATCTGCGGATGGCCCACCCGGAGATGACGCTCACCCAGCTGGCGGAGCTATGCCACCCGCCGGTGAGCAAATCCGCCTTCAACCACCGCCTGCGCAAGCTGATGGAGCTGTCCAGGCAGCCGTAACGTCCCCTTTCCCGGAGATTCAAAGGAGGTAGCTTATGTCGTTTGTCCACCTGCATGTCCATACCGAGTTTTCCCTGCTGGACGGGGCCTGCCGCATTCCGCTGCTGGTCAAGCGGGTCAAGGAGCTGGGACAGCCTGCCGTCGCCATCACCGACCACGGGGTGATGTACGGCGTGGTGGACTTTTACAAGGCCTGCAAGGCGGAGGGGATCAAGCCCATCATCGGCTGCGAGGTGTACGTGGCTCCCCGGAGCCGCACCGACCGGGTCCATGAGCTGGACGCCGCCATGTACCACCTGATCCTCCTGTGCCGCAACGAGGAGGGCTACCGCAACCTGTGCTACCTGGACTCCTGCGCCTTTACCGAGGGCTTTTATATCAGGCCCCGCATCGACAAGGAGCTGCTGCGGCAGCACGCCGGAGGGCTCATCGCCCTGTCGGCCTGCCAGTCGGGGGAGGTGCCCCGGCGGATTCTGGCGGGGGACTACGAGGGGGCCAAGGCGGCCGCCCTGGAAATGCGGGAGCTGTTCGGGGCGGACGGCTATTACCTGGAGCTCCAGGACCACAACCTGCCCAACGATCCCGCCATCAACCAGGGCCTCATCCGCATCCACCAGGAGACCGGCATCCCCCTGGTGGTGACCAACGACGCCCACTACCTCCGCCGGGAGGACGCCCAGATGCAGGACACCCTCATGTGCATCCAGATGGGCAAGACAGTGGACGATCCCGGCCGGCTGAAGATGGAGACCAGCGAGCTCTACGTGAAGTCCACCGAGGAGATGGCCGCCCTCTTTCCCGATTACCCCGAGGCGGTGGAAAACACCCTGAAAATCGCGGAGCTGTGCAATATGGACTTCCAGTTCGGCACCTATCACTTGCCGGAATTCAAGCTGCCGGAGGGGTACGCCGACGGGGACGCCTATTTTGAGAAGCTGTGTCAGGAGGGCTACCAGCGCCGCTACCCCGACGATCCGGAGGGCTACCGGGACCGGCTGGCCTACGAGATGGGGGTCATCCGGCAGATGGGGTTTGTGGACTACTTCCTCATCGTCTCCGACTTCATCGGCTATGCCAAGAGCCGGGGCGTCCCGGTGGGACCCGGCCGGGGCTCGGCGGCGGGATCCATGGTGGCCTACTGCATGAACATCACCGACGTGGACCCCATGAAATACTCCCTCTACTTCGAGCGGTTTTTGAACCCGGAGCGGGTGACCATGCCGGATATCGACATCGACTTCTGCATCCGCCGCCGGCAGGAGGTCATTGAGTACGTCCAGAACAAGTATGGCGAGGACCACGTGGCCCAGATCGTCACCTTCGGCACCATGGCCGCCCGGGGGGCCATCCGGGATGTGGGCCGGGCCCTGAACATCCCCTACGCCGATGTGGACACGGTGGCCAAGCAGGTGCCCAGCGGCCCCGGCGCCCTCCACATCACCCTGGACGAGGCCCTGAAGCTGTCCAAGCCCCTGCGGGACAGCTACGAGGGGGATCCCCGGATCAGGGAACTCATCGACACCGCCAAGGCCATCGAGGGGATGCCCCGCCACGCATCCACCCACGCCGCCGGGGTGGTGATCACCCGCCGGCCGGTGGTGGACTATGTGCCCCTGGCGAAAAACGACGAATCGGTGGTCACCCAGTACGTGATGACCACCCTGGAGGAACTGGGCCTGCTGAAGATGGACTTTCTGGGCCTGCGCAACCTGACCATTCTGGACGACACGGTGAAGCTGGTACAGAAGCGCAATCCGGGCTTTTCCCTGGCGGATATTCCCGACGGGGACCCAGAGGTCTTTCAGATGCTGTCCGACGGCAGGACCTCCGGCGTGTTCCAGATGGAGTCCGCCGGCATGACCGGGGTGTGCGTGGGCCTGAAGCCCCACAGCATTGAGGACATCACCGCTATCATCGCCCTCTACCGGCCCGGCCCCATGGAGTCCATTCCCCGGTTCATCGCGTGCAAGCACAACCCGGACAAGGTGAAGTACAAGCACCCGGCTCTGGAGCCCATCCTGTCGGTGACCTACGGCTGCATTGTCTACCAGGAGCAGGTCATTGAGATTTTCCGCCGCCTGGCGGGGTATACCATGGGCCAGGCCGACATGGTGCGCCGGGCCATCTCCAAGAAGAAGAAGGCCCAGATCGAGAAGGAGCGGCACACCTTTGTCCACGGCGACCCTGAGCGGAGCATTGCCGGCTGCGTGGCCAACGGCATCCCCCAGCAGACTGCCGAGGACATCTATGACGAGATCGAGGCCTTCGCCCAGTACGCCTTCAACAAGGCCCACGCGGTGAGCTACGCCATCGTGGCCTACCACACCGCCTGGTTCAAGTGCCACTACACCAGGGAATATATGGCGGCTCTCCTCACCTCGGTGCTGGATTCCAGCGAGAAGGTGGCGGAGTATATCGCCGAGTGCAAGGAGTGCGGCATTCCGCTGCTGCCCCCCGACATCAACGAGTCCGGGGCGGACTTCACCGTGTCGGGGGACCACATCCGCTTTGGCCTGGTGGCAGTGAAGGGGGTGGGCCGGGGCTTCATCAACGCGGTGCTGGCCGAGCGGGAAAAGGCCGGGGTGTTCCGGGACTTTCCGGACTTCTGCCAGCGGATGTTTGACAGCGACCTGAACAAGCGGGTGCTGGAGAACCTCATCAAGTGTGGGGCCTTTGACAGCATGGGGGTGTTCCGCTCCCAGCTGCTGGACGCCTATGAGCCGCTGGTGGATACCATTGCCCAGAACAAGCGAAAGAACCTGGAGGGCCAGTTTGACCTGTTCGGCGGCGGGGGAGACGGGGGACAGACCGCCCCGGAGCTGCGTCTGAAGCGCATCCCCGAGTTCTCCCGCCGGGAGCTGATGACCATGGAGAAGGAGACCACCGGCCTGTACCTGTCCGGCCACCCCATGGATGAGTACCGGGAGCTGGCCAAACAGTGTAAGGCGGCCTCTATCGGGGCCATTCTCAGTGATTTCGGCCAGGACGGGGGGCCCACCACCTTCCGGGACGAGCAGCGGGTGAAGCTGGCCGGCGTGATCACCGCCGCCCGCACCAAGACCACCCGGAACAACAGCCTGATGGCCTATGTGACGGTGGAGGACGACAGCGGCTCCATGGAAATGCTGGTGTTCTCCCGGGTGCTGGGGGAGTGCGGTCCCTATCTGAAGGAGAATATGCCCGTGCTGGCGGAAGGACGGCTCTCTGTCCGGGATGAAAAGGCGCCCCAGCTCATGTGCGACCGGGTGACCCCCCTGGAGCAGGTGAAGGATGGCGTCCAACCGTCGCCTGCCGGAGGCGCCAGGTGCCTGTATATCCGCATACCCAGCCTCAACGATCCCCGGTGGGAGAAGATCCGGCTGATTCTGACCATGTTCCCCGGCACGGAGCAGATGAAGGTGCGCTGCGCCGACACCGGCAAGCTGCTGGGGACGCCCTGCCTGGTCCACGACGCGCTGGTGGCGGAGCTGCTGGAGCTGCTGGGCGGGGAAAATGTGGTGGTCCGTCAGGGGGGCGGCGCATGAACATCAAAAAGCTGGCGTCCATCCTCTTTCAGCGCAGGGTGATTGTGGCGCTGCTGATTCTGATTCAGTCTCTGGCCCTTCTGGCCTCCACACTGTGGTTTTCCGGCGCGTATATTTACCTCTACTGGACCTATGTGATTCTCTCCGTGCTGGCGGTGCTGGTGATTGTCAGCCGCCAGACCGACCCGGGGTATAAGATTGCCTGGATCATCCCCATTCTGCTCTTTCCCGCCTTCGGCTGGCTGGTCTACCTGCTGTGCGGCGGCAACAAGCTGTCCGCCCGGATGCGCCGGAAAATGCAGGGCGTGGACCACACCATGGTGGAACAGCTGGAGCGGGATTACAAGGCGCAGGCGCTCTCCCCCTTCGGGGCGGACGCGGTGAATCAGGCCCGCTACCTGGAGCTGTACGCCCGCTGCCCGGTGTATACCAACACCTGGACCCGCTACTTTCCCCTGGGGGACGATGTATTTCCCGTCATGCTGGAGGAGCTGAAGCGGGCTGAGCGGTATATTTTCCTGGAGTACTTTATCATTGGTCCGGGGCTGTTCTGGGACTCCATCGTGGAGATTTTGAAGGAAAAGCACGCCGCCGGGGTGGATGTGCGCATCATCTACGACGACGTGGGCTCCCTCAACACTCTCCCCATGAACTTCGCCAAAAAGTTTGAGGCCGAGACGGGGATACCCTGCTGCTTTTTCAACCGCTTCAAGCCGGTGATCTCCATTCGCATGAACAACCGGGACCACCGGAAATTCTGCATCATCGACGGCCATACCGCCTTTACCGGCGGCATCAACCTGGCTGACGAGTATATCAACCGGGAAATGCGCTTTGGCCACTGGAAGGACAGCGCCATTTTGGTGAAGGGCGAGGCGGCCTGGAGCATGACGGTGATGTTCCTCACCATGTGGGAGTATGTCCGGGAGGTGAAGGCGGACTATGCCGCCCTGCGGCCCGCCGGACTGCCGCCGGAGGCCCAGCTGGGCAGCGGGTATTTCGTCCAGCCCTACACCGACAACCCTCTGGACAACGAGGCGGTGGGGGAGACGGTGTACCTCAACCTAATCTCCAAGGCCGAGCGGTATGTGTATATTATGACGCCCTATCTGATCATCAGCGACTGCGTTAACACCGCCCTTTGTAACGCCGCCAAAGCCGGGGTGGATGTGCGGATCATGACCCCTCACATTCCGGACAAGCCCCTGGTGTTTGAGGTGACCCGGGCCCACTATGAGCAGCTGCTGGAGGCGGGCGTGCGGATTTTTGAGTACACCCCCGGCTTTGTCCACGCCAAAAACGTGGTGGTGGACGACAGATACGCCGTGGTGGGCTCCATCAACATGGACTACCGCAGTATGTTTCTCCACTTTGAGGACGCGGTGCTGCTGTACCGTGACCCCACGGTGCTGGATGTGAAGGCGGACTTTCTCAACACACAGATCAAGTGCCAGCCGGTGACGCTGGAGCAATGTCTGGAGCGCAGCTGGGCCCGCCGGCTGTTCCGCTCTCTGCTGCGGGTGCTGAGCCCGCTGCTCTGAACCTCAAAAAACGGGGCCTGCCGCGTTTGACGGCAGGCCCCGTTGGCGTTTTCAGATGACCAGCGTGCCCGACTCGTCTTCCAGCAGCAGCAGGATCTTCTGCTGCTGGCCGGTCTGGGCATTGACGTAGACCAGCACATGGCCGCCGCTCTCGTTCTGGCACTTGAACTCGTGGCACAGCACCTCGTACTCCCCGCCGGTGGGGATCAGGGCCAGCTGGCTGCTGAGGATGGTCAGGCTGCCGGGCACCTGTCCGGCGGCCTTTTGGGCGGATACGGCGGGGGCGGCCAGCTCCCGGCTGCCGTGGTTCATCAGGTAGCCGTGGGCCTCAAAACCCACCACGTCCCCGGTGTCCAGGGCCACCTGCACCTTCACCAGGTCGGGATAGCAGTAGACTCCGTCCTGCCGGGCGGCGAAGTGGATGGTGAGCAGCCCGCCCTGGTCGATGGCGTAGCTGGGGTCCATATCCTGAAAGCCCCGGCTGGCGAGAAATTCCGCCGCCGCCTCATAGCCCTCCTTCCGGGTGAGAGCGGGCTCCCCCACCCGCCGGGAGCTGAGCAGCTGGAGCACCTGGCCGCCCTGTTTGGTGACCTCGATATACAGCTCGCCGCCGTCCACCAGGGCGGTGAAGCCGTAGGTGGGCAGGGCGCCCTCTCCGGCAGAGGTGAGGGTGAAAATGTCGCTGCGCAGGCCCAGGAAGGCGGCCGCCGCCTCTTTGGCAGTGGCCTCATCCACCTGGGGCAGTCCCTCCAGCATTCTGGGGGTGCGGTTGGACAGGTGCTCCGAGAAGGGGCCGTCGTAGATCAGGGAGGGCATCTCCGGGAAATCGGCCTCCAGATCCTGAAAGGCCGAGCCGGCCTCCACCTGCTCCCCCTCCTGTCCGGCGGCGGCCAGCCTGGCCTGTACCTGCGCCAGATCCTCCGGCTCCAGAGTGCCACCCTCCAGGTCGCTTTGCAGCCCTTGCAGCAGCTGGGCCAGTTGGGAGGCGGACTGGGAGAGGGCCTGCAGGGTTGCCCGGTGCTCCTGGGAGCACACCTGTCCGCCCTCCGCCCCGCTGGCCAGGGCCAGCACATAGTCTCCCGTTTTGGCCAGGAAGGAGGCGGTCTGCTCCAGCTCAATATTGCCATAGGGCAGCTCCCCCAGAGCGGCCTGGGCGGCCATGGCCTTGGCGTAGGTCTGGGCGCACAGCACGGAGAACAGGGTGGGGGAGGTGGCATAGGTCACCTTCTGCAGGGACACGTCCAGTTCTCCCGCCGCCGTGGCCAGCTCTGCGAAGGCGTGCTGGTAGCCGTTGTCCAGCAGGTGCCGGTATCGGGCGGCCCGCACATGGCCCTGAATGGCAAAGCCGGTGGTGACGGCGAAGGCCGCCGCCAGAAAGATGATCCCCAGGACCTTCCGCTTTTTTTGATTCATAACAAAACGCCCCCTTTTACCGCTAGGTTGCGTAAAAGGGGGCGTTGTATGCCCGGGAGATTTTGTTTACCGGCCGCTGAGCTGCTCCGCGCCCAGCTTGATGCGGCGGATGGACTCGTCCTTGCCCAGAATGTGGCACAGCTCCACCGCGCCGCCGGGAGTCACCGCCTTGCCGGACAGGGCGGTGCGCACCGGCCACATGATCCGGCCGTTTTTCAGCTCCAGCTTCTCCGCCAGGCCGATGAGGGCGTCGTGAATGGCGTCGTAGGTCCAGTCGTTCAGACCCTCCAGAACCGGCAGCACCTGCCCCAGGGCCTCCAGGGAGTTCTCCTCGTTGGTCTTCATTTTCTTGTGGCAGTACAGCTCGTTGGAGTACTCCGGCAGGGCGTCGAAGAAGTCCACCTGAGGGGCGATGTCCAGCCAGGTGTCGCACCGGGGCTGCACCAGGGGAGCGATGAGCTTCAGGTCGATGCCGGGGGACTTGACCGCCTCCCTCAGATAGGGCTCGGCGCCCTCGTAGAAGGCCTCGGGGGAGAGGGAGCGGAGGTAGTTGGCGTTGAAATACTTCAGCTTTTCGATGTCGAAGATGGCGGGGGATTTGGAGATGCCGCCGATGTCGAAGATCTCCGCCAGCTCAGAGAGGGTGAAGAACTCCCGCTCGGCGTATTCTCCCCGGGGAGACCAGCCCAGCAGGGTGACGTAATTCACCACCGCCTCGGACAGATAGCCCATGGCGATCAGGTCCTCGTAGGAGGGGTCGCCCTTGCGCTTGCTCATCTTGTTGTGCTGGTCCCGCATGACGGGGGAGCAGTGAATATAAGTGGGCACCTCCCAGCCGAAGCCCTGATACAGCAGGTTGTACTTGGGGGCGGAGGACAGGTACTCGCTGCCCCGGACCACGTGGGTAATGCCCATCAGATGGTCGTCAATGACGTTGGCGAAGTTGTAGGTGGGCAGGCCATCCCGCTTCATGAGCACCTGGTCGTCCAGGGTCTTGTTTTCCACGGTGATGTCCCCGAACACGGCGTCGGAGAAGGTGGTGGAGCCCTCAGCGGGGATTTTCTGCCGGATCACGTAGGGCTCCCCGGCGGCCACCCGGGCGCGGGCCTCCTCCAGGCTCATGTCCCGGCAGGGGTCGGCGGCCCGGTTGAAGTCGCCGGAGTCCTCCTCCGACTCGGTCTTTTCGCAGAAGCAGTAGTAGGCGTGGCCCTTCTCCACCAGCAGCTGGGCATACTTGCCGTAGAGGTCCCGGCGCTGGGTCTGGATATAGGGACCCACCGGCCCGCCCAGGTCGGGACCCTCGTCCCAGGTGAGGCCGCACTTGCGCAGGGTGGCGTAGATCACCTCGGTGGCGCCCTCCACCAGACGTCCCTGGTCGGTGTCCTCAATGCGGAGGATGAATTTGCCGCCGGCATGCCGGGCGATGAGCCAGGTGTACAGGGCGGTGCGCAGGTTACCCACGTGCATATACCCTGTGGGAGAGGGGGCGAAGCGGGTGCGCACGCCGTCCTTGGGGATGCGGGCCTCCATCTCCTCAAACCAGTTCAGTTCCATGGGAAAAACTCCTTTTCCACAGTATTTGCGATGTTTGTCACCTTATTCTATTTTTTCTTCTGAGGATTGTCAAGGCCATTTGGATATGATATGATAAACCAATATGGGGCCATGGGCCCAATTTGACAATCATCACGCATAAGAGGTGTGTTTTACCATGGAAAACGAGAAAAAGGTCCTTCTGTCCGGGATTCAGCCCAGCGGGGATCTCCACCTGGGCAACTACCTGGGGGCCATCAAAAATTGGGCGGAGCTGTCCGAGCAGTTTGACTGCTACTGGTTTATGGCCGACCTGCATACCATCACCGTGCGGCAGGATCCGGCGGAGCTGCGCCGGCGCACCCTGACCCAGATCGCCACCTATATCGCCTGCGGCCTGGACCCGGAGAAGAACACCATTTTCGTCCAGTCCCACGTCCACCAGCACGCCGAGCTGGGCTGGGTGCTGGACTGCTACACCATGTTCGGCGAGCTCTCCCGCATGACTCAGTTCAAGGATAAGTCCGCCAAGCACGCCGACAATATCAACGCCGGCCTGTTCACCTACCCCTGCCTGATGGCGGCGGATATCCTGCTCTACCAGCCCGACTTTGTGCCGGTGGGGGAGGACCAGAAGCAGCACGTGGAGATCTGCCGGGATATCGCCAACCGCTTCAACCACGCCCACGGCGAGGTGTTCAAGGTGCCCCAGCCCTACATTCCCAAGGCGGGAGCCCGGGTGATGAGCCTGAACCAGCCCGATACCAAGATGAGCAAGTCCATTCCCGAGGGCTGCGTGTTCCTGATGGAGAAGCCGGAGGACATCATGCGCAAGTTCAAACGGGCGGTCACCGACAGCGATACCGAGCGGTGCATCCGCTTTGACCGGGAGGCCAAGCCCGGCGTGTCCAACCTGATGAACATTTATTCCGCCATCACCGGCAAGAGCTATGAGGAGATCGAGCGAGAGTTTGAGGGCAAGGGCTACGGCGCCTTCAAGCCCGTGGTGGGAGAGGCCGTGGTGGAGCTGCTCCGGCCCATCCGGGAGGAGACCCAGCGGCTGCTTGCCGACAAGGCCTACCTGGAGGGGGTATACCGAGCGGGGGCGGAGAAGGCCTCCTATGTGGCGGAAAAGACCCTGCGCAAGGTCTACAAAAAGGTGGGCTTTCTGGCCCGGTAACTAAAGGAGCAATTTTCCTATGGCGAGCGATCTGAATCTTCCTCTGATCGGCATCGTGGCCGCCGCGTTGGTGGTGGCCTTTCTGGTGGCGGTGATCACCACGCCGGTGGTGAAGAATCTGGCCTTTAAAATGGGCGCGGTGGACGTGCCCAAGGACAACCGCCGGATGCACGACCACCCCATCCCCCGCATGGGGGGCCTGGCTATCTTCCTGGGCTTTCTGCTCAGCGTGCTGGTGTTTCTGGATCTGAACAACCAGCTGCGGGGCATGCTGCTGGGCGCCGTCATCATTGTGGTGCTGGGTATTTTTGACGATATATACAGCCTGAAGGCCATGTTCAAGTTCTGCGTGCAGATTGCCGCCGCCCTGGTGGCGGCCCTCTCCGGCAACGTGATCGACACACTGTCCAACCCCAATGTGTTCTCCCAGAACCTGTACTGGGAGCTGGGCTGGCTGTCCATCCCGGTGACAGTGCTGTGGATTGTGGCCATCACCAACGCCGTCAACCTGATCGACGGCCTGGACGGCCTGGCCTGCGGTGTGTCCGCCATCGGCTCCATGACCCTGCTGGTGATCTCTCTGGCCATCAGCGATGGTCCGGTGGCCATCCTGATGGCCGCCCTCACCGGCGGCTGCCTGGGCTTTCTGCCCTACAACATGAACCCGGCCAAGATCTTTATGGGGGACACCGGCTCCACCTTCCTGGGCTTTATCCTGGCGGTGGTGTCCATCCAGGGCCTGTTCAAGCTCTATACCATCATTTCCTTCGCGGTGCCCTTCCTGATGCTGGGCCTGCCCATCTTTGACACCTGCTTTGCCTTCATCCGGCGCATTGCCCACGGCCAGAGCCCCATGCACGCCGACCGCAGCCATGTGCATCACCGGCTCATCGACATGGGCCTGAACCAGAAGCAGGCGGTGGCGGTGCTCTACATGATCAGCGCCATCCTGGGCCTGTCCGCCGTGGTGCTCACCACCAGCGGACCGGTGAAGGCCATGCTGCTGCTGATGGCCCTGTGCTTTGCCGGGGCCATCGCCGGGCACATCTTTCTGAGCAACAACCGCAAGGAGCGGGAGAAAGATGCCCGGTCCGACGGAGAAGGGGAGGAGGAGCCATGAATCCGATCCGTGTCATGACCATTTTCGGCACCCGGCCGGAGGCCATTAAAATGGCCCCCCTGGTGAAGGAGCTGCAGAGCCGGCCGGACATTCAATCTATCTGCTGTGTGACCGCCCAGCACCGGCAGATGCTGGACGCGGTGCTGGAGATCTTCCAGCTGAAGCCGGACTACGACCTGAACATCATGGAGCCCCGGCAGACCCTGTCCACCATCACCACCAAATGCCTGCTGGGCATGGAGGGGGTGCTGGAGCAGGCCAGGCCTGACCTGGTGCTGGTCCACGGGGATACCTCCACCACCTTTGCCGGGGCCCTGGCCGCCTTCTACAAGCAGATCATGGTGGGCCATGTGGAGGCCGGCCTGCGGACCTGGGACAAATACTCCCCCTTCCCGGAGGAGATGAACCGCAAGCTGGTGGGCGATATCGCCGACCTGCACTTCTGCCCCACGGCGGCCAACCGGGACAACCTGGCCCGGGAGGGCATTACCGACGGGGTGTTCCTCACCGGCAACACGGTGATCGACGCCCTGAAGACTACGGTGCGGGCGGACTACCGGTTTTCCAACCAGCTGCTGAACGGCCTGGACTACCAGGGGAAAAAGGTCATTCTGGTCACCTGCCACCGGCGGGAGAACTATGGCCAGCCCATGACCAATATCATGACCGCTCTGCGCCGGGTGGCGGAGGCCTTTCCGGAGGTGGAGCTGGTGTATCCCGTCCACCTGTCCCCAGTGGTGCGGGAGGCGGCGGACAAGTACCTGTCCGGCCATGACCGCATCCACCTGATCGACCCTCTGGACGTGGAGGAGATGCACAACCTGATGGCCCGGTGCTATCTGGTGATGACCGACTCCGGCGGATTGCAGGAGGAGGCGCCCGCCCTGGGCCGTCCGGTGCTTGTCCTGCGGCGGGAGACCGAGCGGCCGGAGGCGGTGGCGGCGGGTACAGTGAAGATCGCCGGCACTGAGGAGGAGACCATCTTCCAGATGGCCGCCGGGCTGCTTACGGAGGAACAGGCCTACCATGACATGGCCCACGCGGTGAACCCCTACGGCGACGGCCAGGCCTGCCGCCGGATCGTGGACGGGATTTTGTGGAAATTTGGCCGCCGGGACCAGCCGCCGGAGCCCTTCGGCGTCTGAGTCCGGCAGGCGGGGAGAGGAGGGCGGCGGATGGAACGGCGCAAGCGGAATATCGTGGTGGTGCTCATAGGCATCATCATCGTGGTGGCCATTCTTTCCAGCTTTGGGCTGGGGATGTTTGCCCCTGACACGGCGAAAATTGTGCTGCCCACCGCCGCGCCGTCCGCCTCCCCTGGCCAGGTGGAGAACGACGGGGTGGTTCGGGTGGAGGTGACTCCCCAGACGATGCAGAGCGTCATCGCCACCCTGAACCGGCCGGAGAGCTACGGACGGTCGGTCACCATTCTGGATATCTGGGGCGAGAACGCCCAGGGCACCACCCAGGCCCAGGTGTGGGTGGACGGGGGATGGACCCGTACCAACGCCTCCCTGCCCGGGGGAGAGGTGCGCTGCTCCATTGTGGGGGACGGACAGGTCTGGATCTGGTACGAGGGGGAGCGCGAAGTGCTGAACGCCCCGGCGGACGAGTCTTCCGCCGACCTGGAGGGTCAGCGCATCCCCACCTATGAGACGGTGCTGGACCTGGAGACGGACTCCATCGCCAGGGCGGACTATGAGGAGCTCAACGGGCTGAGCTGTATTTATGTAGAGACCCAGGCCGACGAAACCGGCCATGTGGAGCGCTACTGGGTGGCGGATGACAGCGGCCTGCTGGTGCAGGCCGAGCTGCTGCAGGACGGGCAGGCGGTCTACCGCATGACCTCCGCCGCTCTGGAGCGGCCCGCGCCCTCCGACGCCTCCTTTACCCTGCCGGACGGGACGGTGCTCCATGAGACGGGCGCCTAGTCCGTCTGTTCTCCGCCCAATCCCAGCAGCAGGATCAGCCCCAGGGCAATGACCAGCTCCATGTCGTCCCCATCCAGCAGCAGGAGCAGCAGAATGAGCAGCAGCAGCACGTCCCCGCTGTCCAGCTCCTCCAGCTTTAGGGATTTGAGCAATCCGGAGAGCAGGCCCTCCTTTTTCTCCGCTTTGGCCTTCCGGCGGGGCGGGGGAGGCGGGGGAGCGGGCTCCGGCTCAGAAATGCGGGTGTAGGCGGTGCCGTTGGGGATGTAGCGGTTATACATCCTCCATCCCCTCCTCTCTGCGCTCCTGAAAGAGCTGGAAGGCAGTGCGGATGACACGGGAGAGCCTGGCGATTTTCACGGCCTGGTCCACCTTGGCCCGGCGCTCCGGGCGGAGGAAGGGCTTGAGGGCCTCCAGCAGAGCGGTTTTCCGGTCGTCGCTGCCGGTGTACTCCGACAATAGGCGCATTCCCACCTGGAGCAGCCGGGGGTCCAGCTGCCCCAGGGCGGACAGGGGATCGCCGGCCGGCTCCTCCGGGAGCGGGGTCTCCGGGTCGGCGGGCGGGCTTTCCTCCTGTCCGGAAAGGGCCTTCGCCGCTGACAAGATCTGCCCCATGGCCTGGGGATCGTTCAGAATGGCATTCAGCTTCTCCTCAAATTCTGCCATACCGATGTTCCCCTCCTCTGTGCGGCAGGACTGCCCGCGCTATTTTTTCTCCCCGGTCTGCTGGTTGAGCTGCTGGAGCAGCCGGGCGCCCTCCTGGCTCCCCATGACTTGCTTGGCCAGGCTGGACAGGGCCTGCCGGTCCCCGTGGACCGCGGACTGGGCGGTGTGCTGGAGTTGGTCCCCGAATTTCTGGCTGAGGGTCTCCATCAGCCGCTTGGTGTCGGGGGATTGGAGCACCCGCTGCAGCAGGGCCTGGTCCTTCAGCAGAGCGGCCGCCTTGGGGTCTTTCATCAGTTCGTCCAGATTGGACTGGGGGATGTTCATACCATCAGCTCCATCTTCCTTATTTATAGTGGGTCTCGTGCCATTATATGAGCAAACCCTGAGAGGTGATCGCATGAAACTGCTGATTTTTTCCGACTCCCACGGTAATGTGGCCAATATGGAGGATGTGGTGCGCATGGAGCGCCCGGACCGGATCCTCCATCTGGGCGACCTGGTCCGTGACGCCCAGGCCCTTCAGGAGAAGTTCCCCGACATCCCGGTGACCCTGGTGCCGGGCAACTGCGACGGACGGCGGCCCGACCTGCCGGAGGAGCGGATCTTTACGCTGGAGGACTGCAAGCTGCTGATGACCCACGGCCATATTTACCACGTGAAAATGGGCGCGGCCGCCGCCATCCGGGCAGCCCGCCAGTCGGGGGCGGGCCTGCTGTTCTTCGGCCACACCCATGAGGCTGTCTGTGAGTTCCAGCAGGGGCTTTGGGTGGTCAATCCGGGCAGCATCGGCAGCCTGGCCAACCCCACCTACGCCGTGGCCATTCTGCAGGAGGACGGCGCGGTGTGCTATCTGAGTACCATGTAAGTCAGGAGGGAAAGAACCATGCTGCTTGCCATTGATGTGGGCAATACCAATATGGTATTTGGCATTTACGAGGGGGAGGAGCTGAAGGGCAGTTTCCGGCTGCAGACCGACGCCAACCGCACTTCCGACGAGATGGGACTGCTGATGTGCCAGTATTTCCAGCGGTTTGGGGTGTCTCTGGACCAGCTGGAGGACGTGGTGATCGGTTCGGTGGTGCCCCAGATCATGCACACCCTGTCCAACGCGGTGAAAAAGTATCTGGGCAAGGAGCCCCTGGTCATCGACGAGGACCTGGACCCCAGGCTGCCCTATATCCCCTGTGACAGCGACGAGCGGCTGGGCCCCGACCGGGCGGTGGCCGATATCGCCGCCATGGAGAAGTACGGCACGCCCCTCATCGTGCTGGACTTCGGCACCGCCACTACCCTGGACGCGGTGAGCGCTGACGGGGTGTACCTGGGAGGCTGCATCACAGCCGGGGTGCGGGTGTCCATTGACGGCCTGTTTCAGAAAACCGCCCTGCTGCCCCGGGTGGAGCTGGTGAAGCCGGATACGGTGCTGAGCACCACCGCCGTGGGGCAGATCCAGGCCGGCGCGGTGATGGGCTATATCGGCGCCATGGAATACCTGATCCGCCAGGCCAAGGCCGAGATGGGCGGGGGGGATATCAAGGTGATCGCCACCGGCGGCCTGGCCCGGATGGTGGCCGACAACACCCCTCTCATCGACGTGGTGGACCCCCAGCTGGTGCTGGACGGCCTGCGCATCGTCTATCAGCGGGAGCGGGGCAAGTAAAGCAAAAAGCGTGCGGACGCAGGTCCGCACGCTTTTTTACTTACAGTCTGGACTGCCGGAACAGGAAGGTAACGGCAAACCACAGGGCCAGGTACAGGGTGATGGAGGCCCCGGCAGAGGAACTGATGTGGTAGGAGGTCATCAGTCCCGCGATACCCGCCACGATGGCGGCCAGAATGGAAATCAGATGGAACTGCCGCATATTCTGGGCCAGATTGCGCCCGGCGGCGGCGGGGAGGACCAGCAGGGAATTGATCACCAGCAGGCCCACCCAAGTCATGGACACAGTGACCACCACGGCGATGGCCATGGAGAACACCGCCTCCTGCCAGAACACCTGCACTCCCCGGCTGTCGGCCAGGGCGGGGTGGATGGAGGAGAGCATCAGGCCGTTGAAGGAGGCCAGCCACAGCAATACCACCACCAGCAGGATCACCGCCAGCAGGCCGATCTTGGCGGGCTCCACGCTGAGGATGTCGCCGATGAGCAGACTGTTGAACTTGGTGAAGCTGCCTCCGTCCAGGGTGGCGATAAAGATGCCCAGGGCCACGGCGGTGGAGGAAAACACCCCAATCACCGTATCGCTGGCCATGTGGGATTTCCGGCGCACATAGGTGAACAGCAGGGCGAAGGCCGCCGCCAGCAGTACCGCCATCCACATGGGGTCGGCAAAACCGCACAGGGTGCCGATGGCGATGCCGGTAAAGGCGGAGTGACCCAGCGCGTCGGAGAAGAAGCTCATTCGGTTGGTGACCACCATGGTGCTCAGCAGGCCGAACAGGGGGGAGATCACCAGCACCGCCAGCAGGGCGTTTTTCATAAAGTACATGGAGCCGGGCTCCGCCCACTCAAAGGGCAGCAGCTCCACCAGGGAATACCACCATTCCATTACCCGCGCCCTCCTTTCCCCAGGTCCAGATGGAAAACCGCCTGGAATTCCGGCGAGGAGAGCACCTCGGCAGGGGTGCCTACCTTCAGAATTTCGCTTTTCAGCAATAACACCTTGTCGGCGTACTGGTCCAGGGTGGCGAAGTCGTGGGTGGAGAGGAGGATAGACAGGTCGTATCTGGTACGAATCTCGTCCAGCATGTCCAGCAGCTGCTTTTCCCCGTCGATGTCCACACCGGACAGGGGCTCGTCCAGCACCAGAATGTGGGGCAGGGGCTCCAGGGCCAGAGCCAGCAGCACCCGCTGCAGCTCGCCGCCGGACAGGGCTCCCATCCGCTTGTCGATGAGGGAGTCCCCGTGGACCCGGGCCAGGCAGCATCTCACCCGCTCCCGCAGCTTTTTGGGGGCGGGGAGGAACACCGGCCATTTGGAGATGGCGGCGGAGAAGAAGTCGAACACGCTCACCGGGTCTCCCCGGTCAAAGCTGGGAGACTGGGGCACGTAGCCAATAAGGGGGCGGGTCCTGTCGCCCCCTGCCCGCTGGAACTCGATGTCGCCGGTGTGGGGAATCTGGCCCAGAATGGTGCGGAACAGGGAGCTTTTTCCCGCCCCGTTGGGGCCGATCAGGGCCACGATCTCCCCGCAGTGGAGGTGGAAGGAGACGTTGTGGAGCACCTCCTCGCTGCCGAAGTTCACCCCCAGGTCGGTCACCTTCAGGCAGCAGGACCCGGCGCAGCCCGGGCCGGAATCGCCGTGTTTGTGTACGCTCATCCCAAGGCCTCCGCTATGGTATCCATATTTTTCTCCATGGCGTCGACATAGGGCTGGATGCCAGTGCCGTCGCCGCTCATGATCATGTCCAGCTGGTAGACCGCGCAGCCCGTTTCCCGGGCAATGGCCTGGGCGGTGGCGTCGGAGCCGTTGACCTCGGTAAAGATGGCGGGGATGTCATATTCCGCAATCAGAGCCACGATCTCCTTGATTTCGGCGGCGGAGGCCTCAGCGCCTTCCTCTTCCTCAATGGTCTTCAGCAGATTGAGGCCGGTGGCCTGGGCGAAATACTGGAAGCCGTCGTGGAAGGTGATGAGAGGCTGATCGGCCAGAGCGGCCAGTTTGTCGGGATCGTACCCCATAGCATCGTTGGCATTGCCGAAGTTGTGGTAATAATCCTCGTCATGCTCCGGATCCAACTCGCTCAGCCCATTTCCGATGTTCTCCAGCATGCGCGCAGCGTTCTCATAGCTCATCCAGATGTGGGGGTCATATTCGGTGTCGTGGTCGTGGCCCTCGTGGCCCATGGCGGGCAGCAGCTCAATGCCCTCCGAGCAGTCGATCACCGGCGCGTCGGAGGCGGCCAGGGCGTCAGCCATAAAGTCCTCCAGTCCCGCCCCGTTCATCACGATCACGTCGGCCCCTTCAATGGCCTTCATGTCGCTGACGGTGAGGGTATAGTCATGGAGGCAGGAGGTCTGCTGGTTCACCAGCAGGCTGACCTCCACACTGTCCACCCCCTCGGTTACCGCCGTGGTGAACAAGTAAACCGGATAGGTGGTGGCCAGCACGTGGAGCTTGCCGTCGTCCTCCGGCTGAGAGGCGGTGGGCGACGAGCAGGCGGAGAGCAGGAGGCCCAGGGTGCAGGCCGCCGCGAGCAATTTTTTCATAGAGATCCCCTTGTCTAACAATAAAATAACGATATGCCGGGTAATTCCTACCCGGCATATCGTATTATACCGCAATTTTTCCATTCTGTAAAACAATTCTTTACCATCGGCCCAAAAGGAACTGGGCAATGAAGTGGAGGGGCAGGAAACCGGCGGCGTAACTGGCCGCATTGGCGCATACGGCGTACCCCACCCGTCTGCCGGGTTTCTGTTCCCGCAGCAGCAGGCCGTAGGCCACGGCCTCTGCCAGCCAGATCAGCAGCTCCACCGGGAGCAGCATCAGGTAGTAGAGATAGTGGGCGCCTACCGCCAGGATGGCTGAGCCCAACAGAATATGGAGAGCTAACTGGGTGACCAGGTTGACGATGAAAAACACTGCCACGCTCCGCCTGCTGCGGAACCCGAACAGCCACAGCAGGACTCCTTCCACAACCAGCGTGGGGAGAAAGGTGGAGAGGAACTGGGTAAGATAGTAGCCCGCCGTGGAGGTGGAGCGGGTGATGGTGTTTGTCTCATAGTCGTACACCAGCTCTGTGTGGAACACGGTCCGGGTAAAGGGCTCCGCCGTGGCCTGGGCTCCGCCGGCGGAGGACACGGCGATGCGGAAGGTCTCCGGCAGGCCAAAGTAGGTGAAGTGGTGAGCGCCATCCTCGCCTGGCGCCAGATCGCCGAACAGGGGTGGATTGGTGCCGTGGACCAGGGCGGGATACCAGCCCTCATCCTCCCAGCCCTCCAGACCATCCAGCAGGGTGGGATCGTAGTCCTCCCGGTGGATGTTGGGAGACCCGTCCCCGTCCTGATGGAGCAGGTCCAGGTAGTACACCCCCTCCGGGGCGTTGACCACCGTGATGGTGAGGGATTGCTTGGGCCCCGTGTCAGCGGAGGCGGTACCCCCGAACAGGGCCAGACAGAGCAGGAGACAGGCGGCAAGGGAAAGCACGCGTTTCATGTCGGGTCCTCCTTCCTGTGTGTTCTGACCAATACACACCTGAGAGGGGACAATGATTGCGCGGAGGCAATCTTTATTTTGCGTAGTAGTTGATGAGGCAGCCGGCCAGCACGATGTCCCGCTCTTCCCGGGTCATGCCGGGCAGCTTCAGGGTGACGGACTTCTCGTCCCCGTTCTGGAGCAGGGTGGCGGAAATCTCCTCCGCGCCGCTGTCCACGGCGGCGCGGATGCCGGGGATGTACAGCCTGTCGCCGGGCTGAATGTTCCAGTCCTTGACTCCCTCGGCGATAAAGGGCAGCATGCCCCAGTTCACCACGTTGGAGCGGTAGCGCTTGGTGGCGTACTCGGCGGCCAGGTTGGCCACGCCCCCCAGCACCCGCTGGCAGGAGGCGGCCTGCTCCCGGGCGGAGCCGTCGCCGGGCTTGAGGGCCATCACCAGGGAGCCCAGGCCGGTGTCCCTGCCGTCGTGGCCCATGAGAGCCGCCTTGACTTCGGGGGCCTCGGGGTCGGCGCGGCGCAGCTTCTCCACCGCCAGCACCTCCTTGGCCCGGGGGACATACTGGGGGTCCTTCCGGCTCAGGGCGAACTCGGACAGCTTGATGGGGTTGGAGCGGTAGGAGGAGGTCTCGCCGGAGGGGATCAGCTCGTCGGTGGTGGTGACGGGATCGTAAATGGCGGAGCACACGGTGAGCAGCAGGTTGTCCGGCAGGGCTACCTGCTCCGGCCAGTCGGCGATGTTGGGCCCGAACACCAGCTCCTGGCTGGGGTCGGCCTTGCCCACGCCGAAGTACACCCGGGCCTTGTAGGGGGTGTCGTCATAGGAGAAGGGCTCCACCGCGGGGTCCACGGGGGGAGCGGGCAGCTCGTCGGCCCCGGTGAGCACGCCGCCGTTCACGGCGGTGGCGGCGATGGAGCGGGCGTCCATCAGAGCTACGTAGGACACCTGGCCGTCGGAGGGCTTGGAGCCCTCCCGGTTGGGGAAGTTGCGGGTGGAGTGGCGGATGGAGAAGCCGCCGTTGGCGGGCACGTCGCCCGCGCCGAAGCAGGGGCCGCAGAAGCAGGAGCGGATGGAGGCGCCGGCGGCCATCAGGGAGGCGATGTACCCCTTCCGGGTCAGCTCCAGGTTGACGGGCTGGCTGGTGGGGTAGACGGAGAGCCAGAACTCGTCGGCGCCGATGGCGTGGCCGTCCAGAATCTGGGCCGTCCGGACGATGTTCTGATAAGTACCGCCGGAGCAGCCGGCAATGACGCCCTGGTCCACGTGGAACTGGCCGTTTACGATCTTGTCCAGCAGGGAGGCGGGCTTGTTCTTCAGCTTGAGCTGATGCACCGTGTCCTCGTCCACCTGATGGAGCAGGTCTTTCATGTTTTCCTTGAACTCCCGGATGGTGTAGGCGTTGGAGGGGTGGAAGGGCAGGGCGATCATGGGCCGGATCTTGTCTAGCTCCACCTCGATCACCCCGTCGTAGTAAGCGCCGTCGGCGGGAGCCTGGGGCTTGAACTCGCTCCCCCGGCCCAGCGCCGCCAGATGATCTTTCAGGGTGTCGTCGGCGGGCCACACGGAGGACAGGCAGGTGGTCTCGGTGGTCATCACGTCGATGCCGGAGCGGTAGTCCATGGACAGGTTGGCCACGCCGGGACCGAAGAACTCCATGACGGCGTTTTTCACCACGCCGTCCTTGAAGGTGGAGCGGATGAGCTCCAGGGCCACGTCCTGGGGCCCCACTCCGGGGATGGGAGCGCCGGTGAGGTAAATGGCGATCACCTTGGGGTAGGCGACATTATAGGTCTTGCACAGCAGCTGCCGGGCCAGCTCAGGGCCGCCCTCGCCGATAGCCATGGTGCCGTAGGCGCCGTAGCGGGTGTGGGAGTCGGAGCCCAGGATCATCTTGCCGGGGGCGGCGTACCGCTCCCGCATATAGGAGTGGATCACGCTCTGATGGGCGGGCACGAACTCGCCGCCGTACTTCTTGGCGGCGGACAGGCCGAACACGTGGTCGTCCTCGTTGATGGTGCCGCCCACGGCGCACAGGGAGTTGTGGCAGTTGGTAAGCACATAGGGCACGGGGAACTCCTTCATGCCGGAGGCCCGGGCAGTCTGGATGATGCCCACATAAGTAATGTCATGGGAAGCCATGGCGTCAAATTTGATGGCCAGGCTGTCCATGGAGTCGCCGGTGTTGTGGGCTTTCAGGATGGCGTAGGCCATGGTACCTTTTTTGGCCTCCTCCGGGGCGGGCAGGCCGGCGGCGGGGCCGTCCTGAGCGGGCAGGAAGGCGCCGTTTTTATAGTACGCGCCCTGTGGAGTAATCTTCAGCATGGGTATCCCCTCCGTTGTGATTCAAATTATATCTATCATACCAACAATTTGCGAGAAGTGCAAGCTGTTTTGCGCGGACTTGCAAATCAGGAGAACCAAAAATTTATGTCAACTTTTTTGTCCTAGCGCCTTGACGGGGTATAGGGAATACGGTAGAATAAAAACATATTTTGCCGAGGAGTTCTGTTATGAAAAAGGCCGTTTCCCTGCTTTTAACCCTGGTATTGCTGATTGGAATGGTGCCCGCCATAGCCGCCGGGCCGGCGGGCGCCCTCTCTGTTTATTTTTATGAGGAATCCACCGGACGCTATGGTGGACTGGTCCAGACCGACCGGGTGAACATCACCCTGGATGGGGCGGAACTTACCCCGGAGGATGTGCCCGCGCTGGTGCAGTATCCCGAGGGGAAAAACGGACGCACCCTGGTGCCGGTGCGCCTGATCGCCGAGGCCCTGGGGGCCACCGTGACCTGGGTGCCGGATACCCGGCAGGCCATCCTGACTCAGGGAGAGGACATCATTGTGCTCACCCTGGGCTCCGCCTCCGCTCTGGTCAACGGCCAGAGTGTGGAGCTGCCCGACGGGGTCCCCGCCGGTGTGGTAAAGTGGGACGGGAAGGAGAGCACCATGGTGCCCCTGCGCTTTGTCTCCGAGCAGCTGGGGGCGGAGGTGGCCTGGGACGGCGGAACCTTTACCGCCGTGATCACCTCTCCGGCGGGACCGGAGCCCACGCCGAGCCCCACCCCCGTGCCCACGCCTACGCCTACCCTGACGCCAACGCCCACTCCCACGCCGACGCCTGATGTGACCCCGACGCCTACCCCCACTCCTACGCCCACGCCCACACCGCCTGCCAACGGGGACAAGGGGGCGGTGACGGAGATCTCCTTTTCGGCCAGCACCCAGGTGGTGACCATCACGGCTGACCATGTGCCGGAGTACCGGGTCATTGATCTGGGGGACCGGGTGGTGATCGACGTGCTGGGCGCAGTGTGCCCGGAGGCGGTGGAGAACACAGTGGCCATCGCCACGGACAGCGATGTGATTTCCGCCGTCCGCTATCTCCAGCACGACGACGATCTGGGCTACGGCTATCCCCACTCCCTGCGGGTGGTGCTGGACCTGAAGGGGGGCGCGTCCTACACCAAAAATATCATTGTGGAGGCGGGCCAGAATCAGATCCGGGTCACCCTGCTGCCGCTGGATATTCCCGGCCTGCCGGAAGAGCCGCTGGACCCCAACAAGTACACCATCGTGATAGACCCGGGCCATGACGGCACGACTTTGGGGGCGGTGTACCCCGATGCCAGCGGGACCAAGATTTACGAGAAGGACCTGACCCTGTCCATCTCCAACAAGCTGAAGGCGGAGCTGGAGAAGGCTGGCTTCAACGTGGTGATGACCCGAACGGGGGAGACGGCGGGGGACCTGTACGAGCGGGCCGCCCTGGCCAACGCGGTGGAGGCCGACCTGTTTGTCAGCATCCACATTAACGCCTCGGGCACCGTGCCCACCTTCCAGGGCCTGTATACTTACCACCATCCCGACAGCCAGCGGAGCAAGAATTTCGCCCAGGCGGTGCAGAGCGCGGTGTGCGCCGCCTCCGGGGCCATTGACCGGGGGATCGCCTCGGCCAACTTTGTGGTGCTGCGGGAGACCGATATGGCGGCGGTGCTGGTGGAGTGCGGCTTCATGTCCAATGTGGAGGAGCTGGAGCGGCTCAAGACCGATTCCTACCAGCAGAAGCTGGCGGAGGGTATTGCCCAGGGCATTACCGATTATCTCAACACCGGCGCGATTCAGAAATAAGCGCAACGGGGGCGCTCCACTGTGTGGAGCGCCCCTCGTATTTTGGATCAGAGCCGCCGCAGACCCTCCCAGCAGGCCATGATAAAGCAGTGCGGCAGAAACTTGCTGGCCACCCGCTGCACCAGGGCGGGCAGGCCGCAGGTGGTGACGGCCAGCACCTGGCTGTCCCGCAGGGCGCGCCGGGCCACCGTCTCCGGCCGGAGAGCGAAGGGGTAGCTGCGGACGGTGCGACCGTTTTTGGTGTCCCGGGCCACCTGCATGAATTCGGTTTTGATCCAGCCGGGGCACACCGCTGTCACCTTGATGCCCCGGGGAGCCACCTCCCACCGGAGAGCCCGGCTGTACCGCAGCAGAAAGGCCTTGGTGGCGGCGTAGACGTTGAAGCCGGGCAGGGGCTGGAAGGCGGCGGAGGAGCAGATCTCCAGGATGCGGGCGCCCCGGCTCATGTGGGGAATGGCGGCGGCGGTGAGGGCCACCGCCGCCCGGCAGTTTAGGTCGATCATGTCCGCCGTCTCCTGGAGGGTCATGTCGGCGTAAGTGCCGAACTTGCCGAACCCGGCGGAGTTGACCAGCACCCGCACGTCGGCGCCCGTTTCCCGCAGCAGGGCGCGCAGGGTCTCCACGCTCTCGGCCTTGGTCAGATCCAGGGCCAGGGGCCGCATGGGGGTGGACAGCTGGGCGGCCAGCTCCTCCATCCGCTCCCGGCGGCGGGCCACCCCCCAGATCTCGTCCAGGCCGCCCTGCCGGTCCAGCTGGCGGATAAAGGAGCGGCCCAGGCCGGAGGAGGCGCCGGTGACAATGGCGATGTTCATACACAATGCCCTCCCTTGGCATGATTGTTTTCCCTAGTATCCCACAAATTGCCCGGCCTTTGCAAGAGAGAAGCGAAATTGTTGACGGCGGTGGGGCGGACGGGTAAAATAGAAGCTGCTATCACTTGATGGAAAAGAGGATTTGTGATGAACCATCCTATGGTATTGCTCTATAATCTGAACAACGAGAAGGGCGGCAAAATCCGGCGTATGTGCCTGCCGCTGGGCCTGCGCACCCGGCTGGTGGAGCCGGCGGAGTACGGTCTGACCCTGAGCCAGCTGGTGGAGGGCCAAGGGCCCGAGACACCCTGGACGGGTGAGTGCTTTTCCGACGAGCTGCTGCTGCTGGTCAACTGCCCCGGTCCGCTGCTGGACCGGTTCCTCCAGGGCTTCCGCCGGAACAGGATTCCCCCGGTGGGCCTGAAGGCGGTGCTTACCCCCACCAACTCCGGCTGGACCTCCCTGGAGCTGCGGGAGGAACTGGCCAAGGAGCGGGAGGCCATCCGGCAGGGCCAGGGAGCCCATAATAAGGAGCAGGAGGGGTAAAACCGCCGTTTTGGGGCAAACTGGCTCCATCCTTGGAGTGTGAGGTGTTTGCTGTGGAACGGCTCATCTGCCTTTTGACCGGATATGCGTTCGGCTGCTTTCTGACCGGGGAGCTGGTGGCCCGCCGCCGCACTGGAGCGGGGGCGGACCGGCTGGGGACGGGGAATCCGGGCATGGCCAACCTGGCCCATGAGCTAGGGTTGGGCTGGGGGCTGCTGGTACTGCTGGGAGACGTGTTGAAAACCGCGCTGGCCTGCCTGATTGCCTGGCTGTTGTCCGGGGCGGCTCTGGGCCGCCTTGCCCTGCTGTGGACCTGCCTGGGGGCGGTCCTGGGTCACAACTTCCCGTTCTGGCAGCGCTTCCAGGGCGGGAAGGGGGTGGCGGTTACCTGCGCGGGACTGATCCTGTATGCTCCGCTGTGGGGGACGGCGGCCTGCCTCACCGGGCTGGGCGTGACCCTGGCCACCGGCTGGCTGCCCCTGGGGGCGGTGGTGATTCCCGCCGTCTTTCTCCCCCTGGCGTGTCTGTTTCACGGCGGGGAGGCCGGGGTGCTGGCCGCCGCCCTGATGGGGCTGATGGTAAGCCGTCACTATCATGGCCTGGGCCGGATCCTGCGGGGGGAGGAGCCCCGGAAACTCCGGCCGGGCAAATCAGAGTAAAGTCGAGGGATACTGCGATGCATGACGAACTGACCAAAAAGGACCTGCAGATGATGAAGGAGGAGCTGGATTACCGGCGCATCCAGCTGCGTCCTCAGCTGCTGGAGGCGGTGAAGGAGGCCCGGGCCTTCGGTGACCTGAGCGAAAACTTTGAATACAAGGCGGCCAAGCAGGAGAAAAACCGCAATGAGAGCCGCATCCGCTATCTGGAGAACATGATCCGTACCGCCCGGGTGCTGAAGGAGGAGGGACCCGCCGACGGGGTGGGCCTGTACGACAAGGTGACGGTCTACCTGGAGGATGAGGAGGACACCGAGACCTATCAGGTGGTGACCACCATGCGGCAGGACGCCCTCCACGGCCTCATCAGCAAGGAGTCTCCGGTGGGCAAGGCCCTGCTGGGCCGCAAGGTGGGGGAGACCGTACACATCCAGGTCAACGAGAAATACGGCTATGACGCCAAGATCCTCTCTATTGAAAAGGGAGAGGACGACGGCTCCGTGCCTTTGCGGGGCTTTTAAAAAAGCGGGAACGAAAGCCGTTCCCGCTAAAATATATTCTTCAGGGTGAGCTGCTCGGCCTCATAGAGCAGTTCAATCTGAGTGACCAGCCGGGCGTTGGCGGCGGCGTATTCTCCATACTCCCGGCTGTCCAGCAGGGCCAGGGTCTCCCGGAACCCGGCGCAGATGGCGTCGGTGTCCGCGTGGCGGAGGAGCACGTGGAGATAGACGTCCCGGTCTGCCCAGACCTCCTTGGCCTGGACGGTGAGTGCCCGGGCCTGCGCCCAGTCCTCCGCCGCCGCCAGCTCGTCGGCCTGCTCCAGCAGTCTCCCCAGGGTGTCGGTAAAGCCGTGGAGAGATCGGATGTGGAGCAGCGTACCGGTGAAGATGGCCGCCAGCAGGATCAGGGCGATCCACAGCCGCTTCATTTCTCCACCTCCTTTTTGGACAGATAGACCCGGTTTTCCTCATCCACCGTCAGCAGGAATACGTCCTGGGTCCCCTTGACGTGGTGTTGCCTGAGCTGCTTTTCCAGCCACTCCTCATTGAGGCCCCGGCTGTGGAGGGAGCGGGTGATCAACCGCCCGTCGTTGATGATGACCATGGGCAGACCCGGCTCCTGAGGAGTCAGACCCATCTGCTGGGCGGTGACCGGCTGCTGGGCGGCGTAGGGGAGGACGGAGAGCTGCCCGTTGGTCTCCAGAATGGCGTATTTTACGGTGGACAAATCGGTGATGCCCTGCATCCGCAGCTCCTCCATCAGCTCGTCCAGGGTGAAGCGGTTTTTCTTCATCTCGTTCTGCCGCAGCTTGCCGTTTTCCACGATGACGCTGGGCCGGCCGCAGAGTACCGCCCGGAACCGGACGCTGCGCATGGTGAGCACCGACAGGGCCATGGTGAGGCACAGCAGGGTGAGGATGGGAATGAGGCCGGTGAGTAGGGGAATGCCGAAGTCCTGCATAGGCACCGCCGCCAGATCAGCGATCAGCAGGGCCAGCACCAGCTCGGAGGGCTCCAGCTCCCCCACCTGGCGCTTGCCCATCAGGCGGATGCCGATGATGATGAACGCATATAAAATGATGGTGCGCAGAAAGGCGATGACCATAGCGGACCTCCCCAAACACAGTCTTTCTGATTCAGTATGGCCGGGGCGGCCGTCATTATGCGGCTGGAACCGGAAGGAAAGGGGAATTCCTTGAAAAAAAGAAGCAAAAAGCTGCTGCTGGCCGGCGGGATCGCGGCGGCGGTGCTGGTGTGGGCCGGGCTGGATACCAGTCTGACGGTGCAGACCTATACGGTGGAGAGCGGCAAGGTGGACGCTCCGGTGCGCCTGGCGCTGCTCACCGACCTCCACTCCTGCGACTACGGCGAGGGGCAGCGGGAGCTGCTGGAAGCGGTGGAGGAGCAGGATCCCGACCTGGTGCTGCTGGGCGGAGACATTGTGGACGACGGGCCGGAAATGCCGGAGGAGCGGGCCCTGGATACCGTGGAGGCGCTGGCGGAGCGGTGGCCCACCTATTATGTCACGGGAAATCATGAATACCGCACCGGCCGGGCGGAAGAGATCAAAGAGCTGATTGCCGGGCGGGGCGCGGTGGTGCTGGAAGGGACATGCGGGCTGGTGACGGTTGGGGGGCAGACCCTCCAGATCTGCGGCGTGGACGACCCGGCGGTGGGGGCGGCCGTCTGGCAGAGCCAGCTGGAGAACGTGACCGCCGCGCTGGAGGGGGATGTGTGTTCCATCCTGCTCTCCCACCGGCCCGAGCGGGTGACGGACTACACCGGCCGGGGCTTTGACCTGGTGCTGTCCGGCCATGCCCACGGGGGCCAGTGGCGGATTCCTGTCCTGGGTGCCGGCCTGATCGCCCCCAACCAGGGGCTCTTTCCCCGGTATGCCGGCGGTACTTACGACCTGGAGGGCACCACCCTTGTGGTCAGCCGGGGCCTGGCCCGGGAGAGTACCCGGATTCCCCGGCTGTATAACCCGCCGGAGGTGGTTATCATAGAGCTGGCACCATAAAAAGCGCCCGGAGCCATGGCTCCGGGCGCTTCCGTTTTGCTTTATGATATACTTGTGATGTTCAGGATTCCGGTCGTGCCACGGGGCACCTGTACCTGGAAGGTGTGCTCGGCGCCCTCTCCGTCGTGTTCCGGGTCCACGGAGAGCAGACCAACCTCCTGGGCGCCGTCCTCCGTCTGAAGGGTCAGCCTGGCCAGCTGGACAGGCGCCTGAACCTCCCCGTCGGTGGTGAGGGTCACCGTATAGGTGGCGAAGTCGTCCGTATAGTCCGTCAGGGCGAAGGTAAGCTGGTCCCGGAGGGTCACGCCGCCTGCGGCAGCCGTGCTGATCAGTCGAGCGCCGAACTGCCGGTCCATACTGGCCTCCGCCACTGTCAGACTGGTGTCAGGCACCAGAAAGTCCATGGTGACGCTCCCGCCGTCGGCCTCGGCGGTGACGGTGCACCGGCCTGGGGAGAGGGCGGTGACCACAAAGGAGGCGCTGCGGTCGTCGGTAAAGTCCCGGTCCACCTTCAGAACGTCCGGTCGGGAGGCGGAGTAGTTCACATCCGCCCCCACCGGGCCGTCCATACCGGCGTCAAAGTACCAGGCGTAATAGTAGGGGAAGAAAGGGTCGTAGGGCCGGCTGGGATTTTCGACACACAGGGCGTCCTGCGCCTCGTCCTCCAGACAGACCACCCAGGCCCCGTCCAGCTGGGGACAGGGATGACGGATGACATAAGAATTCCGGAAGGGTTCGGCAAAGGGCAGGCCGGCGGAAGGACGGTCCTCTGACGGGTCGTGGATAGTGACGGTGCAGGACTCCGTCCCCGCTCCGGCAATGACGGCCCGCACCGTGGCAGTGCCCGGCTCCAGGCCGGTGACGGTGCAGGACTGGTCCTCATTTACCTGGAGGGAGGCCGCCTGGGTGCCGCCGGAGGGGAAGGTGATCTCCCAGTGCGCACCGTTGTTGCTGGCGTTGGCGGGGATGGAAGAGGCGGTAAGACGGAAGGCCTCGCCCACATCCAGGTCCAGCTGACGGATGGAGATGCCCACGCCGGTGGCGGGGATCAGCTCATTTTCCACCCGGACCAGACAGGCGGCGGAAGCGTTCTCGGTCCGGACCGTAATGGTAGCGGTGCCCGCCGTCAGGGCGGTGACTGTTCCGCTGTCGTCCACGGTGGCCACGGCGGGGTTTGAGCTGGTCCAGGTAAAGGCAGTTCCCTCCGGTTCCACAGTGGCGGAAAGCCGGGCGCTGTTCCCCGCGGTGAGGGTGAGGCTGTCACGATCCAGGGACACCCGTTCGTCTCCCTCCTGCCGTTCCAGGGTGAGGGTCTGCCGCAGGCTGGGGCGTACCAGGCGGGTGACCAGGGCGGCCACGCTGGACCGGTCGATCACGGTGTCCGGGTAGAAGGTGCCCTTCCCGTCGCTGCCGGTGAGCACACCGGCCCGGTAGAGCAGATAGATGGCGTCGTAGTGCCCCGTCCCCTCCGGCACGTCGGGAATCATGCCGTCCTCCACCGTGTTGATGGGCTCCAGCGCCTCTGCCGGCAGAGCGCTGGCCAGGATGGCGGCGAACTGGTCCCGGTGGGCGAGGACGTTGGGACTGGCCGCGGCCTCGTCAGTGAAGATGCCGTTCTCCCCGGCATAGTCCAGATAGACCTGGTACCAGGGGGAGCCCTGGGCAAACTCCGCCGCACCGGTGTGGTAGATGCTGTGGATGCGGGCGGCCAGGGCCACCGTCTCTGCCAGGGTGATGGACATGCCCGGCTCGAACTCCCCCTTGCCGGTGCCCTGCATGAGACCCAGCTCGTAGGCCGCTCCCACGCTCTCTGCGTACCAGCTGGAGGCGGGCACATCCCGGAAGGTGCCAGAGGAATAGGCGTTGACAGGCTGGAAATGCTCCAGCCCCTCTCCCGTTGCCGCCAGGACGGGTGCGGCGGTCAGCAGTGCCGCGGCCAGAAGGGCAGCCAGCAGATGTTGCAGATACTTCATGGAATCAACCTCCTTTTTGATACGGCCATGTTTCTGAACTCACCATACCACATTTCTGAAAGCAAAACAATAGCCTGACGGGAGGTCAATTTTTGTCCAAATTTCCGATTTTGAGTCGTGAGAGAAAAAGAGAGTTGCCGCAGGGGGAGATTTAGAGTACAATCGAACAAATACCATGGGAAAGAAAGGCGTGATACGGGAGATGAAAGCGACCTTGATTCTGGAGAGCGGCGCGGTGTTCCAGGGGGTCAGCATCGGCTCGCCCGCGGACCGGGTGTGCGAGATGGTGTTCAACACCTCCATGACCGGCTATCAGGAGATTCTGACCGATCCCTCCTATGCCGGACAGGGCATCGTGATGAGCTATCCTCTCATTGGCAATTACGGCGTGAACCATGAGGACAACGAATCCTCCCGCCCCTGGGCGGAGGCGTTTATTGTGCGGCACCTGGCCCGGCGGGGGAGCAATTTCCGCTGCGAGGGGGAGCTGGACGCCTATCTGAAACAATATGATATTACCGGGATCGAGGGCGTGGATACCCGGGCGCTTACCAGAATACTCCGCAGTCAGGGGACCATGAACGGCATGATCACCTGTGCGGAGCATTTTCATGTGGAGGAGTGCCTGGAAAAAATCCGTGCCTACCGGGTGGCGGGTACCGTGGAGCAGGTGACCCGCAAGGAGCCCCAGCTCTATCCCGCCCTTGGGGAGCAAAAGCTGCGGGTGGCCCTGATGGACTATGGCGTGAAAGAGAACATGATCCGCTGTCTGCAGAAGCGGGGCTGCCAGGTCATGGTTTATCCTGCCCACACGCCCGCGGATACCATTCTCAGCGGCGGCTATGACGGGGTGATGCTGTCCAACGGCCCCGGCGACCCGGCGGACAATGTGGAGATCATCCGGGAAGTAAAGAAGCTCTACGATTCCAGCCTGCCCCTCTTCGCCGTCTGCCTGGGCCATCAGCTGCTGGCTCTGGCCACCGGCGCCGAAACCCGGAAGATGCGCTTCGGCCACCGGGGGGGCAACCATCCGGTGAAGGACCTGGCGGCGGGCCGGGCCTTTATCACCAGCCAGAACCACGGCTATGTGGTCACCGCCGAGAGCGTGGACCCGGCGGTGGCGGAGATCTCTCACGTCAACGTCAACGAGGGCAGCGTGGAGGGCCTGCGCTACAAGCAGCGGCCCAACTGCTTCACCGTCCAGTTCCATCCGGAGGCTTCCCCCGGCCCCATGGACACGGAATATCTCTTTGACCGATTTGTGGACAGCATGAAGGGAGGGGAGCGGTAATGCCCAAGAATCCTGATATCAAAAAGGTGCTGGTGCTGGGCTCCGGCCCCATCGTCATCGGCCAGGCCGCCGAGTTTGACTACGCCGGTACCCAGGCCTGCCGGGCTCTGAAAGAGGAAGGCGTGGAGGTGGTGCTGGTCAACTCCAACCCGGCTACCATTATGACCGACAAGGACATCGCCGACCATGTGTATATCGAGCCGCTGAACATCGCCAGCGTGGAGCAGGTGATCCAGAAGGAGCGGCCCGACTCCATCCTGCCCACCCTGGGGGGCCAGACCGGACTGAACCTGGCCATGAACCTCCACGAGCAGGGGATTCTGGAGCAGTATGGGGTGCGCCTGCTGGGCACCAGCCCCGAGTCCATCCGCAAGGCGGAGGACCGCCAGGGCTTCAAGGACGCTATGGAGGCCATCGGCCAACCCTGTGTTACCTCCGACGTGGTGGAGAGCGTAGAGGACGCCGTTTCCTTCGCCGGGAGCATTGGCTACCCCGTCATCGTCCGCCCTGCCTACACCCTGGGCGGCACCGGCGGCGGCATCGCCTATGACGAGCTCTCCCTCCGGGAGATCGCTGACCGGGGCATCCACCTGTCCCGTGTGGGTCAGGTGCTCATCGAGCGGTGTATCTCCGGCTGGAAGGAGATTGAGTTCGAGGTTATGCGGGACTCGGCGGGCAACGTGATCCAGATCTGTTCCATGGAGAACGTGGACCCGGTGGGCGTCCACACCGGCGACTCCATCGTGGTGGCCCCCACCCAGACCCTGGCCAACCGGGAATTCCAGATGCTCCGCAAGGCCTCTCTGGACATCATCTCCGCCCTGGAGATCGAGGGCGGCTGCAATGTGCAGCTGGCCCTGAACCCCGACTCCTTTGAGTATGCCGTCATCGAGGTCAACCCCCGTGTGTCCCGCTCCTCCGCCCTGGCCTCCAAGGCCACCGGCTATCCTATTGCCAAGGTGGCCGCCAAGATTGCCCTGGGCTACACCCTGGACGAAATCCCCAACGCGGTGACCGGCAAGACCACCGCCTGCTTCGAGCCTACCCTGGACTACTGCGTGCTGAAGATTCCCCGCCTGCCCTTCGACAAGTTCACCACCGCCAGCCGTACCCTGGGCACCCAGATGAAGGCCACCGGCGAGGTCATGGCCATCGGCAACTCCTTTGAGGGGGCCCTGATGAAGGCCATCCGCTCCCTGGAGCTGCCGGTGAAGTCCCTCCGTCTGCCCGGCCTGGACGAGCTGTACACCGAGGAAATCGAGGACCGGCTGGTGAACATCGACGACCAGCGGCTCTTTGTGGTGGCGGAGGCCCTGCGCCGTGGCTTCTCGCCGGAGAAGATCAACAAGATCACCAAGTACGACCTGTGGTTCCTGGACCGGCTCCAGGCCATTGTGGACATGGAGGACAAGCTGGACCACGGCCATCTGGACGCCGACACTCTGCGCCTGGCCAAGGAGATGGGCTTCTCCGACGCCTGGATCGCCGCCCTGTCCGGTAAGGAGCGGGGGGAGATCAAGGCCCTGCGGGAGAGCTTCGGTATCATTCCCGCCTTCAAGATGGTGGACACCTGCGCCGCCGAGTTTGAGGCCCAGACCCCCTACTACTACTCCACCTATGATGGGGAGAACGAGGCGGCGGAGGAGCTCCACCTGCCCCAGGTGGGCGAACTGGCCCCTCACATTCCCCAGGCTCCCTATCTGTCCGCCGCCACCGCCGAGCCCCACCGCAAGGCTCCGGCGGAGAAGCGGAAAAAGGTGCTGGTGCTGGGCTCCGGCCCCATCCGCATCGGCCAGGGTATCGAGTTCGACTACTGTTCCGTCCATTCCGTCTGGGCCTTCAAGCGCCTGGGCTACGAGACCATCATCATCAACAACAACCCCGAAACCGTGTCCACTGACTTCGACGTGGCCGACAAGCTGTACTTCGAGCCGCTGACGCCAGAGGATGTGGAGGCTGTGGTGGAGCTGGAAAAGCCCTGGGGAGCCGTGGTGCAGTTCGGCGGCCAGACCGCCATCAAGCTGGCCCAGGCTCTGACCAATATGGGCGTGCCCATCCTGGGTACCTCCGCCGACGGCGTGGACGCCGCCGAGGACCGGGAGCGGTTTGACGAGATCCTCAACCAGTGCCAGATCCCACGGGCCGCCGGCAAGACGGTGTTTACCACCGAGCAGGCTCTGGAGGCCGCCCATGAGGTGGGCTATCCCGTGCTGGTGCGCCCCTCCTACGTGCTGGGCGGCCAGGGTATGGAGATCGCCTACAATGACCGCAACATCACCGAGTTCATGCGCATCATCAACCAGGTGGAGCAGGAGCACCCCATCCTGGTGGACAAGTACCTCATGGGCCGGGAGGTGGAGGTGGACGGCGTGTTCGACGGGGAGGACCTGCTGATTCCCGGCATCATGGAGCACATCGAGCGGGCCGGCGTCCACTCCGGCGACAGCATTTCCGTCTACCCCCCCATCCACATCGAGCAGAAGCACAAGGACACCATCTACCGCTACACCTATGACCTGTCCAAGGCTCTGGGGGTGGTGGGCCTGGTGAATATCCAATTCGTCATCTATGACGATACCGTGTACGTCATTGAGGTCAATCCCCGCTCCTCCCGTACCATCCCCTATATTTCCAAGGTCACCGGCGTACCCATCATCGACCTGGCCACCAAGGTGATGCTGGGCCAGAAGCTGAAGGACCTGGGCTACGGCACCGGCATCTACAAGGAGGCCGACTACTACGCCGTGAAAATGCCGGTGTTCTCCTTCGAGAAGCTCACCGACGTGGACACCGGCCTGGGCCCCGAGATGAAGTCCACCGGCGAGTGCCTGGGTCTGGCCGAGTCCTTCCCTCAGGCGCTGCTGAAGGCCTTCAAGGGGGCCAATATGAAGGCGCCCAAGAAGGGCGGGCGCATCATCATTACCGTCAAGGACGAGGACAAGGGTGAGGTCATCGGGATCGCCCAGGGCTTTGCCGACATGGGCATTGAGATCCTGGCCACCAGCGGCACCTGCGACGCCCTCAACGCCGCCGGCATCCCCGCCCGCAAGGTGGCCCGGGTGTCCGAGGCCCACCCCAACATTCTGGACATGATTGCCTCCGGCACCGTGGACCTGGTGATCAACACCCCCACCCGGGGCCGCCGCCACGACACCGACGGTTTCCGGATCCGCCGCTCCACCGTGGAGCATTCCGTGGCCTGCATTACCGCCATCGACACCGCCCGGGCCATGCTCACCATCCGCACCCAGGGCCGGTCCTCCGATCTGCGGCCCATTGATATCACCAAGATCTGATCCGTCCCCCCAAGCCGCCGAGTCAGCCTGACTTGGCGGCTTTTTGGTGTTGCCCGGCAGCGGAAAAGGTGGTATCCTGATCCAGACATTTGCAGGCAAGGGAGAAAAGAGGGTGAGCTGGAGATGAAAGAAGCACGGGAATTTCAATATGATAATCTGCGCTGCCTGCTGATCGCCCTGGTGGTGCTGGGGCATCTGCTGGAGATCGCGGGGGAGTTTCCCCATAAGGAGAGCCTGTATACGCTGATCTACTCCTTCCATATGCCGGCGTTTTTGTTTCTCAGCGGGATGTTTGCGCGGTTTAACCGGGAGAAATTTATCTTCGGTATGGTTGTACCCTATCTGGTACTGCAGGCGCTCTATACCACTTTTGTGGAGAAGCTGGGGGACCCCTATGTCCATGTGCAGTTTTCAAGGCCCTATTGGCTGTTGTGGTATCTTTTCGTGCTGATGCTCTATACCCTCCTGCTGCCGGTGTATGACATCCCCTCCCGGCGGGGCCGGGGTATGCTGCTGGCCGCGTCGGTGGCGCTGGCGCTGTTGGCGGGGTATGACCCGAGTATTGACTATCAGTGGAGCGCCTCCCGGTTCATCACCTTTCAGCCCTGGTTCCTGGCGGGGTATTACTTCAGAAGGGAAGAGGGACTGCGGCTCTGGTGGCGGCAGACCGGGCGGGGTGTCAGAATTGGTATGACAGCGCTGGCCGCTGCCTGCTGTATGTTATTTGAGCGACTTTTGTTTTCTTGCGGCGTTACGGCCAAAATGCTGCTGGGGGCCTACGGGTATGAGACGCTGGGGTATGACTGGCGGATTCGGGGGCTGGGCATGTGCTGCGCGGCCAGCGTGATCTGCCTGCTGCTGACAGGCCTGGTTCCGCGCCTCAAGGGCAGACTCCCGGTGATAACCACGCTGGGTCAGAATACGCTGTCCATCTATCTGCTGCATGGCTTTCTCGTCCAGCTGCTCCGGCTCAAATACGGGTGTTTGCTGTCCGGGCCCTGGCAGGTGATGGCGGTTTGGCTCCTCCTTTTGCTTTTGCTGGGTAATCCAATAGCGGGCCGCTGTGTCAGTTTTCTGTTTGGGGCGGGATGGTACCGCTGGCTGCGTAGCCGTGTGTCTGTTTTGGGGAAGTATTGCGTATGAGGAGAAAATATGATATCCTAAACTCCAAACGATAATAGATGCGTATTTCCCCAAGCGCCATAGATTTCACAGAAAGAAGGAACTTGCATGTCCCATCAGACCGTGATCGTCCTGGACTTCGGCGGTCAGTACAACCAGCTCATTGCCCGTCGTGTGCGTGAGTGCGGGGTGTACTGCGAGGTCAAGCCCTATACCACCCCTCTGGAGCAGCTGAAGGCCATGGAGCCTATCGGCATTATCTTTACCGGCGGCCCCAACAGCGTGTATGACGAGAAGGCCCCCCATGTGGACCCTGCTATTTTTGAGCTGGGTGTGCCGGTGCTGGGCATCTGCTACGGCTGCCAGCTGATGGCACACACCCTGGGGGGACAGGTTACCGCCGCCCAGGAGGACACCGCCCGGGAGTATGGCAAGACCGAAACCTATTACGATACTGCCTGCAAGATCTTCAAGGGTCTGCCGGAGAAGGGTATCTCCTGGATGAGCCATGGGGACTATATGGCCAAGGTGCCCGAGGGCTTTGCCCTCACCGCCCATACCGACGCCTGCCCCAACGTGGCCATCGCCGACGAGAAGCGGGGCTTCTACGGCGTGCAGTATCACCCCGAGGTGAATCACACCGAGCACGGCACCGATATGATCCGCAACTTCCTTTATGAGGTGTGCGGCGCCGCTGGCGACTGGACCATGGGGGACTACAAGAACACCGCCATCCGGGAGATCCGGGAGAAGGTGGGGGATGGTAAAGTGCTGCTGGCTCTGTCCGGCGGTGTGGACTCCTCCGTGGCCGCCGCCCTGCTGGCTGAGGCGGTGGGCAAGCAGCTTACCTGCGTGTTTGTGGACCACGGCCTGATGCGGCTCAACGAGGGGGACGAGGTGGAGGCCGCCTTTGCCCGCTGGGACATCAATTTTGTCCGGGTGGACGCCGAGGCCCGTTTCCTGCTGAAGCTGGCCGGGGAGGCCGAGCCGGAGCGGAAGCGGAAGATCATCGGCGAGGAGTTCATCCGGGTCTTTGAGGAGGAGGCCAAGAAGATCGGCCGGGTGGACTATCTGGTGCAGGGCACCATCTATCCTGATGTGATTGAGTCGGGGGCCGGTGACGCGGCCGTGATCAAGAGCCACCATAATGTGGGCGGCCTGCCCGACTATGTGGACTTCAAGGAGATCATTGAGCCTCTGCGGCTGCTGTTCAAGGACGAGGTGCGGCAGCTGGGCCGGGAGCTGGGCCTGCCGGAATATTTGGTTATGCGCCAGCCCTTCCCTGGCCCCGGGCTGGCTATCCGGGTCATCGGCGACCTGACCAAGGAGAAGCTGGATACCCTGCGGGAGGCTGATGCCATCTACCGGGAGGAGATCGCCGCCGCCGGGGAGGACAAAAACATCAATCAGTATTTTGCTGTGCTCACCAACACCCGCTCCGTGGGCGTCATGGGCGATGGGCGCACCTACGATTACACCTTGGCTCTCCGCGCTGTCACCACCAGTGACTTTATGACCGCTGACTGGGCCCGCATCCCCTACGACGTGCTGGACCGCATCTCCACCCGAATCGTCAACGAGGTCAAGGGCATCAACCGCATTGTCTACGACATCACCAGTAAGCCCCCCGCAACCATTGAGTGGGAATAAGCAAAAAGTGAATATGAGGGCCCGCAAACCCTTGAAAATACTGACTTTTTGATTTTTTTAAATCCCCATTTGATAGCAGATTGATAGCACCCATCAAAAACCGATTTGTTTTGGAATTTTGGGTGGCTTGCGAATACGCAGGATTTTTATTCTAAGAGAAAAGGTCTAACTGATTTTTGCTGATCAGTTAGACCTTTTTTATTTTGCTCTCATTTATCTGAATTTTCTGATTTTGCGCAACAAATGGCCTCTCCCGTGGCCTACAAGTGAGAGAGTCAGATCAGACTCTCCGGCGGAACCTTGGCGTGAATCTGGCTGCTGTCGTGCTCCGGGTAGTGGTAACGCCAGCGGTCATAGTCCTCCTGGGAAATCTCTCCGGTCTCCAGCTTGGCGGCCTGTTCCCGCCAGGCCCAGAGCATCTCGTGCAGCCGGGCAGCATCTTTGTTTTTACGGAAATCTACCTGCAAGGCAAGCTCACCATCTTGCTCCGTGATCTTCAAACCGTAGTTGTCCTCCAGGGTAAACAGGGTGTGCATGAGCCCCACATAGGAGTCTATATCCGGGACGGAGAGTGCATGGGGCGAGACATCCAGTACCTGCGCCAGGGCAGCAGTCAAGTCTGCCTTAGGGGTTCTTGATCCTGTTTCGTACTGTGCCAGGCGCACATCTGCGGACTTCTCCGGGAAGCCCAGCGCCATACCGAGATATTTCTGTGTCATCCCCCGCAGGAGACGGAAAAAGTGAATCCGTTCGCCAATCGCCATACATCCAGCTCCCATCTATGGTTGTTCTTATATGCAACATAGCATATTTGTTTAGGATTGTCAAGATAATCTAAGCAAATTTATTTAATAATTTTTCTTCTAAAAGGCTTGAACTAAGCTTATATGTATAGTATTATAAGGATACTAAGCGGATAAGCTTAGATAATATAGCGCATCAAATGGCCCGCCAGATTTTTGGTTGCGAAACGGAGAAAAAGTGGCGGACATAAGTAAGGAGTCCTGCAAACAAAAGTCAATAGCTGAAATAAAAAAAGTCCCGCAAAAATTGCGCGACTGAAAAAGGGCATGACAAAACAAGCTGGAGAAAAAGCTTCGCCAGCCGGGATAAAG
>DWXF01000045.1 GCA_019119335.1 Candidatus Flavonifractor merdavium
TCATATTCTCCGCCTCAGCAGTCATGTTCTTCTGCATATAGTGGATTGCAGCCCAAAATCCAGCGCCGCCGCTCTGTCTAAAACTATGAAAATAAACTGCGCCGTGTCCCCAGCAGTTGTAAAGTTCCTGAAATGGGATGTAATTCAGATTGCAGATCAGATGATAGTGACATCTTCCGTTGTCCTGCTTTGCGACCACGGCAACATACTTAAAGCCATCATACCGATACTTCATGCGCTGGATAAATTTCTTGAAGAGCGTACTGCAGTATGGGAGCTGTTTCTGCTTTTCCGTCGCCGGGTCATACACCTTCACCGCTGCCTGCACCGTCTCTGGAAGCTGCGCTCCCTCTCCAGCGCCCAGCAGCTGATAAAAGCAGGACAGCTCGTCTCCGTCGTCCAGAGAGGCTTCTTCCGGCACAGATGCTTGCCTCTCAGTGCCAAGAGTCAGCGTCATCATAGCTGCATGATAAGGAGTGAAGTTGTTGACGATGAGCTCCTGTACCTGGGCTCTGCGCCGCTTGATGGTGGTCTGATAATTCTTCTCGTTGTATCTGCCGGTCAAGGTGACCGCTTCTTGCCCAGGTCTGAACTTTCCTGCCTTCTCGCCGTCCATAACTCTGGCTGTCTCCTCCGGTGCTTTGCGTCCGCCCTTTGCTGCATGACAGCCATGGATGGATATAACCTCCAGCACCTGAGCGTTTTGGACAACATACTTCTTTGCCATCGTGGGGTACCTCCTGTTGCTTTAATCATTCAACAGGTAATACCCACTACGCCTTGAAGGCCCTATTCTTAAATTTTATGAGGGTGTCTATGACACTATATTGGAACGCTGTGACAGCCTTTGAACTGTATGCGCTGGGCCTTAACTTCAACTTTTCTTGATCTTGTGTTTTTCTGTTTCCAATGATGTGGATGACACGATCTTCACTCACTGCTCCAAACTTTGCCCGCGTGCAAAAAGTGTGAAAATTTTTGCACGCACCTACCCACAATACACAACGATTCCCAACGGTTAGCCATACCTCAGGCCCTGGAAGCCAATTTCAGGCTCCGCCCGGAACAGTAGCTATTTCTCACAAAAACAAGCATAAATCCCCTAAAAAACGCAAAAAAGAAGCTAGAAAACAATGTTTTCTAGCTTCTTTTTCTGGTTGCGGGGGAAGGATTTGAACCTTCGACCTCCGGGTTATGAGCCCGACGAGCTACCAAACTGCTCTACCCCGCGATATGGTGCCGGAGACCGGGATCGAACCGGCACGGGATTACTCCCACGGGATTTTAAGTCCCGGGCGTCTGCCAATTCCGCCACTCCGGCACGGAGGGCTCCGATCTCGTAAAGCGCTTAATTAGAATAGCACAGGCGTTTAGATTTGTCAAGAGAAAATTTCTAATTTTCTGCCGACGGAAACTACGCACATTTTCAGTGGGCGTTGGCATATACTGATATGTACGTCACACAGGAAGGAGGAATTCCCAGAATGAGGATACATGACGAGAGTGAAACCGCGCCCCGCACCGAACCCAAGGGGGATGTGGACGACCTGATCTTCCGCGCCGGCCCCGGTTGGTCGGCCAGCGACCGATAAAAACCGCCCGCCTTCGGGCGGTTTTTTGATGCCCGCACTTTACATTGCTGCCTCTGTTGGATATAATAGTAGGGCTATTTTATGGAAATGAGTGTGGATCTATGTTACAGTTCGACGAATATAAGGTAAAGCTCAACAACCTGCGGCCGGAGCTGGACGAGCTGGACCAGGCCCTGGGTTTGGACGCCGCCAGGCAGGAAGTAGAGATGCTGGAGTCGGAGAGCGCCTCTGAAGGTTTTTGGGATAACCTGGAAAAGGCGCAGAAGGTCCAGCAGCGGGTGAAGAACCTGCGGGACAAGATCGAGGGCCAGGAGAAGCGCAAGACCCAGTGGGAGGATCTGATGACCCTGTGCGAGCTGGGCAACGAGATGGAAGACGAGAGTCTGGTGCCCGAGGTGGAGGAGGGCTTCGCCAAGCTGGAGAGCGCCATCGAAGAGGCGAAGATGTCCACTCTGTTTACCGGGGAGTATGACAACTCCAACGCCATTCTGACCTTCCACGCCGGCGCCGGCGGCACCGAGGCCCAGGACTGGGCCCAGATGCTGTTCCGGATGTACACCCGCTGGGCGGAGCGCCACGGCTTTACCTGCAAAACCCTGGACTATCTAGACGGGGATGAGGCGGGCCTGAAGAGCGCCACTATTCTGATCGAAGGGGAGAACGCCTACGGCCATCTGCGCAGCGAGCACGGGGTACACCGGCTGGTGCGGGTGTCACCCTTTGACGCCAACGCCCGGCGGCAGACCTCCTTCGCCGCGGTGGAGGTCATGCCCGACCTGCCGGAGGATGCCGATGTGGAGATCCGGCCGGAGGATTACGAGATGCAGGTGTTCCGCTCCTCCGGCGCCGGCGGCCAGCACATCAACAAGACCTCCTCCGCCGTCCGCCTGATCCACCACGCCACCGGCATTGTGGTGTCCTGCCAGACCGAGCGCAGCCAGTTCCAGAACAAGGACACCTGTCTGCGGATGCTGCGGGCCAAACTGGTGGAGTTGAAGATGCAGCAGCACGCCGAGAAGATTTCCGATATCAAGGGGGTCCAGCTCAAAATCGAGTGGGGCAGCCAGATCCGCTCCTACGTCTTTATGCCCTATCAGCTGGTGAAGGACAACCGTACCGCTTACGAGACCAGCAACGTAAACGCCGTGATGGACGGCGACCTGGACGGATTTATCAACGCCTATCTGAAGGCGGAGGCTACGGGCAACTGGGCGGAGAAATAAAATATGGAAATCAAAGGGAGCCGGGGCAGAAATCCCCGGCTCCCTTTTCCGCCTTTACAAAATACATATAATTTTACGTCATATTTTCCATGGAAGGCCTTGTAATTAGGGTTACAATTTGTTACCATTGTAGTGAATCGGCAAGACCCCAAAACCATCAATGGAAAGGCGGTACAAAGATGAAGAAAGCTGCGGGAAAGCTCCTGTCCCTGCTGCTGTCGGCTGCCATGCTCAGCGGCCTGGCGCTGCCGGCGTCGGCCGCGGAGGAGACCGGTGCGACGGAAGACGGCGTGGTGATCCTGTACACCAACGACGTACACACCTATATCGACAACAATGTGGGAGAGGGCAACGAAAACGGTTTGACCTACTCCAAAGTGGCCGCGCTGAAGGACAGCTATGACAACGCTCTGCTGCTGGACGCCGGTGACCATATCCAGGGCACGGCTTACGGCTCCATGGACAAGGGCGAGACCATCATCAAGCTGATGAACGCCGCAGGCTATGACGCTGCCACCCTGGGCAACCATGAGTTTGACTATGGTATGGTGGGCTGCATGCAGGCCGTGGAGTGGGCCGACTACCCCTACCTGTCCTGCAACTTCTACCATGAGAAGGACGGCGTGGCCGGTGACCCGGTGCTGGACAGCTATAAGGTCTTTGAGGTGGACGGCGTAAAGATCGCCATTGTGGGCATCACCACCCCCGAGTCCTTCACCAAGTCTACGCCTTCCTATTTCCAGGATGAGAAGGGCAACTACATCTATGGTATTGCCGGCGGTGAGGACGGCTCCGCCCTGTACGCTGCGGTACAGGAGGCGGTGGACGCCGCCTCCAAGGAGGCCGACTATGTGGTGGCTCTGGGTCACCTGGGCGTGGACCCCTCCTCCCAGCCCTGGACCTCTGAGGAAGTGATCGCCAACACCACCGGCCTGGACGCCTTCATTGACGGCCACTCCCACTCCACTGTGGAGATGAAGGAGGTTGCCGACAAGAACGGCGACACCGTGGTGCTCACCCAGACCGGCTCCTACCTGAACGCGGTGGGTCAGATGACCATTGCCGCCGACGGCACCATCACCACCAAGCTGCTCTCCGGCGACGATCTGGCGGACGTGACTCCCGACGCCGACGTGAAGGCCCTTGAGGACGCCTGGGTGGCCGAGATCGACACCCAGCTGAGCCAGGTGATCGGCCACATCTCCGACACCCTGGACAACTATGATGCCGACGGCAATCGCTTGGTGCGCAAGCAGGAGACCAATACCGGCGACTTCGCGGCCGACGCGCTGTACTACCTCTTTGACAACATGGACCTGGATGTGGACGTGGCCATCATGAATGGCGGCGGCATCCGCAACGAGGCTGTCACCGGCGATATCTCTTATCTGACCTGCAAGAGCATCCATACCTTCGGCAACGTGGCCTGCCTGCAGACCGTCACCGGCCAGCAGCTGCTGGACGCCCTGGAGTGGGGCGCCAAGGACGCTACCGCTGACGGCTCCGTGGAAAACGGCGGCTTCCTCCAGGTTTCCGGCCTGAAGTACACCATTAACACTGCCATCCCCTCCACCGTCCAGCAGGACGACAAGGGCGTGTGGACCGGCGGCCCCACCGGGGACTACCGCGTCACCGATGTGCAGGTGCTCAACAACGAGACCGGTGAATACGAGCCTCTGGACCTGAAGGCCAGCTACAACCTGGCCGGCTACAACTACACTCTGCGGGACCTGGGCGATGGCTTCGCCATGTTTGACGGCGCCGTTAACGTGCTGGACTACGTGATGGAGGACTACATGGTTCTGGCCAACTACGTCCAGTCCTTTGAGAACGGCGAGGTCACCGGCTATGCCCAGCCCGCCGGCCGGATCACCCTGGTGGATGAGCCCGTGGCCACCAAGTATCCCGCCGACCTGGAGGAGGGCGCCTGGTACTACAAGGCCGCTGTGTACACGCTGGACAACGGCCTCATGAACGGCACCAATACTGGCTTTGCGCCCAATGCCAAGGTCACCACCGCCAGCGTGTATCAGATGCTCTACAACATGGAGGGCAACCCCGCTGTGGAGGAGATCACCGTTTCCGGCAGCGAGGGCGGCTGGTATACCGACTGCATCAACTGGGCCGCTTCTCAGGGCCTGTACCTGGGCGGCGACACCTTTGCGGGTGACAGCATCATCACCCGCTCCGCCATTGCCCGGCTCTTTGCCAACTACGCCAACTGGAAGGGCGTGGAGGCTCCCGCCGGTGACGGCTCCATGGAGACGAAGGTAACCGACTACGACTCCATCCCCGCCGAGGACCTGGAGGGCATGACCTTCTGCTACTATGCCGGCCTGATGCGGGGCAATCAGGGCATGCTGATGCCCACCGGTGAGCTGAGCCGCGCTGAGTTTGCCCAGCTGCTGATGAACTTCGACCAGTTCATGGCCGCCCAGCAGACTGACGCCGCTGCCTGAGTCATAAAAAGACCGCAACAAAAGAGGGACGCCGCACATGCGGCGTCCCTCTTTTTCACAGTTCAATCAGGCTCAGTGGTTCAGCAGGCGGACCCGGAGCACGCCATCCAAGGCGCGGATCTCATCGGCCACCTGGTCGTTGACCCGGCTGCCCACATCCACGATGGTATAGGCGTAGTCCTTCTTGGACTTGTTGGTCATGTTCTCCACGTTGACTCCGTCCTTGGAGAGTACGCCGGTGATGTTGGCAATGGCGCCGGGAATGTTCCGGTGGATGATGCACAGCCGGGACACCCCGCTCCACTCCTGCACCAGGGTGGGCAGGTTGACGGAGTTTTTGATGTTGCCGTTTTCCAGGTAGTCCCGCAGCTGCTGGGCGGCCATGACGGCGCAGTTTTCCTCACTCTCGGGGGTGGAGGCTCCCAGATGGGGGATGGCGATGACGTTCTTGCCCTGCAGGATCTTGTTGTTGGGGAAGTCGGTGACGTAGGCGGCCACCTTGCCGGACTCCAGAGCGGCCAGCATGTCGTCGTCGTTTACCAGCCCGCCCCGGGCCAGGTTGAGGATGCGCACGCCGCCCTTCATCATGTGGATGGCGCCCTCGTTGATCATGCCCTTGGTCTCGGGGGTCTGGGGCACATGGATGCTGATGTAATCGCAGTTCTTGTAAATGGTGTCCAGGTCCATGGCCCGGTGGACCAGCCGGGACAGGGACAGGGCGGCGTCCACGCTGAGGAAGGGGTCGTAGCCGAATACGGTCATGCCCAGCTTGGTGGCAATATTGGCCACCTGAACGCCGATGGCGCCCAGACCGATGACGCCCAGCATCTTGCCGGACAGCTCGGGACCCACAAACTGGCTCTTGCCCTTTTCCACCACCTTTTCCAGGTCGGCGCCCTCGGCCAGCTGGGCCTTGACCCAGGCGTTGCCCTCGGTGATCTTCCGGGAGGCCAGCAGCATGCCGCACACCGCCAGCTCCTTCACGGCGTTGGCGTTGGCGCCGGGCGTGTTGAATACCACGATGCCCGCCTCGGAGCAGCGGTCGGTGGGGATGTTGTTGGTGCCTGCGCCCGCCCGGGCGATGGCCCGCAGGGCGTCGGGGAACTGGTAGTCGTGCATGTCGGCAGAGCGGACCAGAATGCCGTCCTCATTTTCCACGTCGCCGCTGATGGAATAGCGGGTCTGATCCAGCACGGACAGCCCGGCGGGGGAGATCTTATTTAACGTCTTGATGCGAAACATGGGGCAGTCCCTCCTGTGTTCAGTTGTTTTTATCAAAGGCCTTGATGAAGTCGCACAGCTTCTCCACGCCCTCGGTGGGCATGGCGTTGTAGATGGAGGCCCGCATACCGCCCACGGAGCGGTGGCCCTTCAGGTTGGTGAAGCCGGCCTCCACGCTCTCCTTGACGAACTTGGCGTCCAGCTCCTCGCTGGCGGTGCGGAACACCACGTTCATGTCGGAGCGGGAGCCGGGCTCCACGGCGCAGGTGAACAGTTTGGAGTTGTCCACCACGTCGTACAGCATCTGGGCCTTGGAGTGCTTGATGGCCTCCATGCCGGGGGTGCCTCCCTGCTCCTCCAGCCAGTCCAGCACCAGGCCCAGCATGTAGATGCACCAGCAGGGCGGGGTGTTGTACATGGAGTCCTTGTCGATCATGGTCTTGTAGTTCATCATCAGCGGGGTGTAGGGCAGCTCATGGCCGGCCAGCTCCTCCTTGATGACCACCACCGTCAGGCCGGCGGGGGCCATGTTCTTCTGGGCGCCGGCAAAGATGATGCCGTACTTGCTCACGTCCACCGGCCGGGAGAGAATGTCGGAGGACATGTCGCACACGATGGGCACGCCGCCCGTCTCGGGGACGTACTGCCACTCGGTACCGTAGATGGTGTTGTTGGCGCAGTAGTAGAAATAGCTGGCCTGTGGGTCCAGCTTGAGCTGATCCTGGGTGGGGATGTAGGTGTGGTTCTTGTCGGCGGAGGAGGCGGCCAGGTTGATCTGGCCGTACTTCTGGGCCTCCTTATAGGCGATGTTGGAGAAGTTGCCGGTGACGGCGTAGTCGGCCTTGCCGGTCTTGCCGATCAGGTTCAGGGGCGCCATGGAGAACTGAGAGGAGGCGCCGCCCTGAAGAAACAGAACCTTATATCCCTCCGGCACGTTCAGCAGCTTGCGGAACTTGGCCTGAGTGTCGTCAAAGATCTTCTGGAACACCTTAGATCGATGGCTCATCTCCATAACGGACATGCCGGAGCCCTGGTAGTTGGTGATCTCGGCGCCGGCGCGCTCCAGCACCTCCAGGGGCAGCATAGACGGTCCTGCGGAAAAGTTGTACACACGCTGGGTTCCCATGTTGACGGCCTCCTCTGAATTGTATTGGATTTCTATCTGGTGTTCCACGTGGGACGAACACACTTTATTTGGATAAAGTACATTATAGCCAACCGGACAGGGAACTGTCAATAGCGTGGAATCACCAAAAGCGTCTCCGCTCAGGCAAAATCTTTGTGAATGTTTCAACGAACCCTTTGCACTCCACAGGTATTTATGGTACAATGCCTTTGAATTGAGAGTTTAGTTTTCCCCAACGGGGGAGAGGAGAGAGGCTGATGCGGCTGTCCGACATCAAACGAATTCTGAACGCCACGGTGCTGTGGGGGGAGGAGCATCTGGACCGGGAGGTCATGTCCGCCTGCGGCAGCGATTTTATGAGCGATGTGCTGGCCTATGTGAAGAATCAGGCGCTGCTGCTGACCGGCCTGGTGAATCCACAGGTGGTGCGCACCGCTGATATGCTGGAGATGACGTGTATTATCTTTGTGCGGGGCAAGGTACCCGGGCCGGGCATTGTAGAGCTGGCCAGGGAGCGGGACATTGTGGTGATGACCTGCCCCAAGCGCATGTATGAGGCCTGCGGCCTGCTATATTCCAATGGATTGCGAGGGAACTGCGATGGAGACGATTAAACTGGTATACCCCGTGGAGGGCGGCGACCTGATTGAAGCGGGGGAGGCCTCCAGCAAGATGAAGCTGACCCTGAAGAAGCTGGGGCTTCCTCAGGATGTGATCCGCCGGGCGTCCATCTGTATGTATGAAGGGGAGATCAACATGGTCATCCACGCCGACGGCGGTCAGGCCGAGGTGGAGGTGGACGCCGACCAGATCACCATTCGGATGGAGGACACCGGCCCCGGCATCCCTGACGTGGCCCAGGCCATGCAGGAGGGCTTTTCCACCGCCGGACAGACCGCCCGGGAGCTGGGCTTCGGGGCGGGTATGGGACTGCCCAACATCAAGCGGTATTCCGACGAGATGAGTATTGAGACCGAGCTGGGGAAGGGGACCACCGTGACGGTGCGCATCAAGATTCCCCAGTGATATGCTTCAGAGTTGAGGAAGGGAGGTATGGCCTGTGGCGATGAGACACGCTGTGGTAATGGACCACAAACGCTGCCGTGGCTGCACTTCCTGCATCAAGAGCTGCCCTACCGAGGCCATCCGGGTCCGGGGCCGCAAGGCCACCATTCTGCCCGACCGGTGCATTGACTGCGGCAACTGCATCCGGGTGTGCCCCCACAAGGCGATAAAATCGGTGGGGGACAGCCTGGATATTCTGAAAGAGTACGAATGCTGCGTGGCTCTGCCAGAGCCCGCGCTCTATGGGCAGTTTCACCATCTGGACAATGTGGATGTGGTGCTCAACGGCTTGCTGAAGATCGGCTTTCACCGGGTGTACGAAGTGGCTAAGGCCGCGGAGATGCTCTCCGACTACGAGCGGCAGGCCATCAAGGCCGGGCCGCCGGCGGTGACCCCCCAGATCTCCTCCTCCTGCCCCACGGTGCTGCGGCTGATCCGGATGCGCTTTCCCAAGCTGATGGAGCATGTGGCCTCCACCATCCTGCCCATGGAGCTGGCGGCCATTCTGGCCCGGCGGGAGGCGGCGGAGGAGACCGGCCTGCCGCCGGAGCGCATCGGGGTGTTCGCCATTGTGCCCTGCTCCTCCAAGGTGACGGCGGCCCGGGTGTCCGAGGGCCTGAGCCAGCCGGTGCTGGACGGGGCCTTTGCCATCCGGGACATCTATTTGCGCCTGTTAAACCCCATGCGGGAGCTGGAGGAACTGGAGCCCATGGCCTCCGCCGGGATTATGGGCCTGGGCTGGGCCTCCTGCGGCGGGGAGAGCACCGCCCGCCTGGGGGAGCGGTGCGTGGCGGTGGACGGCATTGAGAACGTCATCCAGATGCTGGAGGAGATCGAGGACGGCCGCCTGCCCGAGGCGGATTTTCTGGAGCTGTCGGCCTGCACCCAGGGGTGCGTGGGGGGCTGCTTCACGGTGGAAAATCCCTATGGCGCCAAGATGCGGATGAAAAGCCTGATGAAGGGTCAGCCGGTGTCCCGCAACCGGTTTACCCTGACGGGGGCCGACCGGGAGCTGGTGCGGCGGGATAAGCAGCTGCAGTACTTACCCACCTTTGTGCTGGACCGGGACCGGGAAATGGCCATCAGCAAGCAGCGGCGGATCCAGGAGCTGGAGTCCCACCTGCCAGGGCTCCACTGCGGCTCCTGCGGGGCCCCGTCCTGCCACGCCTTTGCCGAGGACGTGGTGCTGGGCCGGGCCTCGGTGGACGACTGCATCTTCAAGGTGCGGGAGCGTATGCGGACCATGGCGGGCAAGGAGGAGGCCGACGACTATCTGCCGCCCCCCTTCCGCCGCTGCCAGACGGAAGCATCCAGACGATAACCAGGCAAGCCGCCGGACCGGAACCAGGTCGCGGCGGCTTGTTTGTAACTAAAAAGAGGGGGAATTTGTATGACAGTGAAAGCGCTTCAGGAAAAGCTGGGCTGGACGGTCTTTCATATGGCCGGACCGGACCGGCAGGTGACGGGGGGCTACGCCGGGGACCTGCTGAGCTGGGTGATGGGCCGGGCGGGGCAGGACTGCGCCTGGCTTACCATTATGTCCAACCAGAACGTGGCGGCGGTGGCCCTCATGGCCGACGTGGCCTGCGTGGTGCTGACCGAAGGGGTGGGGCCCGACGAGGATCTGCTCCGCCGGGCCAGGGAGAAGGAAGTGAACCTGCTGGGGGCAGGGGAGGACACCTACACCGCCGCCTGTCGCCTCCACGACTGCCTGAGATGACCGGAAGAGAGCGATATCCGTGAAGTTTTACTATGATCTGCACCTGCACTCCTGCCTATCGCCCTGCGGCAGCGACGAGATGACCCCCGCCGATCTGGCGGCCATGTGCGCCCTGGCGGGGCTGGACATCGTGGCTCTCACCGACCACAATACCTGCGGCAACTGCGCCCCCTTCTGCCAGGCCGCCCGGGAGCGGGGACTGCTGGCCCTGCCGGGGATGGAGCTGTGCACCCAGGAGGACATCCATGTGGTGTGCCTGTTCCCCGACCTGGACCGGGCGGAGGCCTTCCAGAGCCTGGTCTATGACCGTCTGCCTCCCATGCCCAACGACCCCGCCGTCTTTGGCCGGCAGCTGCGTATGGACCGGGAGGACACCGTGTTGGGGGAGGAGGAGCGGCTGCTGGCCTGCGGCGCCGCCATCGCCGTGGAGGAGGTGCCCGCTTTGACAGCGGAGCTGGGAGGCGTGGCCTTTCCCGCCCATATAGACCGGCCCTCCTACTCTCTGCTGGGGGTGCTGGGACTTTGGGACCCCGCTCTGGGCTTTCCGGTGGCCGAGCTGTCCCACAGCTGCCCGCCGGACTTTCCCAACCGGCCGGATCTGGCCGGGGTCCGGTTTGTCACCAACTCCGACGCCCACTACCTGGACCAGGTGTGGGGGGCGGAGCACGCCATGGACCTGCCCGACCGCACGGCGGAGGCGGTGTTGGACTGGCTGCGCGCGCCCCAAAAGTGAGAAGGCCTTAATTTTTCCTTTACAAGAATTTGGAGGCATGTTATACTGCACCTAAGTAAAGTTTATAGGAAATAAGAACACATCTGCTGCACTAACCGGGGAGTCAGTGCAGCAGATGTCATAAAATCTGGAGTATGATAGATATAACATAAGGTTTAGAAAGGAAGGACGCATCCATGCCAAACTGCAAGACCGTCGTTCCCTATCGGGGGACTCCTGAGCAGGAGGAGCGCCTGCGGCAGGTGATCGCCGAGCACAAGGGCCAGCCCGGCGCCACCATGCCGGTGCTCCAGGCCGCCCAGGAGATCTTTGGCTATCTGCCGGAGGAAGTACAGATTATGGTGGCACAGGGCCTGGACATCCCCCTGTCCGAGGTGTACGGAGTGGCTTCGTTCTACGCCCAGTTCACTCTGAACCCCAAGGGGAGATATCAGATCTCCATCTGCCTGGGTACCGCCTGCTATGTCAAGGGAGCGGCGGCCATCCTCAACGCCGTGGAGCAGAAGCTGGGCATCGCCCCCGGCGCTATCACCCCCGACGGCAAGTTCTCCCTGGACTCCTGCCGCTGCGTGGGGGCCTGCGGTCTGGCCCCGGTTATGATGGTGAACAACGACGTCTATGGCCGGCTTACCCCTGACCAGGTAGGTCCCATTCTGGATATGTACAAATAAGGGGAAGTTATGAAAGAGATCGCCCTCTATACCCTGGATATCGCCCAGAACTCCATTACCGCCCAGGCCAGGCATCTGGAGGTGACCCTGGCGGAGGAGGGGGAGACCATTACCCTCACCATCGCCGACGACGGGAAGGGGATGAGCCCGGAGCTGCTGGCCACGGTCAGCGACCCCTTCACCACCACCCGGACCACCCGGAAAATGGGGCTGGGGCTGCCGCTGCTGCGTATGGCGGCGGAGCAGACCGGCGGGAGCCTGCGCATTGAGAGCCAGCTGGGGGTGGGCACCACCGTGACAGCCGTCTTTCAGGCCAGTCACATCGACTGTCCCCCGGTGGGGGATATGGCGGGGAGCATCACCCTGCTGCTCCAGGGCGCGCCGGAGCTGGAACTGTGTTACACCCACAAAATGGGTGAGGAGCAGATTGGCCTGGACACCAGGCAGCTGCGGGCGGAGCTGGGGGAGGCGGTCTCCCTGGCGGAGCCGGAGGTGGTCCTCTGGGTCCGGGACTACTTACAGGAACAGGAAACGCTGTTACGAGAACATAAGGGGATGAAAGCATGAAAAGTCTGGCAGAGCTGCGGGCCATCCGGGAGCGGATGGAGAAGCAGATTGATTTGCGGGAGTCCAGCGACGACCGGATCCGGGTAGTGGTGGGCATGGCCACCTGCGGCATCGCCGCCGGCGCCCGGCCGGTGCTCAACGCCTTTCTGGAGGAAGTCAACAAGCGGGAGCTGAAGAACGTGACGGTCTCCCAGACCGGCTGTATCGGTGTATGCCGGCTGGAGCCCATTGTGGAGGTCTACGTACCCGGTCAGGAGAAGGTCACCTACGTGAAGATGACCCCCGACAAGGTGGCCTCCATCGTCAGCGAGCATCTGGTAAACGGCCGGGTGGTGGAAGAGTACACCATCGGCGCGGCGGAATAAGGGGAGGGGACAGAGATGAGTTTGGTTCGTTCCCACATTCTGGTGTGTACCGGCACCGGCTGCTCCTCCTCGGAGAGCCCCAAGATCATTGAGGAATTTGAGAAGCAGCTGGCCGCCCAGGGTATGGACAAGGAGGCCAAGGTGGTGCGCACCGGGTGCTTCGGTCTGTGTGCCCTGGGGCCAATCGTCACCGTCTACCCCGAGGGGGCCTGCTATACCCATGTCACCGTGGACGACGTGGAGGAGATCGTCTCCGAGCACATCGTCAAGGGCCGCATTGTCCAGCGGCTGCTGAACAAGAATGGCGGCGGCGAAGGGCCGGTGACCTCCCTGGCGGAGACCAACTTCTACAAGCATCAGTTCCGCATCGCCCTGCGCAACTGCGGCGTCATCAACCCCGAGAGCATCGACGAGTACATCGGCGTGGGCGGCTATGAGGCCCTGGGCAGGATCCTGACCGAACAGATCCCGCCCCAGCAGGTCATCGACACCGTGAAGGGCTCCGGACTCCGGGGCCGGGGCGGCGCGGGCTTCCCCACCGGCACCAAATGGCAGTTCACCGCCGACGCGGTAAGCCCCGACGGTGTCAAGTATGTCTGCTGCAACGCCGACGAGGGCGACCCCGGCGCCTTCATGGACCGGTCCGTGCTGGAGGGCGACCCCCTCAGCGTCATTGAGGCCATGACCATCGCCGGCTACGCCGTGGGAGCCCATCAGGGTTACATCTACGTCCGGGCGGAGTACCCCATCGCCGTCAAGCGGCTGGAGACCGCCATCGCCCAGGCCAAGGAATACGGCCTGCTGGGGGAGAACATCTTCGAGTCCGGCTTTGACTTCGACCTGGAGCTGCGGCTGGGGGCCGGCGCTTTCGTCTGCGGCGAGGAGACCGCCCTCATGCGCTCCATCGAGGGCCACCGGGGCGAGCCCAAGACCCGGCCTCCCTTCCCGGCGGTAAAGGGCCTGTTTGACCGGCCCACCCTGCTGAACAACGTGGAGACCTACGCCAACATCACCTGGATTTTCAACAACGGCGCTGACAAGTTTGCCGCCATCGGCACCGAGAAGAGCAAGGGAACCAAGGTGTTCGCCCTGGGCGGCAAGATCACCAACACCGGCCTGGTGGAGATCCCCATGGGCACCACCCTGCGCACCGTGGTGGAGGACATCGGCGGCGGCGTCCCCGGCGGCAAGAAGTTCAAGGCCGCCCAGACCGGCGGCCCCTCCGGCGGCTGCATCCCCGCTGCCCTCATCGACACCCCCATCGACTATGAATCTCTGGGCGCCATCGGCTCCATGATGGGCTCCGGCGGTCTCATCGTTATGGACGAGGACAACTGCATGGTGGACATCGCCAAGTTCTTCCTGGAGTTTATTGTGGACGAGTCCTGCGGCAAGTGTTCTCCCTGCCGCATCGGCACCAAGCGGCTGCTGGGCCTGCTGACCAAGATCACCGAGGGCAACGGCGAGCCGGAGGACCTGGACACCATCGAGGAGCTGTGCAACCACATCAAGCAGTCCGCCCTGTGCGGCCTGGGCCAGACTGCCCCCAACCCGGTGCTCTCCACCCTGAAGCACTTCCGGGAGGAGTATGAGGCCCACGTGTATGAAAAGCGCTGCCCCGCCGGCGTGTGCAAGGCCCTGATCCAGTACGTGGTGGACCCCACCAAGTGCAAGGGCTGCACCCGCTGCGCCCAGGGCTGTCCCACCGGCGCCATCTCCGGCGCGGTGCGGGCCCCCCATATCATCAACCAGTCCAAGTGCATCAAGTGCGGCGCCTGTATGGACCACTGCCGCTTTGACGCCATCAGCAAGCAGTAAGGGAGGGAACGGACATGGACGAAAAGATGGTATCTCTGCGCATCAACGACATCCCCGTCACCGTTCCCGCCGGGACCACGGTGCTGGAGGCGGCCCGCTCTGCGGGCTTCAATATCCCGTCCCTCTGCTTTTTGAAGGACATCAACGAAATCGGCGCCTGCCGCATCTGCGTGGTGGAGGTGAAGGGGGCCAAGAGCCTGGTGGCCTCCTGCGTCTACCCCGTGGCCGAGGGCATGGAGGTGTACACCAACACCGAGCGGGTGCGCAAGTCCCGCCAGCTCACCCTGGAGCTGATCCTGTCCAACCACCGGATGGACTGCCTGACCTGCGCCCGCAACAGCCACTGTGAGCTGCGCCAGCTGGCCAGCGACCTGAGCATCGACGCGGTGCGCTACGCCAGCGACAATATGTATCCCCAGATTGAGGACTCCGCTCCCCATCTGGTGCGGGACAACTCCAAGTGCGTCCTCTGCCGCCGCTGCACCGCCGTGTGCCGGGCCACTCAGGAGGTGGGGGTTATCGGCCCCAACGACCGGGGCTTCGCCACCCACATCGGCTGCGCCTTTGACCGGGACCTGAACGAGGTGGACTGTGTCTCCTGCGGCCAGTGTATTGTGGCCTGTCCCACCGGAGCCCTCAGTGAGAAGGACGACACCGGCAAGGTGCTGGCCGCGCTGAATGACCCCAAAAAGCACGTGGTGGTGGGACCCGCCCCCTCTGTCCGGGTCACCCTGGGCGAGTGCTTCGGTATGCCCATCGGCACCAACGTGGAGGGCAAGATGGTCACCGCCCTGCGCCGGCTGGGCTTTGATAAGGTATTCGACGTGGACACCGCCGCCGACTTCACCATTATGGAGGAGGGCACCGAGTTCCTCAGCCGCCTGAACGGGGGAGGCAAGCTGCCCCTCATTACCTCCTGCTCCCCCGGCTGGATCCGGTACATGGAGCAGCACGCCCCCGAGATGATGGCCAACGTGTCTTCCTGCAAGTCCCCCCAGCAGATGTTCGGCTCCCTGGTCAAGACCTATTATGCCGAGACCATGGGTATCGACCCCGACGACATCTTTGTGGTGTCCATCATGCCCTGTACCGCCAAGAAGTACGAGGTGCGCCGGGAGGAGCAGCGGCTGCCCAACGGCTGCATGCCGGTGGACGTGTCCCTCACCACCCGGGAGCTGGGCCGCATGATCACCCAGGCGGGCCTGCTCTTCGACCACCTGCCTGACGGTGCATTTGACGAGATGCTGGGCATCTCCACCGGCGCCGCCACCATTTTCGGCGCCTCCGGCGGCGTGATGGAGGCCGCCCTGCGCACGGTGGTGGAGCAGCTCACCGACGGCGGCATGGCCCCCCTGGAGTACAAGGAGGTCCGGGGTATGGAGGGCGTGAAGGAGGCCAGCTATGAGCTGCCCGGCCGCACGGTGCGGGTGTGCGTGGCCTCCGGCCTGCACAATGTGAAGCTGGTGCTGGACGGCATCAAGGACGGCTCCATGCAGTACGACTTTGTGGAGTTCATGGCCTGCCCCGGCGGCTGCATCAACGGCGGCGGCCAGCCCATCCAGCACGCTGACGTGCGCAACTTCACCGACATCAAGGCCCTGCGGGCCGCCGCCCTGTACAAGCAGGACGAGGACATGGAGTACCGCCGCAGCCATAAGAACCCGGTGGTCCAGACAGTGTACCACGCTTATCTGGGCGAGCCCGGCGGCCACAAGGCCCACGAGCTGCTCCACTGTACCTATATCAAGCAGAAGCGCTACCGGGTGTAACGCATAAGCAAACGGCCAGTCCCCGAGGGGACTGGCCGTTTGCTCATTTGGAGCGGGTCAGCCTGATGCAGGTCAGGCAGTAGGTGACCTGGAGCACCCCAAACACCACCAGCACCGCCAGGGAGGGCAGCAGGCCGATGTCGAAGGAGAAATTCAGTACGGTGAACACCACCCACAGCACCAGGCAGACGATGTTGGCAGCCTGAACAGCCTGATAGGATGCCTGGCCGATCTGGGCCCGCTCGGCTTCGTCGCAGCTGTCCATCCACTTCTTCTGGAACTTCATGTCGTACACACTGCCCCGCTTCTCCGGGTTCATCCGCCGGGTAAGGTCCACTGCCCGCTGCTGGAGCAGAACGACCAGAACGACGGAGGCCAGGAACAGAAGGGCGGTTATCAGGGGAGTGTCGCTGAGAAAAGCCGCTGACAGAAAGAAAAAGTCCAGGATGGTTGCCAGAGCGGTGACCAGCAGTACATAGCTGAGGGTGATCTCGATACCCTCTGCCAGTTGCTCATCCTCCCCGTCCCAGCGGTCGTACCGGCTCTTGGCGGAGCGGTACAGCCCCAGGCCGATCCCCAGCAAGATCAGCGAGCTTACCGGGATGCCCCAGGGTACCAGCACGCTCAGGGCTTCGGTCAGCCCCGTCTGGAGCCAGCTGGCCAGCCCGGAGAACCCGGCGATACTGACGAAAAAGCCGCCGATACCTCCCAGCAGGGCAAAGAGCAGCAGCGAACCGATAAATCTGGGCAGCGCCTTGCGGTTTTCCCGCGCAACCTGATCCTTCATCCTATTCATCCTCCTCATAGCTGAAAATATCCTCCACGGTGACGCCGCACAGCCTGGCCAGCTTCAGTGCCAGGGTGACGGAGGGGGAGTAGTCCCCTCGCTCGATCTGGCTGATGGTCTGCCGGGACACCCCCGCCATGCGGCCCAGCTCCTGCTGGTTGACCCCCAGCCGGGCCCGGTGTTCCTTCAGCCGATTGTAGAGTGGCATGCTATCGCCTCCTGTTTGACAATCATATTTGTCAGAATGACAACCTTTCTTGTCAAATACAGGATAGCATTGACAAGGAAACTTGTCAAGAGGGGAGATAAAAAAGACCAGCTCCCTTGGGAGCTGGTCTTTGCTTGAGGAATTGGCTCAGCCGGCGTTGCCGGAGCCGGGGCCGGCCTCTTCGGCGGTGAGGGTGAGCACCCCGCCGGCCTCAACGGCGTTGATGCCCAGCAGGGTATTGATGCCCTCGGCGGAGACATAGTAGTTGCCGCCGATGAGCAGGGCGGACACCTCCACCGGCGCGCCGTCCACGGTAACGGTCAGGTTAGCGTAATCAATGGCGGTGCCATCGGCCCGGGGGGCCAGAGGCGCGGCGGTATATTCGCCGCCTTTGGTGAGGGCCACGCCGTTGTCCCAGGTAAGGTCAAAGGCGGCGGTGGTGCCCTTGAAGGCCACGGCCAGATCCCGCAGACGGTAGAACACCGTGTCACCCAGACCGCTGCTCACCGCGTCGTCGGCGGAGTACAGCAGGCCATTGACCACCACGTTGTTGGCCTCGTTCAGGTTGATGCTCTTGTTGTAGGGGGTGGCCAGCTCGCCAGCATTGATCTTCTCAATGTAGGCAGCCCGCTCAGGGTTGTCCAGCTGCAGATCCACGCCAGTGATCTTCCAGTTGTTGTCCACCACAGGCTCCAGGGGGTCGTGCTCGGCCAGATAGGCCACCAGCATGTCCCGCACGGAGGCGGAGGACTCCCACTGCTTCTCGCCGGAGATAATACCCTCATTCTTCAGACCGGTGTAGCGGTAGTCGTTGACGCAGAGGGTGAGGGTCATGTCGTCGGTAAGGGGCTCGCCCTGGAAGGTCACGTTTTCAATGCGCTCACCGTCGGGCTTGGACAGGTTGACCTCGTAGTTCAGGCCGATGAAGTGGTCGTGGAGGTAACCGGCCTTGTCCGGGTTGAAGGAGATGTTGATGTCCCCGGGCTGCCACTGGTTCCAGCACTCGGCGGCCCACTCCATATAGGCCTTCATCTCCGCACCGGTCACCTCTACGGTGTACAGCACGTTGGGGTACTTGTAGATATCGAACATGTTGCCGTAGTTCAGATCGCCCTTCTTCAGGTCGCTGGTGTCCTTGAACAGAGCCACGGCGGTGACGTCTGCGCCGGAGTTTTCCAGCTGGACGGTACCGATGAGGTCGATGACGGCGGTATCCTGGAGCCGGCCCTCGGGCAGGCCCTTGATCTCATTGGCGGGCTGGAAGTCGGCGGCGGCGTGGCCCAGCACGTTGTCCTGAATGAAGGACACGGCCTTTTCCTGGGCGGCCTTGACGGCGGGCACGTCCCGCAGGCCCTGGTCGGGCTCCACGCCCTTCATGGAGACGGTCTCCACCGTGGCGGAGGTGATCTCCTTGTCGGCGTTGAGGGTCAGGTCATAGCGGACCACCTCGCCGGCGTTGTTCTTGGTCTCGCCCACGGGGATGGCGCCGTCGTTGTTGATGTAGGTGGTGTGGGTGTGGCCCAGCTGGAGCACGTCCACCTCCGGGCACTTGTCCAGAATGGTCTGGGCGGCGTCGGCGCCGTCGGTGGAATACTCGGCGGACAGACCGGCATGGGTGGAGACCATGATCACGTCGGCACCGTCGCCGATCTCCTCGATGCAGTCGGCCACCGCGTCGGCCATGGACTCAAAGGTCAGGTCGGCCACGCCCTGTTTGGTGCCGTCCCACCGGGGAATGTTGGGCGTGGTCACGCCGATGATGGCGACCTTCACGCCGCCACGCTCCACAATGGTGTAGCCCGCGCCGGTGAAATAGCTGCCGTCAGCGTTCTTGATGTTGGCGGCCAGCACCGGCACATCGGTCTGGGCGATGATCTCCTTCAGGGTGTCCACCCCGAAGTTGAACTCATGGTTGCCCAGAACCCAGGCGTCATAGCCCATGTAGTCCAGGGCAGCGGGCACCGGGTGATCCGTGGTGTCCTTGGAGTACAGGTCGTCGGTCATGATGGTGCCCTGGATGGTGTCGCCCGCGTCCACCAGAATGGTGTTGGGGTTCTCCTCCCGTACCTGGCTGACATAGGTGGAAACCCGGGCCAGGCCGTCTCCGGTGCTCTCCTTCATGTCCTCATAGGAGTAGCCCCAGATGTTGCCGTGGGTGTCCGAGGTGCCGATAATGGTCAGATGGGTCTCTCCCTCCGCCGCCAGAGCGGTGACGGACAGGGAGAGCACCATGGCCATACTCAGCGCCACGGACAAAATTTTGCCGAACCTTTTTTTGCGCATACAGACAGATCCCTTCCTTTCATTGAGGTACTGTAATCATACCATAGGTCAGGGTTCCTGTCGATAAAAATTGTGCAAATTTAATAAAAAGAAAAGGATAAAACTGACAGAAATTTACAAATCAATTGGATCGTTCCAGGGCCTCCAGACCGGCCTCCACCGCTGCCGTGACGGCCTCGGCAAAGGTGGGGTGGGGGCGCACCGGCCGGAGCAGCTGCTCCGCCGTCAGGCCCAGGGATACCGCCAGGGTCAGCTCGGCGATCAGGTCGGAGGCCCGGTAGCAGCACAGCTGCGCCCCCAGCAGAGCGTGGCTCTCTTTGTGGAACACCAGCTTCACAAAGCCCCGCTTGCCCCCCTCGATGAGGGTGCGGCCATTGGCCCCCATGACGCATTTGCCGCTGACCGCCGGAATGTTTTGGGCTTTGGCCTCGTCCAGGGTCAGGCCCACCTGGGCCAGCTCCGGGTCGGTGTACACGCAGGAGGGGATGGGGGAGGTGCCCCGCCGGGGCGTTTTCCCCAGCAGCAGGTGGGCCACCACGTCCCCCTCCGCCTCCGCCTTGTGGGCCAGCATGGCTCCGCCGATGGCGTCCCCGATGGCGTAGATGGAGGGAATGGAGGTGCGGAACTGTTCATCCACCGTCAAAAATCCCCGGTTCATGGCGGGGGAGACCCCCTCAAACAGGCTGTTGGTGGCGGGTTTTCGTCCGGCAGCCACCAGCACCGTGTCGGCGGCGAGGGTGTGCTCCTCTCCCTTGTGGGTGAAGCGGACGGCGGGGCCGGGCTGGATCTCCGCCACCGAGGCGCCGGTGTACACCGTCACCCCCGCCTTTTTCAGCTCCATGGTCAGGCTCTGGGACAGCTCCCGGTCCAGGTTGGCGATGAGCCGGTCCAGGGCCTCCACAATGGTGACCTTGCACCCGGCGGAGGCCCACACCCAGGCCAGCTCCACCCCGATGACGCCGCCGCCAATGATGAGCAGGTGGTCCCGGGGGCGGATGTCGTCCAACAGGCCGTCGCTGTTGCATACACCGGGCAGGTCCATTCCCGGAATGGGGAGAGGGGCAGGGAGAGAACCCGCGGAGACCAAGATGGACCTGCCCTCCCAAAGCGCGCCGTCAGCGGTTCTGACAGTGTTGGGGCCCGTGATGACAGCCTGGGCGGGGACGACCTCCACCTTGGCGGCTTTCAGCTGTTTCTCCATGCCGGAGCGGAGGGTGGCCACCACAGATTCCTTTTCCGCAGCCAGCTGGGACCAATCGCATCCCGGTTTGGCCCCGTGGAGCAGGGCCTTGGTGGGGATGCATCCCCGGTTCAGGCAGGTACCCCCCACCTGACGGGGCTCGAACAGGGCCACGGACAGGCCGCCCCTGGCGGCCCGGAGGGCGGCGGCGCAGCCGCCGGGCCCGCCGCCGATGATGAGTAAATCGTGCATATTCAGTCCTCCGGGAAGGAATACCGCACCACCGGATGGCGGGCGGCGGCAGTTTCGTCGGGGCGGCCCACCACGGTGGAGTGGGGGGCGGCGTGGAGGGATTCCGGGTCCTCTTTGGCCCGGCGGAGGATGTCCGCCAGCACCGCCGCCGCGTGATCCAAAGTCTCGGGAGACTCGGTCTCGGTGGGCTCAAACATCAGCGCCTCGTGGACGATGAGGGGGAAGTACATGGTAGGCGGGTGGATGCCGTCGTCCAGCATGGCCTTGGCCACGTCCAGGGCGGATACTCCCGTCTCCTTTTTCAGCCCCTCCAGGGTGAGGACAAACTCGTGCATACACAGCCCGGGGAAGGCGGCGGTGTAGCCCGCCTCCTCCAGCTTGCGTTTCAGATAGTTGGCGTTGAGCACCGCTCCCTGGGCGGCCTCCGCCACCCGGGAGTTGCCCAGCCGCATCAGGTAGGCCAGGGCCTTCACCACCACCAGGAAGTTGGCGTGGAAGGCCCGGACCTGGCCGATGGAGTGCTCCCCGCCGTTGCCGCACAGGGCGGAGCCGGGCATAAAGGGAGCCAGAAATTCCTTGCACCCAACCGGACCGCTGCCGGGACCGCCGCCGCCGTGGGGAGTGGCAAAGGTCTTGTGCAGGTTCAGGTGGCACACGTCAAAGCCCATGTCTCCCGGCCGGGCCACCCCCATGATGGCGTTCAGGTTGGCCCCGTCGTAGTACACCAGGCCGCCTGCCTCGTGGACGATTTGGGTGATCTCCAGAATGTCCCGCTCAAAGAGACCCACCGTGTTGGGGTTGGTGAGCATGAGTCCTGCTATGTCCGGCCCGCAGGCGGCCCGCAGGGCATCCAGGTCCACCAGACCCTCTGCTGTGGAGGGAATGTTGCGGACGGTGAAGCCCGCCATGGTGGCGGAGGCCGGGTTGGTGCCGTGGGCGGAGTCGGGCACCAGAATTACCGTGCGCCCGGTGTCTCCCCGGTGGACGTGGTAGGCCTTGATGAGCAGCAGGCCGGTAAATTCCCCATGAGCCCCGGCGGCGGGCTGGAGGGTCACCCGGTCCATGCCGGTGATCCGGGCCAGGGCGTACTCCGTCTGGGCCATGGCCAGCTGGCACCCCTTCACGGTGTGGCCGGGCTGGAGGGGGTGGATGCCGGTAAAGCCGGGGAGGGCCGCCATGTCCTCTCCCAGCTTGGGATTGTATTTCATGGTACAGGAGCCCAGGGGATAGAACCCATCGCACACCCCGAAGGCCCGGCGGGCCAGAGCCTGATAGTGGCGGGACAGGTCGCTCTCCCCGATCTCAGGCAGCCGGGGGGCTTTTTTACGGGCAAATTCCTCCGGCACCGGGCACTCCGGTACGTCCAGCGGGGGCAGCAGATCGGTGCCCCGGCCGGGGCGGCTGCGCTCAAAAATCAGTTCCATATGCCCAGCACCTCCTTCACGATGGACACCGTCTGGTCCAGCTCCTCCTTGGTCTGCTTTTCGGTAACGCACCACAGCAGGCCGTCCTTCAGGGGCAGCCCTCCCAGGATGCCCTTGGCCTCCAGCCCCGCCAGCACATCGGCGGGACCCCGCAGCTCGGTGACAAACTCATGGAAGAAGGGGCCGGGGTAGCGCAGCTTCACGCCGGGCAGCTTACACAGCTCTCCGGCCAGATAATGGGCTTTGGCGTAACACTGCTCGCCCACCCGCTTCAGGCCGTCGGGCCCCATCATGGACAGGTACACTGAGGCGGTGAGGGCGCACAGAGCCTCGTTGGAGCAGATGTTGGAGGAGGCCTTCTCCCGGCGGATGTGTTGCTCTCTGGCCTGCATGGTGAGCACGAAGGCCCGGCGGCCCTCCTGGTCGGTGGTCTGGCCCACGATCCGGCCGGGGAGCTTGCGCATCATGGCCTGGGTGGTGGCCATAAAGCCCAGGTAGGGCCCGCCCCAGGACAGGGGCAGCCCCAGAGGCTGGCCCTCGGCCACAGCGATGTCGGCCCCCCAGGCGGCGGGGGGCTCCAGTACCCCCAGGGTGATGGGGTTCACTCCGGCGATGAGTTTGGCCCCGCCGTCATGGGCGATTTGGGCCAGGGCGGCCCCGTCCTCCAGCAGGCCGTAGAAGTTGGGCTGCTGGATGTACACGCAGGCGGTCTGGTCGTCCACCAGCCCTGTCAGATCGGTGCGGCCGTCCTTCACGGGGGCCACCACCACTTCGGTGCCCGCCCCAAAGCAGTAGGTCTGGATGGTGGCGATCACGTCCGGGTGGGCGGCGCCTGACACGATTGCCTTTGTCCGCTTCCGGTCCCGGCACATGGCCACCCCCTCCGCCGCGGCGGAGGCCCCGTCATACACCGAGGCGTTGGCGGCGTCCATGCCGGTGAGCTCGCAGATCATGGTCTGGAACTCGAAGATGGATTGCAGCACTCCCTGGCTGATCTCCGCCTGATAGGGAGTGTAGGCGGTGACAAACTCCTCCTTGGCGGCGATGCGGCTCACCGCCGAGGGAATGTAGTGGTCGTAGGCCCCGGCTCCCCGGAGAATGGTGGAAAACCGGGTGTTCTGGGCGGCCAGCTTTTCCAGGGCCCGGCGGACCTCCAGCTCGCTCTTGGGCTCCGGCAGATCCAGGGGGCCGTCGATGTACACTTCATCCGGGATATCCCGGTACAGGTCCCGGGGGCCGGTCAGCCCCAGGGCCTCATACTGCCGCCTCCGCTCCTCCGGGGCGGCGGGCAGGTATCCTCCCATATTACCCCTCCTCGGCGCAGTGGGCCTCGTAGGCGGCGGCATCCAGCAGCTCTTCCTCGCCGGTGAGCTGCTCCACCTTTATCAGCCAGGCCCCATAGGGGTCCTCGTTCACCAGGGCGGGATTGTCCAGCAGCTCCTCGTTGACCTCAGCCACCACGCCGGACACCGGGGAGAGCACGTCGGACACCGCCTTGACGGACTCCACATCTCCCAGGGCCTCCCCGGCGCTTACCTGGTCCCCGGGCTGGGGCAGGTTGACGAACACGATGTCCCCCAGGGCGTCCTGGGCAAAGTCGGTAAGGCCAACGGTGGCTACCCCGTCCTCCACCAGCAGCCACTCGTGGGATTTGGTATACTGCAACTCCTTGGGAATGTTCATAGTAATTACCTCCTGTATATTTATGTGTGTAAGTTACCCTCTTTTATAAAATGGAGTCTTGATGACTTCCGCCTCCACCTTCCGGCCCCGGACATCCACCTGTACCACGGTGCCTGGTTCCTTGTAGGCCGCGTCCACCATGGCCATGGCAACCGCCTGACCCAGCCAGGGACAGTGGGTGCCCGAGGTGACCACGCCGATCTGCTTTTCCCTGTCGTACACCGGGCACTCCTCCCGGGCGATCCCCCGGCCGGTGATCTTCAGGCCCACCCGGCGGCGGGAGATGGGCCGGGCCTTCTCCAGGGCGGCCTTGCCGATGAAGTCGGGCTTTTCCAGCTTGACAAAGATACCCAGCACCGCCTCGTAGGGATTGATGGTGGGAGAGAGCTCGTGGCCGTACAGAGGCATGGCGGCCTCCAGCCGCAGGGTGTCCCTTGCACCCAGGCCGCAGGGGATCAGCCCGAAGGGTTCCCCCGCCTCCAGCAGGGCGTCCCACAGGGCGGGGGCGTCCGCCGGGGCGCAGTACAGCTCAAAGCCGTCCTCTCCGGTGTACCCCGTCCGGGACACCATGCAGGAGAAGCCCTTTACCGTGCCCCGGAGTACGGCGCTGTAATTCTTCTCCGGGATGTCGGATGTAAGCTTGCGCAGAATCTCCTCCGCCTTGGGGCCCTGGAGGGCCAGCTGGGCCACCCTGTCCGACCAGTCCTCCATGGTGCAGTCCCCGGTGAGATGCTCCGAGATCCAGGCGGCGTCCTTGTCCTTGTTGGCGGCGTTGACCACGATGAAGTACACCGTGTCGCTGACCTTGTACACGATCAGGTCGTCCACCACGCCGCCGTCCTCGTAGCACATGGGGGAGTAGCGGGCCTGGCCCTCGTACATGCCGGAAAAATCGTTGGTCATGAGATTGTTGACGTTGGCCAGGGCGTCCGTCCCCCGGAGGACCAGCTCCCCCATGTGGGACACGTCAAACAGGCCGCAGGCCGAGCGCACCGCCTTGTGCTCGGCGATAACGCCGGAGTACTGCACCGGCAGCAGCCACCCGGCGAAGGGGACGATTTTGCCTCCCGCCGCCACGTGCCGCTCATAGAGCGGGGTTTTTTGTTCCATCTCCAATTCCCTCCTATTACAATAAATTTGGACAGGAAAGCCGGGCAGCCAGTCCGGCTTTCTTTCCATCTCGTGCCTAAGCTACAATAAGAGGAGCAACTGGCTGACCCTTGCCTCCTTGGGCTTTTATGCCCGTTGGA
>DWXF01000046.1 GCA_019119335.1 Candidatus Flavonifractor merdavium
ACGTTGATAGGTCGGAGGTGGAAGCGCGGTAACGCGTGTAGCTGACCGATACTAATAAGCCGAGGGCTTGACCTTAACATGATGAATGCAGGCGCTTGCCTGGACTGGAAATCTGCATTGTTCGGTTTTGAGGGTGCTGACAAAGCGACGCGTAAACGGCCCGTTGGTCAAGCGGCTAAGACGGCGGCCTCTCACGCCGCAAACGTGGGTTCGATTCCCGCACGGGTCACCAAATGCGCCTTTAGCTCAGCTGGTAGAGCAACTGACTCTTAATCAGTGGGTCCCCGGTTCGAATCCGTGAAGGCGCACCATTCTCTATGGAGCGCTTGGCGCGCTCCATAGAGACCTTTAAAATTAAGTGCTTATCGTTGAGAAGAACGGTAAGGAGAAGAAAGTTGTTTGAAGTTTCTTTTGCTTACTTTTCTTTTCAAAGAAAAGTAAGTTGGTGTTGATTGCGGTGAGGGTCCACCCGTTCCCATCCCGAACACGGAAGTTAAGCTCACCTGCGCCGAAAATACTTGTCTGGAGACGGACCGGGAAGATAGGTAACGCCAACACAAAAGGCGGACAGTGCAAACTGTCCGCCTTTTGCTGTTTTTAACCGCATCAGCGGTTAAAAACAGGTGCTGAGGTAGCGTGATACATCAAAGACATCCAACGTGCTGTCCTTCCTGAGGTAGAGCGGGTGATGGGGATGCCCCTTCTTGGAGAACGGTCCGGCAGAGTACCAGACGGCGCCCAACTCATTACCGATGCGCACCATATCGGTCAGACAGGCAGGCAGATAGGGTCGCTTGTCAATGATCGCGCCCCACGCCGCCCAGACGGCGGGGCTCCCGCCTCTGGTTTGCTCCAGGGCCCAGCGGAAGGCGACCATATTTTCCTGATGAAGGACAGGGTTGCACGCTGCTTCCATATCGTCCGGCCGGGTAGCCCGCTGGGCGTAGACATTGAACATGATAAAGCTGTCGTATCCGTTGCCCAGAGCGATGCGTTCCACTGACTTCAGCGTATTGTCCAGATTATTAGGCGCGGCTGTGGATGGGTTGATACCCACGCAGATCAGGGGCCGCTCCCCGGCAGTGCCCAGGATGTAACGGTAGTCGCAGTAAAAGTTGGGCACAAACAGCCAGTGAGCCACGTCGTAGTCGGGGCTGGGACGGCGGGCCTCCTCCAGAGCCTGGGCAAAGGGTAAAACAGACTGTTCAGCAGTTCCGCAGGTGGGAATATGCATGAAAAAACCTCCCGAGAGACGGCTTGCGGGGAAGGCCGTCCAATGGTATACTCACTCTAACAGGATACAGGCAGGAGAGAAGAAATGCAATACCAACGGATTGAAAAGGGCCGCTTTTTGTCCCGACCCAACCGCTTTATCGCCCATGTGGAGCTGGACGGACGCACCGAAGTGGTCCATGTCAAAAATACCGGCCGCTGCCGGGAACTGCTGACACCAGGGTCAACGGTTTATGTGGAAAAAAGTGATAATCCCGCCCGCAAAACGCAATATGATCTGATCGCGGTGGAAAAAGGGACGCTGCTGGTCAATATGGATGCACAGGCGCCCAATCAGGTATTCCGGGAGTGGGCAGAGGCGGGAAACTTCCAGGGGGAACTTACCATTCTGCGGCCGGAAACCACCTGGGGGGACTCTCGCTTCGATTTCTACTGGGAGGCGGGCGGACGCCGGGGCTTTGTGGAGGTAAAGGGGGTGACCCTGGAGGAGGACGGCCATGCCTGTTTTCCAGACGCCCCTACGGAGCGGGGCGTCAAGCACCTGAATGAGCTGGTGCGCTGCCAGACGGAGGGATATGAGGCGGCGGTGTGCTTTGTGATCCAGATGGCAGGCATGAAGGACTTTGCCCCCAACGATCGCACCCATCCCGCCTTTGGCGATGCGCTGCGCCGGGCTGTCCAGGCCGGGGTGCGGATTATGGCCCGGGAATGTGCCGTAACGCCGGACAGTCTGACCATAGGGGCGGCTGTTCCGGTTTTGCTATAACCAACCATAGAGGGGAAGGCATTTATGAAGCCAATTTATCAGTTATATCCCAGCGAGATCGGGGCCAAAGGGAAAGCCTATCTGGCCCTGCGCCGCTGTCGGGCGGAGGATGTGGACGAGACCCTGCAGCGGGGCCGCGAGGAGCTGCTGGGCCAGGGAGCGACAGAAATCTATGTTACATCCAGCGATCCCGCCGCCCCTCTGGAGGAGGGCGTGCGTGGGGGCTGCCGCCTGGTCCATGTCCGGGATATGCTTTGGATGGAGCGGGAGCTCCAGGAACTTCCGGCAGAGTCCCAAGACGTTTCCCTGGTTCCCCTGGAGCGGAGCCGGGGTGGGGCGTGGCTGACCCTCCATAACGAGTGCTTTTTTGATATGCCCAATTCCGCAACCTATGGTCCTCTGGATCTGGAGCGGGCCCTCTCTCCGGAGTGCCGGTGCGGCTTTGCTTACTGGAAGGAAATACCGGTGGGGGTGTATGAGCTGGCGCTGACCCAGGACCTGCCGGAGGTGGAGGGAATCGCTCTGTGCAAGGATTTTCGGGGCAAGGGGCTGGGCCGGAGCCTGCTGGCTGCCCTGCTGTCCCAGCTGAGCGATGCCGGATACCGGCGGTGCAGGCTGCTGGTAGCCACCGACAACCAGAGCGCCTTTGGGCTGTACCGGTCCATGGGTTTCAAGGCGGCGGGCGTGCAGAGCCAGTGGTTTCAGATGCTGGCGGAATAGGACGCAGGATAAGAGGAGCCAAAACGGCTCCTCTTTTTTGCTTGACTTATATCGAATATTGATATACTATAATTATAGCGAACATCGATATATCTGGGGGAGGTGAGGGGGATGGCCCGGAAAAAGCTGGAGACCCTGACGGAGCAGATGTTTTACGTCTTACTGGCTCTGCGGCAGGAGCGCCATGGCTACGGGATCATGCAGGCCATCACCGCCCTCACGGAGGGCCGGGTGAACATTGGGGCGGGCACTCTGTACGCCCTGCTGGAGCGGTTTGAAGGAGAGAAGCTGATCGTCCTCACCCGGGTGGAGGACAAGCGGAAGTATTACCAGCTCACCCCGGAGGGGGACCGGGCCCTGCGGGAGGAATACCGGCGCATCCGCCAGCAGGCGGCGGATATGGAGGCTGTTTTGCGGGAGGAGGAAGGGACATGAAACGCAAGTGGATGCTGTTTACCTATCCTGTCATGGACATCAAGGCGGCGGAGGCCATGCTCAACCATCAGGCGGAACAGGGCTGGCGGCTGGAGAAACTCTGGCTGGGTCTGCTGGCCTCCTTTGTTCCGGCGGAGGAACCGGTGACCTACTGCATCGACTGGTACGACCCCAGCCGGGAGGACGGATTGGACTACCGCACACTGCTGGCCGACGCGGGCTGGAGGCGGGTGGGGCAGCTGAGCTATTGGAACATCTATGAGGCTCCGGCGGGGACAGCCCCTATTCAGACCGATGGGGAACTGGAGTACCGGCGGTTCCGGAAAAAAGCCCTGCGGCGTATGGCTATCGCCTGGGGAGTAGTGGCCTGTATGGTGGCGGTGCTGGGTCTACTGGGGTTTCTGTCCGGTTTGGAGTGGCAGTTTTATCTCACATTCCTTACCGATACCAACACAGGGGCCATGGTGATTGTTCTGCTGCCGCTGCTGCTCCCGGAGGGCCTGCTGTGGTCGGGGCGGCTGCTGCTGCGGCTGGGCCAGTGGAAACATGCCATCGCCCGGGGAGAGCCCTTCCCGGTGCCAGGGCGGAGAAGCGTTCTGCTGGCCCGACTGTGTACCTTGGCTGGCTATGTGCTCGTAGTCCCCCTGCTGCTGGCCTTCTTGCTGGATGCCATGCTGGGGGAATTAAACCTGGGGTGGATTATCGGCATGATCATTGCCTGCCTGATTATATTGGGCAGGGACCCCAGGCTGGAGTACCGGCGGAGGCGCCGGCATGCCAAGTATATGCTGGCCTGTATGGCAGTGCTGCTGGCGGCGTGGCTGTTGCCCCTGTCCGGGGTAGCAGGGCTGGTGTGTGTCAAGCCGCCCCTGGCTGATGAAGGGGTCCTGCCGGAACGGGCGGAGCTGGAGGTGGTGCAAACCCACGGCACCCTGTTGTCCGCCCGGACAAAGCGCAGGGAATTTGGGCCGTTAAAAGAGGGAGGCTCGGTCAACGGTGTGGCGGACAGCCAGGTATGGAGGCTTCCTTGGGACTGGCTGGCTGACTGGGTGACGGAGCAGTATCGGAACGAACTGGGTATTGCCAACCAGGGGGAACTGTCCGGCTATGAGGATGTGTGGCTGGTGCGAAGCGGCATATCCGAGAGCCACTACCCGGAGGGATGCGTGAAGGATATCTGGCTGATCCGCCGGGGCAACATCGTCCTGTGGGTGCAGACCGACATGGGGCCGCTGGACGAGCAGTGGCTGGACGGCATTCTGGCCCGGCTGGAGGAGAGTGGGGCATGAAAGAGAACATGACCCGGTGGTTCCGCTACACTGCCGAGGACGTAAAGGCCGCCCAGGCGGAGCTGGACGAGCTGGCGGAGCAGGGCTGGGAGTTGGCGGAGCTGGGGATTTTCACCGCCTCCTTCCACCGTGCGGAGAAACCCCGCCGGTGCTGGGTAGAGCCCGCCCGGTGGACCTCCATCCGCCGGAAGGATGAGCAGGCCCGGACGGACTATCTGGCCCTGTGCGACGAGGCGGGCTGGGACCTGCTGGACGAGGAGGGAGGCCTGTTCTATTTCCAGGCCCAGCCGGATACCAACCCTGTCCCCATTCAGACCGACGGCAGCCTGGAGTGGGAAACGGTGCTGAAAAAGAGCCTGTGGAATCAGGCCTACACCTTTTTCTATTTCGCAATCTACTGTACAGCCTGGGCTGTCGGACAGTACTTCCATGACCGGCCCAGAGTATGGGAGATGTTCTTCTCCAATGGGGTTATGCTGATTGAGTTTCTTCTGCTGCTCTGGCTGGCGGTTAATCTGTATCTGGGCGTGCGGGTGGTGCGCTACCGGCGCCGGTGCCGCCGGGCGGCGGAGGAAGGGAAGGAGATACCGGTACCTGGACGGAGGTCCGCACGGCTTCGCGGAGCTGTCCCGCTGGTATACACTGCCCTGGGTCTGGCCATTGCCCTGTCTTTTTTGCTGACCTTCAGCAGCCAGAGCAGCAGCTACGAACTGGGTGGACGGCTGACGACGGAACGGTCTGCTTTTGGACAGAGCACGGAGTACCGGGAATTTTCCGATCAGGGCGACCTGTGGGTGGAATCCTATGACTGTAAGACCGCCTGGCTGGCGGATGTGATCTGCCGGGATCTGCGGACCATTGAGGGGGACGAGGACCGCCTGCACCGTTATTTCCATTTGCACGGCGTAGTGGAGCCCCTCCAGTCCGATCTGGGCTATGACCAGGCCTGGACCTACGCCTGGAACGAGGGAAACGGGCTGATTTTCCGCCAGGGCAACCGGGTGGTCCGTATGGAGGCGGAACAGCTGGACCTGACCGACAGGGCAGTGGTGGACGGCCTGCTGGAGTGGCTGGATCAGGCCGCTTGCGCGGCGGAGGAAAATATGATAGCATGAGGGAAAGATGAAAACCGGGAGCGTGAGCATATGGAAAACCTGCTTTTTGTCAACAGCTGTGTGCGGGGGGAGAAGTCCCGCACCCTGAAGCTGGCCCGCCGCTTTTTGGCCCGCTATCAGGCCGCACATCCGGAAATATTGATTACAGAGCGTGATGTTTGCGGGGATAGATTACAGCCTCAGTATCCGGAAGTGCTGGCCGAGCGGGATGCACTGTGGAACGCCGGGCAGCTGGACCAGCCCATGTTTGAGGCGGCCCGGCAGTTTGCCGCGGCGGACAAGATTGTCATTGCCGCGCCTTTTTGGGACCTGTCCTTTCCGGCGGCGCTGAAAATTTATCTGGAGCGGATCTCGGTTACCGATATCACCTTCGGCTACGACACCGATGGCAAGGGCGTGGGCCTGTGCAAGGCGTCCAGACTGCTCTATATCACAACCCGGGGCGGCTACTATGCCGGCACGCCCTTGGATATTGCCACCGCCCACATCAAGGGGCTGGGCGTGATGTACGGTATCCCCGACGTGCGCTTCCTGGACGCCGAGGGGCTGGACGATATCCGCAATGACAAGCAGGCGCTGCTGGACGCCGCCATGGAGCGGGCTGACGCTCTGGCGGAGGAGTTCTGATGGCCCGTCGGATTTTGCTGCTCACCACAGGGGGCACCATTGCCTCCCTGCCCACGGAGGAGGGGCTGGCCCCCGGCCTGGCCGGAGCGGAGCTGGCAGGCCTGCTCCCCCGGGGGATCACCGACGCTTACGATCTGACCATTCAGGATATCCTCCACCTGGACTCCTCCAACATCCAGCCGGAGGAGTGGCAGACCATTGCCCACCATGTTTTTGATAACAGAAGGGAATATGATGGAATAGTTATTACTCATGGGACTGATACAATGGCCTATACCGCCTCGGTGCTCTCCTTTATGCTCCGGGGGATCGCCATTCCGGTGGTGTTGACCGGGGCTCAGCTGCCCATGACCCACCCCCTCAGCGACGGGTTGGAGAATCTGCGCACCGCGCTGGCCATGGCGGCCTCCGGGGTGGCGGGGGTGTTTCTGGCCTTCGACCGGAAGGTGATTCTGGGCTGCCGGGCGGTGAAAACCCGCACCACCGACTTTGACGCCTTTGAGAGCGTCAACTGGCCTCTGGCGGGGATGGTGGACGGCAAGGGCCTCCAGATCCGGCGGGAGAGTATTCCCACTCCCTCGGGGGGCTGCACCCTGCGGGACAAGCTGTGCGACAAGGTGTTCCTCATCAAGCTGACCCCCGGCCTGGACCCGGAAATTTTTGATATGCTGCTGCAGATGCACTACCGTGGCATTGTCATCGAGGCCTTTGGGGCTGGGGGACTCCACTTTGTCCGGCGGGACCTGATCGCCAAGCTCCAGGCGGCGGCCAAGGCGGGCATGGCGGTGGTGGTGTGCAGTCAGTGCCTCTACGAGCCCAGTGATTTCTCCCTCTATGAGGTGGGACAGAAGGCCCTGGAGCAGGGAGTGATCCAGGGCCGGGATATGACCACCGAGGCGGCGGTGACCAAGCTGATGTGGGTGCTGGGCCAGACCGACGACCCGGCCATCATCCGGGACTATATGGAGCGCTCCCTGGCGGGAGAAATGGCATAACGGAAAAGCTGTTAAATAAACGCCCGGCGGATATTGCCTTTGCAATATCCGCCGGGCGTTTTTATTTGACATGTTCGGCGACCCAGGACTGGACGTATTCCAAAAAGCGGGAGAGCACCGGGGAGAGTGTCCCCTGTGAGCGGACGGCCAGCGCGATGTCCCGATATTGCGGAGGGTCCATGGGGATCAGGGCGATATGATAGGGCATCCGGCTGGCGATCAGCCCGTTGATGATGCCCACGCCCATGCCGCTCTCCACCATGGAGGCGATGGCGTAACTGTCTTCCATGAAGTAGCGGGTGTTGGGGTGGACATTGCAGCAGTCGAAGATGGTGGTGATATCCCGGTCGTGGGTCTCACGGATGTAGATAAGCGCGTCCTCCGCAAAGCGTGAGACCGGGTAGGCCGGCGCGGTGGCCAGCGGATGGTTGAGGGGGAGGGCGACATAGATCGGATCCCGCTTCAAAAAGATGGTGCGCAGCGGCGGGTTGGCGTGGACATTGAGGGGGAGTGTGACAAAGGCACAGTCCACATCCCCCTGGATAAGCTTGAGTTCGGAGGAGCTGTACTCCAGTTCGCAGGAGATATCAAACTCAATGTTTGGGTAGAGAGAAAGGAAGGACTGGACGATCTGGGGAAGCCAGTGGGCGGCGACGCTGTGGAAGGTGGCGATGCGAACGCTTCCGCGGGTCAGCCCCAGCAGCCCGCTGACGGAGGCCTCCAGATCCCGCTGCGCACAGCAAACGGCCCGGATGCTGGGCAGCAGCTGCTGACCCTCTGTGGTCAACTTGACGCCCCCGCGGCTTCGAATGAGCAGCGGGATGCCCCACTCCCGCTCCAGGTCGGTGATGACGCGGCTGACCGCAGGCTGTGTATAGCCGAGCACATCGGCCGCCCGGGTGATATTCCCAAGCTCCACGGTTTTCAGAAAGACTTCATATTTTGATAATTCCACGCGGGCACACCATCCATGAAAATTTCTTATGGAAGCAATAGAGATCTTTAATTTGTTAAATTGGCGTTTAAATTGTACAATATGCCTGCAAAAAAGTCAACGTTCCATGTTGAAGCTGATGGGAGGACGGGGCAATATGACGGAAGAAATCGAAAAAAGTATCCAGTCGGTACGAGAACGGGTTGTGTCGCATCGGCGCGCGCTGCATCAGATCCCCGAGGTGGGGCTGGAACTGCCGCAGACCGCGGCCTATGTACGAAAGGCTCTGACGGAATTGGGGTGTGAGCCCCAAACCATCGGGAACTGCGGGCAGGTTTTGACCCTTGGGCAGGGAACGCGCACGCTGCTGTTACGGGCGGACATGGACGCGCTGCCTGTGCGGGAGTGTACAACCCTTCCGTTCCGATCCACCAATGGAAATATGCATGCCTGCGGCCATGATATGCATACGGCGGTTCTGCTGGGTGTGGCGGAGGTGCTGAAACAGCATGAGAAGGCCCTTCCGTGCCAGGTCAAACTGGTGTTCCAGCCCGGTGAAGAGCTTGGCACAGGTGCGGAGAGCCTGGTCAAAGCCGGCCTTTTGGAGCATCCCCATGTGGATGCGGCGGCCGCCATCCATGTGGAGCCGACGCTGGAGGTGGGTAAGTGTACCTATGGGACAGGGGTTATGACCTCGGACATTTATGACATCTTTATCCGCGTGGAGGGGAAGGGGGGACACAGCTCCCAGCCTGAGACGACGATCAACGCGCTGGCGGCTGCCAACGGAATTTATCACACGCTGAGCGGGCTGGTGCAGCGGGAGGTCAGCGGCTTTGACACCGCCATTCTGGCCCTCTGCTCCATGCATGCCGGCAGCCAGAGCAGCCCCAATATTGTGCCTGAGGTCTGTGAAATGGCGGGTACGCTGCGGTGCTTTGACCGTGCCCTGGGACAGCGCCTGGTGGCCCGGGTGCGGGAAATTGTGGCCAGCGAGGCGGCCAGCTACCGGGCCAAGGCCACGGTGGAGACGCTGCTCACCCCGTCCCTGACGGTGGACGAGGGCCTGGCCAAAATTCTGCTCCCGGCGCTCAACACCGTATTTGGCCAGGAGCACGTGGCCCGTGTAGGCGCGTCCGCCGGCAGCGAGGATTTTTCTTACATTGCCCAGGAGGTCCCGGCCTTTTTCTGCTGGGTAGGGGCGGGCGCTCCGGGCAATCCGCCGCTGCATAATCCCAACCTGATCCTGGACGAGCGGGCGATGGAGTACGGCCTGAAGGTGATGACAGAGCTGCCCTTTGTCTGGGCGGAGCAGAATAACGCCTGAGCGGCGGGAAGGAGAGACATTCGAGATGGAGAAGAAAGAAAAGAAACCATTTCAACTGCCCCACGTGATCCTCATTTTGATGATCATTATGGTGGTGGTCACGGTCATGTCGTTTTTTATCCCCAGCGGACAGTTTGTCCGCGACGCAAACGGTGTGGTGGACCCCAGCCAGTTCAGCTATGTTGAAAACGAGAATCCCATTACGCTGTTTGACTTCTTTTATGCCATTCCCCACGGCATCGTGGAATCTGCCAGCATTATCATTTCCATCATGGTGATCTCCGGGGTGCTCTATGTGATTGAACAGACGGGCGCCATAGCGGCGGGGCTCCAGCGGTTGAATTCCGTGTCCAAGGGCAGAGAGCTGGTTATTGTTCTGGGCCTGATGTTTGTGTTCGGCATTCTGGGCGTGATCGGCTGGGGCGAGGATGCCCTGCCCTTTATCCCGATGGTGGTCAGCCTGGCGCTGGCGCTGGGCTATGACCGCATGGTGGGTGTGGCCATCGTACACGTGGGGATCTGCATTGGCTTCACCAGCGGCGCGTTCAACATTTTCACCACCGGCGTTTGCCAGGAGCTGGCCGGGATCAGCCTGTTCTCCGCCTGGCAATTCCGGCTGGTGGAGTTTCTGGCGTACTTTGTCGTAAGCGCCCTTTTCGTTGCCGCCTACTGCAAACGCATCAAGCGGGATCCCTCCAAAAGCGTGATTCCCGGATACCGGGATGGGACAGACCGGGCCCAGGGAATGATGGACGTCAAGGTGCCCATGACGGTCCGGCGCATTCTGACGCTGCTGACCCTGCTGGTGGCCCTTATCACCCAGGCTGTGGGCGCGGTACAGTTTGGCTGGGACATGGAAGACATCAGCGGCATGTATATCATCGTGGTGGCCGTTGTGGCCATGATTAACGGCGTAAACCCCAGCAAGGTGTGTACGGACTTCATCAAAGGTACCACCACCGTTATGTCCGCGGTAATCGTCATCGGCGTGGCCCGCGCGTCCTATCTGCTGATGGAGCAGGCCCAGATCGTGGATACGATCATTCACTCCCTGGCTACTATGTTTGAGGGAAAAAGTCCGTTTATGGTCATTTTCCTGCTGTACATCTTTGTCATCGTATTCAATGCCTTCGTCATTTCCGCCAGCGGCAAGGCCTTCATTCTGTTCCCTGTGCTCAAGCCCCTGGCGGATATCCTGGGCATCAACCAGCAGGTGGTGGTCACCACCTTCCAGCTGGGAGACGGCTTTACCAACTATGTGTTCCCGTCCTCCGGCAGCCTTATGGCCGGCCTGGAGCTTGGAGGGGTCACCTATCAGCAGTGGCTGAAGTTTGCGGGTAAGCTCCTGCTGGTGCTGGTACTGCTGGGCGGCGGATTTGCGTTCCTGGCGCAGATTATCGGCCTGTCTTAAACGGGACCCCCAAAATAGAAGAAACGGCGGAGCGCTGTGTGTCTGACACAGCGCTCCGCCGCTTTTATGTCAAGCCAGGAAGAAAACGGGCAGTCCCCGTTACATCTCCCTGCGGCCCTCCAGGGCCCGCAGAAGGGTGGCATCGTCGGCGTACTCCAGGTGGCTGCCCACCGGGATGCCGTAGGCCAGCCGGGTGACCTTTACCTGGAAGGGCTTCAGCAGCCGGGAGAGGTACATGGCGGTGGCCTCTCCCTCGGTGTCCGGGTTGGTGGCCATGATGACCTCCCGCACCCCTCCGGCGGAGACCCGGGCCACCAGCTCCTTCACCCGCAGCTCGTCGGGGCCCACGTGGTTCATGGGGGAGATCACCCCGTGGAGCACATGATATACCCCGGCGTACTCCCGGGAGCGCTCCATAGCCATCACGTCCTTGGGGTCGGCCACCACGCAGATCACCGACTCGTCCCGCTTGGGGTCCTGGCAGATGGGGCACAGTCCGTCCCCCTGGGAAAAATTCTGACACACCGGACAGCAGTGGATGGCCGACTTGGCCTCCACAATGGCCTGGGCAAACTCTGCCGCCTCCCCCTCCGGCAGGGAGAGGACGAAAAAGGCCAGCCGCTGGGCGCTCTTGCGGCCGATTCCCGGCAGCCGTGCGAACTGCTCCACCAGCTTTTCCAGGGCGGGGGGGAAATATTGCATCAATCTATCCTTCCTTCTGAGACAATAATGGGACCATCGGACCCGCCGCCGCGCTCCAGGATGGCGTCCAGATGGAGGGCACGGCACAGGGGGTCCAGCTGGGGGCAGGCCACCCAGTCGGCAGCGGGGAGGGCGTCTCCATACTTCACCGTATGCACCACGCTGCCGGGCAGAAGATAGCAGTTGTGGGGGAGGTTCAGCGGGCAGAGATAGGATTCCCCCGCCCGCAGCACCAGGACACGCAGGCCCTCCGGCCGCTCCTCCGCCATCACCATGGCGCCCTTCTGCACCACAGTCAGCTCATGGACGTACCGGTGGAGGTGGCTGTTCTGCCAGCCGCTGTCCGCCACGGCTTCGGTGCGGATGTAGGAGCTGCCGTCGGAGGCGCACAGGCGAAAGCGCAGCTCGCCATTGTCCATCCGCTCATGGCGGGTGGTGATACCCAGGGCCTCCGCCTGCCCGGGAGAGATGGGACTGGGCATAGGCTCACCCCTCCCGCAAAGCAGCGATGGCCGCCGCAGGCTCAGCCGCGCCGTATACCGCCGAGCCCGCCACCAGGGTGTCCGCCCCGGCGGCAATGACCTTTCCGGCGGTTTTGGGGCTGATGCCGCCGTCCACCTCCAGCCGGCAGGCGGGGTTGTACCGTTCAATGAGCGCGCGGACCTGCCGGATGGTGTCCAGCTGCCCCTCCATAAAGGCCTGGCCGCCGAAGCCGGGCTCCACCGTCATCACCAGCACCATGTCCAGCTCCTCCAGATAGGGCAGAACCGCGCTGGCGGCGGTGATGGGCCGGAGGGCCACCGCTTTCTGTACGCCGCATTCGCCCATCAGTCTCAGAGCCTCGGCGATGCGGGTGGGGTGGTCGGCCTCCAGATGGATGGAGAGCAGATCGGCGCCGGCCTTGGCAAAGGCCTCGACATAGCGCACCGGCTTGTCAATCATCAGGTGGACGTCCAGAAACATGTCGGTACACTTGCGGATGGACTGCACCACCGGCACGCCGATGGTGATATTGGGCACGAAGCAGCCGTCCATCACGTCCACATGGAGCCAGTCGGCGGTGGACACCCGTTTGATGTCCCGTTCCAGATTGACAAAATCAGCAGAGAGGATGGAAGGGGCAATTTTAATCATCCGTTACCACTCCAGACATACAGTTTTTTGGGAAAAGAAGGGGGACAATCCCCCGGCTCCGGGCGGCGGCCGGGGGCAATGGGACGCCCCGCCACATAAGATACGTCAAGCGGATGTCGCTCCGGGGCCCCGCCGGTCCTCCCCACGCGCCCACGGGCCGCCGGCCCGGCGGCCCATGCCCCGGAATCCCGCGCCGCATCATATAGTGTCCGGGGGAGCGTCAGCTCTCCCGGACACAGTGGTTTTCCTTTAATTGTAGAAGTCGTTGGTGTGGCACTCCCGGGCCTGGTACCCGGCGGCGCACATGGCCTCCAGAATGGCCCGCTTGTGGGTGTGGCCGAAGGCCTCCAGGGTGACCCGCAGCTCCACGCCGCTCTGGCGGTTGATGTTGACAAACTGGTTGTGCTCCAGCTTGATGATGTTGCCGTTGGCCCCGGCCACGATCTGGGCCACCCGCAGCAGCTCACCGGGCCGGTCGGGCAGCTGCACCGAGAAGGTGAACACCCTCCCCCGGTTGATAAGCCCGTGCTGCACCAGGCTGGCCACGGTGATCACGTCCATGTTGCCGCCGGAGAGGACAGGCACCACGTTTTTACCCTTGCACTTGAGGTGGCTCAGGGCGGCCATGGGCAGCAGGCCGGCGTTTTCCACAATCATTTTGTGCTTTTCCATCATGTCCAGGAAGGCGTCTACCAGCTCGTCGTCGTCGATGGTGATGATATCGTCAATATTTTTCTGGATATAGGGGAAAATCTGGTCGCCGGGGGTTTTGACGGCCACACCGTCGGCGATGGTCTCCACCTTGTCCAGAGTGACGATATGGCCCGCGTCCAGACTGGCCTTCATGGAGGCCGCCCCGGTGGGCTCCACTCCGATAACGGTGACGTTGGGGTTGAGCAGCTTGGCCAGGGTGGACACGCCGGTGGCCAGTCCGCCGCCGCCGATGGGCACCAGGATCACGTCCACGTCGGGCAGGTCCTGGAAGATCTCATAGGAGATGGTGCCCTGGCCGGTGGCGATGGCGGGGTCGTTGAAGGGGTGGACGTAGGTCAGCCCCTCCTCCTCCGACAGCTTGGCGGCCAGCTGGGCGGCGTCGTCGAAGGTCTCCCCGTGGAGCACCACCTTGGCGCCGTAGTCCTTGGTGTTGTTCACCTTCACCAGAGGGGTGGTAGTGGGCATGACGATGGTGGCGGATACCCCGGCCTGCTGGGCGGCATAGGCCACCCCCTGGGCGTGGTTTCCGGCGGAGGCGGTGACCAGACCTTTGGCCTTCTCCTCCTGGGAAAGAGTGCTGATTTTATAGTAGGCGCCCCGGATCTTGTAGGCGCCGGTGACCTGCATATTCTCTGGCTTGATGTACACATGGTTGCCGGTGGCCTTGGAAAAGGCGGGGCTGTACAGCAGATTGGTGTCCCGGATGACCCCGGACAGCACGCTGCGGGCCTCTTTGAACTCCTTCAGGGTGAGCATGGACAGACTTCCTCTCTTTAAATCGGTAAGTATCTTTAATAATAATGACTTTTCCCCCTAAAGTCAACGTGTTCTTGACACCGGGAGGGGGGAAAGGTACAATAAAACAAACCTCATTTTTGGAGGATCTGCCAATGGCAAAGCTTGTCAAAAAATCTCCCGTTCCCCTCTATCTGGCGGCGGCGGTATGGGCTGTGTGGGCCTTGTTTGCCCCCATGTACGCCTGGTGGCACTTTGTGCTGGCGGCGGTGTGTTCGGCGGCGGCGTGGCTGCTGGGCAGGAAACTGTTTCCCAACCGGGTACAGATCGTGCCGGACGAGCAGCCCCCTGTCCGGGAGCCGGAGGACCCTCTGCTCCAGGAGCGGCAGCGGGCCCTCTCAGAGCTGCGCCGGCTCAACGACAACATTCAGGATGAAAAAATTTCCGCACAGATCAGCCACATGGAGGAGGTCACCGGCAAGATCTTTGACCTGGTGGCCCAGGACCGGAGCAAGCTCAGCCAGATCCGGCGGTTTTTGAACTACTATCTGCCCACCACCCTGAAGCTGCTCAACGCCTATGACCGGATGGACCAGGCAGGGGTGGAGGGAGCCAATATTGATGGGACCATGGGCAAGATCGGGGCCATGCTGGACCAGATCTGCACCGCCTTTGACCGGCAGCTGGACGCCCTCTTTGCCCATGAGGCCCTGGACATTTCCACCGATATCACAGTGCTGGAGCAGATGCTGGCCCGGGAAGGGCTGGGCGGCGTCCAGCTGGGACAAGATGAATAAAAGGAGAGAGCACCATGACGGATAACACTGATTTCACCCCGGAACTGACCCTGACGCCCAATCTGGAGTCCGCCGCCGCCGAGGCCAAGGCTCCGGAGGCCCCGTCTCTTACCCTGACTCCCGACGCCCCCGCCGCCGAGGCGCAGCAGGAGGCCAACGCGGTGCAGCTGGACGAGAGCCAGCTCACCGAGGCGGAGCGGAAGATGGTGGACGACTTTGCCCAGAAGATCGACATTACCGATTCCAACCTGGTGCTTCAGTACGGCGCGGCGGCGCAGAAGAATATCGCCGGCTTTTCCGAGAGCACCCTCAAGTCGGTGCGCACCAAGGACCTGGGCGAGGTGGGGCAGGCTCTGTCCTCCCTGGTGGTGGAGCTGAAGGGCTTTGGCAAGGAGGAGGACGAGAAGGGCATTTTCGGCTTTTTCAAGAAAAAGCGCAACGAGCTGGAGGCCATGAAGGCGTCCTATTCCAAGGCGGAGGCCAATGTGGATAAGATCGTCACCGTTCTGGAGGGCCATCAGGTGACCCTGATGAAGGACATCGCCATGCTGGACCAGATGTACGATCTCAACACCAAGTACTATAAGGAACTGACCATGTATATCCTGGCGGGCAAGAAGCGGCTGAGCCAGGTGCGGGCCGGGGAGCTGGAGGCGCTGCGGCAGAAGGCGTCCCAGTCCGGGGCCCAGGAGGACGCCCAGGCCTATAACGACCTGGCCAATATGTGCACCCGCTTTGAGAAGAAGCTCCACGACCTGGAGCTGACCCGGATGATCTCCATTCAGATGGGCCCCCAGACCCGCCTGATCCAGAACAACGACGCGCTGATGCTGGAGAAAATCCAGTCCTCGCTGGTAAACACCATCCCCCTGTGGAAGAGCCAGATGGTGCTGGCCCTGGGGCTGGAGCACTCCCGTCAGGCCACCGCCGCCCAGAACGCGGTGACCAACATGACCAACGAGCTGCTGCAGAAGAACGCCGACATGCTGAAGATGGGCACCATAGAGACCGCCCGGGAGGCCGAGCGCAGCGTGGTGGATATCCAGACCCTCCAGCACACCAACCAGCAGCTCATCTCCACCCTGGATGAGGTCATGAAGATCCAGCAGGAGGGCGCCCAGAAACGGCGGGAGGCCGAGGTGGAGCTGGGAAGAATCGAGGGCGAGTTGAAGCAGAAGCTGCTGGAGCTGCGGGGTTAACCCATGAAATTTTTCAAGAGCTACACCGGCGGCCTGGTGGTGCTGGCAGTGGTGATCGTGCTGTCAGTGCTGCTGGGGTCCCACCGGTCTCTGGTGGGCGAGCGGGCCAAGGTGGAGGCGCAGTTTGCCTCCATCGCCGGGGATCTGCAGGACTGCCTGGACATCACCGCCAATGTGCTGACGGTGGGGGGGCGCTACCTGGAGGAGGACGAGCTGGCGGGACTGGAGGGGAGCCGGAACATGCTCTCCGACTGGCACGGCATCTCCAGCGGCTACACCGCCTATACCAGACTGCAGGAGGAGGCGTCCGCCGTGCTGGATGCCCTGGAGACCTGCGCGCTTACCGACAAGGACCGGCAGTATGTCCAGGGCTTCCGCACCGACCTGGCCGCCGAGGCGGATACCATTGCCCGGGACGGCTACAACGCCGCGGCGGAGCAGTTCAACCGCAAGGTACTGGGAGCCTTTCCCGCCAATATCCTGTCCCGGCTGACCTTTGTGGCGGGGGCGGAGCTCTTTGCATAGGAGGGAACCATGAGACGGAAATTTTGGAACGTGCTGCTCTGTCTGGCCCTGGGGCTGGGGCTGCTGTCCGTCACCGCCGGGGCGGTGGTGGAGCCCACCGAGGCCTTTTACGTGGCGGACTACGCCGACGTGCTCAGTGCCGACACCGAGCAATATATTATTGACAAAAACCAGACCCTCTTTGACACCACCGGCGGGCAGATCGTGGTGGTGACGGTGGAATTCATGGACGGCATGGATTCCGCCGACTACGCCATGCAGGTGGTGGAGAACTGGGGCGGCATCGGCGACGTGGACCGGGACAACGGCTTTCTGCTGGTGTACGCCGTGGGAGAGAACAAGGTGTGGGCCATGACCGGCTCCGGTCTGGAGGACGCCCTGCCCGCTTCCCAGATAGAGCGGTATCTGGAAGAGTATTTTTACGACGACTATGACGCCCAATCCTATGACCGGGGCACCCGGGACTTCTTTGACGCCATCTATGCCTGGTATGAGAGCTATTATGCCGGCAATACCGGCGGCGGGGAACAGGACTTCCACTATTACCCCGAGGCGGAGCCGGATTATGTCTATGGCTACGTGGGGCCGGTGTTCGGATTTGGTGTGTTCGGCCTGATGGGCCTGATCATCCTGCTGGTGATCCTGGCCTGCCTGACGGACGGCATCAGATACCGGCGCTACCGCCGGCGCTATCTGATGCCCGGCATGCCCCCTCCGCCCTATGTGTACCGCCCCTTTATCTTCGGGCGGCCCCACCGGCCCAGGCCGCCCCGTCCGCCCATGGGCGGCGGCTTCCGGAGCGGCGGCAGTTTCCGCGGCGGCGGTACGGGCCGCAGCGGCGGTGGTTTCCGCAGCAGCGGCGCAGGCCGCAGTGGTGGTGCGGGCCGCCGTGGCGGCGGGTTCCGAAGCGGCGGCGGCTTCCGCGGCGGCGGCGCCGGACGCCGGTAACAGTACGTAGATACGTCCTGGAGGGATTCTTCCTCCGGGACGTTTTTTTCTCCGTGACATCAAACCGACACAACTGGGTGTTATCCTGAGGAGGAAAGACCTGCTAACAAAAGTCAAGTAGAAATTTCAGGTTTTGGGAGCAGCGAAAAAGGCAACACAAAATCAAGCCGCTGAGCAACTCAAAATCGAAACGGCGGCCCGCCAGATGGTATAGCGCAGGGAAATCAGTCGTGTTCCAGGGAATCCAAATAGGCTTTCACAGAAGCGTAGTAGATACGCAAGAACTTGTTGGCGGATGCCATCATGTAGACACGGTATGGCTTGCCCTCAG
>DWXF01000047.1 GCA_019119335.1 Candidatus Flavonifractor merdavium
GAGGAGGTCATGGTGCCGGATGGAAGCGGATGAGCTGGCATGGGACGTATCGGCGGAGCAGAGCGTGATTGGCTCTATCCTGCTGTCACCTAACTGCCTGCCGGAGGTAGAGCGGGACCTGCGGCCCAGCGACTTCCGGTTGGAAGTTGACCGGGCGATCTACGAGGCGGCGCTGGCGCTGGAGCGGTCCGGGGAAAAGATGGACGTGGTCACGATCCTGGACCGGGCGGCCAAGATGGGCCAGCCGGTATCCCGGGAATACGCATTCCAGCTGCTGGAGATCACGCCCACCGCAGCCAATGTGGGCGCGTACATACAGATTGTCCGGGAGGATGTGCTGCGGAACGGTCTGATGGGGGTATCGGAAACCATCAGAGCCGGAGTGCTGGGCCGGGAGACTCCCCAGACCGTCCTGGTCCAGGGAGCGCAGATGCTGACGGATCTCATGACCCAGGGCAATGCCGGGCGGCTCTCCAGCCCTACGGAGCAGATGGCGGCCTTCTACCGGCAGCGGGACGCCATAGACAGCGGGGACGCCAAGGGGTACGTCTGCACGGGCTACATGGCGCTGGACAAGCTCCTGGGCGGCGGAATGATAAACAGCGGACTTTACTTGCTGGCGGCCCGCCCCGGCATGGGAAAGACAACCCTGGCCCTGAACATCGCTGACCGGGTGGCCCAGGCCGACCCCGTGCTCTTTGTCTCCCTGGAGATGGACGACGAGCAGCTGACGGCCAAACGGATCTCGCGGGAGACGGGCATCTCCTCAGAGAAGCTGCTGATGCAGCCGCTGAACGACCAGGAGTATGCCCAGGTGGCAGCTGCCACTCAGAAGCTGTCCACGCTTTCGCTTTATACCAACAAGGCCCCGGCGGTTACGGTGGACGATATCAGCGCGCTGGCGCGGAGCATTGGGGGCCTGCGGCTCATTGTGGTGGACTATTTCGGCAAGATCGCCCCGCCGCCGGACTTCCGCCGCTCTGGCCGGGTGGAGTATACCACGGAAAACTCGGGGGCGCTGAAAGACCTGGCCCGGTCCTTGAAGGTTCCAGTTCTGGCGCTGTGCCAGCTCAACCGTGAGGTGGAGGCGCGGCAGGACAAGCGGCCGCAGCTCTCAGACCTCCGGGACACCGGAGCCCTGGAGCAGGATGCCGACGGCGTGATTTTCCTCTACCGGGAGGATTACTATGCGGCGCCTGGCACAATAGACCCCAATATCCCATCCATGATGGAGGTCAATCTGGCAAAAAACCGGCATGGCTTTGTCGGGAAATGCGAGATGGCCTTCTCCCTGGCGTCCAGCCGGATCACATCCGTATCCAGGGCACGAAAGGGCGCTGCGGCAGACGATCCGTTTCCGCAGACGACGATTCAGGGAGCCTGACAGAAAAATAGGAGTGTTTGTGCATGAAAACATTTGCCATTGTCAATCGCAAGGGCGGGGTGGGCAAGACCACCACCGCCGTCAACCTGGCCTATGTGCTGGCCACCAGCTGCGGCCTGCGGGTGCTGCTGGTGGATGCCGACGGGCAGGCCAATGCCACCCAGATTCTGCTGCCTTCCGGCGAGTACGCCGGCCTGGGCGCTCTGCTGCGGGGGTACGCCATTTGCTACAACGAGCTGACCGTACATACCGACGTGCCTGGCCTGGATGTGCTCCCGGCGGCGGAGGACCTGTGGGCCCTGGACCTGGAGGCCGCCGGGGGGAACCGGGGCCGCTGTTACCGGGCCGTGCGGGATATGCGGGAGGCCATGGAGGAGGACAACGCCTATGACGTGATGGTCATTGACTGCCCGCCCAATCTGTCCGCCGCCTGTGTGTCCGCTATCCTGGCCAGCGATGCGGTGATTATCCCCGTGCTATCCGACGCCTGTTCCGCCACCGGCGTGGGCGACCTGGTGGATCAGATCGCCAGCCTGCGATCCCTCCACCCGGAGCTGCGGGTGGCCGGGGTGCTGGTCAACCAGTGGCATCGCTCTCCTGTGGTAGAGGATTCGGTGGTTTACCTCCGGGAGGAGGGGCTGGTACCGGTCTATGATACCGTGATCCGCCGCACCGACAAGGTGCCGGAGAGCTCCTGGGCCCGGATGGCGGTCCAGGCCTGGAGCCCCTTCTGCTCGGCGGCCCGGGACTACCGGGCCTGGGTGGCGGAGCTGCTGGAAAAGGAGGGTATCCAGCATGGGAAAGCCTGACCTGGGGGCGCTGATCGCCCAGACCATGGCCCCGCCCGCCGAGGAGCGTGACATTGAGACCATCACCGGGGAGATCCTGGACGCCAAGCGGGCCGGGGGAGAGGCCATCCTTACCATCGGACGGTGCCTCATTGAGGCAAAGGACATGCTCTCCCATGGAGAGTGGCGGTCTTGGCTGGAGGAGCGGGTGGAGTTCTCAGAGCGGTCCGCCCAGCGGTTTATGAGACTGGCCCGGGAGTGGTCAAATCCGACAGCGCTGTCGGATTTGGGTGCCACCAAAGCATTGACTCTGTTAGCTTTGCCGCCGGAAGAGCGGGAACAGTTTATGGAGGAAAATAACGTCATTGACATGTCCGCCCGCCAGCTGGAGCAGGCCATCAAAGAGCGGGATGAGGCCCGGGCCACGGCCGAACACGCCGCAGCGGATCAGCGGGCTGCGGAGCAGGCTCGGGATAAAATGGCGGAGGATATGCGGCTGCTCAATGCCCGTTTGTCTGGAGCTCGTGAGGAGCGGGAGCAGGCCATGCAGGCCGTTTCCCGCCTGGAGGCCGAATTGGCTGACCTGAAGGCCCGTCCGGTTGAGGTGGCCGTGGAGACGGTGGTGGATCAGGCCGCCGTGGACAAGGCACGGGCGGACGCCATTGCCGAGATGCAGGCCAAGCTGGACAAGGCCAAGGAGGCGGAATCCAAGGCCAAGGACAAGCAGAAGCAAGCCGAGGCCGCTGTGGAGGAACTGAAACGCTCCATGGAGGAACAGGAGAAGGTGGCGAAGAAGGCCGCCATGTCCGGG
>DWXF01000048.1 GCA_019119335.1 Candidatus Flavonifractor merdavium
GTATTCCTTCATGCAGGGAAGCTCTACCCGGTAGGTCGGTTCCCACAAAGGCGCTTCCGGTTCCATGGAAACGCCCGGCTCATAGGCGACGGCCGCGATTTTCTCCGCAGGGGCCGCTTCGTTTAACGGGCAGCCGCAGTGGATGCAGAAAGCCGCACGGCTGCTGACTTCTTTTCCGCACTCGGGACACTTGATGAGCGCCATACCGTCCGCCCTCTTAGTCCAGGAAATCCTTGAGGCGCTTGCTGCGGCTGGGGTGGCGGAGCTTGCGGAGCGCCTTGGCCTCAATCTGGCGGATGCGCTCGCGGGTGACGTTGAACTCCTTGCCCACTTCCTCCAGGGTGCGGCTGCGGCCGTCCTCCAGGCCGAAGCGGAGCCGGAGCACCTTCTCCTCCCGGGGGGTGAGGGAGTCCAGCACGCTGCCCAGGGTCTCTTTCAGCAGGGTGTGGGAGGCGGCGTCCGCCGGGGCGGGGGCGTCGTCGTCGGGGATGAAGTCCCCCAGATGGCTGTCCTCCTCCTCGCCGATGGGGGTCTCCAGGGACACGGGCTCCTGGGCCACCCGCATGATCTCCCGCACCTTTTCCACGGGCATCTCCAGCTCCTCGGCGATCTCCTCGGCGCTGGGCTCCCGGCCGTTGGCGTGGAGCAGCTGGGAGGAGACCTTCTTCACCTTGTTGATGGTCTCTACCATGTGGACGGGGATGCGGATGGTGCGGGCCTGGTCGGCGATGGCCCGGGTGATGGCCTGCCGGATCCACCAGGTGGCGTAGGTGGAGAACTTGTAGCCCTTGGTATAGTCGAACTTCTCCACTGCCTTGATGAGGCCCAGGTTGCCCTCTTGGATCAGATCCAGAAACAGCATCCCACGGCCCACATACCGCTTGGCGATGGACACTACCAGACGGAGGTTGGCCTCCGCCAGGCGCTGCTTGGCGGCCTCGCCCCGCCGCACCAAACGGCGAAGCTCCTTCAGCTCCTCCTCAGAGAGGGTGATGCTGTCATCCTCCTCCAGCTCGGCCAGCTGCTCCTTGGCGGCATCGCCGGCCCCCATATCCTGGGCCAGCTGCACCTCCTCGTCAGGGGTGAGCAGATTGACCTTGCCGATCTCCTTCAGGTACATGCGCACCGGGTCGTCGATGCTGAAGGAGTCCACCAGGGTGTTGGGGTCCACCATCTCCTCCTCGGGCAGCTCCTCAATCTCGTTGAGCTCCTCCAGAGGAGGCATCACGTCGTCGGCCAGCTCGGGCAGATAGTCGTCGCCCACGGTGTCGATACCCAGGTTCTCCAGGGTATCGTAGATCTTGTCCATCTGGTCGCTTTCCAGGTCCAGATTCTCCAGCACGTCCATCAGCTCGCTGGCCGACAGCTTGCCGTTCTTCTTGCCCCGCTCAATGAGCTCCGCCAGCTTCTCGGACCCCTGGACCCCCTCTACCACCTTCATGACCTCGATCTTGCCCTGCTCCATCTTCTTGGCATTTTCCCGGGCCAGCTTGCTCTGATCCTCCAGCGTCAGGGTGTGTACCTTCTTGCCGGTGGTCTTTTTCTCACTCATGCGGCTATCCTCCATCATACGCTTTTTTCTCTCTGAATTTCTCCCGCGCGGCCAGCAGTGGGTCTTCTGCCGACCCGCCCCGCTTCAGCGCTTCTGTTTCTATGATCTCTATGTAGTCCCTCAGGGCCTGCCCGCTGCTGGACAGGCGCTCAGGCTGCTCCATAATTTCCACCAGGCGGCTCATCTCGTCCGGCGTCAGCTCCCCCGCCAGGGAGGCCAGCTGAACGCTGCGCCCCTCCCGGTGGCGTTGGCGCAGCAGGCCGTAGATCTTTGCCAGCACCGGGGCGGAAAATTGCTCCGGCTCCAGCCGCTCCACCGACGGGAACAGGGACGGCTCCAGCAGCAGCAGCCGCAGTACCCCCTCCTCCGCCCGGGCCGAGCGCACGTTGCCGTACCGCAGCTCCCGCTCCCTGGGCTGAACCCGGACCGCAGGGGTCAGATCCCGGCGCTCCTGCCGCTTTTTGGCCTGCCAGGTCCGGTTTTTGCGGAACCGCTCCACCTCCTGGGCAAAGGCCTGGCCGGAGATCCCCGCCGCTGCGGCGGCCTTGTTGCCATAGATCTCCCGCTCAATGGGGCTCTGGAGGGCGGCCACGATCCCCACCGCCTCTTTCAGATAGGCTAACCGGCCCTCCTCCTGGCTCAAGTCATGGCGGCTCATCAGATCCCCCAGCCGGTAGTCGTTCTGCCCCGCGCTGTCGTTGAGGCACTTCTCAAAGGCCGCCGGGCCGAACCGCTTGATAAAGTCGTCCGGGTCCTGCTTCAGGGGCTTGCCCTCGCTGTCGTAGGCGTTGGGCAGCTGGAGTACCCGCACGTTGAGCTGGGCGTTTTTCAGGATGTTCAGTACCCGCTGGGTGGACTGCTTCCCCGCCGCGTCGTTGTCGTAGCACAGCACCAGTTCCTTGGTATACCGGGCCAGGATCCGGGCGTGCTCCTCGGTGAGGGCGGTGCCCATGGTGGCCACCACATTGTCAAAGCCCGCCTGGTGCAGGGTAATCACGTCAATGTTACCCTCCACCAGCACCAGATTGGGCCGCTTGGTATTCTTGGCCAGGTTGAGGGCGTAGATCAGACGGCCCTTGTGGAACACGATGGTCTCCGGGGTATTCAGGTACTTGGCCCCTTCCTCCCCCGGCAGGATCCGGCTGGTAAAGCCCACCACCTCCCCCCGCACGTCGATGACGGGGAGCATAAGGCGGGAGCGGAATTTATCGTACACGCCGCCGTTTTTTCCGGCCACCGCCAGACCGGCGTCGATGAGTTCCATCTTGCTAAACCCCTGGGCGGTAAGGGCACGGGTCAACTCGTCCCAGCTGTCCGGGGCCGCCCCCAGTCCGAAGCGGACGGCAAAGCGGTGGGTGATCTGCCGCTGGGCGATATAGTCCCGCACCCGCTGGCCCCCGGGGCTGTTGAGATAGTCGTAGTAAAACCGGGCCGCCTGCCTGTTGGCCTCCAGCGCTCTGGCCCGCTTTTTCCGGCCCGCCTCGTCGGTGCCGGTGTCCGGCACCTCCAGTCCGGCCCGCTGGGCCAGCAGCCGCACCGCGTCGGGAAAGGGCAGGTTTTCCATCTCCATTACAAAGGAGATCACCCCGCCCCCCTTGCCGCAGCCGAAGCAGTGGTAAATCTGCTTCTCCGGCGAGACGGAAAAGGAGGGGGTCTTTTCACTGTGGAAGGGACACAGACCCCACAGGTTACTCCCCTTCTTGGTCAGATGGACATAGGAGGATACCACGTCGGCAATGTCGCTGCGGGCCACCAGCTCGTCAATGAATTGTTCCGGGATTGCCAAGCCATACCCTCCTTCCGACTATCTTTTCCAAAAGATACCACCTTCATACCAAAAGGCGGTTTTGGGCTATTTGACGCTCCAGGAATGGGGGATAAACAGCTCTCCGAACTGCTCCACGGCATATTTGTCGGTCATACCGGAGAGGTAGTCGCACACCGCCCGCTCCACGCCCTCCTCCACCCGGATGGCCTGGTATTCCGGCGGCAGCTTGTCCGGGTCCCGCACATAGGCCTCAAACAGGCGGCGGAGCATATCCTGGGCCTTGCCCTCTTCCCCTTTGGCCACCGGGCTGCGGTAGACGTACTCGAACATGAATTCCCGCAGCTGGTGCATGGCGTCCCGGCAGGCGGGGGACTGGAGAATCTGGTCCTTTCCCTGGGACTGGGTGATGATATCCACCGTCAGGGTGTTGATCCGCTCCGAGTGGGTAAAGCCCAGCACCTGGGACACCGACAGGGGGAGGTCCATGGGATAGATGATCTTCCCCCGGATGGCGTCGTCAATGTCGTGGTTGATGTAGGCGATCTTGTCCGCCAGGCGGAGCAGCTGACCCTCCAGAGTCTCCGCCCGGTCGGGTCCGGTGTGGCACAGGATACCCCGCCGGACCTCATAGGTCAGGTTGAGGCCCTCCCCGTCCTTCTCCAGCCGGTCCACCACCCGCAGGGACTGCTCGTTGTGGGCAAAGCCGCCGGGCATGATCTCGTTGAGCACCCGCTCCCCGGCGTGGCCGAAGGGGGTGTGGCCCAGGTCGTGGCCGTAGGCCGCCGCCTCCGCCAGGTCCTCATTGAGGCTCAGGCCCCGGGCGATGGTGCGGGCAATGCGGCTGACCTCAATGGTGTGGGTCATCCGGGTGCGGTAGTGGTCCCCCTCCGGCTCCAGAAAGACCTGGGTCTTGTGCTTGAGCCGCCGGAAGGCCTTGGAGTGGACGATGCGGTCAATATCCCGCTGAAAGCAGGTGCGGACGGGGCAGTCCTCCATGGGCCGCTGCCGCCCCCTGGATTGGGCGGACAGGCAGGCGTAGGGGGACAGGGTCTCCCGCTCCCGCTGCTCGGTGCGCTCTCTCAATGTCAAAAAGGGTCACCGCCTTCCCTTTTTTCGCGTTCGTCTATCCGTTTATATACTCCCTTCTCCGGAAAAACCCTTCCTTCTTCCAAAAGGTTTACGATTTATTCATAATTTTTTCTGGGCACGCCCCGGAACTGCTCCCCCGCCACAATGGGAGCCAGGCCCCCGGCGGTGAGTTCGGTGAGGCGGGATGTAAAGTCCTCTACCTTGCCCTCCGGAAGCAGGGCATGGATGGTGACCTCAGCGGCGTACTCCACGTCCCCCACCACGCCGTCCTGGGCCTCCACCTCCTGGCGCACCCGCTCCAGGAAGGAGTAAGGACAGGGTACGAGCACCTCCACCCACCGGCGGACCACCGAAATCCCGGCGGCATCCAGGGCGTCCTTGGCGCTCTGGGTGTAGGCCCGCACCAGGCCCCCCGCCCCCAGCAGCACCCCGCCAAAGTACCGGGTCACCACGCAGCACACGTTGGTGACCTCCTCCCGCTGGAACACGTTGAGCATGGGCTGGCCGGCGGTACCCTGGGGTTCCCCGTCGTCGGAGTAGCGCTCCACGCCCCCCTCCTTGATGCGGTAGCACCAGCAGTTGTGCCGGGCGTCGTAGTACTTCTTCTTCATGGCCTCGATCCAGCCCCGGGCCTCCTCCTCGCTGTCCACCGGCCAGACGTGGCCGATGAACCGGGAGCGCTTCTCCACCAGTTCGGCCTCGGCTGCGGCGGTGGGAATGAGATATTCCGTCATGTCCGCTCCCACTCCCTCCTGGTGATGGCAAAGTAGTGGGCCAGCCGGGTCTCCCCCAGTTGGGCCACCGGCTCCACCCGGGACAGGCGATAGGTCATGCCGCACTTCTGCATCACCCGCTTGGACTTCCGGTTGCCGTCATAATAGGCCGCCCACAGGGCCTGATAGTCCATCTGCGTAAAGGCGTGGCGGATGATGGCGGCCGCCGCCTCGGGGATCAGGCCCTGGCCCCAGCAGTCCCGGGCCAGGGAGTAGCCGATCTCCTCGCTGGGGGTGCCCAGCTCGGTGCGGTGGCGGTCCACAAAGCCCGCCGAGCCGATGAGCCGCCCGTCGGACTTGCGGACCACCGCCAGGGAGTTGGCGGGCTGGAAGATCTCCCGGATCACCCGTAAACTCTCCTCCGCGCTGTCGTGGGGCTTCCACCCCGCCGGGGGCCCTACCTCCGGGTGGCTGGCATAGGCGTACAGTCCGTCGGCGTCCTCCTCGGTGAAGGGACGCAGGATCAGGCGTTCCGTTTCCAGATACATCATGCGGCTCCTTTCTCTAGTCCTCCCAGAACTCCTTGGGGGGCGTCCAACCGGAGACGATATACTCCTTCAGGCGGCCCAGCTGCACCGGGGTACACACCGCCTCCACCTCGATGGCGTCGCCGTAGTCCATCCGCTCCACCTTGGCCTCCCGGTGGAGCAGGTCCACGATGCCGCCCTTGTCGTAGGGGATGCGGAGCACCACCTTCTGAGCCCCGGTGTCCAGCCGGTCTCCGATCTTTTGCAGCAGCTCGTCCAGGCCCTGGCCGGTCCTGGCGGATACGGACACGATATCTTCCCCGTGAGGCAGGATCTCCCCCGGGCATCGGTCGATTTTGTTGAATACCTCCAACCGGGGGGTCTGCTCCGCCCCCAGCTCCACAATCAGCCGGTCCACCACATCGGCCTGGGCCCGCCACTCCGGGTTGGAGGTGTCGATGACGTGGAGGAGCAGGTCGGCATAGCTCAGCTCCTCCAGCGTGGCCTTGAAGGCCTCCACCAGATGGTGGGGCAGCTTGCGGATAAAGCCCACGGTGTCGCTGAGGAGCACCGTGCAGGTATCGGAAATCTCCAGGGTGCGGGTGGTGGTGTCCAGGGTGTCGAACAGCCGGTTGTTGGCGGGGATATCCGCCCCGGTAAGCTTGTTGAGCAGGGTGGATTTGCCCGCGTTGGTGTAGCCCACAATGGCCACCACCGGTACCTCGTTCTTCTCCCGGCGGGCGCGCTGGGTGGAGCGCACCCGGCGCACCTGCTCCAGCTCCTCCCGCAGCTTCTGGATCTTTCGGCGGATGTGCCGCCGGTCGGTCTCCAGCTGGGTCTCGCCGGGACCACGGGTGCCGATGGCGCCCTCCTGCCGCTCCAGGTGGGTCCACATGCCCAGCAGCCGGGGCAGCAGATACTGGTACTGGGCCAGCTCCACCTGCAGCCGGCCCTCCTTGGTGCGGGCCCGCTGGGCGAAGATGTCCAGGATCAGGGCCGCCCGGTCCAGCACCTGCACCTTCAAATCCTCCGACAGGGCCCGCTGCTGGGAGGGGGACAGGGGATTGTCCACGATCACCATGTCCGCCCCCATGGCGTCCACCAGCTCCTTCACCTCGGCCACCTTGCCCTCGCCGATGAAGGTACGGGGGTCGGGGGCGTCCTTGTTCTGGAACACGGTGCCCACGCACACACCCCCGGCGGTCTCCAGCAGGTCGGCCAGCTCCTCCATGGAGGAGTCGTCGGCGTTTTCCGCCTCAGGCAGGCAGTGGGCGTTGAGGCCCACCAGTACCGCCCGGTTGATTGCTTTTTTCTCTTGGTTCTCTGTCATTGGTTCCTCCGCGCCGGGCGTGCCGCCCCGGCGTTATTTCTTTTTCAGTACTGTCTCAATTTCGCCGATGAAGATGCGGTGGTAGTCCTTCTCCGGATACCACTTGCCGTCGATCTCCCCGTCCAGGAAATGGGTGGGGTCCATGTCCTGCCAGTAGGCTTTTTTGCACACCAGCACCAGGTCGGCCTCGGCAAAATAGGGCGCGCCGTCCGCTGTCTCCACGGTAAAGCCGCACTCCTTCACCTTGTCGATGTCCCGGCCGCTCTTGGAGCCGCACAGGGCCAGGGCCTTCCGGTACGCCTCCCCGAAAAAGGCCAGTGTGAATTTCTCCTCCCGCTCCACAAATTCCAGGGTATACCGCTGGGGGCGGATATATACCGTGGCCACCGGCTTGCCCCACAGCACACCCAGGCCGCCCCAGCTGGCGGTCATGGTGTTGCACTTCTCCCCGGTTCCGGCAGTAAGCAGCATCCACTGGTCCCCGATCAGGGAAAACACATTCTGGTCCAGGCTCTTGGGATCGATTCGTTCAAACATGGCGTTACCCTCCTGTCAGGCTTATTGTATGCGTGCCGGATGAAAAAGAGCCCGTACCGGCTCCGGTACGGGCTCTCTTGACCAGCTTACTTCTTGTCCAGGCCGAACTTCTTGTTGAAGCGGCTGACACGTCCGCCAGTATCCACCATCTTCTGCTTGCCAGTAAAGAAGGGGTGACACTTGGAGCAGACTTCGACGCGGATATCCTTCTTGGTGGAGCCGGTCTCGATCACGTTGCCGCAGGCGCACTTGATCGTAGTCTGCTCATAGTTGGGATGGATGCCTTCCTTCATGTTGTGTTCACCTCTTTCTCGTTCCGGATGAAGCGGCGCAGCAAACCTCCACGCCTTATAAACGCTAGAATATAATAGCACAACAGCTTGGGCATTGCAAGGGTTTTTTCAAAAATTTTTTATACCTCCACCGCCTGGTCCAGGGCGAAGAACCACAGGGCCCGGCGGACCACCGGCTTTCCTGTAATCTCGGCCAAGGCCTGGCTGTATGCCTCCAGCTGGGGCCGGTAGCTCTCCGCCCGCTCATACACAGTTCTGGCCGTCACCCGGTCGGTCTTGAAGTCCACCACCGTGATGCCCTCCAGGGTCTCAAAGTAGCAGTCCACCACGCCCTGGAGGAGGACCTGCTCCCCCTCCCCGGCGGCCTTGTAGTACCGCCCGGCGGGCGCCAGGATAGAGAACTTGAACTCCCGGCGGAGGGACACGGAATCCATCAGCTCCCGGCCCAGCCCGGACCGGAAGAATGCGGCGATACGGGCGGGATCGGCGGCCTCTCCCTGCTGGGGGGTGAGGAACTGGCCCTCCACCAGCCGGGCAATCTCGGCCGCGGCCCCCTCCGGGGTGCCCGCCTTCTCAAAGTCGATGTACTGCATCACCAGATGAAGGGCGGTGCCCTTCTGGGCGGGGGTGAGGCCCCACTCCTCGGCGGCAAACCGGGGACGGCCAAAGGTGAGGGTGCGGGGGGCCTTGGGGGCCTGCTCCGCCGCCTCCTCGTCCAGCCCCCGGCCCTTCAGCTGGGTGGCGGTGAGCTTGGAGGGCAGCTCCACGCTGGCGGCGTGGGGGTACCGCCAGGCCAGCCGCTCCGCCAGCTCCGCCGGGTCACGCTCCGGCTCCGCCGTCTCCTGGGCCTGGGCGGGTGTGAGCCGGGTCCGCTCCGGGCCCTCCAAAAAGGGAGCGCCGTCTACAAAGCGCACATCCCAGGCCGGGCCAAAGTCTGTCTGGGGGATGGGCACGTCTGTCTCCGCCGCCCGGCGGAGGGCTCCGGCGTCGGGGCGGCACAGAGCCGCCAGCAGCACCCACTGGCCCACGCTCTGGCAGGTCAGCAGCACCTGGGGGTCCACCGGACAGTCCCCGTCCCCCGCCAGCTTGGCCAGATCCTTGCCCCCGCCGGTGAGGGCCACTGACAAAATCAGCTTCTCCTTGGCCCGGGTCATAGCCACGTAGAGCAGACGCAGCTCCTCCGCCATCATCTCCTTTTCCAGCTGCCGGGCCACGGCGGTGCGAGCCAGAGTGGGGTACTCCACTCCCCGCTCCAGGTCCAGACCCTTGGGCCCCACCCCCAGCTGGGGGTGGAACAGGATGGGCCGCCGGGTGTCCTCCCGGTTGAGCTGCCGGGCCAGGCCGCACAGCAGCACCACAGGGAATTCCAGGCCCTTAGACTTGTGGATGCTCATGATCCGCACCCCGCCGCCGCTGCGGCCCACCCCGGGGAGGGCCAGCTTGGAGCCGTTCTCCCGCAGCCGGGTCAGGTAGGTGAGGAACCGGAACAGGCCCTTGTGGCCCGCCCCCTCATACTGCCGGGCCAGCTCCGCCAGGGCCAGCAGGTTGCCCTGGCGGGTCTCCCCCTCCCCCATTGCGCCGAAGATGCCCAGCAGATTGGTGCGGTCATAGAGGTGCCAGAGCAGCTCATGGCTGCTCTGGTCCCCCGCCCCCAGCCGCAGCTTTGCCAGCTCCTCCAGAAAGGCCTTGCAGTCGTCGCCGCCGTCGGCCTCCAGGGCGGCGTACAGGTCGGTGCCGGGAGAGGCCGCCCGGAGCTGGGCCAGCCGGTCGGCGGTAAAGCCGTACACCGGGGAACGGAGCACCGACACCAGGGGCACGTCCTGCCGGGGGTTGTCGATGATCTGCAGCAGGGACAGGGCCACATTGACCTCGGTGGCGGAGAAGAAGTCGCTTCCCCCCTCCGCCTCCCAGGGGATATCCCGCTCCCCCAGGGCCAGTGCGTAGTGCCGCAGCACCGTATTGGGGGAGCGGAGCAGGATCACAATGTCGGACGGACGGACCGGCCGGGTTCCCCCCTCTCCGTCAGACACTGGGAAGGAATGGTCCAGCAGCTCCCGGATCCGTCGGGCGGCAAAACGGGCCTCCAGCAGGTCCCGGGCCACCTTCTCCCCCTCCTCCTCCCCGGTCACCGAGGCGTCCAGGGCGTCCAGCTCCACCTGGTAGGTGGGGTCGGGCTCATAGGGGGCGCCGGGATAGAGGGCCTGGTCGTCGGTGTAGTCCATCTCCCCAAAGGATACCGACATGATATTGCGGAACAGGAAGTTGCACCCCTCCAGTACCTCGGGCCGGGAGCGGAAGTTTTTGGACAGGATCACCCGCCTCTCCTCCCCGTCCCCGGCCTGGTCATAGGGAGTAAAGCGCTGATACTTGTCCAGGAAAATGGTGGGGTCGGCCAGCCGGAACCGGTAGATGGACTGCTTCACGTCCCCCACCAGAAACAGGTTGGTGCCGTCTTTGGACAGGGCGGTAAAAATGGCGTTCTGCACCTGGTTGGTGTCCTGGTACTCGTCCACCATGATCTCGTCGTACCGGCCGCCCCACTGCCGGGCCAGAGTGGTGGGGTTTCCGTCCTCCCCCACCAGCAGGGCCACCGCCAGATGTTCCAGGTCGGAAAAGTCCAGCAGGCTCCGCCGCTTCTTTTCGGCGGTGTAGGCCGCCTCAAAGTCCTTCACCAGGGCGAACAGGCCCCGCACCGCCGGATACACCGCCCGCAGGCCCTCCAGCAGCCCGGCCCCGTCCTCGCTGAACCAGTCCTCCAGCTTTTCCAGCCTCTTTTTGCAGGTATTGCGGATTGCCTTCACCCGCTCGGCGGCGGCCGGGTCGTCCACGATCTTCTTCCGCCCCACCGTGGGAAAGGGGATGGGCAGGGCGGCGGCCGCCTGATCCCAGCCGGCCTTCGTCCCTGCCAGAAAGCCGTCCAGAGCGGCGATGGTATCCCGGATGCTGGGGGCGTAATTGGCCTCCAGGTTTTCGTCCCGCTGGCACAGCTCCAGGGCCTCCCCCATCCGCCGCCGCCAATAGGCCGCCTGCCCGGCGGCGTCATTCAGCAGCAGCTCCCCCCAGGGGGTCTGGGCCGGGTCGGTGATCCCATCCAGGGCGAACGCCCGCTCCTGCTGGTCCAGCCAGGCTGCCGGGTTGGGGTGGGCCTGGACCCGGCCCCGGATGTCCAGCACGATCTGCACCAGCCGGGCGTCGTCCCGCCCGGCGGACATGGTATCCACCAGCTGGGCAAAATCGCTGCCCTCCGCAATGTCCTCATAGCGGGCGTCCAGCACGTCGTTGAGGGCCCGGAGCATCAAAATGCCTGCCTCCCCCTCGTCGCACAGCCGGAAGTCGGGGTCCACGTCCGCCTCCTGCCCCCGCTCCCGCAGCAGCTGGGCGCAGAAGGCGTGGATGGTGGAGATCTGGGTCTTGTACACCAGGGTGGCCTGCCGCCGCAGGTGGCCGTCGGTGGGCCGCCCGGCCAGCCGCTGGGACAGCTCCTCCACGATCCGCCCCCGCAGCTCGGCGGCGGCGGCCTTGGTGTAGGTGATCACCAGGAAGCGGTCGATGTCCGCCCCCTCCTCCACCCGGGCCAGCAGCCGCTCCACCAGCACCCGGGTCTTGCCTGATCCGGCGGCGGCCGACACCAGCAGCCCGCCGCCCCGGTTATCGACCGCGGCCTGCTGTTCCCCTGTCAGGGAAAAGGCCATTGCTCACCCCTCCTCCCATTTGCGGGCGTGGGCTTCATCCCACACCGTCCGATCTCCGATCTGTACCTCATCCCAGCGATACACCGGGTTCTTCCCCGCCTTCTTCTGGCGGATATAGTCCTTCAATACCTTAATGGCCTTGCCTCCCAGCAGCAGAATGGCCACCAGATTCACCAGGGCCATCAGGCCCATGAGCACGTCGGCCAGGTCCCACACCATGGAGAAGTCCATCTGGGCGCCGATGAAGATGGCGGCGACACAGGTGATACGGAACACCAACAGCAGCGGCCTGGAGTCCTTGATGAACTTCAGGTTGGACTCGGTGTAGTAGTAGTTGCCCACCAGCGAACTGAAAGCAAAGAGGAAGATGGACACGGTAATGAACAGCGGCCCAAAGGCCCCCACCTGGGCGTGGACCGCCGCCTGGACGAAGTTCATGCCCTCGGCATAGGCGTCGATGGGCACGCCGGAGAGCAGCAGCATAAAGGCGGTGGTGGAGCAGATGAGGATGGTGTCGATGAACACGGAGAGCATCTGCACCAGTCCCTGCTTGACCGGGTGGGACACGTCGGCGGCGGCGGCGGCGTTGGGGGCCGAGCCCATGCCCGCCTCGTTGGAGTACAGCCCCCGCTTGATGCCCTGCATGACGCAGGAGGCCCCCACTCCGGCGAACATGGCTTTCGGATCAAAGGCCTGGGAGAAGATGAGGGAGAGCATATGGGGCACCTGGCCGATGTTCCGGATGGTAATGAACAGGCCCAGGGCGATATAGATGGCGGCCATCACCGGCACGATGCCGGAGGTGATGGCGCTGATGCGCCGCACCCCGCCAAAGATGCACACTCCGGTGAGGGCGGCCAGCACCGCCCCCACCACGGCGGGCCATATGCTGGAGGAGTAGCCGGGCAGGTAGTATTGCAGGGCGGAGCCGGCGTTATAGGCCTGGAGGGCGTTGAAGCCGTAGGCAAAGCAGGCTATGAGCAGCACGGCGAACACCACGCCGAAGGCCCGGCTGCCCAGAGCCTTTTGGATATAGTAGGCCGGGCCGCCCACCCAGTTCTCCCCGTGCTTCTCCTTATAGCACTGGGCCAGGGTGCTCTCCACAAAGGCGGAGGCGGCGCCGATGATCGCCAGCAGCCACATCCAGAACACCGCCCCGTAGCCGCCGATGAGGGTGGCGGCAATGATGGCGTTGGCCACCCCGGCGATGTTGCCGGTGCCCACCCGGGAGGCGGTGGAGATCATCAGGGCCTGGAAGGAGGAGATGTCCTTGCCGTCCTTTTTCTTCTCCCCCAGCACCCGCAGAGCCTCGGGGAACAGCCGGAACTGCACCCCGCCGGTGCGGAGGGTGAAGTACAGCCCCGCCGCGATGAGCAGAATGATCAGAATATAGGTGTACAGAAAGTTGCTGAGTTCCCCCAGCAAGGTTCCGAAAACGGTCATAGCGTTACGATTCCTTTCTATCCTCGGTTTCTTTGCTCACCGCCGCCCAGAAGTCCTCCCCCTTGACAGCGGGCAGCCAGCGCCGCCGGTCGTTCCCCCGGCCCTCCTCAAAGTGGCAGGCGGCGGCATATTCGCACCACTGGCAGGCATTGTGCTCCGGCCCCCGCCAGAAGGGGTCGGCGTTGATGTTGCCGGCGGCCAGCTCCTGGCCGATCTCCCGGAGAATCTTCCGGGTGTGCTGGGCCAGCTTGCCCAGCCGCTGGGCGGACACCAGGGCCTCCCCGCTGAGCTTGCCGGTCTTGGTCACCCGGACAGGCAGGAAGCGGATGCCCGCCTCCGGGTCCTCCATCGCCGAGAGCACCTCCGGGTCGTCCAGCACGATACCCCGCCGCCGCAGCTGGGTATCCACCAGCTTCTGCCGCTGGGCATCGCTCATGGCCCGGCTCCCTGCCGCCACCGCATCCCGGGCGGGCAGATAGAGCACCCCGGCCCCGGTGACATCCATGTGATACAGTTCCTTTCCCTGCTCCTCCAGGGTAAAGAGGTAGAGGAGCATCTGCAGGCCCATGCCGTTCCAGATCTCAGTGAGGTCGAAGGATTTCCGGCCAGTCTTGTAGTCCACCACCCGCAGGTAGAGCCGCCCGTCGTGGACCCAGCCGTCCACCCGGTCCACAAAGCCGGAAATACTCACCGTCATGCCGTCCACGCTCAGCTCCACCGGGGGCAGCTCCTGGCCCCGGCCAAAGCCCAGCTCGAAGGAGATGGGCTGGAACTGGGATGCGCGCAACTCCTCCGCCACATTGTCCACTACGGCGTACACCGACTTGCGCAGCCGCCGGAACAGGTAACGGAACCGGGCGGTCTCATGCTCCAGCCCCCCCAGCTCCTCCGCCACGTAGGTCTCCACCGCCCGGTCGCACAGGGCATGAAGCTCCTCAGGTGAAACTTCCTTTACCCCACCCAGCTGCTTGCATTGGCGGAGCACATGCTCCAGCACATAGTGGAGGAAGGTGCCGTACTCCGGGGCCTGGAACCCGGCGGCCCGGCGGGGCTCCGCCTTCAGGCCGTACTGCATGAAGTAGGAGAAGTGGCAGGCCTTGTACTTGTCCATCCGGGAAGCGGACATGGGCACCCGGCTGCCGTAGAGGGCGTCTACCGCCTGCTGGTGAAGCCGCCCCCGGTCCAGGGAGGCCGCCCGCTCCATCCGCTCCACCAGGGGGGCGTAGCGGGGCAGCCGCTCCAGAGCCTCCCCCACCCAGCTCCAGCGGCCCGCCAGTTCCAGGGCGGGCCGGGGGGCGGCCAGCCGGAAGGAGCCGTCCAGCCGGCTCTCCTCCGTCCGGATCAGCCTGGGAAAGAGCAGGCGCAGCTTTTCCGCCAGAAAGGAGGGCCGGCGCTCCGCCCCGTCCGGCCCGGCGGCAGCCCAGCTCACGGAAAATCGCTCCCGGGCCATGGCGCAGCACTCGTATACAATGGTCATCTCCCGATACAGCTTGTCCCCCAGCTGGGGAGCCAGCTCCAGGCCGTAGGAGGCCAGCAGGCTCCGGTCGTCGTCGTTGAGCAGGCCGGGAGAGGGAGCCGCCGCCGGAATGGCCCCGTCGTCCGCCCCCAGCAGGAACACCGCCCGGTACTGCTTGTGGGCCAGCCGGGGCATCTCTCCGCAGGTCACCTGGTCCAGGGACACCGGGATGGAGCCCACATCGTACTGGGAGAGCACCAGGGCGAACAGCCGGGCAAATTCCTCCAGCTCCATGGGGCTCTCCCCCAGAATCTGAGCGCACTGCTCCAGGCCCCCGCACAGGATGTCCCACAGCTGGGCGTACTCCTCCGCCAGGGCCTCCTGGCCGTCCGCCCGCAGAGCCTGGGCCCGCTCGGCCAGCCGCTGGGGCACACCGATGTCCTCCAGCAGCTTGTACAGGGCCTTCGCCTGCCCCGCTCCCGTCTTGTCCGGGTTCTTCCGCAGGGTCTCCAGCGGGCCCGCCACCTGCCGCCGCAGGCCCTCCAGCCGCTCCACCAGGGCTTTGTCCTCCGGCGTGAAGGTGCGGCCGTACCCCTTGGGGTGGTTGGTCCAGGGCTTGCTCCCCGTCCAGGCGCTCCCCTCCAGATTCCAGGTGAGGGCGTAGTTTTCCAGCAGGTCCACGTCCTCCTGGCTCAGGTCGGTGAGGCCGGTTTTCAGGTAGCGGAACACGTCGTCATAGCGGTAGCCCCCCGCCGCCGTGTCCAGGGCGGCGGTGATCAGAGCCAGGATGGGCTTTTCCAGAATGTCGCTCATGCGGCTCAAAAACACCGGCACCCCGTACCGGGCAAAGACCGTCTCGATCAGGCTGCCGTAGCCCTCCATACTCCGGGCGCACACAGCGATGTCCCGGAACCGGTAGCCCTCCTCCCGCACCAGTCGCAAACTCTCCGCGGCGGCCCACTCCACCTCGGAGTAGGGCGAGCAGGCGGTAAACAGTCCCAGCCCCTCCACATCCTCCAGAAAAGGCCGGGGTTGAGGAGAAAACAGCTCCCGCTCCAGATGGGCCAGGGGAGGTGTCCGCACGCCCTGGGTCTCCTCCCGCACCGCCACCTGGGCGGGTACTCCTCCGTCCTTTGCCAGACGGAGCAGCTGACGGGCGGTGCGGCGGGCGGGGGAAAAGATCCCGGCGCCCCCCTGGTCCTCCTCCAGCTTGTCACAGGTAAGGGCCACGGTAAGGCTGCTGCACTTGCCAAGCAGGACGTCCACCACCTGCCGCTCCTGGGGGGTCAGGTCGGTAAAGCCGTCCAGGTAGAAGTCCTTGCCTCTGGCCCAGTCCTCCCGGCGGAGGACCTCCGCCAGCCGGGTGAGTTTGTCCCGGGGGTCGGCCCCCTGCCGGGCGGTCATGGCCTCATAGGCGCCGTAGATCAGGGACAGGTCGGTCAGCTTGTCCCCCTCCTCCCCGCCGGTCTCGGTGCCAGCAGTCCACAGCTGCTCCGGGGTGATCCGGCAGGTTTTCAGCTCGTCCACCGTGGCCAGCAGGCCGCTGAGAAAGGCGGGCTTGCGGGAGGGCCGCTGGTAGACCTTCAGCTGGCCGGCCACCGATCCCAAGGCCATATGGAGCAGAAGCAGCCGCCCGCCGCCGTCCAGGGCGGGGGCCGCCAGACCGCCGTAGACGGAAAACACCCGGCTGGCCAGTCGGGTAAAAGAAAGCACCTCCGCCCCCAGAGAGACGGCGTTTCCCCCCAACCGGCACAGCGTCCGCTCCATATCGTGGGAGTGCTGCTCCGGCACCACCAGGATCTGGGGCCGCAGCCCGGCTTCCCGGGCAATCGTTTTCAAAAGCTCCTCCGTCTTCCCGGTCCCCGACCGCCCCAGCAGCAGCTTCAGCATACCGGCTCCCCTTTCCAAACAGAATGATTTATTATATCATAGCTTGCCCAAAAGCAAAAGGCAGATCCTTCCGCATTTGACAAAGCAGGCCATCTATGCCATACTAAATTTCAGAAAAGCGGGCGTCTTCGCCCGCAGGGATTGGATTGGAGATGAAAATGATGTATCAGCGCAAAGCCTCTCTGTTCACGCGAATCACCGCACTGACCCTGCTGTTTGCCCTGCTGCTCACATCCACCGTTCTGGCCGCCACGCCTCCCACGCCCCCCGACATCACCGCGGACAGCGCCATTGTCATGGACTACGACACCGGCGAGGTGCTCTACGAAAAGGACGCCGACACCATGCGGGTGCCCGCCTCCATGACCAAGGTGATGACCGCCTACATCATTTTTGAGGAGCTGGAGGCCGGCAGGCTGACGCTGGACACCATGGTGCCTGTCAGCAACACCAACGCCGACCGCTCCCGCAGCTCCAGCTACCCCGCCATCGTGCCCCTGCCCTACGGGAAGTCCCAGTCGGTGGACACCCTGCTCAAGCTGATCCTCATCCCCTCCGCCAGCGCCAGCTGCATCGTCATGGCGGACTACATTTCCGGCAGTGAGGAGGCCTTCGTTCAGCGGATGAACGAGACCGCCAAACGGCTGGGCATGACCGCTGAATATGAGAACTGCCACGGGGCCCACGTCCACTACCTCACCGCCCGGTCTCAGGCCATTCTGGTGCGGGAGTTTATCAGCCGCTTCCCCCAGGTGCTGGAGTACACCTCCATGACCGGAGTGCGCTTCAACGGCAAGTACTACCCCAACACCAATAAACTGCTGCCCGGTCTGGACTACGCCTATGACGGGGCGGACGGCTTCAAGACCGGCACCATCAGCGCCGCGGGCTACTGCCTCAGCGCCACCGCCGTGAAGAACGGCAGCCGGATCATCAGCGTGGTTATGCACGCCGACGATGACAAGACCCGCCACACCGACACCACCGCCCTGCTGGATTACGGCTTCGCCATGCTGGAGTATCAGGCCCCCTATACCGACATGGCCTATCACTGGGGCCGGGAGGACGTAGCGGCTCTGAAGGACCTGGGGGTGGAGCTCCACCCCAACGGAGAGGCCTTCCGCCCCGACGCCAACGTGACCCGGGCGGAATTCACCGCCATGCTCTACACCGCGCTGGCTCAGTCCGGCGCTCTGCCGGAGCTGCCGGAGGAGGAAACCACCCTGCCCCCGGAGCCGGAGGAATCCGCTCTGCCTGCCGAAGAGGACAGCGAGCAGGCGCTCCCCCCGGAAAACACTTCAGAGCCCGCCCCGGAAGCTACTGCCAGCCCCGAACCCACTCCCACGCCGGAACCGGAGGCCCCCGCCTTTGCCGACATCCAGGGCCACTGGGCTCAGACCTACATTGAAGAGGCCGTCCGGCTTGGCCTGATCACCGGTACCGGCGCGGATACCTTTTCCCCTGACCGGGCCATGACCCGCCAGGAGATGATGGTACTCATTGACCGCTGTGTGGACCTGCCCGATGTAAACGGCCTGGGCTTTTCCGACGACGGCCAGATCGCCTTCTGGGCCCTGGAGGCCGCCGCCCGCACCACTGCCGCCGGGCTGTTCCAGGGGAACAGCGGCAAGCTGACCCCCAGCGCCGCCGCTTCCCGCGCTCAGGCCGCCGCCGTGGTCAACCGGGTCCTGGACCTGACCGCCTGACCCTTTGACGCTTACAGGAAGGAGTGACGCCCCTCATGCGCCGAGGCCTTTCTCTGCTGTGCGCGCTGGCGCTGGCCCTCAGCCTGACCGCCTGCACCACGCAGAAGCCCCAGCCTACCGGCTCCGCCTCGCCGGAACCGACCCCCGTCGCGACCCCCTCCCCCGCGCCCACTGTCTCCCCCTCGGCGGAGCCCACACCTACCCCGGAGCCTACGCCTCCTGTCTTTGACGAGGACCACACCCTGGACCAGTCTCTGCCCAAGCTTACCTCCAACGGACTGGAGCTGCCCGTCCACGGGGCCACCGGCTACGCGGCGGTGGAAATCGGCCTGTGGGAGGTCATTCCAACTCCGACGCCAACGCCGACGCCAACTCCGACACCCACACCGACGCCGGTCTCCACGCCCACGCCTGTTCCCACATCCACGCCAGAACCTTCCCCCACAGCAACGCCGGAGCCGTCACCCAGTCTTTCACCGGAGCCGGAGGTCTCTCCCTCCCCCAGCGCGGAGCCCAGTCCGTCCGCCCCGGCGGCAACGGAAAGCCCCGCTCCGGCGGCTGTGGCCCGCACCCTCTCCGCCGCTGCCTCATCTGTGCCGGCCCCCACGCCAACGCCCGACCCCTACGCCGGGGCTCTGGCGGTGCTCTCCCCTGGAGATTCCTTCACCATCCTCAGTGAAAAGGGAAACTGGTGGAAGGTGTCCTCCTCCCACGGGACCGGGTGGGTGGACCACCGCTTCTGCATGATCAACCTGCCCGACGTGGTGCCCTCCATCGTGTATGACGCCACCAACTCCTATTCCTCCCGGTATGTCACCTCGGGAAAGGAGATTCCCGGCATCACCGGAGAGGCGCTTTATCAGGGCAAGGTGCACAACCCCCGGTTCGATCAGGACCAGTTCCTGATGCCGGTGCTCTACCACACCGCAAAAAAAGTGTGCGCCGCCCAGCAGGCAGCCCTGGCTCAGGGCAACAGTCTGAAGCTCTATGAGGCCTACCGCCCCTATGCCACCCAGCGGGCGGTGGTCAAGGCGGTATCCGCCCTGGCGGAGGCCGACCCGGAGGTGAAGGCGGGTATATCCACTCCGCCCTGGACCATGACTTATTTTATCAGCACCGGCTACTCCAACCATCAAAAGGGACTGGCGGTAGACGTCAGCCTGGTGAAGGTGGCAAGGACCGAGGAGCGCTCCACCGGCGGATACCGCTACCTGGTTCCGGTGGAGTATGAGGAGTACGAAATGCCCACCCCCATCCACGAACTCAGTCTGGCCTCCGCCTCCACCACCGGCCCCGGCGAGACCACCCTGGCAGACTCCATGAATGAGCCCGCCATCGCCCTGCGGGGCTACTTTGGCTCGGCGGGCATGACGCCTCTGGAGTCAGAGTGGTGGCATTTCAACGATTACGCCGCCCGCACGGCGGCGGGGGGACGCACCGGCACCGGCGGTTTTGAGGTAACCCGCTGCCGGAGCTCCGCCCCGGGATAACAAAAAAGTCCGGACCCTCAGGGTCCGGACTTTTTTCTGCGGTTTTACTGCGCCTCGTAGACCGCCTTCATGCCCTTGTAGGTCATATAGCAGTCCAGCTTGGACACGGTCTCGAAGGGGGCGTGCATGGAGAGCACCGGCACCCCGGCGTCCAGGGTATCAATGTCCCGCTCGGCCATATAGCAGGCCACAGTGCCGCCGCCGCCGGCGTCCACCTTGCCCAGCTCAGCCATCTGCCACACCACGCCCGCGGCGTCCAGCACCTTGCGGGTGTAGGCCACCAGCTCGGCGGAGGCGTCGGAGGCCCCCGACTTGCCCCGGGCGCCGGTGTACTTGCACAGGCCCATACCGTAGTTCACCCGGGCGCTGTTGCGCTTCTCATACACGTCGGCAAAGTTGGGGTCAAAGGCCGCGGTCACGTCGGCGGACAGGCAGAAGGACTTCTCATAGCACACCTTCAGGGGCACCCGCTGGGCGTCGCACAGATCGCTCATAAAGGTGTCAAAGGCGGCCGAGCGCATACCGGACACGCCCTCGGAGCCGATCTCCTCCTTGTCTGCCAGCATGCACACGGCGGTGCGGGCGGGGGTGCCCAGGGCAAACAGGGCGGCCAGTGCGGCAAAGCCGCACACCCGGTCGTCGTGGCCGTAGGCGCCGATGAGGGAGCGGTCGAAGCCGATATCGGTAGCCCGGAAAGCGGGTACGGCGGACAGCTCGGCGGAGATGAAGTCCTCCTCCACAATGCCGTACTTCTGGTTCAGCAGGTCCAGAATGGCCAGCTTCACCCGATCAGAGCCCTCGTCGTCCTTGAAGGGACGGCTGCCGATGAGCAGGTTCAGGCTCTCACCGGGAATGGCCTCGCCCAGAGGCTTCTTGGACTGCTCCGCGCCCAGGTGGGGCAGCAGGTCGTCAATGGTAAACTGAGGCTCCCCCTCTCCGGCGCCCACGCACACCTTGACGGTGGTGCCGTCCTTCAGGGCGATGACGCCGTGTAGCTCCAGGGGGATGGTCACCCACTGGTACTTGCGGATGCCGCCGTAGTAGTGGGTCTTGAGGAAGGCCAGCTCGGCATCCTCGTACATGGGATTGGGCTTCAGGTCCAGCCGGGGGGCGTCGATGTGGGCCGCGCCGATGTTCACGCCCTCGCTGAGGGAGCGGGTGCCGATCACCGCCAGCATCACCGCCTTGCCCCGGTTCACCCGGTACACCTTGTCGCCGGGATTGAGGGCCATGCCCCGGGTAAAGGGCTTGAAGCCGTGCTTCTCCGCCAGGCGGAGGGTCTCGTCCACGCACTCCCGCTCGGTCTTGCCCGCGTCCAGGAACTTCTTATAGTCCTCGCAGTAGGCGTTCATGTCCGCCTCGTCCTGAGGGCTCAGCCGGTCATAGCCGTTCTTGGGCTTGTAGCACAGCGCCTCCCGGCGCAGCTCGCCCGGAGTCTTTTGCTTTTCTTCCATATGCGGTTCCTCCTATTTTCCATCTGAGATATGCTCGATCCACGGGGCGAACAGGGCCAGCGCCCGGGCCTCGAATTCCGCCGGGTCCTCCCCGCCGTTTTCCAGGATATATCCGCAGTGGGCCCGGAAAAAATCGTCCCCCTGCTGGGCCTCCACCCGCTTGCGGGCGTATGCCTCCGAAATACCCTCCCGGGCCATGATCCGGCGCACCCGCACCTCCTTGGGGGCCAGCACCCCCACCACCACGTCGCAGGCGTCCGCCGCCCCGCTCTCAATGAGGGCAATGGCGTCAATGGCCACGGCAGGCCTGCCCTGGGCCTCTGCCCGGGCCGTCTGCCGCTGGAGCTCCTCCATCACATACCTGTGGGTGATGGCGTTCAGGTCGGCCAGGGTCGCCGGATCGGCAAACACCACGCCGCCCAGGGCCTTCCGGTCCACCCTGCCCTGGCTGTCCAGAATACCCGGCCCAAACCGGGCCGTCAGCTCCGCCCGCATGGGCGCGCTGCCCTCCAGCAGCTGATGGTACACCTGGTCCGCGTCAATGACGTGGGCACCCAGGCGCACCAAGGCGTTCAGGGCGGTGGTTTTTCCCGCCCCGGTGGGGCCGGTAATGCCGATGCGCTTCATGGCTGTTCGCCTCCCGCTGATAGTATAGCATATCCCGCAAGGGGTTTGTTAGCGATTTGTAAATTTCGCCATGCCGAAGGAATCGGACTCACCAGGGCGGCCCGCCGTAGCCGTGGCCGTTTCCGTGACCGTTCCCATGGCCGCTTTCGTGCTCTGCCTCCCCTTCCCAGCCCTGGCCGGTCTGGCCGGACGGCGTACTCTGGGGCTGGCTCTCCCCCTCGGACAGAGCGGCGATCCAGGCCCGGAGCTCCGCCATGCTCATGCCCTGCACATCCTCCACCGTCACGCTTGGGTCCAGCGCCTGCAGCTCCAGATAGGCCCGGTATTTGCCAAAGGGCAGTCCCGCGTGGTGGGCGGCCTCCAGCTCCTCCTGGCTGCCCTGGGCACAGTGGACGTTCTCCCCGTCTCCGCAGGCCTCCGCCCCCTCCAGCAGACGGCTGCACTGGTCCTGGTTTCCGCCGGTCACCGTAATGTCAACCTGCTGGCCGGACCACGCCTCCAGCAGCAGCTCCAAAGCCTGCTGGTAGTCCATAAATTGCAGATTCAGGGACTGGGCCAGCTCCTCCCCTCCTGCACCGTATCCCTGGACGCCAACCACCTGGTCAAAGCGGTTGACCTCCAGCTTCAGGGCGGAGTCGGTCTCCACGCTGATGGCGGAGGTTGGGACAAAGTAGGCCCAATAGCCCCCCAGGGCGCACAGCACCAGCAAAAAGCCGGCTGCGGCCGCCGCCAGGCTGCGGCGTGGTCTGGCCCTGCGGCGTCTGGCCTGGGCCAGAAAGGCCCGGGTGCGTTCCTTGTCCTCCGGCGTGGCGTGGATCTGGTCAAAGGCCGCCCGAATTTGTTCATCCATCCTCCTCACCTCCCAGCATGGTCTTGAGCTGTTCTCTGGCCCGGGTCAGATTGGTATAAATGGTGTTCACGTTCTTGCGCAGGATGTTTGCGATCTCCGGGGCGGTATAGCCCTCGTAGTAGTGGAGATACACCACCTCCCGGTACTTGGGGGGAAGGGCCCGCACCGCCCGCAGTACCTCCCTGCTCTCGTCGGTAAGCTGGGCGGGGAGCTCCGCCGCCGACTCCAGAGAAACAGTACGCCTGCGGAACACGCTTTTCAGCACATCCCGGCAGGCGTTGATGGTGACTCGGATGAACCAGGCCTTTTCATGCTCCCGGCTCTCAAAGTCGGCGGTGTGCAGGAGATATTTGAGGAATACCGTCTGAAAGACGTCCTGGGCGTCCGCCTCATGCTTCAGATGAAGCATGCACAGACGCCGGACAGTGTCTCCGTATCGTTCGATTGCCTCATTGGTCTCCTGCTCACTGCGCATATGTCATTTCCCTCGTTTTCCCCGGCGCGGACTGACCGGCTCCCTTACCAGCGGCCGCACCCGCGGCCACCGCCCCAGCGGCCGCCGTGACAGCCGCCGCCGTGACAGCCGCCGCCCAGACCGGTGCCGTAATTGTCGCACACACCGTCCCCGTTGGCGTCCACATAGTTTCTGCCTCCGGCGGCAAAGGCGGTGGTGATGCCCAGGGTGAGCACCACGGCGGCGGACAGAGCCACAATTCTCATCTTTTTCATCTGTTATTCCTCCTTATTTGGTTGGGTATCTCCCATCCGTTTCACCTACAATACGACGGAGCCAAGCCCATCCATTCATCGGGAGGAAAAATTTTTTAAATTTTTTCTGCGGCGTCCACAATGTGGAAGCCCGCCGCCTTGTTCAGGCGGTTGGACACCGCCAGCCCGATGCCCGCTGTGTCGGGACACTGGGCCCAGATATGTACCACGTCCGTGCCGTCAAAGTACCGCAGGGCCTCAAACACCCGCCGGGCCTGCTCCGCCGGGTCGTCCTTGGGACCGATGGGCTCCACCGGATGGCCCTCAAACAGGGGCACAAACTCGTTGAAGCAGATCACCCCGTCCCCATCATCCAGATGGCGGCGGATGTACCGGGCGGCGTCGGCGGGGGTCCCCCGCACCACCGTAACCGGGGCCTTGGGGGCGTAGTGGCGGTACTTCATACCGGGGGCACGGGGCTGCTCCCCAGCGCCCATGAGCCGGGTCACCGCCGGGTCTACCGCCACCTCCCCCAGCGCCTGCCCCAGTTCCTCCAGCGTCACCCCGCCGGGCCGCAGCAGACGGGGCGGCTGCTCGGTCAGGTCAATGATAGTGGACTCCACCCCCACGGTGCAGGGGCCGCCGTCCACGATGCCGTCGATTTTGCCGTCCATATCCTCCAGCATGTCCGCCATGTTGGTGGGGCTGGGCCGGCCGGAGGTGTTGCCCGAGGGGGCGGCCACCGGCCGGTCGGCGGCGGCGATGATGGCCCGGCACACCGGATGGGCCGGGCAGCGCATCCCCACCGTGTCCAGTCCGGCGGTCACGGCGTCGGGGACGATGGGTTTCCGCTTCAGGATCATGGTCAGGGGGCCCGGCCAGAACCGCTCCGCCAGGACATAGGCGGCGGGCGGAATATCAGCACAATACCGCTCCAGCCAGTCCGCCGTGGGAATATGAAGAATCAGGGGATTGTCCTGGGGACGGCCCTTGGCCTCAAAAATATGGGACACCGCCTGGGGGTTCAGGCCGTCAGCCCCCAGACCGTACACCGTCTCGGTGGGGATACCCAGCAGGCCGCCCCGACGGAGAAGCTCCGCCGCCTGTTCGGTCTGATCGGCGGTCAGTCGCTGTGTGTTCACGCTGCTCGCCTCGCTCCTCAGAAATGACGGCGGCGGCGGACCGCCCGCCGGGTCCGGCCGGGCTGGACAATGGTCAAAACGCCTGCCGCCAGCAGGGCGGCGCCCGCCACCACGTTCAGAACTCCAATGGCAATTTTCATGGGGTGTTCCTCCTTTTATTCATAGATGCCCACCGGCGTACCCGCCAGTTCGATGGTGGTATCGGGGGCAAACGCCGCTTGCTGCAGATAGTTTTTTACGGTGAGGATGCCGTATTTGGGGTTGACCTTCTCGTCCTCCAGCTCCAGCTCAATGAAGGCCGGGCCGGAGCCGGTGAGCCAGCCGTCGTCCTCCAGCAGGTCGGCCAGGTCGGATTTGACCGCCTCCAGGGACAGGTGCTCCGGAAGGGCGGTAAAATGAATGATCAGTTCCATGGATGGTTCCTCCTGTTGCGTTCACGTATCCTGGCTGTGCTTCAGGCGCTCGGCCTGGTCGGCGGTGATCAGGCCGTCGATGATCTCGTCCAGATCGCCGTTCATCACGTTTTCCAGTTTGTACAGCGTCAGGCCGATGCGGTGGTCGGTCATCCGGCCCTGGGGGAAGTTGTAGGTGCGGATGCGCTCGTTGCGCATGCCGGTGCCCACCTGGCTGCGGCGCTGGTCGGTAACCGCCTGCTCCTGCTCCCGCACCTTCTCCTCATACAGCCGGGACCGCAGCAGCTGCATGGCCTTGTCCCGGTTCTGGAACTGGCTGCGCTCCTGCTGGCACTCCACCACCGTGCCGGTGGGCTTGTGGATGAGCCGCACGGCGGAGGAGGTCTTGTTCACGTGCTGGCCGCCCGCGCCGGAGGCGCGGAACACCTGCATCTCGATATCGGCGGGGTTGAGCTCAAAGTCCACCTCGTCCACCTCGGGCAGCACCGCCACCGTGGCGGTGGAGGTATGAATCCGCCCGCCGGACTCGGTCTCAGGCACCCGCTGGACCCGGTGGACCCCGCTCTCAAACTTCAGCCGGGAGTAGGCCCCGTCCCCTTCGATAGTAAAGCATATCTCCTTCACGCCTCCCAGCTCGGTTTCGCTGATGGAGTCCACCTCCACCTTCCAGCGGCGGGCGTCGGCATACATGGAGTACATGCGGAACAGGGAGTGGGCGAACAGGGCGGCCTCTTCCCCGCCCACGCCGGCCCGGATCTCCACGATGACGTTCTTGCCGTCGTTGGGGTCCCGGGGGAGCAGCAGGATGCGGATCTCATCCTCCAGCCGGGCCAGTTCCTCCTTGGCCTGCTGGTACTCCTCCTTGGCCATCTCCCCCAGCTCCGGGTCGCCCATCAGCTCCTCCGCATCCTTCAGGTCCTGCTGACGGCGCAGCCAGCTCCGGTAGGCGGTGACCACCGGCTCCAGCTCCCGCTGCTCCTTATTCAGTTTGGCCACCAGGGACGGGTCCTCGTAGGTCTCCCCCGCCCCCAGCTGGGCCTCGATATTGGAAAAGCGCAAATCCAACGCGCTCAGTTTCGCTTGCATATCCAAACTTAATCACCTGTCGAACACAAAGGATTTTACCAGGGCCAGGGGCTCCCGGATGTACATTTTCAGACGGGAGGGCACATGGGAGCTGGGGGCCGCCAGGGTGGACAGATTATAGTCTCCCCCGCATACCCGGCTCCACAGCATCCGCACCCGGGTCAGGTGGAAGCCGTTGGACACCACCACCATATCGGCGGTGGTGTCGCACCCCGCTTCCGCCAGCAAGTCCATAGTATAGCGCAGGTTTTCCACCGTGTTGTGGGATTGGTCTTCCAGAAGGATCTGCGCTTCGTCCACGCCGTGCTCCGTCAGATAGTCGTACATACACCGGGCCTCGCTGACGGGCTCGTCGGGTCCCTGGCCGCCGGACACCACGATGGTCAGGTCCGGGTGGTCCTCCAGATAGTCCAGGGCCTTGTCCAGCCGGTCCTGAAGGAGCACCGAGGGGCCCCAGGACTTCACCTGGCAGCCCAGAATGACCATCACCTGGGGATCGCCCCGGATATGGTCATGGGAGCCATAGAGCACCGCCCCGAACAGCGCGCCAAAGGTCACTACCCCGGCCAGAACCAGGCCCAGCAGGACCTTCAGCCACAGAGGTTTTCGTTTTCTGTTCACCCTCTGGCCTCCTCCAGCTCGGCGGCCAGCTTCTCCCACCGGGTATAGAGGGTGGCGATCTCCTCCTCCAGAGCCTTCTGCTCGTCGTACACCTTCTGCAGCTCCAGATAGTTGGAGGCCACCTCCTCGGCCTTCAGCGTCAGCTCGTACTGCCGCTCCTCCGCCTTGGCCACCGCCCGCTCCGCCGCGGCCACCTGCTTTTCCAGCTCCTTGGTGCCGCCGGGCCGCTTGGGCTTTTCCTTTTTGGGCTTCTCCGGCTCCGCCTTCGCGGGGGTGGCCGCTTGGCTTTTGGCCCGCTCCCGGGCCGCCCGGAACTCCTCAAAGGTGCCCCGGAAGTCGGTGATATGTCCGTCCTCCAGCATCCAGATCCGGGTGGCAAACTGCTTGATGAAATAGCGGTCGTGGGAGACAAAGAGCAAATTGCCCTCATAGTCGGCCACCGCCTCCTCGATCCACTCCCGGCTGGCGATGTCCAGATGGTTGGTGGGCTCATCCAGGATCAGCAGGTTGATCTTCTCGTCCATCAGCATGCACAGCCGCAAACGGCTCTGCTCCCCGCCGGACAGGGCGGACACCGGCTTGAACACGTCCTCCCCCCGGAAGTTGAAGGCGGCCAGCCGGTTACGGGCGGTCTGGGTAGAGCAGTCCTGGGCGTAGAGCATAGTGTCCACCAGATTGCGCTCCGGCCTGTCAAAGTGGATGATCTGGGGCAGATAGCCCACCTTCACCGTGGGTCCCATCCGCAGCTTGCCGGAGTCGGGTTCCTCCTCCCCCAGCAGAATTTTCAGCAGGGTGGATTTGCCGGTGCCGTTGTCCCCCAGCAGGGCGATGCGCTCACCCCCCACCACCTCCAGATTCACGTGGTCAAAGAGGGTACGCCCGTCAAAGGACTTTTTCAGCTCCTTGATGGTGAGCACCTCATCCCCCCGGAACTCCCGCTCCCCGAACTTGATGTCCAGGCGGCGCTCCTTGGTGGGCTTGTCGGTGGTGCGCATCCGCTCGATGCGCTTTTCCATGGACTGGGCCCGTTTGAAGGTCTTGTCCATGCCGGAGTAAGCCCACACCCGCAGCTGCTCAGCGGCCTTCTCCAGCTGCTCGATCTTGGCCTGCTCCTTTTCGTACTGTTTCAGCTTTTCCTGATAGCGGCGCTCCTTCTCCTCCACATAGAAAGAGTAGTTGCCCGCATAAAATTCCGCCTTGCCGTCCTGGATCTCGATGACCCGCTTCACCACCCGGTCCAGAAACCAACGGTCGTGGGAGATGGCCAGCACGGTGCCCTTATACTTGTCCAGGTACTCCTCCAGCCACTCGGTGGCCCGCAGGTCCAGATGGTTGGTGGGCTCGTCCAGCAACAGGATGTCGGTGTCCTCCAAAATCAGCCGGGCCAGGTTCACCCGGGTCTTTTCCCCGCCGGACAGGGAGGAAAAGAGCTGACCCCGCATGTCCTGGGAAATCAGCAGGCCGTTACACACCTTATTCAGCGGTGTGGCGGTGTCGTACCCGCCCCCCGCCTCAAAGGCAGCGGACAGGGCGTCATACCGCCGCAGCAGGGCGGGGTCGTTGTCCCCCGCCATCCGCCCGGTCAGCTCCTCCAGCTCCTTCTCCATGTCGTGGAGCCGCTGAAAGGCGGTCTGGAGCACATCCTCCACGGTGTACTCCGGGGGATACACCGGGATCTGGGAGATAAGCCCCAGGCCCTTACCGGGGGCAATGTGGATCTCTCCCTCGTCCCAGTCCATCTCTCCGGTGAGCATCCTGAACAGGGTGGTCTTGCCGGCGCCGTTTTTGCCCAGCAGGCCCACCCGCTCCCCCTGATCCACCTGGAAGGTGAGCCCGTCCAATATTTTTTTGCCTACCTCGAACTCCTTGGACAGGTTCGAGACCGCAATATCAATCATCTTATGTTTACTCCCGTGCGCACTTGTGATATATTGGAACCGCAACAAAGAATGGAGGTCATTCCTATGGACGCGATTCGTTGGGAAGGAAATACCCTTTTCTTACTCGATCAGACCAAGCTCCCGGTGGAGGAGGTCTGGCTCTCCTATACCGACTACCGGCCGGTAATCGACGCCATCCGCACCATGGTGGTGCGGGGGGCCCCCGCCATCGGGGTCACCGCCGCCTATGCCTACTGCCTGGCCGCCCTGGAGAGGGCCGACCTGAAAGAGGCCAAGGCGGCCCTGGCCGCCAGCCGTCCCACGGCGGTCAACCTGTTCTGGGCCCTGGAGCGGATGGAGAAACAGGCGGCTGCCTGCGGCGGGAACCCGGAGGCCCTCATCGCCGAGGCCATCGCCATTCATCAGGAGGACGTGGCCATGTGCAAGGCCATGGGGCGTCACGGCGCGGCGGTGGTCCCCGACCACGCCCGCATCCTCACCCACTGCAATGCCGGGGCCCTGGCCACCGGCGGCTACGGCACCGCTCTGGGGGTGATCCGGGCGGCCCACGAGCAGGGGAAAGTGGAAATGGTTTACGCCGACGAAACCCGGCCCCTTCTCCAGGGCGCCCGGCTCACCGCCTACGAGCTGGTCACCGACCACATCCCCGCCACCTTGATCGCCGACAACATGGCGGCCAGCCTGATGGCCAAGGGGAAGATCGACCTGGTGGTGGTGGGCTGCGACCGGATGGCGGCCAACGGCGACTTTGCCAACAAGATCGGCACCTACTCGGTGGCGGTGAACGCCCATCACCACGGGGTTCCCTTCTATGTGGCCCTCCCCTGCTCCACCATCGACCTATCCATCCCCGACGGGTCTGGCATCCCCATTGAGGAGCGGGAGGCCGACGAGATACGCACCCTCTACGGGGTGCAGACCGCGCCCAGGACGGTGGAGGTGTACAACCCCGCCTTCGACGTAACCCCCCACAGCCTGGTCACCGGCATCATCACCGAGAAGGGGGTCATTTACCCGCCCTTCCGGGAGAATCTGCAAAAATTGTTTGGATAAAGGCGGGCCGGTGGAGACACCGGCCCCCTTTTTATGCCTCTTTGGTGATGGTCAGCAGGTACTCCACCAGCTCCTCCATCGCCATGCCCCGGGAGGCCTTGACCAGGATGGTGGCGTCGGGCTTTACCAGGTCATCCAGCACCGGCTTGGCCTGCTCCTTGGTCTCACAGTAGAAACACTGGGGTACGCCGGCCTCCTGGGCGGCGGTGTAGATGTGCTTTGCCAGCTCGCCTACCGCCACCAGGCACTGGATACCCGCCTTGCCCAGGTACTCGCCGATACCGGCATGGAGGGCGGGAGCCAGGGGCCCCAGCTCAAACATATCCCCCAGCACGGCAATCTTGTTCTCCCCGTTGGCGTTGGACAGCACCTGCACCGCCGCCCGCATGGACTGAGGGTTAGCGTTGTAGGTGTCGTTGAGGATGGTGATGTTGTCCCCCCGGTTGAGGATGTTCATGCGCATCTTGGTGGGGGCGAAGTGGAGCACGCCGCTGGCGATCTCGTCAGGCGTCAGGCCGAAGTGCTCGCCCACCGCGGCGGCCATCAGGGTGGGGTAGATCATGTGGTCTCCCAGGGCGGGGATCTCCACGGGAAATGTCCCCTTGGGGGTACACACCCGGCAGGTGAGCCGGCTCTTGCCGTCGCTTTCCAGGTCACTGGCCCGGTAATCCAGCTCCGCCTCCGCCCCCACCCGCAGGAAGGTGAAGGGCAGCTTGCCCGGCAGAGTGTTCAGCAGAGGGTCGTCCCCGTTGATGATGGCCGGGGCGCCCGGCTTGGCGTGGTGGAAGATCTCGCTTTTGGCCTCCAGAATCTTCTCCCGGGAGCCGAAGTGCTCGATATGGGAGTCCCCGATGTTGGTCATCAGCACCACGTCGGGCTCTACCAGAGCGGAGAGATAGTCGATCTCCCCGGCGTGGTTCATGCCCAGCTCCAGCACCGCCAGCTGATGCTCCGGCTTCAGCCGCAGCAGGGTCATGGGCACCCCGATCTCATTGTTCAGGTTGCCCTCGGTCTTGAGCACGTTGTACTTCTCCCCCAGCACCGCCGCCACCATGTCCTTGGTGGTGGTCTTGCCCACCGAGCCGGTGATGGCGATTACGGGAATGGGGAACTTGGCCTTGTAGTACTTGGCCAGATCCCGGAGGGCCCTCTGGGTGGAATCCACCTTAATATAAAACTTTCCGGGCAGATAGCTCTCCCGCTCCCGCTGGGTGAAGCACCCGGCGGCGCCCCCCTCCAGGGCGGAATTGATATAGGCGTGTCCGTCAAACCGCTCCCCGGACAGGGGGATGAACAGAGAGCCGGCGTGGATGGTGCGGCTGTCGGTCTCCACCCGGCCCACCGTGCGGTTCAGGTCCCCGAATTCTCCCAGCAGGCTGCCGTGGACAGCCTCCAGAATTTCCCGTATGGTCATGGGCTCCATCTCTGCTTCTCTCCTTCTTATCTTCCCTGCCGGCGGGCCTCCAGTGAGGCCTCCACAATCCGCTGGCACAGCTGTTGATAGTCGATCCCCACAGCCGCCGCCTCCTGGGGCAGCAGGCTGGTGGGCGTCATGCCGGGCAGGGTGTTGATCTCCAGGAACCAGGGCTCCCCGTCGGAGGTGACGATGAAATCCGCCCGGGAGTAGACGCTCAGGCCCAGGGTCTCATACACCCGCAGGGCGGCGGCGCGCAGCTTCTCCTCGGTCTGGGCCGGGATCTCCGCCGGACACACCTCCAGGGCCGCGCCGGGCTGGTACTTGTTGGCGTAGTCGTAAAAGCCCTCTTTGGGGATGATCTCGATGGAGGGCAGGGCCTTGTCCTCCAGAATGCCCACCTGGATCTCCCGGCCCCTGATGTACTCCTCCAGCACCGTGCGGCCGCCCAGCTCCAGGCCGTCCACAAGGGCTTTTCGCAGCTCATCGGCGGTGTAGGCGATGGACACGCCGATGGAAGAGCCGCTGGCCACCGGCTTGACCACCAGGGGCAGCCGGGCGCTCTCCACCAGGCCGTCGATGTCCTCAGCCTTGTACTCCACCGTCTTCCAGCCGGGGGTGCTCACCACGTCGGCCACCAGCCGCTTGGTCAGGTCCTTGTCCATGGCGATGGCGCTGCCCAGGTAGCCCGCCCCGGTATAGGGAATCCCCATCAGCTCCAGAGTGGCCTGGACCTTTCCGTCCTCGCCGCAGGTACCGTGGAGGGCCAGGAACGCCAGGTCCGCCATCTGGCACAGCTCCAGCACGTGGGGGCCGAACATGCTCCGGCTGTTCCCCGGGCGGCTGGCCCGCACCTGGTCCAGGTCGGGCGCTTCCCGGCTTACCTTTTTAAAGGATTCCGGCACCGGGGCGTCGAAAAAGCCCTCGTCCGCCTCCTCCGCTCCGAAAAACAGGTCCACCAGTCCCGCCCGGTGGCCCAGCCCTCGCAGGGCTTCGGTCACCATGGCGCCGGTGGAAAGGGACACGTTCCGCTCCGGGGAAAGGCCGCCGGCCAACACAACGATCTTCATATTCACACCTCGTCAGAGAGAAATAGGCTCTCCAGTATCATATGCGCTAATACTATATTATAGCATGCTTTATCTCCATACTCAACCATCTTTCCGCCATCCGCCCATGAAATCTCTCTCCTCCGCCGCTTCTTGCGGTGTCCGGCCTTGACAAGGGCGCGCCCTTCTGCTTCAATGGTATAAAAGGAGTGAGCCGCACTATGCCGCATCTGTCCAATCCCTCCTGAACCGCATATCAGCTGAAGGAGGCGCTGCATGACAGCGCCCGGTTGTTATGCAAAAAATCAGGAGGAATTGGACCTTTATGAGGCGAAACTTATTTTGCATGTACGCCATTGCCCTCTTACAGGGCATGGTTTTTTATGGACCCGTGGCCACACTGTACCGGCAGACCCGGGATGTCTCCGTCGCGCAGATAACCCTGATCGAGAGCATTTCTCTGGCGCTCTGCCTTCTGCTGGAAATCCCCTGGGGCGTTCTGGCTGATAAATTGGGCTATCGGACCACCATGGTCTCCTGCTGTTTTCTCTATCTGCTCTCAAAAATCGTGTTCTGGCAGGCCTCCGGTTTCGGCTGGTTTCTGGTGGAGCGGGTCATCCTCAGCGTCGCGCTCTCCGGCATATCCGGCGTGGATACCAGCATCCTGTATCTCTCCCGGGGGAGGGCGGACAGCCAGCGCGTCTTTGGCGTCTATAACAGTTTGCAAATGGCGGGCCTGCTCACCGCCGCCGTCACCTTTTCCTTGCTAATCCAGGACAATTACGCCCTGGCCGGCCAGCTCACGGTCCTCAGCTACGGCACTGCCGCGCTGTTTTCCCTAGGCCTGGCTCCGGTTCCCTGTCCCCACCGTTTCTCCCCCCGGCAGGCGGTAACCCTTCTGGGACAGACTCTGGGGAATAAATCGCTGCTGCTTTTTCTGTGCTCCGTCGCGCTGCTGACGGAAGCCCATCAGACCATCACCGTCTTTCTCAATCAGCTCCAATATGAACTCTGCGGGCTGCCGGACGCGGCCATCGGAGGGCTCTATATCGCCGCCACTCTGCTGGGTCTGATGGGAATGTGCTCCGCCCGGCTCACCCGCAGAACCGGCCTTGTCCCAGCCGCCCTTCTGTTCTATGGCGGAGCAACCGGGGCCTGCGCCGCCCTGGCTCTGACCCACACGGCTCTTCCCTCCGTCTGCGCCATTTTGACGCTGCGGCTGTGCAACACCCTGTTCCAGCCCCTTCAGATGACGCTGCAGAACAGACAGGTTTCCGCGCAGCACCGGGCTACCGCGCTGAGCATCTATGCCATGGTCACCGATTCGGTAGGCATCGGCGTCAATCTGACCTTCGGGGTCCTGGCGGAAGCAAGCCTCTCCCTGGCGTTCTGGTTCGGCAGTGCTATCTGTCTCACGGGCCTGGCGCTGTTTTTGCTCTGGCACCGGTCCCAAACCCACCGATAAGCAGAAAAAACGGCCGCGGAAAGCGGCCGTTTTTTCATTCAGAACCAGCCGGTATCCCGGCTGTCCAGCAGCTCCAGGGAAGCGCACAGCAGCTGGGCGGCCTCCCCCCGGGTCAGTTGGGTCCCCAGGCTGTCTCCGCTCTCCAGTACGCCGCAGGTGGTCAGATTGGCGGCGGACTGGGCGGCCCAGGCCGGGGCGTTGCCGTCCGCAAAGGTCTGGGCATCCACGTCGGTGACCTGGAGAGCCCGGTCCAGCAGCACCGCCGCCTCCGCCGTGGTCACGGCGCCGTCGCCCTGGAACACCACCTGGCCGGCCTCGTTCCGGCTGCCCTGGATCAGGCCGCTCTTCAGGGCGGAGGACACATAGGGCTTGGCCCAGGTCTCGATGGCGTCGTCGTCGGCAAAACCGGTGCGCTCCACCCCCTCCAGAGCCTCCATGCCCACGGTGTTCATCACCATGGTGACAAACTGGCTGCGGGTCACGGTGGTATCAGGCTGGAAGAAGTAGGCCCCGTTCATGCACTCCCCCACAAAAATGTTCTCCTCCGCCAGGCGGATGGCGGCCTTCTGAGCGGGGTGGCCGTCCAGGTCGGAATAGGTCACCTTGGTGTCCGGCTTTTCAATCTTCACCTTTACCGTGGCCGGATCGGAGGAATTGCCTACCGCGTCCACCGCCACATAGGTGAAGGTATCCTTTCCGGTCTTGTTCTCATAGGGGGTGTAGATGAAGGTGCCGTCCTCCTGAATGGTCACCGCCCCCCGGGCGGGCTTTTTCACCACATGGTAGGTGAGCAGATCCCCTTCCGGGTCCACCCCGTCGAACCGCTCGGTGACGGCTACATTTTTATAGGTGGTCAGCTCCAGGTCGCGGGCCACCGGCGCGCTGTTCTCCTCGGCCAGCAGGTAGAGGTCGGCCGACAGCTCCGCCCCGCTGGTGCCGTTGGAAAACACCGGCAGGAACTTGAACTGGGCGGTGGAGGCGGCGGTCTGGTCCTTGGGGGTGTAGCGCAGGCCGTCCACCGCGTTCATGGAGATCACGTCCCCCACCCGCAGCAGCTGGCCCCCCAGAGTCAGGGTGCCCGCCTGGCTGTCAGGCAGGGCGGAGAGCACGATGGCGTCCAGCTCGCCGCCGTCGGTGTGGAAGTCGGACGTGGTAAAGGAGAGGGTCTCCCCGGCCAGTCCGTTTTTGGCCAGGTCGTAGGCCACGGGGACCTCCTCCCCGCCGTCAAAGAAAAAGGCCGAGGCGGACGGCGCGGCAGCCAGGAGCAGGGCCGCCGCCACCGCCGCAGTCAGGATACGGTGTCTCAAATGAATGACCTCCTTATTTGGTAATCGCTCATAGTCTCTGCCAATCCCGGCAAAATATGCACCTATTGTTCCGGTGAAAATTCTCCTTGACAAACGGGGGAAAATCGTGTATCATCCTCATTGTTGTAAAGCCCAGAAACTTTACTTCCTTTACAGAACCACCGGAGGCGCGGAAGGAGGCGGCGGGATGAAAAACCAGGCGTACCGTATGGCGCTGCTGTACGATTTCTACGGCGACATGCTTACCGACCGGCAGAAGGAGTTCTATGACCTCTATTATAACGAGGACCTGTCTCTGGCGGAGATCGCGGAGAACTACGGCATCACCCGTCAGGGTGTGCGGGACGTGATCGTCCGGGCGGAGGCGGTGCTCACCGAGCTGGAGGACAAGACCGGCATCATCAGGCGGTTCCACAAAATGCAGGAGCAGTTCGCCCAGATGGAGACGGCTGTGAACGCCATCCTCCAGCGCAACGACCAGAAGTGGCAGGACAACGAGCTGGAGCTCCAGTGCAACCGCATCCAGGAGCTGCTGGCCCAGCTGAAACAGGAGTAACCCATGGCATTTGAAGGACTGACCGAAAAGCTCTCCGCCGCGTTCAAGAAGCTGCGGGGCAAGGGCCGGCTCTCCGAGGCCGACGTAAAGGAGGCCATGAAGGAGATCCGCATGGCCCTGCTGGAGGCCGACGTAAACTTCAAGGTGGTCAAGCAGTTTGTCGCCTCCGTCACCGAGCGGGCCATCGGCTCCGACGTGCTGGAGAGCCTGACTCCCGCTCAGATGATCGTGAAGATCGTCAACGAGGAGCTCACCAACCTGATGGGCGGGGAGAACAGCAAGCTGACCATCTCCCCCAAGCCCCCCACGGTAGTCATGCTGTGCGGCCTCAACGGCGCGGGCAAGACCACCAACGGCGCCAAGCTGGCGGGCTTTTTCAAAAAGCAGGGCAAGCGGCCCCTGCTGGTGGCCTGCGACACCTTCCGCCCCGCCGCCATCACCCAGCTGGAGGTGGTGGGTTCTCAGGTGGACGTGCCGGTGTTCCAGATGGGGCAGATCGACCCCATCGACATCGCCAGGGCGGGCATTGAGCACGCCAAAAAGCACGGCAACGACATGGTATTCATCGACACCGCCGGCCGGCTCCACGTGGACGAGGAGCTGATGGACCAGCTCAAGCAGATGAAGGCGGCCATCGAGCCCACCGAGATCCTGCTCATCGTGGACGCCATGATCGGCCAGGACGCGGTAAACGCCGCCAAAGCCTTTGACGAGGCCCTGGACATCACCGGCGTGATGCTCACCAAGCTGGACGGCGACGCCCGGGGCGGTGCGGCCCTGTCCATCAAGGCGGTTACCGGCAAGCCCATCAAGTTTGTGGGTCAGGGCGAGAAGCTGGACCAGGTGGACCTGTTCTACCCCGACCGGATGGCCTCCCGGATCCTGGGCATGGGCGATGTGCTCTCCCTGATTGAAAAAGCCCAGCAGAGCTTTGACGCCAAGAAGGCCGCCGAGCTGGAGCAGAAGCTGCGCAAGAACAAATTCACCCTGGCGGACTTTTACGACCAGCTGGTGCAGGTCAAGAGCATGGGCTCTCTGTCCGACATCGCCGGGATGCTCCCCGGCGTCAACGGCAAGGCCCTGGAGGGCGCCATGGTGGACGAGTCCGCCCTAGCCCGTACCGAGGCCATCATCCTGTCCATGACCCCCGCCGAGCGGGAGGACCCCTCCCTGCTGAACAACAGCCGGAAAAAGCGCATCGCCGCCGGCTCCGGCACCCAGGTGGTGGACATCAACCGCCTGCTCAAGCAGTTCGAGCTGATGCAGCAGATGAGCAAGCAGTTCTCCGGCAAGAATATGAAGAAGCTGGGCCGGATGGGAAAGTTCGGGGGCTTCGGAAAGCTGCCCGGCCTGCCCTTTTAAGTGTTGGTAAGCGCGGCGCGCCGCGTTTCCATAGATGTTTGAAACTTACATGGAGGTGAAGATACAATGGTTAAGATCAGACTGCGTCGTATGGGCGCTAAGAAGTCTCCTTTCTACCGCATCGTGGTGGCGGACTCCCGCTATCCCCGTGACGGCCGCTTCATCGAGGAGATCGGCACCTACAACCCGCTGACCCAGCCCGCCGAGATCAAGGTGGACGCCGAGCGCGCCCAGGCCTGGATCAAGACCGGCGCTCAGCCCACCGAGACCGTGAAGGCTCTGCTGAAAAAAGCTGGCGCCATCTAATTGGAGGTCAGGCTGGCATGAAGGAACTGCTCACCTACATCGCCCGCAGCCTGGTGGACCATCCCGACTCCGTGGTGGTTACCGAGCACGCCGGCGAGAGTGAGACCGTCCTGGAGCTTCGGGTGGCCCCCGAGGACATGGGCAAGGTGATCGGCCGCCAGGGCCGTATCGCCAAGGAGATCCGCACGCTGATGCGCTCCGTGGCCCAGCGCCAGGGCACCAAGGTCTCCGTCGAGATCGTCGACTGAAAAGCGGCGGGGTAGCTACCCCGCCGCTTTTTGCACCAATCCAGGCCGCAGGAGGTTAGAAAACCATGAAAAACCAGTTTTTAGAGGCCGGACAGATCGTCAATACCCACGGCATCCAGGGCGAGGTGAAAATCGTCCCATGGTGCGACACCCCGGAGTTTCTCTGCCAGTTTGACACCCTCTATCTGGACGGAAAGCCGGTCAAGGTGCGCGCCGCCCGTGTCCACAAGGGCAACGTGCTGGCCACCCTGGAGGGGGTGACCGACGTAAACGGGGCCATGGCCCTGAAGGGCAAGACCGTGTTTATCGACCGCACCGGCGTGGTGCTCCCCGAGGGCCGGCATTTTATCGCCGACCTGATGGGTCTGGAGGTCATTGACGCCGATTCCGGCGAAAAGCTGGGGGTGGTGGCCGACGTACTCACCCCGCCCGCCCACGAGGTCTACGTGGTCAAGGGGGAGCATGAGTACATGATCCCCGCCGTGGACGAATTCCTGGCGGAGACCAATGTGGAGGCGGGCTACATCAAGGTCCGCCTCATTGAGGGGATGCGCACCGATGTATAGCATTGACATTATGACCCTCTTCGACCTGACGGTGGGGGATATGATGAACGAGTCCATTCTGGGCCGGGCCCAGGAGCGGGACATCATCCGCATTGAGGCCCACCAGATCCGGGACTACACCCTGAACAAGCAGAAGCAGGTGGACGACTACCCCTACGGCGGCGGCCGGGGGGCGGTGATGCAGGCCGACCCCCTCTACCAGTGCTGGAAGCACATTGTGGACACCTACGGACCGGGGCATACGATTTACATGTCCCCTGCGGGCCGGACCTTTACCGAGGCCCACGCCCGCCGGCTGCGGGACGACTATGACCACCTGATCCTGGTGTGCGGCCACTATGAGGGCATTGACGAGCGGTTCATCGAGGAGTGCGTGGACGAGGAAATCTCCATCGGGGACTTCGTACTCACCGGCGGCGAGCTGGCCGCCATGGTGGTGGCCGACGCGGTGGCCCGGCTGGTGCCCGGAGTGCTGTCCGACCCCGAGTGCTTTGAGAATGAAAGCCACTGGAACGGCCTGCTGGAGTACCCCCAGTACTCCCGGCCGGAGGAGTGGCACGGCCGGAAGGTCCCCCCCATCCTCCGCTCCGGCGACCACAAGAACATTGCCCGGTGGCGGCGGAAGCAGTCCATCCTCCGCACCCGGCAGCGGCGGCCCGACCTGTACGAAAAGCTGGACCTGTCCTCCAAGGAGGACCAGAAGCTGCTGCGTGAGCTGGAGGAAGAGGGCAATTAACTGCTCCACACATTGAAACGGAGGCGTTTGTTATGAGTCATTGGTCCACCGATTCTGTGTTCTACCATATCTATCCCCTGGGGTTCTGCGGGGCGCCGGAGTATAACGACTTCGGCCAGCCGGTCCAGCGGCTGGAGCAGCTCCACGACTGGATCCCCCACCTGAAGGAGCTGGGGGTCAACGCCCTCTACCTGGGGCCGGTGTTTCAGTCGGTGAAGCACGGCTACGACACCGCCGACTATTTCCAGATCGACTGCCGCCTGGGGGACAACGCCTCCTTCGCCAAGCTGTGTCAGCAGCTCCACGAAAACGGCATCCGGGTGGTGCTGGACGGGGTATTCAACCACGTGGGCCGGGAATTCTGGGCCTTCAAGGACGTGCGGGAAAAGGGCCGGGGCTCTCCCTACTGCGGCTGGTTCCACAACCTGAACTTTGGCGGCCCCTCCCCCATGGGGGACCCCTTCTGGTACGACGCCTGGCAGGGCCACTACGAACTGGTGAAGCTCAACCTGCGCAACCCCGACGTGGTGCTCCACTTGCTGGACGCGGTGGCCATGTGGATGGATACCTTCCACATCGACGGCCTACGGCTGGATGCCGCCGACTGCGTGGATTTTGACTTCTTCCGCACCCTCAAGGGCTTTGTGAAGGACCGTAATCCGGACTTCTGGCTCATGGGGGAGATCATCCACGGGGACTACGCCCGGTGGGCCAACCCGGAGATGCTGGACTCCGTCACCAACTACGAGTGCTGGAAGGGCCTGTGGTCTTCCCACAACGACAAGAATTACTTCGAGATCGCCCACTCCCTCAACCGCCAGTTCGGGCCGGGGGGCATCTACCGGAACCTGATCCTCTACAACTTTGCGGACAACCACGACGTGGACCGGCTGGCCAGCAAGCTGTCCGCCCCCGCCCACCTGAACAACGTGTACACCCTGCTGTACACCATGCCGGGCATCCCCTCCCTCTACTACGGCAGCGAGTGGGCCATCCAGGGCGCCCGCACCAAGACCTCCGACGCGGCCCTCCGCCCTCACCTGGAGCTGAAGGAGATGCAGGCGCTGGATCAGGGCCTGTGCGCCCACCTGTCCCAGCTGTCCGCCATCCGCTCCGCCTTCCCCGCCCTGCGGGAAGGACAGTATGAGAACGTGGTCATCAAAAACCAGCAGCTGGTATTCCGCCGGGCCACCGACAGCCAGCGGGTATACGTGGTCCTCAACCTGGAGCCCCAGGAGGTCCACGTGGAGTTCCCCCATCAGGAGCCGGTGCTCCAGGACGTGCTTCACAACGACCAGATCTTCAACAATGACGGCGGCCGGACCTGGCTGCCGGTGCCCCCCTGCTCCGCCCGGATCCTGGTGGGCGCCCCCGACCGGTTTGCCTGGCGGCCCTGACCCCTTTTCAGGAAATCCAATTTGTTTACATCTTCTCCCTTTACTTTTTTCGGTATTGGTGATACAATGGCCCAAAAGAGGGATGTAATTTTTAATATTATATTTGAGGATTTCTGTCATGAGTTTTAAGATTATTGTCGATAGCTGCTGTGATTTGACCCCTGCCCAGCTGCGGGAGGGCTGCTTTGTCAGCGTACCCCTGACCATCCACGTGGGCGGTCAGGATATTGTGGACGACGCCTGCTTTGATCGGGGGGCCCTGCTCCACGCCATGAAGGAGTGTCCCACCGCCCCCCACACCTCCTGCCCCTCCCCCGCCCAGTATCTGGACGCCTTTGACTGCGGGGCGGAGGACCTCTATGTGGTCACCCTGTCCGCCCTGCTCTCCGGCTCCCACAACGCCGCGGCCCAGGCCCGCAACCTGTGGCTGGAGGAGCATCCCAACGCCAACGTTCACATCTTCAACTCCTGCTCCGCCTCCGCCGGCGAGGTGCTGGTGGCGCTGAAGATCCAGGAGTTGGCCCAGTCCGGCATGGACTTCACCACAGTGGTGGCCCAGGTGTCCCGCTATATCGAGGAGATGGAAACCCTGTTCGTACTGGAGAACCTGGACAATCTGCGGAAAAACGGCCGGCTGTCCCGGATGCAGTCCCTGGTGACCAGCACGCTGCGCATCAAGCTGCTGCTGGGCTCCACCCCGGAGGGGGAAATCTGCAAGAAGGGCCAGGCCATGTCGGTGAAGCAGGCCCTGAGCAAAATGGCCTCCCTGATGGCCGCCAACCCCAACCACGCGGGCAAGCGGCTGTCCATTGTCCACTGCAACTGCCTGGAGCGGGCCTACCACCTGCGGGAGCTGGCGTTGAAGCAGTGCCAGTTCTCCGAAATTCTCATCAGCGAGACCGGCGGCATCTCCACCGTCTACGCCAACGACGGCGGCGTGGTGGCCGCCTACTGAGTGATCCTTCTGCCGCCCGGAGCCCCCTCCGGGCGGTTCTTTTCGCCGTCAAACTAACACCGAGGTGATCCCCAATGGATTTGTGCAAGGAAAAAGACATCCGGGCCCTGCTGGGCCGCCACGGGTTCCGGTTTTCCAAGAGTATGGGACAGAACTTTCTCATTGAGGGCTGGGTGCCCCGGGACATCGCCGACGCCTCCGGCGCCGACGAGGGCTGCGGCGTGCTGGAGATCGGGCCGGGCATCGGCCCGCTGACGGTGCAGCTGGCCCGGCGGGCGGGAAAGGTGGCTGCCATCGAGCTGGACCGCTCCCTGCTGCCCATTCTGGACGAGACCCTGGCTCCTTACGACAACGTGACCGTAATCCCGGGGGACGCCATGAAGCTGGACCTGGCCGCCCTGGCGGCGGAGCAGTTTCCCGGCCTCACTCCCCTGGCCTGCGCCAACCTGCCCTACAACATCACCACCCCCGTGCTCACCGCCCTGATTGAGGCTGGCTGCTTCCGGGCCATCACGGTGATGATCCAGCGGGAGGTGGCCCTGCGCATCTGCGCCGCCCCCGGCACCGCCGACTACGGCGCTTTCTCCCTGTTCTGCCAGTACCACACCGTGCCGGAGTTCCTGTTCGAGGTCCCGCCGGAGTGTTTCCTCCCCGCCCCCAAGGTGACCTCGGCGGTGATCCGGCTGACGCCCCGGGAAACCCCTCCTCAGAATCTGGTGGACGAGGCCTTTTTCTTCCGGGTGGTGCGCGCCGCCTTTGCCCAGCGGCGCAAGACCCTGCTCAACGGCCTGAATTCCGCCTTCGGAGACCGGCTGGACAAGGCTCAGCTCCGGCAGGCCATTGCCGCCGCCGGGCTGCCGGAGGGGGTCCGGGGAGAGCGGCTGGGCATCGGGGAATTTGCCGCCCTGGCCCGGGCGCTGCGGGAGCTGCTGGGCTGAACACGCCGGCCTGCCGATACCCAGTTTGAAACCCCGGGGAAAGAAAATTGCAAAATCATGTGATACAGAGAATTGACTTTACGGCCATTTCTGTGTATGATTATGTCCATAGCATCTGGAACTTCCGGGCTCAGCCGCCCCACCGGAGCCCCATGGAGATCAATACGGAAAAGAGGTCATGCACTATGGCAAACATTGATTTGAATCAGTATGGCATTACCGGCGTCACCGAGATCATCCGCAACCCCTCTTATGAGGTCCTGTTCCAGGAGGAAACCCGTCCCGACCTGGAGGGCTACGATAAGGGTCAGGTCACCGACCTGGGCGCCGTCAACGTTATGACCGGCATTTACACCGGCCGCTCCCCCAAGGACAAGTTCATCGTCATGGACGACGTGTCCAAGGACACCGTGTGGTGGACCTCCGACGAATTCAAAAACGACAACAAGCCCGCCTCCCAGCAGGCCTGGACCGCCTGCAAGGAGCTGGCCATCCAGGCGCTGTCCGGCAAGAAGCTGTACGTCATGGACGTGTTCTGCGGCGCCAACGCCGACACCCGTATGGCCATCCGCTTCATCATGGAGGTGGCCTGGCAGGCCCACTTCGTAAAGAACATGTTCATTGAGCCCACCGCCGAGGAGCTGGAGTGCTTCCAGCCCGACTTCGTCTGCTACAACGCCTCCAAGACCAGGGTGGAGAACTTCAAGGAGCTGGGCCTGAACTCCGAGACCGCCGTGATCTTCAACCTCACTTCCCAGGAGCAGGTCATCCTGAACACCTGGTACGGCGGCGAGATGAAAAAGGGCATGTTCTCCATGATGAACTACTTCCTGCCCCTGAAGGGCATGGCTTCCATGCACTGTTCCGCCAACACCGATATGAACGGCGAAAACACCGCCCTGTTCTTCGGCCTGTCCGGCACCGGCAAGACCACCCTGTCCACCGACCCCAAGCGCCTGCTCATCGGCGACGACGAGCACGGCTGGGATGACAACGGCATCTTCAACTTTGAGGGCGGCTGCTACGCCAAGGTCATCAACCTGGACAAGGATTCCGAGCCCGACATCTACAACGCCATCAAGCGCAACGCCCTGCTGGAGAACGTCACCGTGGACGAGAGCGGCCACTGCGATTTCAACGACGACTCGGTCACCGAGAACACCCGGGTATCCTACCCCATCGACCACATCGAGAAGATCGTCCGCCCGGTGTCCGCCGGCCCTGACGCCAAGAACGTGATCTTCCTCTCCGCCGACGCCTTCGGCGTGCTGCCCCCCGTGTCCATCCTGACCCCGGAGCAGACCGAGTACTATTTCCTGTCCGGCTTCACCTCCAAGCTGGCCGGCACCGAGCGAGGCATTACCGAGCCCACCCCCACCTTCTCCGCCTGCTTCGGCCAGGCCTTCCTGGAGCTCCACCCCACCAAGTACGGCGAGGAGCTGGTGAAGAAGATGCAGAAGTCCGGCGCCAAGGCCTACCTGGTGAACACCGGCTGGAACGGCACCGGCAAGCGCATCTCCATCAAAGATACCCGCGGCATCATTGACGCCATCCTGGACGGCTCCATCGGGAAGGCCGAGACCAAGACCATTCCCTACTTCAATTTTGCCGTCCCCACCGCGCTGCCCGGCGTGGACACCAACATTCTGGATCCCCGGAACACCTACGCCGATCCCTCTGAGTGGGACGCCAAGGCCAAGGATCTGGCCGCCCGGTTCGTGAAGAACTTCGCCAAGTACACCAGCAACGCCGCCGGCAAGGCCCTGGTGGCCGCCGGTCCCAAGGCTGACTGAGGGGCTGACCCCTTCCCTCGCTCTACATAACCGCATTGTCAGGACCTCCTTTTTGCGCATAAGATGGGCAAAAAGGAGGTCTTGCTATGCCCATAATCTACCTGTCCCCTTCCACCCAGGAAAACAATCTCTACGTCAGCGGCGGCACGGAGGAGGAGTGGATGAACCGCCTGGCGGACGCCATGGAGCCCTACCTCACCGCCGCCGGGATCCGCTTCTCCCGCAACACCCCTGAAATGACGGCGGTCTCCTCCATCCGGGCCTCCAACGCCGGCAATTACGACCTGCACCTGGCGCTCCACTCCAACGCCGCGCCGGAGGGCAAGTACGGCCAGATCCGCGGGGTGCTGGTGTTTTACTTTCCCGGCTCCGCCCAGGGACAAAAGGCTGCCACGCTGATCGCCAACGGCCTGAAAACCATCTACCCCCTGCCCAACAAGGTACGGACCGAGGCCACCACCTCCATCGGCGAGGTGCGGCGGGTCCGGGCCCCGTCGGTCTTTCTGGAGCTGGGCTACCACGACAACCCGGACGACGCCGCCTGGGTCAAAAACAACCTGGACGCCATCGCCCGGAACATCGTCCTCTCCCTGACGGAATTTTTTGGCCTGCCCTTCCTGGAACCCCAATCCCCCCGCCCGGCGGTGGTGGACGTCTCCTGGGGCTACCTCAACATCCGGGACACCCCCTCCCTCTCCGCCCCCGTCCTGGCCAAAGCCTACGACGGCGCCCGGCTTACCGTGCTGAACCAGTGGGAGGACTGGTACGTGGTGCGCTTTGACGGACTGGTGGGCTGGGCCAGCGCCGACTTTATCACCCTCATCTGAAACCGTCGATTTCCGCGTTCATAAATCGTTCACAGTAAGTTATAAAACGGTTCATCACTTTCAGGAGGAATCTGCTATCATATGAGTTGTCAGGATACCAAAGACATGAGACTCCTCCTCTCTTCTCTCTCTTTCCCAAGTGCACAAGTACACTGTCCTCCCGCAGAGCGGCAGCAGCTCTCTGCGGGAGGGACAGACAAAAGTTCCGCGCTCTCTGATTCAGAGGCGCGTTTTTTGGCGCTTTAAACAGGAATATTTTACTATTTTACAGGGAATCCTATGAGAAGCGCCTGATGAGAAACGAGGTGATTATTGATGTCTTATGTCAATCCTGCCATCCGTCCCCAATTTGACTCCATGCCCGCCGAGCTGCGGGAGCACATCCTGCGGTTGGGCATCAAGCTGGATACCATGGCCGACCTGATGGGCTGCCTGGAGCGGATCGTGGCGGAGGGCGAGGGCAACGGCGCCCGCTGAAGGCCGTATTCCCCAAAGTCCGTTCCGCCGAAAGCCGGATTTTTGTCTGTAATTTTGGAAAAAACGCTTACGAGGCCGGAAAAAACCTGATACAATAAAGCCATCAGAAGGCAGTCGCAGTGAAGAAAGTAGCGAGACGGGCGTTTCGCTGCTTTCTTTTTTTGCGCAAAGGCCAATTTGAGAGAGGAGCTTTTTCCATGCCCAGAACCAAATTGCAAAACATTGTATTCACCATCATCATGGCGGTCATCATGGTCTATGGTATGATCGTCTACAACGTGGCCCTCAACACCGGCGGCGTCACCAACCAGACCTTTCTGATGGCCCTCCACGAGCTGCCCATCATGGCCCCCATTGCCTTCGTGCTGGAGTTCTTCGTGGTGGAGAAGCTGGCCACCAAACTGGCCTTTACCTTCATGCGCCCCACCGACCGGCCCCAGTTCATCACCTACGCCATCTCCGCCATGATCGTGTGCATCATGTGCCCCACCATGAGCCTGATCGCCACCCTGCTGTTCAAGGAGCCCAGCTTCGGCACCTGGGTCCACACCTTCGGCTGCAATATGCCCATGGCCCTGATCTGGCAGCTGCTCTACTGCGGCCCCCTGGTCCGGCTGCTCTTCCGTACCCTGTTTCGCCGCCAGCTGGCCGCCGCCGGCTGACCCCGGCAAAATTTTTCAAAATAATTTTAAATTTTACTTGCATTCTGTTTCAAGCTGTGCTATTATAACTAAGCTGTCAGCGAGAGATCGACAGTTCTCCTCCCTGACATGCGGCTGTAGCTCAGTTGGATAGAGTGTTTGGCTACGAACCAAAAGGTCGGGGGTTCGAATCCCTTCAGCCGTACCAAAAGTTCACGGTCCATCCGCTTTCGGATGGACCGTGAACTTTTTTATATCTGTTCCTCCCCTTTCAGCAGCTGGAAGGTATTTTTGTGATAGTCCAAAATCCCCTCCTTCTTCATCCGCCCCAATTCCTTGGACAGGGCGCTGCGCTCCACGTTCAGATAGTCCGCCATCTGCTGGCGGTCAAAGGGGATGGTGACGGTCCGGCTCCCCCGCCGGATCGACTCAGAGGACAGGTAGGTCATCACCCGGGCCCTGACCTGCTTGGGGGTGATGCAGAACATCCGGCTGGACCAGGCCAGGTTCTTGTGAACCGACAGCAGCAGCAGATTGTACAGCAACTTGGGGTGCCACGTCCTGCTCCGGTTCTCCTCCGACAGCAGCAGGCCGATATTCAGAAAGAGGACCTTGCTCTCCTCCACCGCCGTAACGTCCACCATCATGGGCACGCCGCAGAAGGCGTAGGTCTCCGCAAAGGCCTGGCCTACACCGATGCTGTGCAGGATCATCCGGTTCCCCCACAGGTCGATGCTCTCAATGTGTACCTTGCCGGACATAAGGACACCGAACTCGGCTGTCACGTCCCCCACATGGAAGATCACCTCGTCCTTGCGGCAGTCCCACAGGCGGATGCCGCCGCAGGCCCGCATCTCCTCATATTCCTCCTGCCCGATGTCCCGGAAAATGGGATTGGTATTCAACTGCATAAAACCCTCATTCCGTGGTTATAACCACATATTATTTTGTTCTATTGTACTATACTGCATACACGAAAACAAGGAGGCACGCCATATGATACGAAAGATCATTCACATAGACCAGGAAAAATGCAACGGCTGCGGGGCCTGCGCCCAGGCCTGCCATGAGGGCGCCATCGGCATGGTGAACGGCAAGGCCACCCTGCTGCGGGACGACTACTGCGATGGGCTGGGCGACTGCCTGCCCACCTGCCCCACCGGGGCCATCACCTTCGTGGAGCGGGAGGCCGCCGCCTACGACCACCAGGCCGTCCTGGAGCACCAGAAACAGCGGCAGCAGCCCCATCCCCACGCAGGGGGCTGCCCCGGCCATCAGCTGCGGCAGTTCCACCGGGAAGCGGAGGGCTCCACCCCCGTTCCGGCTCCGGCGGTCTCCCAGCTGGGCCAGTGGCCCTGCCAGATCAAGCTGGTACCCACCAACGCCCCCTACTTTGACGGCGCCAAGCTGCTCATCGCCGCCGACTGTACCGCCTTTGCCTATGCCCAGATGCACCAGGAGTTTATGCGGGGCAAGGTTACCCTGGTGGGCTGCCCCAAGCTGGACGGCGTGGACTACGGCGAGAAGCTGACCGAAATCCTGCGCAATAACGACATCCAGAGCGTTACCGTAGTACGGATGGAGGTCCCCTGCTGCGGCGGTCTGGAGCTGGCCGCCAAAAAGGCCCTCCAGCAGAGCGGCAAGTTTATCCCCTGGCAGGTGGTCACCATCTCGGTGGACGGCCGGAAGCTGGACTGACCCGCCCACTGCCTGTCCATAATTTTTCAAACGATAAGGAGTTTTCCATGAATCAGAAGATGTTTTGCTATCAGTGTCAGGAGACCGCCGGCTGCAAGGGCTGCACTGTCTCCGGGGTATGCGGCAAGAAGCCGGAGGTAGCTGCCATGCAGGACCTGCTGGTGTATGTTACCAAAGGCCTCTCCGCCATTACCACCGCCCTCCGGGCCCAGGGGGATGAGGTATCCCCGGAGATCAACCACCTGATCACCCTCAACCTCTTTACCACCATTACCAACGCCAATTTCGACCAGGAGAGCATTGAGGCCCGCATCCGCGCCACCCTGGACCTGCGGGCCCAGCTGGCCGCCCGGCTGAGCGACGCCTCCGCCCTGCCCGAGGCCGCCCGGTGGGACGGCGCCGGCAACTGGGCGGAGAAGGCCGCCACCGTGGGCGTGCTGTCCACCGAGGATGAGGATATCCGCTCTCTGCGGGAGCTGATCACCTACGGCCTGAAGGGCCTGTCCGCCTACTCCAAGCACGCCAACGCCCTGCTCCAGGACGACGGCGAGGTGGACGCCTTCCTGCAGCGTGCTCTGGCCGCCACCCTGGACGACAGCCTCACCGTGTACCAGCTGGTGGCTCTGGCTCTGGAGACCGGCAAGTACGGCGTGTCCGGCATGGCCCTGCTGGACAAGGCCAACACCGGGGCCTACGGCAACCCAGAGATCACCAAAGTGAACATCGGCGTGGGCAAGAACCCCGGTATTCTGGTGTCCGGCCACGACCTGCGGGACCTGGAGATGCTGCTGGAGCAGACTCAGGGCACCGGGGTGGACGTGTACACCCACTCGGAGATGCTGCCCGCCCACTACTACCCCGCCTTCAAGAAATACCCCAACTTTGTGGGCAACTACGGCAATGCCTGGTGGAAGCAGAAGGAGGAGTTCGAGTCCTTCAACGGCCCCATCCTCATGACCACCAACTGCATCGTGCCCCCCAAGGACAGCTACAAGGACCGGCTGTACACCACCGGCGCCGCCGGTTTCCCCGGCTGCACGCACATCCCCGGTGAGATCGGCCAGCAGAAGGACTTCTCCGCCCTCATCGAGCACGCCAAAAAGTGTGCTCCCCCCACTCAGCTGGAGACCGGTGAGATCGTGGGCGGCTTCGCCCACGCCCAGGTGCTGGCCCTGGCCGACCAGGTGGTGGAGGCCGTGAAGAGCGGCGCCATCCGGAAGTTTGTGGTCATGGCGGGATGCGACGGCCGGGCCAAGAGCCGGGAGTACTATACCGAGTTTGCCCAGAAGCTGCCCAAGGATGCGGTGATCCTCACCGCCGGCTGTGCCAAGTACAAATACAACAAACTGCCTCTGGGGGATATCGGCGGTATCCCCCGGGTGCTGGACGCCGGACAGTGCAACGACTCCTACTCCCTGGCGGTCATCGCCCTGAAGCTGAAGGAGGTCTTTGGCCTGGAGGACATCAACGACCTGCCCATCGTCTACAACATCGCCTGGTATGAACAGAAGGCCGTCATCGTGCTGTTGGCGCTGCTCTATCTGGGGATAAAGAACATTCACCTGGGCCCCACCCTCCCCGCCTTCCTCAGCCCCAATGTGGCCAAGGTGCTGGTGGAGAACTTCGGCATTGCGGGTATCGGCACGGTGGAGGAGGACCTGGCCCTGTTCTTCGGCGAGCACGCCTGAGCCCATTTCCCCGCCGTCCAGCTCTTGCCCAAAGCGGCAGAATATGTTACCATAGGCTTGTCGAATTGCCGGCGGCCGGTCCGCGACACGGCGGACCGGCCGCCGGTTTTACAGGGATGGAGATGGTTCATCAATGCAGCAACGTGATTTTCTTGCCCAGCTGGACCGGTTGGGCATTCATACCCAGCAGGCGCTGGAACGCTTCATGGGCAACGAGGCCCTCTTCCTCTCTTTCATCCGTCAGCTGCCGGAAAAGCTGGATTTTTCCGGTATCCGCCGGGGACTGGACGAGGAGGACGAGGACACATTCTACATGAACGTTCACAATCTGAAAGGAATGGCGGGAAACCTGAGCATCGGGCCCATTTATGACTGCGCCCAAGCCATTCTGGTGGAATTCCGGGCCTCCAAATTTCAGAACAAGAAAAAGCTGACCGAGCTGACCCGGGAGGCCGAGACAGCCAGCGAGGGGATTTCAGAACTGGTCCGGCAGTATCTGGCGGAGGAGGGGAAGGTATGATACGGGATACCTTGCTGATCATTGACGACTCGGAGCTGGACCTGGCCATTCTCAATGAGATTTTCAAGAGTTTGTTCCGGGTGGAATGCGCGGCGGAGGCCCGGCGAGGCCTGACCTATCTCCACCACAATATGGAGCGGGTGTGCGCCGTGCTGCTGGACATCTGCCTGGAGCGGCGGGGCGCGGGCTTCACCGTTCTCCACCAGCTTCAGGGCAACCCCGACACCGCCTCTCTGCCGGTGATCCTCATCACCACCGACGCCAACGAAAAGGACGTGCGGGCCAGCGTGGAGCGGGGAGCCGTGGATTTTCTGGTGAAGCCGGTGGATCCCCATACCGTTCAGGAGCGGGTGTGCAGCGTGGTGCGGGCTGCCTGGCCTCCCCAGTCCACCATTCTGGACCACAAGCCGGAGCCGGAAGTTCAAAAGGCCCCGGAATCCGGGCTGGAGCAGGTACAGATATTCCCCCAGGGCCTGCCGCTGGCGGGCGCCCAGCTGCTCTGCCGGGATTGGGCGGACAAGCTGGGGTCTTTTTACCGTCTCCGCCCCAGCCTGAAGATGGACGCCCACCGGCAGCTGGGCGCGATCACTACCCTGCTGGCCCAGTGCTACACAGAGCGCTTTCCCGAGCAAGGGCCCAGCCAGGAGGATGCTGAGCTGATGGGGCTGGCCGCCACGTTCTGCGACATCGGCCTGCTGGGCATACCCGACCATATTCTGGAGGAGGGCGAGGACCAGGACGGCCCCGACGCCCAGCTCTACTACCAGCACACCCATTTGGGGTACGACCTCTTCCGCCAGCTGGGCGAGAATCTCCCCCTGTTCCAGTACGCCGCTGAAATCGCCCTGTGGCACCACAAAAACGCGGACGGCTCCGGATATCCCCAGGATGCCGAGATCAGGGATATGCCGCTCAGCGCCCAGCTGACCCGTGCCGCCCTGCGGCTGCAGCGCTACCTCCACTACTACCGGGGCTGCGCCGACGGCACGGAGCGGGTGCTCCGCACCCTGAAAGGCGAGGTTGGAACTGTGATTTCCCCCGAAATCTATCAGGCGGTGGAGCTTGCGGGCGACAAACTCCAGGCGGTTCTCCGCAATACCTGAGCACGCAAAAACCCCCAGAGCACGGAAACACTCCGTACTCTGGGGGTTTTTTGTTCAGCTCCAGCCCTCCAGGCCCTGCAGCACACCAGCCAGCTGCCGCATGTCAATGGGCTTGGCGATATGGGCGTTCATGCCCGCCTGGGCGGTGGCCGCCACGTCCTCGGCAAAGTCGTTGGCGGTAACCGCCAGAATGGGTACAGAGGCGGCGTCTGGCCGGTCCATGGCCCGGATGGCCGCCGCCGCGCCGCAGCCGTCCAGGACCGGCATATTCATGTCCATCAGGATCACGTCAAATTCTCCCGGCTGGGACTGGGCGAAGCGCTCTACCGCCTCCTGGCCGTTTCTGGCCTGGGTCACCCGGGCTCCGGCCAGCTTCAGCAATTCGGTGGCGATCTCCAGATTCATCTCATAGTCCTCCGCCAGCAGGACCCGCTTTCCCCGGAGCACCCGGGTGGGATCCTCCGCCGGAGGCGCCGGAGCGGCAGCCTCCGCCGGGGCAGTTTCTGCTTTCTCCGCCACAGGCTCCATGGGAATGGTCAGGGTAAAGGCGCTCCCCTGCCCCGGCGCGCTCTCCACCTGGATCTGGCCCCCCATGTGGGTGACGATGGTGTGTACAATGGTCATGCCCAACCCGGTACCCAGCACGGTCTGGACGCCGAAGCGGGACTCCCGGGCGTAGGGGGTAAAGAGCTTGGGCAGAAAGTCCTCCGACATGCCCACGCCGGTGTCCCGCACCACAATGCAGCAAATCCCCTGCTCCTGTCTGGAGGGCTGGGAGACCTCCACCTGGATCTTATCCCCCTCGTTGGTGAACTTCATGGCGTTGGAGATCAGATTGTTCAGCACCTGCTGGAGCCGGAAGGCGTCGGCGTACACCTGAGGATGGGTCAGAGAGAAGGACGCCTCCAGACTCTTATGCTGCAGCTCGGCCTGGGTCTGGAAGCCGGACAGGCATTGGCTCACCGTCTCCCGCAGATCACAGGGATCATTTTTCAGGCTCAGGTCGGTCCGCTCCATGCGGGACATCTCCAGAATGTCGTTGATCAGCTCCAGCAGATGGCTGGCCGACACCTGGATCTTTTTCAGGCAGTCCCCTATTTTCTCCGCCGTGCTCTGCTGGGCCAGCTCCACCGTCCCGATGATCACGTTGAGGGGCGTACGCATGTCATGGCTCATTTGGGAGAAAAACTGCTCCCGGGCGGCCTCGCTTTCCCGGGCCTGGTCCAGAGCGTTCTCCAGCACGTGCAGCTGCCGCAGCTGCCGCTCCTTTTCCTCCTCCACCTGGCGGAAGCACAAAACCGCCTCCTCCTGCCGCAGCGCGCTGTCAAACAGCAGCCGCACGCTGACCCAGCGATACTCCCCGTCAAACAGCCGACGGAAATCTCCTCCGAAGTCGGACACATTCCGCTCCACCAGCTGCCGGATATTTTCAAGGGAAAAGCTGGTCTTGAACTGGTCGAAGGTCTCCTGGTCAATGACCTGTCCCACAACCTCCAGCAGCTGGTCATACCGGCCTCTGGCGGGGATGCGGTGGGCCAGGTCCTCCGCGCTCTTCACGCTCTCATAGGTCCCCTGCGCCCAGTTGACCCGATAGATGGAATAGTACAGGTTGCCCAGAGCCGCCACCGTTTCATTGACCCGGACCATCCGCTTCTGCAGGCGGTATTCCCGCACACTCATGAGGATCAAAAACAGCAGAAAGCCGCCGCAGACCAGCATCGCCCCGTCAAACACCTGGCGCAGATCCCCCAGCAGGGCGGAATAGGGGATGGTAATGATGGACACCCAGCCATTGGGGGCGGTGTGGAAATAGACCGCCCGTTTCTCTGCGTCCATGTCATAGATATAGGTCTGGGCGCCGTCCAGCTCACCGGCCTGGATCTGCTCAAATACCGTGCGGATATACCGGGCGGTCTCCTCCGGCGGCGCCTGGGTCTGGGTTTTGGCGTAAAGCAGCTCCCCGTCCACGTCGCACAGGTAATACGAGCTGCCGGCAGGCAGTGAACCGCCACCCTCCCCGGGCAGTTCCTCCAGATACAGCTCAAAGGCCATGACGTATTCCGTAGCTCCGCACCGCTGCGCCATGGTAAGGACCGTGTCCCCCACCTCCGCTCCGCCCCTGCTGGCGGTAAACACAATCTCGCCGCCAGAGGCCATGGCCTGCCGGTACCATTCCGTCTGGCTGCCGTCGTACCCACTGCCGCTTGTATCACCGGCAGACACAGTGACGCCGCCCACCACGGCCCGGAGCGCCAGTCTGCCGCCGCCCTCCGCCTCCAGCACTTTTTGGAAAAAGCCGTGCGCCCACTGCTCCAGCTCCTGCTGGCCGGCGCCCGCCTCCGCCTGCTCCGCCAGGGTCTCCGTGCCCAGGGTGAGCAGCAGTTCCTCCGCCCGCAGATTCTGAAGCTCCTCCTCCGCATAGCGGCTGGCCAGCTCGTTGCCCAGCTCCTGGGCGTTATCCAGCAAAACCCGCTGGGTCATATAAAAGCCCAGCACAAAGAGCAGCAGGAATATGGCGGTAATCCCGCCGGTGACCCGATAATTCCATCCCCGCGCCCGCTTGCTCCGCCGTTTCAAACCTCTTCCACCTCACCGGAACCAGATGTTCATTTCGTACTTGAAGGTACGGTAATTCTGCATGGTACACTCATAGGCATATTCCCGGATCAGCTCCCCATCGGCGTCATACTCGCCGAACACCATAGCCACGCCGCTGTTGACCACCCAGTTGCCCTGGTCCCCGCACTGGGAGCCGTTGGAGACAATGCTGGAATAGGGTACGTCAAAGCTGTCCTCCAGGGCAAAGGTACGGTCGTTCTCGTCGATGCGGTAAATATAGACCTGGCTGGTCTCATCGTCGGTGAGGTACAGGCCGGTGCCCACGCTGTCGGCCACCTCCAGGGTGAAGTCCCGGCTGTTCAGGGACCAGTAGTTGTTGTTGTACACCGCCAGGTAGTAAACGCCGTCCTCCTCCCCATCGGCCAGATACTCCACACAGTGCTGGCCGTACTGCGGCACGAAATCCCCCACCTGCGTGAGACAGAGACCGGCGTAGGGCGTATCCTGCCAGAACCGCCCATCCCCCGCCAGCCAGTCCAGTTCAGGCTGGCTGTGGAGGCCCTTGACCTTGATGATGGCGGAGGTCTCCCGGGAGGAGACGATCAGGCTATCATCCTCCGGCATGTACTGCAGGCTGTTGAGGTGGAGCCAGTCCCACTCCCCCGCCTGCCAGAAGAAGTCGTCCGTGGGACCCACCTTTCGGGTCATCTCAAAATAGGGCTCCATCAGCTGGCTGAAATCCAGCAGCTGCGTGACCTCGCCCGTCTCCAGGTCAATGGACAGCAGCCGGTCCTCCACCGTCTCGCCGCCCACCTCCTCGGCCAGGGCCAGCAGCTCCCCGTCCGCACCGTAGCCGATATCGTGGTGCAGGTCGTAGCCGTCCAGGGTATAGATTTGGGTGACCCGGCCCAGCCCGTCGATCCGCGCCAGCTTGGAGGAGGATACACAGGTCAGAATCTCGTCGCCGTCAAACAGCAGCCGGTCAAAGCCGTAGCCCTCCAGCACCATTTCGTAGCGCATCACGCCGTCGTCGTCAAAGAAAAACCCGTAGCCCAGATACCCATTGACCCGCATCATGGCAAACAGGCCCTCCGCCTGAGGCTGATCGGAGGAGCCCTCCGTCACCTCCAGCCGGGTGGGGTATCCGGAGCTGGGCTCCGGCATATCCACGCTGAAGCGCACCACCTGCCGGGTGTTTCCCCATTTGCCGGTCATGGTCAGCGTAACCTCATTGCGCTCCCCCGGCACCAGCCCAATGAGCTGGAACTCATGGCGCTTGGTATACTCCTGGCCGGAATAGTCGGCGGCCTCCACCGTAACGTCCGAAATGCCGCCGGCCTCCACATGTATGGTATAGGTGACCTTGGTATCCTGCTCGGTCTCAAAGTACAGGTACAGCCCATTGCTCCCGGTGCCGAAGGGGTTGAGCACCGCCAGCGGAGTGGTAGCCGTCCACGACATGCCCCGGGCAGCCTTGATATCCTGCAGCGCCCCATCCAGCCGCTGCTGCACCTCCAGGTCGTAGAAGGTAAAGCCCTCCTCCTCAATATCCTGGGGCACCAGCTGGATGGCCCGCAGGCCGTCGCCCAGCTCGGCCTCGGCGAAGTCCACCTGCCACTCCTCCAGTTCAGCAATGACGTCGCCGGTCTCAAAGCTCCAGTCGGTACGTACCGCGTGCTCCTGGGCGGTAAACAGCTTGGAGACCGCCAGCACAGCCACCGGTATGAGGATGGCCAGCGCCACCGCCGCCACAATCAGGATTACAGCAAGCCTTTTCCAGTTCCGTTTCTTTGTCATGATAAGTTCTCCCCAATTTTCATGTTGTACGTTATAACCAGGAGATCAGGATCAGAACGATGCCCAAAACTGTGAGAATCACGCCGGTCAGCCGGTTCAGCAGCAGGGCGTCGGCCCGGGTGGCGATTTTCGCCGCCAGCTGGGCCCACAGCAGGGTAAAGATCACGCACATGACCAAGATGCCCAAATGGGGGGTGCTGCCCAGGGCGAAATGACTGGCCATGCCGGTGAGGGCGGAAAAGGTCATCACAAACACGCTGGTACCCACGGCGGTTTTCAGCTCGTAGCCCAGCACCACTGTCAGCACCATCAGCATCATCATGCCGCCGCCCGCGCCGAAAAAGCCGCAGATCAGGCCGATACAGGCGCCGCCCACCGCCCCCTTGATGATCTGCGTCCGGCGTCCGCAGTCCCCGGCGGCATGCCGGGGAGCGGTGATGGGGAAAATCAAGAACCGCAGACCCAGCACCAGGGTCATGGCCACCGAAAAGCCCCCCAGGGTACTGTTGGGTACCATGGTGGACAGCCAGCTTCCCACCATGGTCATGCTCAACACGCCGCACATCATGACAATGCCGTTTTTAATGTCAATGGCGCCGCTTTTGGCATAGGTGCGGGCGCTGACCGCGCTGGCCAGCACGTCGCTGCCCAGGGCAATACCAATGGCATCATAGGCCGGTATATCCAGAAAGGTCACCAGCATGGGGCTGATCACGGTGGCCGCGCTCATGCCCGCAAAGCCGGTACCCAGTCCTGCCCCCGCGCCCGCCAAAAAGCAGATCAGAATTTGAAACCACAACTCATCCAAGCCGCATATTCTCCTTAACAATGGGGTCTATCAGCCCAATCTTAACAGATATCGCCTCTTTTCACAACTGTTTCCTAAGGAGACAACTGACAACATGTGGAAAAGCCGTCTGGCGCGCCGCAAAAAAACGGCGTGCCAGACGGCTCTTTCTGTCACTTCCAGCGCTCGCCGGAAGGGGTCTTTTCATAATTATGGGTCACCGAGGCCTCCAGGATCTCCCAATAGGCCCAGTGGCCGACGGGCACATCAGAGAAGGGCATGGCCGCCTCCCGCTCCCCGGCCTGACGGCCCAGGGCCTGGTTGACCAGCTTCACCGCCTCCGCCCGGCTGATGCTCCGCGCGGGCTGGAAGGTACCGTCGGGATAGCCGGACACCCAGCCCTGACCGGCGGCAAAGGAGATCACGTCCGCCGCCCAGTGGTCAGCGGGTACGTCGGGGAAGCTGACTGTGCCGGCCATCTGGGGAAAGAAGGCGGAGAGCAGCTTCACCAGCTCCGCCCGGCTCACCGGCTGCTCCGGCCGGAAGGTGCCGTCGGAATAGCCGTTTACCAGGCCGTATTTCTGGGCAAAGGCCACGTAAGGGGCGTACCAGGCTGTGGCCGGGACGTCGGAAAAGCCGGTGGTCCCGGCCGCTCCAGTATAAAGGGCATTTCCGTTTCCGTCCACCGCCAGCCGGGCCAGCATGGCCACCGCCTCCGCCCGGCTCAGGGTGGCCTCCGGTCGGAACAGGCCGTTATCCCCCTCCATATAGGCGGTATGGTTCACGGTGTCCAGGGTCACGGTCACCGCCGGCTCCGGAGTGGCGGTGGGCTGGGGCGTGGCTGTGGCCGTGGGAGTCGGGGCAGGCGTGGGGGTGGGCTCCGGCTGGACGTCCCCATAGGCCTTCCGGTAGAGTCCGTTCAGCGCGCTGTTGTCCACCAGGAACTGATAGCGGAAGTGGACCTCGCCCGTCACTTCCGGCAGCTTCTGATTCAGCGCCAGCATGTTTTCAATGGCGGTAATGCCGTACCAGGGGCTGCTGGAGTCGGCATTTCCTGCCTGGTAATCCGCCATGCCTATGTAAAGCGAAACACCCGTACCCCTTACCACATCCGCCCACCAGCGGGCAATGGTCTCATAGTCCATGCTCTTGTGGCCGATGTACCAGTAGACCTGGGGGCAGATGTAGTCGATCCACCCCTCCTTCACCCATTTCCGACTGTCGGCGTAGGCGGCGTAATAGCTCTCATAGCCGCCGGTGGTGTTGGAGCCCTCAGGCAGGCTGCGCTTGTCCGCCCACACACCGGAGGGACTGATACCGTAGGACAGATCGGGGTCGATGGCGTGGAGCCGCTGGCCCAGGGCCTTCACCAGCTGGTTCACGTTGTCCCGCCGCCAGTCGCCAATGTCAGAGAAGCCACCGCCGTATTGGGCATAGGCGGCGGCATCGTCAAAGCCGCTGCCGGGATAGAAATAATCGTCAAGGTGGACGCCGTCGATGTCATAGTTGCGGGCCAGCTCCTCGGCCCCCTGGACGATGTACTCCCGCACCTCCGGCAGGCCGGGGTTGAAGTAGAAGTTGTTCTCGTACTCCACCACCCATTCAGGGTGGATCTTGGCGGGGTGATTGGCGGTGAGGGCGTCAAACTCACTCTGGCCGCCCTTGGTGATCCGGAAGGGGTTAATCCAGGCGTGAAGCTCCAGCCCCAGCTTGTGGGCCTGCTCCACCCAGTAGGCCAGCGGGTCAAAGCCGCCCTGGGGGGCTGCCCCCTGGGTGCCGGTCAGATACTTGCTCCAGGGATAGTAGGCCGAGGGATACAGGGCGTCGGCGGAGGGCCGCACCTGGAGGATCACGGCGTTCATGCCCATATCCGCGCAGTTGCGCAGAATTTTGTCGGCGTCCGCCTTCAGCACCGCCGGGTCCGTGGTAGCCTGGCTGGGGTAGTCCAGACGGTACACCGTGGACACCCACACGGCCCGAAATTCCTTCTTCTCCCAGGTGGACGCGGCGGAGGCGTCGGGCTGGGACCAGCGGCCCAGCCCGATCAGGACCAGGACGCCCACCAGCACCAGCGCCAGAATGGGTTTCCAATGCTTTATCATGGGTTCTCTCCTTCGCTATTGCTTGGCAATCTGCTCGGCCAGGTCGTTGAGGTAGACCCAGCGCTCCATTTTCTCCTCCAGGGCGGCCTCCAGCTCCTCCTGTCTGGCCTGGAGCTCCTGAAGGGCGACATAGTCGGTGGCCTTTTCCGCCTGCTCCGCCTGTACCCGGGCAATCTGCTCCTCCAGGGCGGCGATATCGGCGTCAATGCTCTCATACTCCCGCTGCTCCTTGTAGGTAAATTTCACCTTCTGAGGCGGGGCGGTCGGGCGCTCCTTCCCCTTGTCCGGGGCGGGTTCTCTGGGAATCTTGGGCTTCTCCTCCTTCCGCCTGGCCTCCAGATACTCGGTGTAGCCGCCGGGATAGCCCTTCACCCGGCCGTCCGGCTCCACGGTAAACACCCGGCGTACCACCCGGTCCAGGAAGTAGCGGTCGTGGGACACCGCCACCACCGCCCCGGGGAAGGTGTCCAGATAGTCCTCCAGGATGGACAGGGTCTGGATGTCCAGGTCGTTGGTGGGCTCGTCCAGCAGCAGCACGTTGGGGGCCGCCGCCAGTACCGACAGCAAAAACAGCCGCCGCTTCTCCCCGCCGGACAGTTTCCGTATGGGGCTCCACTGGACCTCCGCCGGGAACAGGAACTGCTCCAGCAGCTGGGTGGCGGTAAGCATCCCCTCTGCCGTCTCGATGCGGTTGCCGATCTCCTTCACGTAGTCGATGACCCGGGTATCATTGTCCATGTCCGGCACTTCCTGGCAGAAGTAACCGATGCGGACGGTCTCCCCCACCTCGATCTCCCCGGCGTCGGGGGCCAGCTTCCCTGCCAGCAGGTTCAAAAGAGTGGATTTTCCGCTGCCGTTGGCCCCCACGATGCCGATGCGGTCATCCCGCAGGAGCATGCAGTCAAAGTCCCGGAGCACCGTCCGCGCTCCGAAGGACTTGGTCACACCCCGCAATTCCACCGTCTTTTTTCCTAGACGGCTGGACCGGGCGGAAAGTTCCAAGGAAGTTTTTTCCGTCGGGCCGGTCTGGGCCTTCAGGGCCTCGTACCGCTCCAGCCGCTCCCGGCTCTTGGTGCCCCGGGCGGTGGGGCCCTGCATCACCCACTGGTACTCCCGGCGGAGGATGGCCTGGCGCTTGCGCTCGCTGGCCTTTTCGCTCTCCAGCCGGGCCGCCTTCCGCTCCAGATACTTGTCATAGTTGCCCGGATAGGTGTACAGCTTTCCGTCCTCCACCTCCACCATGGTGGTGACGATCCGCTCCAGAAAATACCGGTCGTGGGTCACCATCACCAGGGCGCCCTTCCAGGCTTTCAGCTCCTCCTCCAGCCAGTTCACCATGTCGTTGTCCAGGTGGTTGGTGGGCTCGTCCAGGATCAGCACGTCGCTGGGCCGGGCCAGCACCGCCGCCAGGGCCACCCGGCGGCGCTCCCCGCCGGACAGCTCCCCCACCTTCTGGTCGAACCGGGATACCCCCAGCCGGTTCAGGATGGTCTTGGCCTCGTACTCCGCCAAAACCCGGTCGTCGTCGCTGAGCCCCGCCAGCACCTGCTCCAGCACCGTCCGTTCCCTGGGAAATACCGGGTTCTGGGGCAGGTACTCCAGGCGCACGTTGGGGTCGGGCCGGACGGTGCCCTCATCGGGCTCCTCCGCCCCGGCCAGCAGCCGGAGCAGGGTGGATTTTCCGGTGCCGTTGACCCCGATCACCCCCACCTTGTCCCCCCGGTCCACATAAAAAGAGACCCCGTCCAACAGGGTTCGGGTCCCGTAGGTTTTGCTCAATTGTTCTCCAGACAGCAGCATAACAGTTCCTCGCTTTTTCAGGTTCTGTTCCAGTATAGCGGAAATGGACGAAAAAGAAAAGGGGCTTCTCCCCTTGACAGAAAACCGTATTACTCATATAATACAGTTAGAAAGTGTATTAGTTTAATCATACAGTTCAGGGAGGTGAGAGCCTTGGTTGATTTTTCCGCCTTTGTACCGGAGGATGGTCTGCCCATCTATCTGCAGATCATCCGGTACGTGAAGCGGGCCGTGGCCGCCGGGACGGCCGGGGACGGAGACGAGCTGCCCTCCCGCCGGATGCTCTCCGCCCAGCTGGGGGTCAACCCCAACACGGTGCAGAAGGCCTACAAACTGCTGGAGGATGAGGGGCTCATTTCCTCCCGCTCGGGGGCCAAGAGCGAGATCTCCCTCACCCCCGGCCGGGTGGAGGACATCCGGCGTCAGCTGCTGGAGCAGGAGGCGGGGCTGCTGGTGCGCTCCCTGCAGCAGGCGGGTCTGGAAAAGACGGACGCCTTCGCCCTGCTGGACCGGCTGTGGGAAGAAAGTAAGGAGGAAACGCCATGAAACGGGAAGTGTCAGTCCTGATGCCCGCCGCCCGGCTCACCCTGTGGAAGGTGCTGGGGATCTCCCTCCTCACTGCCGGGGTGCAGGTTCCCCTGCTGCTGGCCGCCCTCCGGGGGTGGGCTCAATCGGAGGAGCTGGGGCCTCCCGCTCTGGAGGTCATCGTGCAGCAGAGCCGGATCTCCCTGGTCTTTGGCGCGGGCCTGCTGCTGGTGTGCGCCGTCCTGATCCTGCCCGGCCTGGAGCGGGGAGCCAAAACCAGCTATACCCTCCGGCGGCTCGGAGTGGGCGAGCGGGCCCTGGTCATGCTGTGGGGCGGACTCAACAGCATGCTGCTGTTGATCTTTTGGGCCGTTCAGACTGCGGCGGCCCTGGCCTTCAGCCAATATTACTTCCAGACCACCCTGGCGGGAATGGCCAACCACCAGACCCTGTTTCTGGCCTGCTCCCGCTCCCCCTACCTCCACAATCTGCTCCCCCTGTGGGATTGGCCCTATCTCCTCCGCAATCTGGCGGGCGGGCTGGCCCTTGGCCTCTCCGCCGCCGCCCTCCCCTTCCACTGGCGGCACGGACGGAAGGGCTGGAGCGTCCTCCTCCTGGCGGTGTTCTTTGCCTATATTCCCCCCATGATGATGGAAAGCTCCTCCTTCGCCAGCGTCAGCATCCTGATCTTTGTCATCGCCTACGCCCTGATCACCAGCAATGTGTGGAGGAGGTATGGCGATGAAGACTAAATGGAAATCGCTCTCCCGGCTCTTCCCCCTGGGCTGGCCCTGGGAAAATGAGCTCACGCTGTCCGCCGCCGCCATAGGGGCCTCCGCCCTCATGGCCCTGTGCCTGTTCGCCTACCGGTTTGGCAAAGCGGTGGACTCCCTTTATGACAACTTTTACCGGCGGGAGCCGGTGCTGGTGCCCGGCAGGCTTATGCCCTCCTACCCCCAGGTACTGGGCAACAGTCTGTTCCTCTTCTGGCTCTCCGCCCTGTGCTTCATTCTGCTCTCCATCGCCCACTTCCTCTGGCACCGGTGGGGGAGCCGTAGCGACTATCTGATGCGGCGGCTTCCCAGGCAGAGTGAGCTGTGGAAGCGGTGTCTGGCGGGCTCCGCCCTGCTGGTGACCTGCACCGTTCTGGCGGCCGGGGTGCTGTTCGGTCTGTTTTTCATCTGGTACTATGCCCTGACGCCGGCGGGACATCTGCCGCCGGATCTGTGGGCCGGGATAGGAGGTTAACGCCATGCTGGAATTGAAGGATGTACACAAGACCTTCCTGAAGGGCTCCAAGGCCCTGGACGGGGTAAACCTGGCCATTGGGCCGGGGGAGATCGTGGGTCTGTTCGGGGAAAACGGGGCGGGCAAGACCACCCTGATGAAGTGCGTGCTGGGCCTGCTGCGGTATCAGGGCACCATCACCCTGGACAGAGCCCCCATCACCCCCAAAAACATCGCCCGGCTCTCCTTCGCCACCTGCGAGCACTCCTACTTCCCCGCCCTCACCGCCAAAGCCCACCGGGACTTCTACCGGGAGCACTTCCCCCATTTTCGGGAAAAGCGGTTTGCCGCCCTGATGGACTTTTTCCAGCTGCCTATGGGCAAGGCCATCCGGGGCTTCTCCACCGGCCAGAAGAATCAGTTCGAGGTGATCCTGGCCCTGAGTCAGGGGGCGGACTACATTCTGATGGACGAACCCTTCGCCGGCAACGACATCTTCAACCGGGAGGATTTTTACAAGGTTCTGCTGGGAATCCTGGAGCCGGAGGAGACCATCCTGCTGTCCACTCACCTGCTGGAGGAGGTGCAGCACTTCATCGGCCGGGCGGTGCTCCTCCACCAGGGGCAGGTGGCGGGAGACGTGACCACCCTGGAGCTGGAGGAGCAGGGCCGGAGCCTGATGGATTTCGTCAAGGAGACCTACCAATACAAGGCCGACCGGGTGAGCCGCGCCCTGGGCGAGCTGACAGACAGGGAGTGAGGATATGAAAACTTGCCTGCGCCTGCTTCTGCTGCTGGCCCTGCTGTCCGCCGGGCTGCTGGCAGGGGCCACCCTGGCCATCCAGAGCCAATGCGACCAGGTTACCGTCCAGCGGGAGCTCCTCACCGGCGATCCCGCCGTGGCGGAGGAGATAGAGCTGAACCTGCCCCTGACCCTTGCGGAGCAGCTCTTCTGGAACACCGCCTTCCCCGCCAACCACCCGGAGGAGGCGGAGACCTGGTTCGGCACGTACCTCAGCTATAAGCCCGACCTCCCGGTGGATTTCGGCTCCCCTTTGTCCATTGATTTTGTCTCCGGCTATATGTCCTCCACCTATTACTTACTGGACGCATACCCGGACGATCCACTGAGCAAGCCCATCCAGCAGGCGGTGGACGCCACTCCCGCCGGGGAGGAGCGCACCTTTTCCAGTCTGCTCAGCGACTGGTACGACGCCTGGCCCCTGGAGATCTATCTCTCCGGTTACGGCCTGACACAGGCGCGGCTGGAGGAGCTGTTTCAGTCCTATTTCTCCATCCCCGTCCTGCCGGACGTCACCCTGGAGATCACCGTTGGGAAAACCTCTGACGGCGATATCGACTCCCTGGTTGTGGACACAGAGCACTCCTATTATATCAACCCCACCACCTACTCGGTGGCGCGGGAGGGCCAGCTGCTTTTTACCTTCAGCAACAGCTACCGGGAATCCGACGGGAACCGCTCCCTGCTTCTGGACGGCAGCCACATCCCCGGAGGCTGGGGGATCTACCGCCTCAAGTTCAACCAGGACGGTACCGATGGCACTCTGGAGACCCTCTGCTCCCTGCCCGAGGGCAGTTCCATCCTGGAGTTCTGGGGCAGTTTGGACGGCGAGACCCTTTTTCTCCTCACCCGGGAGGAGAGCCGACTCCGCCTGCGGGTCCTGGACGGAGAGGGAACCCTGCTCCAGACCATGGATCTGCTGGCCCTCTCAGCGGAGGAGAGCTATATGCAGGTCTACAAAGGGGATGACTTCTTTGTCCCCATCGTCTATGGCCCCAGGAACGAAGGCTGCTGCTACCGCTTTGCGGTGGTGGCCCAGGGACAGGAGGGCTGGGCGCTGGCCTTCACCGGGGATGACCGGGAGGCCTTTGCCCTGGGCTGCGGCGGCTTTAACTGGATTGGCGACTATTATTATGATAACATGGATATGGCTTTCAACGGGGAGCGGTTGGCCGTCCGGGACTCCAACCAGAGGAATGGCTCCCCCTTCTATCTGGCGGTCTACTCCCAGGCCGGCCTGGATTACCTGGCCACCTACACCCACTCCCTGGCTCAGGACGGCTGCCTGTACAGTGACGGCAGCTTCGACTTCAATGGCCTCCGGCTGAACTGGGAGACTGGCACCCGGCTGCTCCAATGGGCGGAAACTGGCTCTTGACAAAACCAGGCAGTTCGGATAAAATAGCCCTAATCAAATCCTGATACAGGCAATGATGGGAAGAAAGCACGTCCCGTCCCGCTCAGAGAACCGGTGGTTGGTGCGAACCGGCGCGGGAAAGCGTGTGGATACTGAGCCCGGAGCCGTCCGCCTGAACCTTTTCGCAGTAGGGCGGGCCGTCGCGGCCACGTTACAGGCCCCGGCCTTGTTGGAGGCCATGAGCGTCCGTCGGTGACGGCGGGCGGAAGCAGGGTGGTACCGCGTATCTTACGCCCCTGACCATATTCTGGTCAGGGGCGTTTTTCGTACTCTGACCCAAGGAGGAACTGCTGTTATGAAACCCGCACAGGAAAAGTACATCCCTTTTATTCCCCTCAAAATGGAAAAGCGCGCCTGGCCCGACAAGGAGCTGAAGGCGCCCCCCATCTGGTGCTCCGTGGACCTGCGGGACGGCAACCAGGCTCTCATCGACCCCATGAATGTGGAGGAGAAGCTGGAGCTGTTCCACACTCTGGTGGAGATCGGCGTGAAGGAGATCGAGGTGGGCTTCCCCTCCGCCTCCGAGACCGAGTATGAATTTCTCCGGGCCCTCATCGAGGGGGGACACATCCCCGACGACGTGACCATCCAGGTGCTGGTCCAGGCCAGAGAGCACCTTATCCGCCGCACCTTTGAGGCTATCGACGGCGCCAAGCACGTCATTTTCCACTTCTACAACTCCACCTCCACCCTCCAGCGGAAGGTGGTATTCCACACCGACGTGGCGGGGGTCACCCAGATCGCCGTGGACGCCGCCACCCTGATCCGGGAGCTGAGTCAGCCCGCCATTGACGCCGGCATGGACCTGCGGTACGAGTACTCCCCCGAATCCTTCATGGGCACCGAGATGGACGCCGCCGTGGAGATCTGCCAGGCGGTGATCGAGGCCATCGGCGCCACGCCGGAGCACAAGATCATCCTCAACCTGCCCACCACCGTGGAGAACTGCCTGCCCAACTACTTTGCCGACGAGATCGAGTACTTCATCGGGAAACTGCCCAGCCGGGACTGCGCCATCATCTCTCTCCACCCCCACAACGACCGGGGCGAGGGTGTGGCCACCGCCGAGCTGGGGCAGCTGGCCGGAGCCGAGCGGGTGGAGGCCACCCTGTTCGGCAACGGCGAGCGCACCGGCAACGTGGACATGGTGACCCTGGCTCTCAACCTGTACACCCAGGGGGTGGACCCCGGCCTGGACTTCTCCAACATCAACAAGATCCGGGACGTGTATGAGAAGGTCACCAAAATGAAGATCGGCGAGCGGCAGCCCTACGTGGGCGAGCTGGTGTTCACCGCCTTCTCCGGCTCCCACCAGGACGCCATCAACAAGGGCACCCGGTATATGGCGGAGAGCGGCACCGAATACTGGGAGGTGCCCTATCTGCCCATCGACCCCGCCGACGTGGGCCGGCAGTATGAGCCCATCATCCGCATCAACTCCCAGTCGGGCAAGGGCGGCGCCGCCTTCGTCATGCAGCACAACTTCGGCTTCGACCTGCCCCGTGCCATGCACCCCGAATTCGGCCACATCGTCCAGGTGGAGACCGACCGGGTGGGCAAGGAGCTGAAGGCCAACGCCATTTACGAGCTGTTCAAGACCCACTACATCGACGCCGACAAGCCCTACGAGCTGGTGCGCCACTCCTTTGCCGAGTTCACCGACGAGGAGGGCCACTCCCATGTCACCTTCGCCGGCACCATCCGCCACACCGACACCACCTTCCAGGTCCAGGGCTCGGGCAACGGCCCCATCGACGCCTTCTTCAACGCCATCCACGGCCAGAAGATGGACCGCTTCACCTTCGTGGATTACAGCGAGCACGCCATCAAGCAGGGCTCCGACTCCCAGGCCGTGGCCTACATCCACCTCCAGGATGAGACCGGCAAGGACTGGTTCGGCGTGGGCATGAGCCACAACATCAATCTGGCCCCCCTGAAGGGGATCCTCTCCGCCATCAACCGGGCGGTCAACAAGGACGGCATCTGAAGTACGCAAAAGCGGCGGGGAGACTCCCCGCCGCTTTTTACAGCTCATTTCCAACGATAATATCATCTCCGGGCACCTTGGACCAGTCAAAAGCCTGGGCCAGCTCCGCCGGTGTCACCGGCTCCGGCCGGTCCAGCTGTCCCGCCCAATACCCCAGCAGGCCAGTGAGCTCCGCCGGAGTAAACCGCTGCCGCAGGGCCCCCATGTCCAGGTCCCTCTCCCGCTTGGACAGCCTCCGCCCATCGGGGGCCACCAGCAGGGGTACATGGTAAAACTCCGGGGGAGTCAGACCCAGCAGCTCGTACAGATAGAGCTGCCGGGGGGTGGAGTCCAGCAGATCCCGCCCCCGCACCACCTGGTTGATCTCCATGGCCCCGTCGTCGTACACCACCGCCAGCTGATAGGCGTATACTCCGTCGGAGCGGCGGAGTATAAAGTCGCCGCAGTCCCGAAACAGATTTTCCGCAAAAAAGCCCTGTACCCCGTCCAGAAAGTCCACTTCCCTGTCGGGGACCTCCAGCCGCCAGGCCGGACGGCGGGTGTGGGCCAGCTCCTGCCGCTGCTCCTGCGTCAAATATCTGCACTTGCCGGAGTAGACCGCCTGGCCGTCGGAGCGATGGGGGGCGGAGGCCGCCAGCCGCTCCGCGCGGGTGCAGAAGCAGGGGTAGATCAGGCCCCGGCGCTCCAGCGTGTGGAAGGCGGCGGCATACAACTCCGTGCGCTCACTCTGGCGGTAGGGGCCGTGGGGGCCGCCTTTCCCATAGCCCTCGTCCCAGTCCAGCCCCAGCCAGATCAGATCGTCGGCCAGCTGGGCGGCATATTCCTCTTTGCAGCGGTCCGGATCCAGGTCCTCCATCCGCAGCACCATCACGCCCCCGGCGGCACGCACCGACAGCCAGGCCAACAGGCCGGAAAACAGATTGCCCAGGTGCATCCGCCCGCTGGGACTTGGGGCAAAGCGCCCCCGCAGCTCTCCCATAGCGTTCTCCCCTTTCTCCAATAGTGTAACATACGCCGGGACCTCTGACCATTGCAATTTCGCAAAATTCATGGTATGCTGTCCGTAACTGGATATGCTCCGAGCGGTACCGCCTAAGGGCTCTGCCTATGGCGCTCCACCAGGGTCCGGCTGGAAACGGCCCGGCCTTCCGTCTTTGAAAAGGAGTCTCATGGAAAAAGGGGGTATTATACCCTTTTGGCCGGAGGTACCGCGAAAGACGGTACCTCTTTTTTGTTTGGGAGGAACACAATATGAAGCTCATCGACACCCGGCAGGCCGTGGGCCACGTGCTCTGCCACGACCTGACCCAGATCATCCCCGGCGTCACCAAGGACGCCCGGTTCCGCAAGGGACATGTGGTTACGGAAGAGGATATCCCCGTGCTCCTCTCCATGGGCAAGGAGCATCTGTACGTATGGGAAAAGCAGCCGGGAATGCTTCACGAGGACGAGGCGGCGGAGCGGCTGCGGGTCCTGTGCCAGAACGAGCATATGCATCCTACGCCCGTCAAGGAGGGCAAGATCGAGCTGATTGCCGACTGTGACGGCCTGTTTCAGGTGGATGTGGCGCGGCTCAACGCCATCAACGGCGAGGACGAAATCATGATTGCCACCCGCCACACCAACACCGCCGTTCACAAGGGGGACAAGCTGGCGGGCACCCGGATCATCCCCCTGCTTATTGCCGAGGACAAGCTGAAGGCGGTGGAAGAGCGGGCGGGGGCAACCCCCATTCTCTCCCTCACCCCCTGGAAATTAAAGACCTGCGGCCTCATCACCACCGGCAGCGAGGTGGCCAAGGGGCTCATTCAGGACAGCTTCACCCCTGTTATTATCCAGAAGCTGGCCGCTTACGGCATTGAAGTCACCCACCACTGTCTGCCGGGGGACGACAGGACGGCCATCACCGCCGCCGCCCTGGAGTTTAAGGAAAAGGGCGTGGATTTGATTCTGTGCACCGGCGGCATGAGCGTGGACCCGGACGACCGCACCCCCGGGGCCATCAAGGACACCGGAGCGGAGATCGTATCCTACGGGGCTCCGGTGCTGCCGGGGGCCATGTTCCTGCTGGGCTACTTTGCCGACGGTACCCCCATCCTGGGCCTGCCCGGCTGCGTCATGTACGCCAAGGCCACCGTGTTTGACCTGATGCTTCCCCGCATCGCCGCCGGAGTACGGGTCAGCCGGGCCGACCTGAAGGCCCTGGGCCACGGCGGGCTGTGCCTGGGCTGTCCGGAATGTCATTATCCCATCTGCCCCTTCGGAAAGGGTGTTTAAATGATTACCGGCGTTTCGTTGGAGGAGGCGGTGGCCCGGATGACCTCCCCCCTCTCCCCTCTCGGGACAGAATCGCTGCCCCTGGGGAGGGCCCTAGGCCGGACCCTGGCGGCCGATATCACCGCGCCCCTGGACCACCCACCCTTTGACCGCTCTCCTCTGGACGGCTACGCCCTGCGCTCCGCCGATCTGGCAGGGGCAACCAGGGACCACCCTGCCGTACTGGAGGTGGTGGACACCGTGTACGCCGGGGACCAGGCCAGAATCCCCGTAAAGCCCGGCCAGGCGGTGCGGATCATGACGGGGGCCATGCTGCCCCCCGGCTGCGACTGTGTGGTACCCCAGGAGGACACCGACCGGGGGGACCCGGTATCCGTGTTTGTCTCCCTGAAGCCCTTTCAGAATTATGTCTACCAAGGAGAGGACTACCGGAAGGGCGCCCTGCTGCTGGGGAAGGGCACCCGGCTGGACGCCGCCGCCCTGGGGGTGCTGGCCAGCGCCGGGCTGACGGATGCAGAAGTATGCCGCCGGCCCAGAGTGGGCCTGCTCACCACCGGGGATGAAGTGGTATCCCCCGGAACGCCCCTGCCCACCGGAAAAATCTACGGTTCCAACCAGATGCTGCTGGCCGCCCGGCTGGCGGAGCTGGGATTTGAGACCGAGACCGCCCACCGGGGGGATGCCCCCGCTGCCGTGGCGGAGGCCATGAAGCAGCTGCTGAAAAGCTGTGACGTCTTGATCACCACCGGCGGCGTGTCGGTGGGGGACAAGGATATCTTCCATCAGGCACTTCCCCTGCTGAGGGCGGAGCAGGTGTTCTGGCGGGTGGATCTGAAGCCGGGTACCCCTGCCATGTACTCCGTCTGGCAGGACAAGCCCATCCTGTCCCTGTCGGGGAATCCCTTTGCCGCCTTCACCACCTTTGAGCTGCTGGCCCGGCCCCTGCTGGCCGCCCTGTCCGGTGAGGAGGGACCCCGCTGGGGGGAGGGCGTGCTGGACACCCCCTTCCCCAAGGCCAGTCCCAGGCGGCGGTTTATCCGGGGCCGGTATGAAAATGGACATATCACCCTGCCGGAGGGACACTCCTCCGGAATGCTCGCCTCCCTGGTGGGGTGCAACTGCCTAACGGAACTGCCGGTGGGCTCGCCTCCGGCGGAGGCGGGTACCCGGGTGCGGATTCTGCTGCTATAATCAGGAGGTTATGATGGAACCTGTTTTCAATCATTTTGACGATGTGGGCAACGCCGTTATGGTGGATGTGACCGACAAGGAGCCCACCTTCCGCACCGCCGTGGCCGAGGGAAAAATCTTCGTCACCCGGCCTATTCTGGACGCCATTACCGGCCGCACCGCCGCCAAGGGGGACGTGCTGGGGGTGGCAAGAGTAGCGGGCATTATGGCCGCCAAGCGCACCTGGGAGGTCATTCCCCTGTGCCACCCCCTGCTGCTCAGCCATCTGGCAGTGGAGTTTGAGATTCTGGAGGAGGCATGCGCCGTCCGGGCCACCTGCACCGTGAAGCTCTCCGGCAAGACCGGGGTGGAGATGGAGGCCCTCACCGGGGTATCGGCGGCCCTGCTCACCATCTATGACATGTGCAAGGCCATTGACAAGGGCATGGAGTTGGGGGAGATCCACTTGGTTCACAAGGAGGGCGGCAAGTCGGGGGTGTACGACCGTGGGTAAGCCCGTGGTGATCGCTGTTTCCGGCGTAAAAAACTCCGGCAAGACCACCCTCATCGCAAATATGCTCCCCCTGCTGGCAAAAGCGGGGCTGAACGTGGCCGTGATCAAGCACGACGGCCACTGCTTCGACCCCGACCCGCCCGGCACCGACACCGGCCGGTTCATGGCCGCCGGAGCGGCCGGCACCGCCATCTTTGACGGGGAAAAGTTTAAAGTGGTCAAAAGACAGCCGGTGACGGAGGATTTCCTGATTGCTCAGTTCCCGGAGGCCGACCTGGTCCTGCTGGAGGGGTTCAAATACACCCCCTGGCCCAAGCTGGAGATAGTGCGGGGTGAAATTTCCCAGGCCCCGGTGTGCGACCCGGCCACCCTGCTGGCTCTGGTTACCGACCTGGAGCTGAGTCTGCCGGGAATCCCCACCCTGCCCCTGGGGGAGCCTCAGGCGGCGGCAGACCTGCTGCTGGACTATATCCAAAAGGAGAGGACACGCCATGCTTGACGCCCTGGGGCGGGATATCCGCTACCTGCGCATCTCGGTCACCGACCGGTGCAACCTGCGCTGCCGCTACTGCATGCCGGAGGAAGGGGTGGAGTGGATGGACCACAGCGCCATTCTCACCTACGAGCAGCTCACCCGGCTGGTGGGGCTGTTTGCCGCTCTGGGGGTGGAGAAGGTTCGCCTCACCGGCGGGGAGCCCCTGGTGCGGAAGGGACTGGAGCGTCTGGTGCGGGCCGTCAAAGAGGTATCGGGCATTCGCCGGGTACGCATCACCACCAACGGCCTGCTGCTGGCCGAACAGCTGCCCGGCCTGCTGGCGGCGGGGCTGGATGGGGTCAATCTCAGTCTGGACACGCTGGACCGGGTTCAATATCAATCCCTCACCCGCCGGGACGGGCTGGAGCAGGCCCTGGAGGGGCTGAACGCCGCTCTGGCCGCCCCCGGCCTGACGGTGAAGGTAAACTGCGTCCCCTCCGGGGAAAACGACGACCAGCTGGTGCCGTTGGCGGCTCTGGCAAGGGACCGGAATCTTTCGGTACGCTTTATCGAGCTGATGCCCATTGGCCTGGGCTCCACCCTCCCCCGCCGGACGGAGGCGGAGGTGCTGACCAGGCTGGAAGCCGCCTTCGGCCCCGCTTTACCCTGTCCTCAGGAGGCGGGCGGCGGCCCCAGCCGGTACGTCACCTTCCAGGGGTTCCGCGGACAGGTGGGCTTCATCAGCGCGGTCAGCCACCGGTTCTGTTCCAGCTGCGACCGGGTGCGGCTCACCGCCGCCGGCTTTTTGAAAACTTGCCTGCAGTATGACTGCGGGGTGGACCTGAAAGCCCTGCTGGATCAGGGCGCGGATGACGCCGCGTTGACACGGGCCATCCGGGGAGCCATCGCCCGCAAGCCGGAGGGCCACCATTTTGGGCAGGCGCCCACCGGCCGGGACGAGGACCGCAACATGAATCAAATTGGAGGATAAGGCTATGGGCAAGGTAATTGCCGTCTGCGTCAGCGAACAGAAGGGTACCCAGAAGAAAAACGTGGGCTCCGCCCGGTTCGTGGAGGACTGGGGCATCCAGGGGGACGCCCACGCGGGCAAATGGCACCGGCAGGTATCCCTGCTGTCCCACGAGCAGGTGGAGGCCTTCCGGGCCAGAGGGGCTGTGGTGGATGACGGAGCCTTTGGCGAAAATCTGGTGGTGGAGGGGTACGATTTCAAAACCCTGCCCATCGGCACCAAATTCAAATGCAACGACGTGGTGCTGGAGTTGACCCAGGTGGGCAAACAGTGCCACAGCCACTGTGAGATTTACAAGGTGATGGGGGACTGCATCATGCCCCGGGAGGGCGTGTTCACCAGGGTGCTCCACGGGGGCGCCATCTCGGTGGGGGACGAACTCACCATCCTGGAGGAGGAGTAATATGCGAGTGGCCATCATCACCCTCAGCGACTCCGGCTATGCCGGGCAGCGGGAGGACAAGAGCGGTCCGGTGATCCGGGAGCTGACAGAGGCGGCGGGTTACGAAATCGTGCACACCGCCCTGCTGCCCGACGGCGTGGAGCCTCTGGCCTCCGAATTGAAGCGGCTGTGCGACGAGGACCTGGCCGACCTGGTGCTCACCACCGGCGGCACCGGCTTTTCCCCCACCGACCTGACCCCGGAGGCCACCCTGTTCGTGGTGGAGCGTCCCGCTCCCGGCATCGCCGAGGCCATGCGGTACAACTCCCTCCAGATCACCCCCCGGGCCATGCTGAGCCGGGCGGCGGCGGGCATTCGCAAGAAAACTCTCATCGTCAACCTGCCGGGCAGCCCCAAGGCGGTGCGGGAGTGCCTGGAATTCATTCTCCCTTCTCTGGGCCACGGCCTGGAAATCCTCAGGGGGACTGCGGGCGAATGTGCCCGTTAAGATAAGTCCTGAATTCTTCGAGCCCGTATCACCTAAAGCGTAAGCCATGGCGACGGGCCGGGGCATGTCTGGAAACGGGCACGCCTACCATTTTGTAAAGGAGAATGCAGCATGAAAAAACTCGTATCCCTCACCCTGGCCCTGGCACTGGCCCTGGGCCTCGCCGCCTGCGGAGGCGGAAATCCCGGCGCCGCCGACAGCCCGGCGGCTCAGAACAGCGAGACCCCGGCCCCCCAGACAGAGACTGTGGACGTGGTGGTGTTCGCCGCCGCCTCCATGGAGGCCACTCTCACCGAGATCGCCGAGCTCTACAAAGAGGTGGCCCCCAACGTCACCCTCACTTTCACCTTTGACCCTTCCGGCACCCTCAAGACCCAGATCGAGGAGGGCGCGGTGTGCGACCTGTTCATCTCCGCCGCCCAGAAGCAGATGAACCAGCTGGATGCCGCCGACACCACCGGAACCAACGAGGGACTGGACTTTGTGCTGTCCGACACCCGCATCAACTTTGTGGAGAACAAGGTGGTACTGGCGGTGCCCGACGACAACCCCAAGGACATTCAGTCCTTCCAGGACCTGGCCTCTGACAAGCTCTCCCTGCTCTGCCTGGGCAATGACGACGTGCCGGTGGGAGCCTACTCCCTGCAGATCCTGGACACCCTGGGCATCGACATTGCCGGTCTGGAGGCTGACGGCAAGGTGACCTACGCCTCCAACGTGTCCGAGGTGGCCACCCAGGTGAAGGAGGGGGCGGTGGACTGCGGCATCATCTACGCCACCGACGCCTTTACCTACGAGCTCAGCGTGGTGGATCAGGCTGATGCCGACATGTGCGACCAGGTGATCTACCCCGCCGCCGTGATGAAGTGCGGCGGCAGCGAGGTCAGCCAGGCCGCCGCCCAGGCCTTCCTGGACTACCTCCACACCGACGAAAACGCCATTGCCGTGCTGGAGGGCGTGGGCTTTACCGTGTTATAAACGAGGACGGTGGATGTTTTGGACTGGTACCCCCTGTTTAACTCCCTGCGGATCGCCGCCATTTCCACCTTCCTCATTTTCTTCCTGGGTATCTTCGCCGCCTACTATGTGGCCAGGCTGCCCCGGCTGGTGAAGGGAGTGCTGGACGTGGTGCTCACCCTGCCCCTGGTGCTCCCCCCCACGGTGGTGGGCTACTTCCTGCTGCGGCTGCTGGGTCCCAAGCGCGTGCTGGGCCTGTGGTTTCTGGAGGTCTTTGATCTGCGGCTCACCATGGTATGGTACGCCGCCATCTTCGCCTCGGCGGTGGTGGCCTTTCCGCTCATGTACCGCACCGCCCGAGGGGCCTTCGAGTCCTTCGACATAACCCTGGCCCACGCCGCCCGCACTCTGGGCAGGTCCAACACCTGGATCTTCTGGCGGGTAATGCTGCCCTGCTGCAAGCAGGGGATCATTGCCGGGACGGTGCTGGCTTTCGCCCGGGCGCTGGGGGAGTACGGCGCCACCTCCATGATCGCCGGGTACACCCCCGGCAAGACCGCCACCATCTCCACTACGGTGTACCAGCTGTGGCGCACCGGAGACGACGCAGGGGCCATGAAGTGGGTGCTGGTCAACCTGGCTATCTCCGCCGTGGTACTGCTGTGCGTCAACATGCTGGAGAAAAAGGACCGCAGGCCTCGCCGGAAGGCGGCTCCCGTATCCGGGGAGGTGGCGTGATGGGCCTGTTTGTGGACATCCATAAGGACCTGGGCGTCTTCCGGCTGGACGTATCCTTTGAGACGGACAGCGGACAGCTCACCGGCCTGTTGGGAGCCTCCGGCTGCGGCAAGAGCATGACGCTGCGGTGCATAGCCGGCATTGAAAAACCCGACCGGGGCCAGATCGTGCTGGACGGCAGGGTGCTGTTTGATTCCGAAGCGCGCATCAATCTGCCGCCTCAGAAGCGGCGGGTGGGCTACCTGTTCCAGAACTACGCCCTCTTTCCCCATATGACGGTGGCCCAGAACATTGCCGTGGGGGTGCGGGACAAGAAGGCCCGTCAGGAGACGGTGGCCCGGCTGGCGCGCACCCTATACCTGGAGGGCCAGGAGGGAAAATATCCCCGGCAGCTCTCCGGCGGGCAGCAGCAGCGGGTGGCCCTGGCCCGCATCCTGGCCAGCGAGCCGGAGGTGCTGCTGCTGGACGAACCTTTCTCCGCTCTGGACAGCTACCTGAAATGGCAGGTGGAGCTGGAGCTTTCTGACCTGCTCTCTGCCTTCTCCGGCCCGGTGCTCTTCGTCACCCACAACCGGGACGAGGTGCAGCGGCTGTGCCGGCAGGTGTGCGTGCTGGATCAGGGTAAATCCCAGGCCGTCCTGCCGGTAAACGAGCTCTTTGAGGCCCCCCGCACTCTGTCGGCCTGCCTGCTGTCCGGGTGCAAGAACATCTCCCGGGCCCAGCCCACCCCCGACGGCAAAGTGGAGGCCCTGGACTGGGGGGTGACCCTGGATCCGGCAGGACCGCTGCCGGAGGGTCTGAGCCACATCGGCGTACGGGCCCACTACATCAGGCCCGTGGATGGACCCGGCCCTAACCGCCTGCCCTGTCAGGTGGAGCGGGTGGTGGAGAACGTGTTTTCCACGGTGGTCATGCTGTCCACCCCCGGCGGCAGTCAGGGCTTCTCCCGGCTGCGCATGGAGCTGGAAAAGGACCGGTGGCCGGAGCTGGCCGGCCGGGCCCCGCTCTGGCTGGAGCTGCCCGCCGGAGCGCTCTTGCTATTGACCAAAGACAGATAAAAGACCGCCGGGACCGGCTATACCTGTCCCGGCGGTCTTTTTTTCCGCTTATTTACCCAGCTCTTTATTTTTACCAAAGGCGGCCATCACCGCCTGGATGGCGGCAGAGCGGAAGCCATGCTCCTCCAGAGCAGCCACCCCCACGATGGTGGAGCCGCCGGGCGAGCACACCTCGTCCTTCAGCTGACCGGGATGTTTGCCGGTCTCCAGCACCATGGCCGCCGCCCCCAACAGAGTCTGGGCGGCATAGGTCTGGGCCTGGGCCCGGGGCAGGCCCGCCATTACCCCGCCGTCAGCCAGGGCTTCAATAAACTGGTACACATAGGCCGGGCCGCAGCCCGCCACGGCGGTGAACTGATCCATCAGGCCCTCGCTGATGCGCTCCACCCGGCCGGCGTCGGCCAGGATGGTCTCCACAGCGGCAAGGCCGGTCTCGTTCCCCGCCCCACCGTCAGTCAGCGCCAGCATGCCCTTACCGATGGCGGCGCAGGTGTTGGGCATCACCCGCAAAATGGGGATGTCCCAGGAAATGTCCTTCAGGAAACCCCGGAGCGTGGCAATCTCCACCCCGGCGGCAATGGATACCAGGGTCTTGTCCTCCCCCCGTCCGTGGCAGGCGTTCAAAGCAGGCACCAAGGCGGCCGCCACACCGGAGAGCACCTGAGGCTTAACGCAGAGGAAGATCACCTCCGCCCCCTCCACCGCTGCCGCGTTGTCCGCCGCCGCGGCGCAGCCCAGTTCTGTCGCCAGCTCTTCCGCCTTCTCTTTGGCATAGTCGGCAATGACCACCTGTTCTGGCCCGATTGCCCGGCAGGCCGCCCGGATCAGAGCCCCGCCCATATTGCCGCTGCCAATAAACGCCGCTCGTCTCATTTTCCTCATCCTTTCCCGTTTCACCAGTCTGGCTCCAGGTCGTCCAGCAGCTCCAGCTCCCGGAACACTGCCGCCACCCGGGCCTCGTATTCCGCAGGGTCCTTCGCCTTGCGGATGGCCTTCCCGTATTTTGCTCCGTCCCGGAACAGACAGATCAGATAGCACCACAGCTCCTTCATCCGCAGCATGGCGCTGTGCCTGCTGCCAAAGCCGTGGGTATAGCAATCAAACACGTCGGATAAAAAGCCCATCAGCTCCTCCCTAGAGACAGCGGGACCTCCCGCCAGCTTCCGGGCCAGGGCCGGGTCGCCAATCAACCCCCGGCCCAGCATGATCCGCTCCACACTAGGACATTGCTTCTGAAATTCCTCCACCGCCGCCGCAGTATACAGGTCTCCGTTGTAGCATACCGGCGCTTTACTCTGCGCCGCTGCGGCGGCAAACACCTCCCGCCGGGGATGATTCTTATACTGATCCTTCTGCACCCGGGGGTGGATGATCAGCTCCTTGAGGGGATAGCGGTTATAGAGCTCCAGAATGGGCCAGAACTCCTCCGGGTCGGAAATACCCAACCGGGTCTTTATGGAAATCTCAATGGGACATTGGGAAAAAATCTCGTCCAGAAACCCCTCCAGCTCTTGGGGCACGGCCAGAAATCCAGCCCCCTTTCGCTTGGCGGTCACCGTGCCGGAGGGACAGCCCAGGTTCAGGTTGACCTCCCTGTATCCCATGTCTGCCAGGGCTTTTGCTGCCCACAGAAAATCCTCTCCCCGGCGGGTAAGCAGCTGAGGCACCAGGGGAACCCCCTGGTTGCCCGACGGCTCAATCTCCCGCAGCTCCCGCTTGGGAAACACATGGTCCTGGGTAGGGGACAGAAAGGGGGTATAATACCGCTCCACACCCCCGAACCACTTTTGATGGGCGTTGCGGTACCATACGCTGGTGACCCCCTCCATGGGGGCAAACTCTATCTTCAAACGCCTCTCTCCTCATTTCATACGCTGCTGGAAATTGTAGCCCATCCCCTCCCTCTCTGTCAAGGGCAGATCCCCCTTGACAACATGGTATGGCTGTGCTATACTTTTTCCATGGTTAGTCACAGCTAACCATTATATTCCCCAGATGATTAGTTATGACTAACCAAGAAAGGAGCCCACCATGCACTTTGACCAAGCCCTGATCGAGCACGGCGCCCTCACCCTGGCAGGCCTGAAGCCCGCCTCCCTGTTCCGGTTTCTTCCCCGGGACGGAAAGACCTTTATCGCCCGCTTTCTGGACTGCCGGGAGGAGCTGGCCAGGCGGGGGCTGCGGCTGGTGATCCTGAAGGGCTGTCGGAAAACGGGCTCCTATCTGCTCTGTCTCTACCGGGAGCAGGAGCTGACCGCTCTGCTGGCCCGGACGGAGTACCGGCAGTTCCTCTATTCCATGGGCTACCGGCCCTGGGACGGAGCGCGGGGCTGTCTGCGGCAGCTGGCGGTGCGGCTGTGTCTGGAGGAGGAATTTCCCCATGAGATCGGGGTGTTTCTGGGGTACCCCCTGGAGGACGTAACCGGCTTCATCACCCACGGCGGCAGAAATTACACCTGCTGCGGCTGCTGGAAGTGCTATGGCGACCCGGTGGCGGCACAGAGACGGTTTGCCCGCTACCGCCGGTGTACCGAGCTCTACCGCCGCCGCTATGCCCAGGGCGCCACCCTGGGGCAGCTCACCGTGGCTGCCTGATTCTCTCAGAACGAAAGGAAGGAATACACATGAGCAAGATCGCAATCGTCTATTGGAGCGGAACCGGCAATACCGAGGCCATGGCCAACCTGGTGGCCGAAGGGGTAACCGCTGCCGGCGGGCAGGCCGACCTGCTGACCCCCGAGCTGTTTGACGCCGGGCAGGTGGACCAGTACGCCGCCTTTGCCTTCGGCTGCCCCTCCATGGGGGCGGAACAGCTGGAGGAGGCGGAGTTCGAGCCCATGTTTACCGCCGTCAGGCCCAGGCTGGCAGGCAAAACCGTGGGGCTGTTCGGCTCCTACGGCTGGGGAGACGGCGAGTGGATGCGCACCTGGGCGGCCGACTGCGAGGACGCCGGGTGCAGTCTGGCCGACGAGCCGGTAATCGCCTGCGGCGCTCCCGAGGGGGACGCCGCCGATGCCTGCCGGGCCCTGGGCCGCACACTGGCCAGCTGAATCCATATAAAAAAAGGACGCTTCCGCTACTCCTGATAGGGGTATCTTGAAGTGTGTCCTCGGATTAGGCAGGCAGTGCGGTTGCACTGTCTGCCTTTTCTGTTGTCTCCCCGCAGAGAATCACATCGTCTGTCTCGTTAAGGTTGAAGTCCCGGAAACAGATTTGGATTTTCTGCGGTGCGTGCTTGGAGTATTTGACCTCTTTTTCGTATACGATGATCTTCGCTACGAAGGTACGGAGCAATTCCGGTGTCAGTTCTGTCGTGTCGGTAAACTTCCTGGCCTTGGCAATGAAGTTTTTGGCGTTGGCCATACTGCTGCGCAGTTTCTCCAGGCGTTCCTCTGTGGCGGGGATGGTTTCGGCCAGCTGCGCTTTCTCCTTGGAGTATGCCCCAGACAGCAAGCGGAACTGCTCATTGCTCACCCGTCCCAGGGCGCTGTCCTCATACATCCGCTTGAACACCACATCCAGCTCCCCATCCCGTTTCCACATCGTGGACAGCTCTCGCTCCAAGCCTCGGATCTCCTTTGCCACTTCAGTGGATTGCTTCTGCTGGATGTAGGCTGCGAACCGCTCCGGATCGCTCCGGGCAAACTCTGTGGCTCTGCGGATCGTTTCCAGCACGATTTCCTTCAGTGCTACTTCCCGGACATAGTGAGCGCTGCAGACATCAGATCCGTCCTTTTTGTAGGTGCGGCAGGTAAAATTGTTCTGTTCCGGCTTCATGGTGTGCGCCCGGTGCAGCACCATGGGCATGCCGCAGTCCGCGCAATATACCAGTCCAGAGAACATATTTTGCTCATCCATATTTGTCCGGCGGCGTTTATGGGACCGTACCTCCTGTACGATATCCCAGGTTTCCTGATCCACCAGCGCTTCATGGGTGTGCTCAAAGATGAGCCACTCGGATCTGGGACGCTCACGCTTCTTTTTGTCCTTGTAGGACTTGGTGCTGTAGCGGAGGTTGACCGTGTGTCCAAGGCAGACCATGTTCTGCAGCATATCCGCCACCATATCGCTGGTCCAGTTGTAGGGCCGCTCCGTATTCAGCCCGGAATGGGATATGCCGAATTTCGTATAGGCGTACATGGATGGACTGTAGATATGCTCTTTCTTAAGCTGCTTTGCGATCTGGGAGGGTCCCATTCCACTGGCGCACATAGCGAAGATGCGTTTGACAACGGTTGCCGCCTCCTCGTCCACCAGCAGAGGAGAGTCTTTTGTTTCACCCTTGCGGTAGCCATAGGGAGCTCGTGTCCCTACCCGAACTCCACGCTGTGCCTTGGCGTTCACCACATTCCGTACCTTGCGGCTGCAGTCTCGCACATGCCACTCGTTGAACAAATTTTTGAAGGGCATCAGTTCGTTGCTGTTTTCATACTTGGTGTCCACATTGTCATTGACAGCGATGTAGCGCACATCGTTGGAGGGGAAGATCTCCTCGATATAAAGGCCGGTGTGAAGCTGGTTTCTGCCAAGGCGGGAGAGATCCTTCGTGATGATGACAGCGATGTCGCCGTTGCTCATGTCATCCATCATCTGCTCAAAGGCCGGGCGATTGAAGTTTGCTCCGGAATAGCCATCGTCCACATAAAATCTGGTATTCTGGAACCCATTCTCATCGGCATACTTTTGCAGGATGAGTTTTTGGGAAGAGATTTGTCAAGGGTGTTTTCACCACTAATTATGATTTGTAGATAGATTCAAAGAGGCTGTAGCAAAACGAAAGTGGAGCAACAGCCTCAAAAGCGTCCCACGGACACGCAGCCACAGAATGAAATTCTGCGTTCATGGGGATTTGAGGGATATCTTCAACAAGCAGCGCCGGAAGCCGAATGGCTATTCGGGGCATTGCTCGCCTATTTCTCTGAGATCACGAAAGCGACTATTGAGATAGTCATTGACAGTATGTGAGCATGGTGGTAATATTGAAATGTGACTATTCAAAT
>DWXF01000049.1 GCA_019119335.1 Candidatus Flavonifractor merdavium
TCGATCTCATACAGCTCCACAAAGTCGGAACCCGAGATGGACAGGAAATGCACCCCTGCCTCTCCGGCCACAGCCTTGGCCAGCAAAGTCTTGCCGGTGCCCGGCGGGCCAACAAGGAGCACACCCTTGGGGATGCGGGCCCCCAGCTCCAGGTAGCGCTTGGGGTCCCGGAGGAATTCCACGATCTCCCGCAGCTCCTCCTTTTCCTCCTCGGCCCCGGCCACGTCCTCAAAGGTGACCTTCTTCTGCTCGTCGGCTCCGGTGCGGGTGCGGGCCCGGCCAAACCGGGCGGTGCGGTCGCCGCCGCCCCCGCCTCCGCCGCCGGCCCCCGCCTGCCGCAGGAACATAAAGTACCACAGCAGGCCGAACACCACCAGAATAGCCACCCAGGGCAGGTAGGTCATCCAGTAGGGGGGCACCCAGCCCTGGGGATAGTCGTAGTCGGCGATGATCCCCAGCCGCTGCTGCTCCACGATGAGGTCGTTGAAGTCGTCGTAGAACCACTGGGGGTTGCCCACGTCGTAGCGCACCGTGGCCTGTCCGTCCGCCGGCTCCTTCAGCCAGAGGGTGACGGTGTTGTCCTCCACCACCACCTGGGACACCTGCTGCTCCTCCAGCAGGCGGCGGATCTGGCCGTAGGTCGCCGCCGTCTGATTGTCCAGTCCGCCCCGCAGGGCGAAAATGGTCATCACCAGGATGAGGGCAATGAGCAGATAGAAGCCCACATCCCGCATGCTTACGTTTCGTTTCAAGGAATGGCCACGTCCTTTCCAGACAAGATCTTTCCCCTTATTCCCCGCCGTATACCGCAGGCTTGAGCACTCCGATGTAGGGCAGGTTGCGGTATTTCTCCGCATAGTCCAGGCCGTAGCCCACCACGAAGTAGTCGGGGATGGAGAAGCCGGCGTAGTGCAGCTCCACCTCTTTCACCCGGCGGGAGGGCTTATCCAGCAGGGTACACAGCCGCACCGAGGCGGGGTGGCGGGCCTGGAGGATCTGGAGCAGATAGCTCAGGGTGTTGCCGCTGTCCAGAATGTCCTCCACCACGATCAGGTCCTTACCCTCGATCTGCTCGGACAGGTCCTTGATGATCTTTACCTGACCGGAGCTGGAGGTACCCGCCCCGTAGGAGGACACCGCCATAAAGTCCACCGTGCAGGGCAGGTGGATCTGCCGCACCAGGTCGGCCATGAATACAAAGGAGCCCCGGAGCACGCTGATAAGCAGCGGCTCTTTCCCGGCATAGTCCCGGTCGATCTGGGCGGCGATCTCCGCCACCCGGTTTTTCAGCTCCTCCTCAGAGAAGAGGACCCGTTCCACGTCCTTGTCCAGAATATGTTCCATACCTTGTCTCCTCACTCTTTCTTCCAAAAAATCAGTGCATAGGCGGGCTGTCCCGGCTGGGCCAGGCGGCTCTGGTCCGCTCCGAAGCCCGCCACCGCCAGCACCCCGGCCCCGTCGGCCAGCACCGGCACCCGCTCCCGGTCCCGCCGGGGCACCTTCTCGTCAATAAACAGCTTTTTCACCGTCTTGGTCCCGCCCCGCCGGGGCAGGGCGATCTCGTCCCCGGTCTGCCGGGGCCGGAGCACCAGCTCCCCCTCCACGGCCTCCCGGGCCAGATAGAGCACCCCCGGTTCCCCCTCCGCCGGGCAGGTGGTTGCCCAACAGCGGCACCGCCAGGGGGTGCCCTCCGGGGCGGTCTCCCCGTCCAGGTTCAGGGGGGTGGGGGAGAAGGGGGGCAGGGGTTCGGACTGGGTGGTAAACAGCAGGTCCTTGTACACCCGCTGCACCAGCCGCCCGTGGGGCAAAAAGGCCACCGCCGACGGGTCCTCGCCCGTAGCCAGGTCCACAATGGCCTTCAGATGGGCGGCGGAGCAATCGGTGTTTCCGTCCCCCATCATTTCCAGCATCCGCCGGGCGGCCCGTGGGGCGATGGCGGCGGGGAGCTGGGCGATGTACCGGGCCTCGATCACCAGGTCGTCCTCCGCCCACCGGGCATGGGCGCAGGCTGCGGCGGCCTGGGCGTTGAGATAGTCGTTGTCGGAGCGGAGGTATCCCATGGTCTCCGCCGCGCTCTCGGTGAGCCGGGGGTTGAGCTGCCGCAGCACCGGCACCACCTGGCGGCGGATGCGGTTGCGGGCGTAGCTCTCGTCGGCGTTGGTGCAGTCCTCCACGTGAGTCAGCCCGTGTTCGGCCAGATAGGCCTCGATGTCTGAGCGGGAGGTGGTGAGCAGGGGCCGGACGATCTCCCCCCGCCGGGGCGGGATACCCGCCAGCCCGTGGAGGCCCGCCCCCCGCACCAGATGGAGCAGCAGGGTCTCCAGGTTGTCGTCGGCGTTGTGGGCGGTGGCGATCCGGTTACACCCCAGCTCCTCCGCCGTCCGGCGGAGGAATTCGTACCGCAGCTGGCGGCCGGTCTCCTCCACCCCCAGGCCCAGGCGCTGGGCCTGGCCGTATACGTCTCCCCGCTCCACCACGCAGGGAATATTCCGCTCTTTGCAAAAAGTTTCCACAAAGGCGGCGTCGGCATCGGCGGCCGCCCCCCGCATCCCGTGGTGGTAGTGGGCGGCCGCCACCTGGAAGCCCCCCGCCTCCGCCATGGACCAGGCCAGGTGGAGCAGACACATGGAGTCCGCCCCGCCGGACACGGCGCACAGCACCTTCCCGCCGCGGGGAAACATATCATATTCGGCTGTGAGGGCCTTCACTTGTTCCAGCATAGGGGCTCCTTAATATTCCTCGTGCCGCCGGTCGATGGAGGAGAAGGTGGTGTACTCGGGCAGCCACTGCAGCTCCACCGTCCTGGTCTCGCCATGGCGGTTCTTGGCGATGATACACTCAGCCAGATTGTGGTTTTCACTGTCGTCATTATAATAGTCGTCCCGGTAGAGGAACATGACGATATCGGCGTCCTGCTCGATGGCGCCCGATTCACGCAGGTCGGACAGCATGGGCCGCTTGTCCGAGCGGCTCTCGGGGCCACGGGAGAGCTGGGACAGGCAGACCACCGGCACGTTCAGCTCCTTGGCCATGATCTTCAGGGCACGGGAGATATCCGAGACAATTTGCTGGCGGTTGTCCCCGCTGCGCTGGGGCCCGCCGGCGGAGGTCATCAGCTGCAGATAGTCGATGACCACCAGCCCCAGGTTATCCACCCGGCGGCACTTGGCGTTCATGTCGGCCACCGAGAGGGAGGGGTTGTCGTCAATGAGGATCTGGGTCTGGTTCAGCGCGGCGGAGGCGGCGGCGATCTTGCCCCAGTCCTCCTCACCCAGATTGCCGGTGACCAGCTTCTTGTTGTCCACAAAGGACTCGCTGGAGATGAGGCGCATGGCCAGCTGCTCCCGGCTCATTTCCAGGGAAAAGAACACCACCGTCTTGCCGGAGAATTTTCCGGCGTGGAGCAGCAGGTTGAGGGCGAAGGAGGTCTTGCCCATGCCCGGCCGGGCGGCCAGCAGGATGAGGTCGGACTTGTTCAGGCCGGAGATGGCGGCGTCCACGTCGGGCAGGCCGGTGCTGAGGCCGGGCACCGCCCGGCCGCTGGCGGCCAGCTCGTTGAGCCGCTCGTACACATTGAGGATCACGCTGGAGATGTGGGCCAGCCCCTGGGAGGCCCGGCCCTGCCGGATGGCGTAGATGCGCTGCTCGGCGATATCCAGCACCTTCTGGGCGGTGTCGGTGCCCTCCTGCACCAGGGCGGTCAGCTCCCCCGCCGTCTCGGCGATGTTCCGCAGCAGGGCCTTGTCCTTGACGATGGTCACATATTCCTTCACGTTGGCCGCCGTGGGGGTGATGTCCATGAGCTGGAGGATGTAGTTGCGGGACGTGTTCTCGTCGTACACCCCGTTCTGCCGCATGTGGTCCAGCACCGTCACCGGGTCGATGGTGAGGGAAAAGTTGAACATGGAATAGATAGTCTCGTAGATTTCCCGGTTGGTCCGCAGGTAAAAGTCCTCGGGCTTGAGGGCCTCGATGACCTCGGGCACGCACCGGGCGTCGATGAGCATGGAGCCCAGCACGCTCTGCTCGGCCTCCACGCTGTGGGGCATCTGCCGCAGCAGCAGTTCTTCCTCGCTTGCCATACGCTCCGCCTCCCCGGAAGTTTCTTACTCCTCGGCCACCATGACCTTCAGGGTTCCGGTGACCTCATAGCCCAGCTTCACTTTCAGCTCGTAAGTGCCGAAGGCTTTGATGGGCTCGTCCTGGACGATCTTGGTCTTGGGGATGTTGACGCTGTGCTGGGCGCTGAGGGCGTCGGCGATCTCCTTGGAAGTCACCGCGCCGAACAGACGGCCGCCGTTACCACCCTTGGCCACCACCTTCACCGTCAGGTCCTTCAGCTTGGCGGCAGTGGCCTCGGCCTCCGCCTTCTCGGCGGCCTCCTGGGCCTTCTTGGCCTTCTCCTGCATCTTCATGGTGTTGATGTTCTCGGCGGTGGCGGGCACAGCCAGCTTGCGGGGCAGAAGGAAGTTGCGGGCGTAGCCGTCGCTGGCCTCGATGAGCTGGCCCTTCTTGCCCTGGCCCTTCACGTCCTGCTGTAAAATCACTTTCATGGTTACAATCTCCTTTATTCGTCGGCTAAATACTGGTCAATGGCCTGGAAGAGCATCCGGGCCACTTCGTCCACGGTTTTGCCGGGCACCTGGGCCCCGGCGGTGGCGGCGTTGCCGCCGCCTCCCAGCTTCTCCAGCACCACCTGCACGTTCACGTCCCCCATACTGCGGGCGGACAGGATCACCCGCCCCTCGTTGTCGGGGAAGAGGACGAAGGAGGTGTCGATGCCGGAGATATTCAGCAGCTCGTCGGCGGCCTGGGCGGCGGTGATGCGCCCCACGGTGTGGTCCACCTTGGCCACGGCGATGCCGGACTTGTACATCCTGGCGGTCTGGATGATGTCGTACTTGGCGATGGTGCCCTCCAGGTCGTTCTGGAAGAGCTTCTTCACGTCGCCGGTGTCGGCGCCGCTGCGGCGCAGGAAGGCCGCCGCCTCAAAGGTGCGGCTGCCGGTGCGCATGGTGAACTGCTTGGTGTCCAGGGCGATGCCCGCCAGCAGGGCCTCCGCCTCGATCTTCAGCAGGTCCGCCGGCTCCAGCAGGTATTGCAGCAGCTCGGTGGACAGCTCGCTGGCGGAGGAGGCGTAGGGCTCGTGGAAGTTGAGGGCGGCGTCGGCAATGTAGGAGGAGGCCCGGCGGTGGTGGTCGATGACCGCCACCTTGTGGACCGCCTCCAGCAGGTCCTGGCTCACCACCTGCTCCGGGCGGTTGGTGTCCACCACCACCAGCAGGCAGTTGGAGTCGGCCAGCAGAATCGCGTCCTGGGGGGAGAGGAACACGCCCTGATACTCCTCCACCGCCTCCAGCCGGGCGCACATCTCGCTGGCGGGGTTGACCCCCGGCTCCTTGACGATGTGCACGGGGGTGCCCTTTTTCCGGGCCATGGCGCACACGCCGGCGGCGGCGCCGATGCAGTCCAGGTCGGGGTACTTGTGGCCCATGACGAACACCATGGAGGCGTCGGCCATCAGCTCCCCCAGGGCGTTTGCCATCACCCGGCTCTTCACCTTGGTGCGCTTTTCCAGCTCCTTGGTGCGCCCGCCGAAGAACTCAAAGTTGAACTTGTTCTTGATGACCACCTGATCCCCGCCCCGGGAGAGGGCCATCTCCACCGACAGGGCGGCGTACTGGTACAGCTCGCCCAGGCTGTCGGCGTCCTTGCCGATGCCGATGGACAGGGTGGCCTGGATGCCGGAGGGGCTGGTCACCTGGCGCACGCTGTCCAGCACGGAATACTTGCCCTCCTGGAACTGGGCCAGGAATTTTTCCTCGAACAGAAACAGGTAGCGGTCCCGCTCATACCGGGTGAACACGCCCTGGGCGGGCGCCACCCACTGGGCCAGCCGGTCGTCAATCTCGCTGCGCATGGCGGATTTGGCGTTGTCGGTGGCCCCCTTCATCAGCTCCTCGTAGTTGTCCACCGTCAGGATCGCCACCACCGGGCGGCTGGCGTAATACTCGTCCCGCACCTGGGCAAAATCGGTGACGTCAACCCAGTAGGTGGTGGCCAGGTAGCCCCGGGCCCCCTGCTCCTCGGTGCGGACCAGGTGGCCGTACACCAGAAAGCGCCGGTCCCCAATGCGCACCTCGGTGGGGCACTCGTTCTTGCCCTCCATCAGCCAGCGGGAGGAGAAGTCGGGTACCGCCGCGGTGAGCTTGGTGTCAAACATGTGCTCCCGCTCCCCGGTGATCTGTAAAAAACGGTCATTGGACCAGATCACCTCGTCGTTCTCCGGCCGGAAAATCACCATGGGCAGGGGGGCGTTCACCATGGTGTCCTTGGTAGCCGAGTCCATGTTGCAGGTGACGTTTTCGATGTATTTCAGAATTTCCTTCTGCCGCATGGCGTTGTTGCGGCGGAAGTAGAGGTAGAGGATGGTCACCACCGCCAGCTGGATCACCGCCACCGGAATGGAGAAAAGGGCGGTCACCACCGCGAAGAGAATCAAAAAGGCAAAATACAGCCGAAAACTGGGCTCCATCAGATGGGTTAACTTATTTTTTCGCATGAGACACCTCCCGGCGGTGGATCGCGGCGCGACCCATAATAAGAGATTTTATTATACCAAAAAGCCGGTCCAAATACAAGTACAAGGGCGTCCGCACCAGCGGACGCCCTCTCAATGCTCCGGCTCCACGGGAATCTCCCCGTGCTCCTTTTCGTACTGCTCCAGATAATATTCCACCGCCACGCACAGCTGCATGTTAATGGAACGCTTGTCTTTTGCCGCCAGCGCCCGGATCTTCTGCATCACCTCATGGCTCAGGCGCAGAGAGTACGGCGTTTCCTGCACGCCCATAAGACCGCTCCTTCCGCGTGTATCTATTTGTATCTGAATGATATCATCCAGAGTCATCTTTCTCAAAGAATTATATAGAGTTGACCAGAGTTATTAAGAGTGATATTATGGCAAAAAGGAGGGGTGGCTATGCAGAAAAAGAAACAGACCATCACTATCCAGGTAACGGCGGAGGACAAGGAAATGGCCCAAAAGTTGGCACAGCTGGAGTGCCGGTCGGTGTCGGGGTATCTGCGCCAGCTTCTGCGGAAGGAGATCCGGCGGTATGGAGGCGATGCCTCCGGCGGGCCCCTTTCTCCATGATGAGAAAGGGGCGAAAGAATCAGCAGGGGAGGGATTTCGATTTCCCTCCCCCTGCACCCCCTCCTTAAAACGACCAAAGAGGGGGAACTGCGGTTCCCCCATCTTTGGAATCTCCCCCAGGCTGCTCTCCTGCCAGCTTTCCGGCGGCGGGGCCTTACTCCGTAACGGCCCCGCCGCACCGGCCAGGTGGCGCAAGTGCCCCTCCGGGGGGTACATCCAATAGGGGGGCCCGCAGGCCCCCCTGATTGGTCGTTTCAAGGGGTGGGGTGTCGGGGCGGGGGAAATCGAAATCCCCCGCCCCGACCCTTTCTTTCCCACCGCTTTCTTTGGAAAGAAAGCGGGGCCGCCGGAGGCCCGTTGCCTCTTACGCAAAGAAAAAGGGCGCCGTGAAAACTCACAGCGTCCTTTTGTGTTATACAGATTACTCGCCCACCACGGCGGCGCAGCGGGGGCACAGCTCGGCGTGATGGCCGGCGGTGCCGATGTGCTCGTTGTGGTTCCAGCAGCGGGGGCACTTGGGAGCCTCGGACAGCTTGACGGCGATGGTGCAGGGGATCAGGCAGTCCTCGTTTTTCTCGCCCTCCAGGTTCTCGGTGGTGACGGTGACCTTGGAGACGATGCACAGGGTAGCCAGGTCCTCGTCCTTCAGGCTGGCGGCGTCCTCCGCGGACACGGAGACGGTGACCTCGGTGTCCTGGGCCTTCTTGAACACCCCGGCGTTGCGGGCGTTCTCCAGGGCCTTGTTGACGGCGTCCCGCAGGCTGACCAGCCTGTTCCACCGCGCCTGGGCGGCCTCGTCCAGGGTGAAGGCGGCGTTGTCCTCGGGCATATCGTTGAGCAGCACGCTCTCGGCGTCCACACCCTTGGCGTGCTTCATGGCGTGCCAGATCTCGTCGGAGGTGAAGGCCAGGATGGGGGCGATGAGCCGGGTCATACCGTCCAGGATATAGTACAGGGCGGTCTGGGCGGAGCGGCGCTCTTCCTCGCCGCCGCAGTACAGCCGGTCCTTGATGATATCCAGGTAGAAGTTGGACATATCCACCACGCAGAAGTTGTACACGGCACGGTAGACCCCGTGGAACTCGTACTTGTCATAGGCGGCCCGGGCGGTCTTGACCAGCTCGTTGAAGGAGGCCAGAGCAAAGCGGTCCAGGTCCATCAGCTTGTCCACCGGCACCAGATTGGCGTCGGGGTCGAAGTCGCACAGGTTGCCCAGCATATACCGGGCGGTGTTGCGGATCTTCAGGTAGGCCTGGGAGAGCTGCTTCATGATGTCCTTGGAGATGCGCATATCCTGGGTGTAGTCGGCGGAGGCCACCCACAGGCGGAGCATATCCGCGCCGTACTCCTTGATCACCTCGTCGGGGGAGACGGCGTTGCCCAGAGACTTGTGCATGGCCTTGCCCTCGCCGTCCACGGTCCAGCCGTGGGTGGCGATCTGGTGATAGGGGGCCACGCCGTTGACGGCGATGGAGGTGAGCATGGAGGACTGGAACCAGCCCCGGTACTGGTCGCCGCCCTCCAGGTACAGGTCGGCAGGGTATTTCAGATAGGGCCGCTCGGCAGCCACGGCCGCCCAGGTGGAGCCGGAGTCGAACCACACGTCCATGATGTCGGACTCCTTGGAGAAGTGGGCCTTGCCGCACTTGGGGCACACGAAGCCCTCAGGCAGCAGGTCGGCGGGCTCCTTGTCAAACCAGATGTTGGAGCCGTGCGCCCGGAACAGCTGGGCCACATGGGCGATGGTCTCGGGGGTGACGATGTCGGCCCCGCAGTCGTCGCAGTAGAAGATGGGGATGGGCACGCCCCACACCCGCTGGCGGGAGATGCACCAGTCGTTGCGCTCGGAGATCATGGAGATCATGCGCTCCTTGCCCCACTCGGGCTTCCACTGGATGGAGTCGCAGGACTTGACGGCGGCGTCCTTGATGGCGTCCACGGAGCAGAACCACTGCTCGGTGGCCCGGTAGATGATGGGATTCTTGCACCGCCAGCAGTGGGGGTAGGAGTGGGTGATATTCTCCTTGGCCACCAGGAAGCCTTCCTTCTCCAGGTCCTCCACCACCATGTCGTTGCCCTTGGCGTAGAACTGGCCGTTGTAGCGCTCGTCGGTCATGACGCCCTTGGCGTTGACGGGCACCGGCACGCCAATGTGGGTCAGGCCCGCCTTGTCGTACTGCTGGCAGATCTGGAAGTCCTCCGCGCCGAAGCCGGGGGCGGTGTGGACGCAGCCGGAGCCGGCGTCCAGGGTGACGTGCTCGCCGTTGAGGATCACGCTCTCCCGGTCAAAGAGAGGGTGGGTGGCGGTCATCAGCTCAAACTCAGAGCCCTTCAGCTCGGCCAGCACCTTGCAGGCTTCATAGTCAATGTGAGCGGCCTTGCACACGCTCTCGGCCAGGTCGCGGGCCAGCACGTACACGTCGCCGGAGGGCACCTGGAGCAGCACGTAGTCGAACTCGGCGTTCAGGCAGATGGCGAAGTTGCCGGGGATGGTCCAGGGGGTGGTGGTCCAGATCACGAAGTAGACCTTGGACAGGTCGGCGTACTGACCCAGCTTGCCCTTGTCGTCCCGGACGGGGAATTTCACAAAGATGGTGGTACAGGGGTCGTCGGCGTACTCGATCTCGGCCTCGGCCAGGGCGGTCTGGTCGGCGGGGCACCAGTACACCGGCTTCATGCCCTTGTAGATGAGGCCCTTCTCCGCCATCTTGCCAAAGACCTCGATCTGCTTGGCCTCAAACTCGGGCAGCAGGGTGATATAGGGGTTCTCCCACTCGCCCAGCACCCCCAGCCGCTGGAACTGCCCGGTCATCTTGGCGATATAGCCCTCGGCATACTCCCGGCACTTGGTGCGGAACTGGGCGGTGGTCATCTCGTCCCGCTTCACCTTCTTGTCCTTGAGGACGGCGGACTCGATGGGCAGGCCGTGGGTGTCCCAGCCGGGCACATAGGGGGCGTAGTGGCCGGTCATGTTCTTGTGCTTGACGATGATGTCCTTGAGGATCTTGTTCAGGGCGGTGCCGATGTGGATATTGCCGTTGGCATAGGGAGGGCCGTCGTGGAGGACGAAGCTGGGCTTGCCCTCGTTGCGCTTTACCATCTTGTGGTACAGGTCGTGGTCCTGCATCTCCTGGAGCATGTCCGGCTCCCGCTTGGGCAGCCCCGCCCGCATGGGGAAGTCGGTCTGGGGCAGATGGACGGTCTGGTTGTAATCCATGGGTGGTTCTCCTTCTATCGTAAATTTTGTTTTTTCAGGCAAACAAAAAGCGCCCTTGTCTCCCAAGAGACAAAGGCGCGAACCTCTGCGGTACCACTCTCGTTGTCCCGGACGGACCGGGACCACTCAAAGGCCGGTAACGGGGCCAGCCGCGGCCGCTTACTGGAGTTCGGCGGCCATGCTCGGAGGTGATCTTCCCGGCCCGTCCTGTCCGCCTTGCACCAAAACGGCGGCTCTCTGCGCAGGGTTGGGGGCGGTACTCGTCCTCGTCACGGCATGTTTCCGATGAAAATAAACTGGGAAACGCCCTTTTACAGGCGTCTCCCAGTATCTTACCTGTTTGCGCGGGTCCTGTCAAGGGGATTTTAGCGGATCTCGTAGTCCTTGCCGAACTGCAGGTGGTCAAAGTCGATGCGGCGGGTGGGCTCCTCCACCTCGTCGTCCTCCTCCGGCCTGGGCTGCTCCTGATTGCCGCCCCGGTTGAGCTCCATCAGCTCGGCGTACAGCCCGCCCTCCTGAGAGGCCGGCTCCTCCTGGGCGGTGGGGGCGCTCTCGCTCTCCCGCCGGACCAGCTGCTCCACGCTCTGCTCGATGTCCTTGACGGTCTCGGATACCCGGTCGGGCTGCTCCACCGGCGCGCTCAGCCGGGACAGGCCGCTGAGGTAGTCCATTTCGTGCTGGTAGAGCTCCTTCAGCTTGCCCACATAGGCGGCGGTGGCGTTCTGGGCGGCCACAAGGCGGGCCTGCTCGTCCCGCACGCTCTGCTGGAGCTGGCCGATGCGGACTCGGGCGTCCTCCTCCGCGCTCTGCAGCAGCTTGTTGCGCTTCTGCTCGGCCTCAGCCACCAGGTCGTCCGCCATCTTCTGGGCGGTGAGCAGGGCCTTGCGCATGGCGTCCTCGGTGGAGCGGTACTCCTCCACCTTTTCCACCAGCACCTTCATTTTGGCCTTCAGGGTGGCGTTCTCCTTGTACAGTGCGGTGTAGTCCACCGTCAGGATGTCCAGAAACTCGTCCACCATGGCCATATTGTACCCGCCGAAAGACGCCTTGGCAAAGGCGTGTTCAGAGACTTCCTGCGGTGTCAGCATAACAGTATTCCCCCTGATCTATCTTAGAAATACAGCCCGTTGTTCTCCAGCTCGTCGATGAGGTCCCCCAGAATGTCCACGTTGTAGGGGGTGATGATGTACGTGGAGATGGCCACCTTCTTGATCTTGCCCTCGTTGGCGTAGGCCACGCCGGACAGGAAGTCCAGCAGACGGCGGGCGATATCCTTGTTGGTGGACTCCAGGTTGAGCACCACCGTGCGCTTCTCCCGCAGGTGGTCGGCGATCTCGCTGGCGTTGTCAAACCGCTCGGGCTTCACCAGCACCACCTGCAGCTGGGTGGTGGTGTGGATATTCACCACCTTGTTGCTCCGCCGCTCCGGCTCGGGGGTAAACATCCCGGCGCCGGTGTCCTGGAGCTTGGCGCTGCGCCGCTCCACCCGCTCGCCGCCGGTGCGGTCCATCCGCTCGCTGCGGGACACCGACTCAAAGTCGTCAAACTCCTCGTCCTCTTCCTCGTCCTCATAAGGGCGGGCCAGACGCTTCAGCTCATCAAAAAATCCCATGATCGGTTATCCTCCCGAATTTCCTGTCCCGGGTCATACCGTTTTCATCGGCGGGCGGGGGCCAAAGAGGGCCGTCCCTACCCGCACCAGGGTGGCGCCCTCCCGCACGGCGTCCTCATAATCGCCGCTCATTCCCATGGAGAGACAGGTGATAGCAGTCCCATTATGGTCCAATTTCGTTCTTATGTCAACATAAAGCTGATACATTTTTGCAAAAAAAGGTCGATTTCCCCCCGGTTGCTCCACAATAGGGGGAATGGCCATCAGCCCCCGCAGCCGCACATGGGGGCAGCCCATGGCCTGCTCCGCCAGGGCGTACACCTCCTCCGGCGCCACCCCGCTCTTGGAGGCCTCGCCGCCGATGTTCACCTCCAGCAGGATGTCCTGCACCAGCTCCAGCTTGGCGGCCTGAGCCTCGATGGCCTGGAGCAGATGCTCCGAGCCCACCGACTCGATGAGGTCCACCCGGCCCACCACCTGGCGGACCTTGTTGGTCTGCAGGTGGCCGATGAAGTGCAGGGCCGCGCCGGCGTAGGCGTCGTCGTCCAGATGGGCAGTCATCTCCTGCACCCGGTTCTCCCCGCAGACGGTGATGCCGCCGGCGATGGCCTGCCGGATGGTGTCCGAGCTCTGCACCTTGGTGGCGGCTACCAGGGTAACCTCCGCCGGATCCCGGCCCGCCTCCCGGGCGGCCCGGGCGATGTTCTCCTTCACCTGGGCAATCCGTTCTTCCAGTGTCATGTCAGATTCCTCCCCCATATTCTTTCTCTATTGGATGACCATGCCGTCGTACAGCTGGTCGGAGGCCACGATCACCACATCCCCCGCCCGGAGGGATTTGCGGTTGGACTGGGCCGGCTCCACCAGCACGAAGCTGTCCCCTTCATACAGCACGGTGACCGGTTTGAACTCCGCCTGCTCGCCCACCAGGGTGTACACCCCGGGGACGGAGGCCTGAGACTCCTCCCCGGTCTCCTCGTCGGTGACGGTCTGCTGGTCCACCCGGAGGGCCTGCTTGGGCACCCGGATGCCGGTGGTGGAGTCAAACACCAGCTCCACCGTCTGGCGGCGGAGCAGGGTGGTGTCCGACAGGAATTTGTCGGCGGAAAAGACCACCGCCGACCGGCCGTTTTCCACGTCGCCGATGCGCTCCACCGTCATGTCCACCTCCCCCGACCAGTCCCGGGAGAACCGGATGGTCACCGACCGGCCCTCGATCAGGCGCTGGGCATCTTCCTGGTCCAGGGCGCACACAAAATACCAGGTGGAGTTGGTGACCAGCTTACCCACCGCCGTGCCGTCGGCCGGCGGCCGCTTTGCGGAGAGCTGGTCCAGCTGGCCGGGGGTAATGGTGTCCAGCATCTCCGGGGTAATCAGGCTCTCATACCCGTCCACATAACCGGAGAAAATCCCCGACTGGCCGGCCACTACCCGCTGGGTGTTCTGGGCCGCCTGGGCAGACAGGGCGGAAATCTGGCTGTTTACGCTGTCCAGAGCCGCCTGCAGCTGGGCGGCGCTCTCCCCCTCCTCCGTGTCGTTGAAGGCGTACTCCCGTTTGTAGATCAGGCTCTTGAGATCCATGCTCCGGCTCTCCAGGCCGGTCAGGTCCCCCGACGCCACGCAGCCCCGCAGGGCCACAATGGCCTTAAGCACCTGCTGGCTCAGCTGGGAGGAGTCGCCGCCCCCCTGGTCCAGACGGGCGATGGCGTACTCCAGCTGCTCTTTCTCCAGCTCCAGCTGCTCCAGCTGCTCCTTGCGCTCCAGGCCGGAGCTGTCCTGGTAGAGCAGGGCCACCGTCCCGCCCCGGGACACCTTCTCCCCCTCCTGGGGCAGTACCTCCACCACGCCGCCGGCACCGGTGAGCACCTGCTCCTGCCGCACCAGAAAGCCGGTGGCCTCCATGCTGTCGTCCACCGTGTAGGCGTAGGTCAGCGCCGTGGAAAAGGGGTCCCGGAAGCTCTGCCAGGCCGACACGCCCAGGTAGAGCACCACCGCCGCCAGCAGCAGCAGGACCACGATTTTGCTGTTCAGGGTTCCTTGCTTCATGGGATGCTCCTTGTTACTGCGCCCGCTCCTCCGTTTCCAGGGAAATGGCCCGCTCGGGGGCGATGGTGGAGATGGCGTGCTTATAGATCACCTGCTGCTTGTCCCCCGTCATAAGTACCACCACGAAGGCGTCAAAGCCCACGATCTGGCCCTTGAGCTGATAGCCGTTCATCAGAAACAGGGTCACGTTGGCCCGCTCCCTCCGGGCCCGGAGCAGAAACAGCTCCTGCAGGTTGTGTGTCTTTTGCATATGGATGCACTCCTTTTTCTCTGAGATGCATCCAATATATACCAATTTATGGGCGAATGCTGTCGCACCCTGGCGCTCACGCCCGGCCAAATCGTTTTTCCAGCTGGCCCCGGGTGAGCTCGATGGCCACCGGCCGGCCGTGGGGGCAGTATTTGACCTCCCCGGCCATCACCGCTTTCGCCACCTTCTCCAGCTCCGCCCGGTCATTCTTCTGGCCCCCCTTGATGGCCGCCTTGCAGGCCATGGTGTGGAGCAGCGCGTCCCGGGCGGCCTCCGGATCGGCGGTGCCGCAGGTGAGCAGCTTCCCCGCCAGCTCCAGCAGCAGGTCGGGGATCTCCCCCGCCGCCACGTCGCTGGGGGCGGAGCGGACGATGAGGGCCCCGCCGCCAAAATCCTCCGCCTCAAACCCGAACCGGCCCAGCAGAGGCAGGTGGGAGAGCAGGGCGGCTCCCTCCTCCGCCGGGGGGGTAAACACCACCGGGGTCAGGAGGGTCTGGACCATGGGCCGGTAGCCCGCCGCCTTCAGGCGGTCGAAGTTCATCCGCTCATGGGCGGCGTGCTTGTCGATGAGCAGCACCTTGTCCCCCTGCTCCACAATGATGTAGGTGTTGAGCACCTCTCCCGCCAGACGCCAGGGCTCCTCCTCCGGCTGGGGCTGAGACTCCGGCTGGGGCGGCGGGGGAGCGGAGACTGGGACAGGGACCGGCTCCGGCCGGACGGGCTTCTCCTCCGCCGGTTTGGGCACAGGAGCCGGTTCTTCCATCCGGACAGGGGGGACGTACGCCGGTTTGGCCGGCTGGGACCGCACAGGCGCGGGGGCTGTGGCTGGACGAACTGTGGGTATGTTTACCACAGGCGGAACATAGGGGGCGGCCGTCCTCGGGGCGGCTGCATCCCGCAGAGGCAGGGAGGTCTGGTTGGGGGTCACCGTATCCACGGTCTGCCGGGGGGCCAGCCGGGGGGCGGGGGACTCCGACACGGCGGAGGGCCGGGTACGGTCGGCCTCCAGAGTAGACTTGACGGCATAATACACCGCGTCAAATACCTTCTTGTCGCTGCCGAACTTGACCTCCTGCTTGGTGGGGTGGACGTTCACGTCCACCGCGTTCAGTCTGGTGGTCAGGTGGAGGACGCAGCCGGGGAATTTACCCACCATCTTCTGGTTGGCGTAGGCCTCCTCCAGGGCGGCCATCATGGTGCGGCTTTTCACATACCGGCCGTTGACGAAAAAGTGCTGGTAGCCCCGGCTGCCCCGGCAGCAGGTGGGCAGGGAAACAAAGCCGGTTACGCTCATGTCCTCCCCGGAGCCCTTCACCGGGGTGAAGCCCAGGGCCATGTCCCGGCCCAGCACGGCGTACAGGGCGGACTTGAGCTGGCCGTCGCCGGGGGTAAGCAGCTCCTGTTTGCCGTCCCGGAGGAATTTCACCCCCACCTCCGGGTGGGAGAGGGCCACCCGCTGGACCATGGCGAAGCAGGCCGCCCCCTCGGCGGAGTCCTTCTTCATGAATTTCAGCCGGGCGGGGGTGTTGTAAAAGAGGTCCTTTACCACCATGGTGGTGCCCAGGGGACAGCCCGCCTCCTCCTGGCTCACCACCGCGCCCCCCTCCAGGGACAGGGCGCAGCCCAGCTCATGGGCCTGGGTGCGGGTGAGCAGCTCCACCCGGGAAACGGCGGAGATGGCCGCCAGGGCCTCCCCCCGGAAGCCCAGGGTGCCGATGGCCTCCAGGTCGTACTCGGTGCGCAGCTTGCTGGTGGCGTGGCGGAGGAAGGCGGTGGCGGTCTCCTCCGGAGCGATGCCGCAGCCGTTGTCGGTGACCCGGATGAGGGCCATGCCGCCGTGCTGGATCTCCACCGTCAGCTTGTCCGCCCCGGCGTCGATGGCGTTCTCCATCAGCTCTTTCACCACGCTGGCGGGCCGCTCCACCACCTCGCCGGCGGCGATCAGGTCGGCCACATGGGAGTCTAATTGTTGAATATGGGGCATAAACCTACCAACTTTCTAACCTGGGGCCTTACAGGGCCCGTACCAGGGTGACGGCATTGATGACCACGTGCAGGGCGATGGGGCTCCAGATGGAGCCGCCGTTGTCGTAGCACCAGGTCAGGGCCAGGGACATGGGCAGATAATCCACAATCAGCAGCAGATAGCGGAAATCTATGGTGCCGTAGGTGTAGACGAACTGCCACACGCAGTAGAGGGCGTACACCAGGGTGGAGAGCACATAGCCCAGAATCCGGCTGTACCGGCGGCTGGTGCCGAAGAGCAGGCCCCGGAACAGGGGCTCCTCCACCACCGGCATGAGCACCACCAGGATCACCACCGTGGCCAGGGGGGCCAGGGCGTACTGCTCCGGGTAGCTGAGCAGGTTGGGGTTTTTCACCGGCAGGGGGATCAGCCCCGCCAGGAAGGAGAGCACCGCCCACCCCACCAGGCCCGTGCCGAAGGCGAACAGGTTCTCCGGCAGCCAGTCCAGCAGCAGGTGAACGCCGTGCTTCAGAAAGGTCCAGAACACCAGGAACACCAGGGTGGCCGACAGCAGATAGTAGACCACGTTGGCCTCGGCCACCGGCAGTTCCCCGTGAAAGGACCGCTGGACCCAGCCCATCACCCAGGGGAACAGGAGGACGTACAGGGCAAAAAACACCCAGCCCCGGCCCATTTCGGCCTGGGTCAGCTGGGGCCGCCAGGGGCGGCGCTGCCGGTTGTTCATCACGGTTCCCTCCTTGTTCCGCGGGTTGGGTTCTTATACCATCTGTTTGAGCTCAAAGAGCAGATTCATGGCCTCGATGGGGGTGAGGGTATTCAGGTCCACCAGCTGCAGCCGCCGGGTGACCTCGCTGCCCCCCATGTCGGCCAGGGATACCTGATCGGAGGCCGGAGCCGCCGGGGCCGCGGGCGCGGCCAGGCCCCCCGCCTCCAGCTCGGCCAGAATCTGCCGGGCCCGGGAGATGACCTTGCCCGGCACCCCGGCCAGCTTGGCCACCTCGATGCCGTAGCTCTGGTCGGCGCCCCCCCGGACGATCTTGCGCAGAAAGAGGATGTCGTCCCCCTTCTTCTTGGCGGCGATATGATAATTTTCCACCCCGGGGATGGCCCCCTCCAGGGCGGTAATTTCGTGGTAGTGGGTGGCAAACAGGGTCTTGGCCCCCAGCTTTTTCTTGTCGGCGCAGTACTCCAGCACCGCCCGGGCGATGGCCATGCCGTCGTAGGTAGAGGTACCCCGGCCGATCTCGTCCAGAATGAGCAGGCTCTTGCCGGTGGCGTTTTTCAAGAGCTCCGCCACCTCGGTCATCTCCACCATGAAGGTGGACTGTCCTGCGCTCAGATCGTCGCTGGCCCCGATGCGGGTGAACACCCGGTCCACCACGCCAACCCGGGCGGAGCGGGCGGGGACGAAGGAGCCCATCTGGGCCATGAGGACAATGAGGGCCACCTGCCGCATGTAGGTGGATTTGCCCGCCATGTTGGGGCCGGTGATGATGGACACCGTGTGCCCCCCGCCGTCCATACGGGTATCGTTGGGGACAAAGAGGCTGTGTTTGAGCACCTTCTCCACCACCGGGTGGCGGCCCTCCACGATCTCCAGGCAGTCGGACTGGTCCACCTCAGGGCGGCAATAGCCGTTTTCGGCGGCCACGTTGGCGAAGGAGGTGAGCACGTCCACCTGGGCGGCGGCGGCGGCAGAGCGCTGGATGGCCCCCACCAGGGCGGCCGCCTGCTCCCGCACCTGGCAGAACAGCTGGAACTCCAGGGCGCAGACCCGGTCCTGGGCGGAGAGGATCTCGTGCTCCAGATCTTTTAATTCCTGGGTAATAAACCGCTCGCAGTTGGCCAGGGTCTGCTTGCGGATATAGGTGTCGGGCACCTGGTCGTAGTAGGACTTGGACACCTCGATGTAATAGCCGAACACCTTGTTGAAGCCCACCTTCAGGCTCTTGATGCCGGTCTTTTCCTTCTCCCGGGCCTCGATGCCCGCCACCAGGTCCTTGCCGCCCGTGAGGATGCTCCGCAGCCGGTCCACCTCGGCGTCGTAGCCCAGGCGGATGAAGCCGCCCTCCCGGACGGAGAAGGGGGGCTCGTCCACAATGGCGGAGGAGATGAGCTCCCGCAGCTGGGGCAGGTCGTCCAGGGCGCGGCACAGGGCGGACAGCAGCGACGAAGCCGAACCCTCCAGCAGCTCCCGCAGCCGGGGCAGCCTGCCCAGGCCCGCCGCCAGGGACACCAGATCCCGGCCCCCGGCGGTGCCGTAGACAATGCGGCCGATCAGCCGCTCCAGGTCGGTGACCTCCCGCAGGGTGGCACTCAGCTCCTCCCGGCGGATGGGGTCGCCCACCAGCTCCTCCACCGCCCCCAGCCGCTTGCCGATGTCCACGGGGGAGAGGAGGGGCCGCTCCATCCACGCCCGGATCAGCCGGTGGCCCATGGGGGTGCGGGTCTTGTCCAGCACCCACAGAAGGCTGCCCTTCTTCTCCTTGGCGCGGAGGGTTTCTGTGAGCTCCAGGTTGCGCCGGGCGGTGAGGTCCAGCTCCATGTACTGCCCGGCGGCCAGCCAGGTCAGGGTGGTGATGTGGGAGAGGTCGGTTTTCTGGGTCTCGTACAGATAGCTCAGAAGGCCCCCAGCCGCCTGGACCGCCCCCTCCGCCCCCTGGGGGACGGCCTCCAGCCCGGCGGTAAACTGTTTTTCGGCGGCGGCACGGGCGGTATCCGCCCGGAAGCGGGTCTCCCCGCCGTTTTCGCAGCGGCAGTCCAGCTTCTGGGTCAGAAAGTCCACCAGGGCGGCGTCGCTGTACGCCCCGTCAGACAGCATGGCCTCCCGGGGCGCGATCCGGCCCAGCTCGTTGTACAGGTGCTCCTCCCCCTCCGCTCCGGCGGGGAAGAAGGCGGCGGAGAGCTCGCCGGTGGATACGTCGCAGACGCACAGGCCGGTGCCGGCGGAGTCCCGGTAGATGGCGCAGATGAAGTTGTTGCGCCCCTCCTCCAGCATGGAGGCGTTCATCACCGTACCGGGGGTGACAATGCGGATGATGTCCCGGTCCACCAGCCCCTTGGCGGCGGCCGGGTCCTCCATCTGCTCGCAGATGGCGATTTTATACCCCTTGGCGATGAGCCGGGCGATATAGGCGTCGGCGGAGTGGTAGGGCACCCCGCACATAGGGGTGCGCTGCTCCGCAGGCTTGTTCCGGTCCCGGGTGGTGAGGGTGAGGTCCAGCTCGGCGGACACCAGCTTGGCGTCCTCCTGGAACATCTCGTAAAAATCCCCCAGCCGGAAAAACAGGATACAGTCCGGGTGGAGCTGCTTCATCTTCACATATTGCTTCATCATGGGGGTCAGTTCCGACGGCATAGCGGTTCTCCTGTTCTAAGCATTGAAATGAGGGGCGGGCCTTATTCCGCCGGCTCCCCGGTGAGGGACCACTTGTTGGCCCCGGTTATTTTTACATTCACAAACTGTCCGATCAGGGACTCATCCCCCGTCAGCCGCACCAGCCGGTTGCCGGGGGTGCGGGCGGTGAGACCCTTGTCGTCGGCGCCGTCCACCAGACAGCGCACCGTCCTGCCGATATAGGCCGCGTGCTTTTCCTCGGAAATCTGGTCCTGCCGCTCCACCAGCCGCTGGAACCAGGCCGCCTTTTCCTCCTTGGAGACCGGGTCCTCCATGCTGGCGGCGGGGGTGCCCACCCGGGGGGAGTAGATAAACGTGAACAGGGCGTCAAAGCGCACCTCGTCCAGCAAGGTCATGGTCTGCGCAAAGTCCTCGGCGGTTTCCCCGGGAAATCCCACGATCACGTCGGAGGTGATGACCACGTCGGGGATGGCCTCACGGAGCCGGCGCACCTTGTCCAGGTAGCCAGCCCGGTCGTACACCCGGTTCATGGCCTTCAGCACCCGGTCGCTGCCCGCCTGGAAGGGCAGGTGGAAGCAGGGGGCGATCTTGGGGGAGGCGGCCATGGTGTCAAAGAGCTTCTGGGAGGCGTCCTTGGGGTGGCTGGTCATGAAGCGCAGCAGAAAGTCCCCGGGAATTTCAGAGGCCGCCTTCAACAGGTCGGCGAAGTCCATGGGCTCCTCCAGGTCCTTGCCGTAGGAATTGACGTTCTGGCCCAGCAGGGTGATGTCCTTGTACCCCTCCGCCGCCAGGCCCCGGATCTCCTCCAGGATCACCTCCGGCCGGCGGGAGCGCTCCCGGCCCCGGACGTAGGGCACGATGCAGTAGGTGCAGAAGTTGTTGCAGCCGTACATGATGGACACCCAGGCCTTCACCCTGTCCTGCCGGGCCACCGGGATGCCCTCGGCGATGGAGCCGGGCTCGTCGGTGATGTCGAAGATCCGCCCCCGGCGGGTCACCAGCCGGTGCAGCAGCTCGGGGAACCGCCACAGGGCATGGGGGCCGAACACCAGGTCCACCTGGCGGTAGCTCTCCTTGATCTTCTGGGCCCGGTGGGGCTCCTGGGCCATGCAGCCGCACACGCAGATAAGCTGGCCGGGCTTGGCCCGCTTGGTGTGGACCAGGGCCCCCACGTTGCCCAGCACCCGCATCTCGGCGTGCTCCCGGATGGCGCAGGTGTTGATGAGGATCAGGTCGGCCTGGGCCTCGCTGTCGGTAAATTCGTATCCCATCTCCCGCAGGTAGCCCCGCAGCCGCTCGGAGTCGGCCTCGTTCTGCTGGCAGCCGTAGGTGTCCACAAAGGCCAGCGGCGGGGTGGGCCGGGCGGCGTTGCGCTCGTGGATTTTCTGGCAGAATTCCCGCTGCCGCTCCACTTCCTGGGGGGTGATGATCGTGGTCTGTCGGTTCAAAGCAGTTCCTCCAAATGATAGGGTCTTAATTTTAAAATCATACCACTTTCCCCGGGAAAACACAAGCGGCAAGCCCTTTTCATTGACGGAAACTTTGCCAGCGTATATAATAGAGGCACTTGGACTTTCCCAATGGAGAAAGGCGGCGGACGGCTTGAAAACACTGGTCATCGAGCGGGACGCGCTCAAGCACAATATCTCGGTGGTGAAGGAGCGGGCGGGGGAGGCCGTGATCTACGCCGTGCTCACCGGAGACGGCCAGGGGGCCGGTCTGGTGGAGCTGGCCCGGGTCCTCCGGGAGGAGGGCATCGGCCGCTTTGCCGTCAGCGAGGTGGCGGAGGCCGCCGCCCTGCGCAAGGCGGGCTTTGTGGAGGAGGAGATCCTCATGCTCCGCCCCACCACCGACCGGGAGGAGCTGGAGCAGTTTCTGGACCTGAACGTGGTGTGTACCATCGGCTCGGTGGACACCGGCCTGGCCCTCAACGCCGTGGCGGAGGGCCGCTCCACCGTGGCCGAGGCCCACATCCAGATCGACACCGGCATGGGCTTCGGCGGCTTTCTGGCGGAGGAGCCGGAAAAGCTCCTCTCGGTATACCGCAACCTGCCCAACGTGGCGGTGTCCGGCCTGTGTACCCAGCTGCACACCTTGAAGCCAGACGGCCGCGATCTGGACAGCCAGTTGGCCGACTTCACCCAGGCGGTGGACGCCATCCGCGCCGCCGGGTTTGAGACCGGTATCGTCCACGCCGCCGGGTCCTACGCCCTGCTCCACTGCGCCCAGGCCCGTCTGGACGGGGTGCGGGCGGGCTCGGCCCTGCTGGGCCGGTGCCGCCGCCGTCGTGGGGACAACCTGCGCCGGGTGGGCTACGGCGAGGTGGGCATCGAGGAGACCCGGTGGCTGCCCAAGGGCCACACCGTGGGGGGCGACCACCCCAAGGCCCTCAAGCGGCCCGTGCGGGTGGCGGTGCTGCCGGTGGGCTACCAGAACGGCTTCGGCCTGGTGCGCCCCCGCACTGACAGCCTGCCCGTGGCCTTCCGCCGGTGGCTGGCCCGGCGGAAGCTCACCGTCCGGGTCAACGGCCAGAAGGCCCGGGTGCTGGGGGGTATCGGCGCCATCGAGACCATTGTGGACGTCACCGACCTGAAGTGCTCCGCCGGAGACAAGGCGGTGTTTGACATCGACCCCCTGTTTGCCAGGGGCTTTTTGCGGGAATACCGCTGAGAACGCTGAGAAAGGAATGTTACGCTATGCGCGCGGTTGTAACCAGAGTGAAAAACGCCTCCGTCACCATTGACGGCAAGGTGAACGGGGAGATCGGCCAGGGCTTTCTGGTGCTGCTGGGGGTGGCCCCCGCCGACACCGAGGCCCAGGCGGTGAAGATGGCCGACAAGGTGTGCGGCCTGCGGATCTTCGAGGACGAGAACGAGAAGATGAACCTGAATCTGGAGGCGGTGGGGGGGAGCCTGCTGGTGGTGAGCCAGTTCACCCTGTACGCCGACACCAAATCCCGCCGCCCCGGCTTCACCGGGGCCGCCAAGCCGGACATCGCCATTCCCCTGTATGAGAAATTCATGGCCGAGTGCGCCGCCAGGGGCTTTGAGGTCCAGCACGGCGAGTTTGGCGCCGACATGCAGGTTTTTTCCCAGAACGACGGCCCGGTGACCATCCTGCTGGACACCGACGCCATGTGAAGTTGAGGTGAGGCAAATGAACATCAAGATCATGCACGTAGGGGAGCTGGGCACCAACTGCTACCTGCTGGAGGACGAGACCACCAATTCTGCCGCCATTGTGGACCCCGGCGGAGAGGGGGACCGGGTGCTGGCTCAGGCCCGGGCCGACGGGATGGAGGTCAAGCTGATCCTGCTGACCCACGCCCACTTTGACCACACCGGCGGCGTGGCCGCCCTCCACAAGGCCCTGCCCGACGTGCCGGTATATCTCCACCCTGCCGACGCCCAGCTGCTGGGCACCCAGGTATTCCCCGCCATTGGGGTCCCCACCGTGCCCTACGGCGAGGGGGACACCCTGACGCTGGGGAGCCTCACCATTTCCGTGCTCCACACCCCCGGGCACACCCCCGGCGGGGTGTGCCTGAAGGTGGAGGACGCCCTCTTTACCGGAGACACCCTCTTCCAGGGCTCCATGGGCCGCACCGACTTTGCCGGCGGCTCCTATGACGAGATCATGGCCTCCCTCAAGCGGCTGGGCCAGCTGCCCGGGGACTGCCACGTGCTCCCCGGCCACATGGGAACCTCCACCCTGGAGGCCGAGCGAAAGACCAACTACTATATGCGGGAGGCCATGGGCTGACCATTTCCCAGGAAAGGATTTTCCACGCCATGAAGCTCTATTTTCACGGCCACGACTACAAATACGCCGCCGAGCAGATGCTGCTTGTGCCCCACGGGATGTGCCATCCCGCGGGGACCCCGTTCGATTTTTATTTATCGCCGGGTGGAAGTGAATCCCACCCGGCTCCGCGCCACTCGGCGCGGGAGGGTCAGCAGCTGGGAACTTGGAGGTAGTTATGAAGCTCTATTTTCATGGCCACAACTACAAATACGCCGCCGAGCAGATGCTGCTGACCCTGTTTCCCGGCCAGCGGCCGGAGTACCCCGCCGGGCGACCGGAGGCGGGGGAGGACCACCTGATTCTCTCCCTCAGCCTGGGGAACCAGTGGGCCACCGCCTCCGCCGCCCTCACCTGGCAGGGGAAGTCCTGCCGGAAGACCCGGCGGTGCCCCCTGCCCCGGTCGGAGGACAAGGTGGCCCGGGACCGGGCCTTTCAGCAGATTTTGAAGCTGGCCTTTTACGAGGCGGGCACCGCCCTGCTGGGCTATGAGCCCCCCTGGGGAGCTCTCACCGGGGTGCGGCCGGTGAAGATCCCCACCAAGGCCATGCTGGCCGGGGCCACCCCCGCCCAGGCGGAGCGGGTGCTGCGGGACACCTACCGCGTCTCCCCCCTCCGGCGGGAGCTGGCTATGGACTGCGCCAAAGCCTCCCTGGCGGCCTCGGCCTCCTTGCAGCCAAAGGAGGTGTCCCTCTATGTGGGCATCCCCTTCTGTCCCACCCGGTGCGCCTACTGCTCCTTCGTGTCCGCCGACGTGGGCCGGTCGCTGAAGCTCATCGACCCCTTCCTGGAGGCCCTTTCCCGGGAAATCGCCGCCACCGGCAGGGTACTGGAGGAGGCGAGACTAAAGGTGCGCACCATCTACTTCGGCGGCGGCACCCCCACCACCCTCACCGCCCAGCAGCTGGACCGGGTGATGGGGGAGCTCTCCGACCGCATGGACCTCTCCGGCTGCACCGAGTACACGGTGGAGGCCGGCCGGCCGGACACCATTACCCGGGAAAAGCTGGCGGTGCTGGCAAGGCGGGGCTGCGGCCGGGTGTCGGTGAATCCCCAGACCATGGAGGACCATGTGCTCTCCGCCATGGGCCGCGCCCACCGCTCGGCCGACATTCTGGAGGCCTTCCGCCTGGTGCGGGAGAGCGGCATTCCCTGCGTCAACATGGACCTGATCGCCGGACTGCCCGCCGACAGCGTGGACGGCTTCCGCGCCTCCCTGGACCGGGTGCTGGAGCTGGCCCCGGAGAACATCACCGTCCACACCCTGGCCCTGAAAAAGGGCTCCCGGCTCATGGAGGAGGGCTCCGCCATCCCCTCCGGGGGCGACGTGGCCGCCATGCTGTACTACGCCTGGGCCGCCCTGCGCTCGGCGGGGCAGGCTCCCTACTACCTGTACCGGCAGAAGTATATGTCCGGCTCCTTTGAGAACGTGGGCTGGTGCCTGCCGGGCGCCGAGAGCCTGTACAACATCTGCATGATGGAGGAGCTGCACACCATCCTGTCTCTGGGTGGCGGCGGCATGACCAAGCTGGTGGACCCGGCGGCCGGGCGCATTGTCCGCATCGCCAACCCCAAGTACCCCAAGGAATATCTGGAGCGGATCGACGCTGTGTGCGACGAAAAGGCCCAGGCGGTCCGCTTCTACCAGTCAGAACAGGAGGGATGAGTATGCCCTATCAGCTCAGCGACATCAACCTGGGCCTGGAGACCGACCCCAAGGGCTTTCTGGAGCAGTGTGACGCCGCCTACCAGAGCCGCATCGACGCCGCCGTGGACCGCATTCTGGAGCGGATGAAGGTCAGCCCCATCGTGCTGCTGTCCGGCCCCTCCGGCTCGGGCAAGACCACCACCGCCCTCAAGCTGGAGCAGGAGCTGGAGCGGCGGGGGGTGAATACCCACACCATTTCCATGGACAACTACTTCAAGACCCTCAACCGCAAGACCGCCCCCCGGACGCCGGAGGGGGACATCGACTTTGAGTCCCCCACGCTGCTGGACATGGAGCTGCTGGACGACACCTTCACCAGGCTCTCCCGGGGGGACTGGGTGATCGTGCCCAAGTTTGAGTTCGCCCGGCAGATGCGCAACGACAGCCGGGGCACCCCCCTGAAGCTGGACAAGAACGAAATCGCCATTTTCGAGGGCATCCACGCCCTCAACGACGACATCTTCGGCCGCCATCCCGAGGCCACGGGGCTGTATATCTCCGCCCGCTCCAATGTGCTGGAGGGGGAGGAGATGCGCTTCAAGGGCACCTGGATGCGCATTTCCCGCCGGGCGGTGCGGGACTACAATTTCCGTGGCACCGACCTGCTGGAAACCCTGATGATGTGGTATAATGTGCGCCGGGGGGAGAAAATGTACATATCCCCCTTCAAAAACCGGGCCAATATCATCATCGACTCCTCCCTGCCCTACGAGCCGGCGGTGTTCGCCAACTACGCGGTCGCCCTGGGTAAGACGGTGGACCAGGTGCCCGGGGACAACCCCCGGTACAAGGAGTTCCACGACCTGGTGGATTCCTTCCGGTACTTCGCCCCCCTGGACCCGGCGCTGGTGCCCGGGGAGTCCCTGATCCGGGAGTTCATCGGCGGGGGCAGCTATCACTATTCCTGAAAATCCACCATTTATGAAAGAAGGCAGAACGACATGTCAGAATGTACCCACAACTGCTCCACCTGCGGGGAGAGCTGCGCCGAGCGCACCGCGCCCCAGGACCTCCAGGTGCCGGTGAACGGCCTGTCCCACGTGGGCAAGGTCATCGCCGTGGTCAGCGGCAAGGGGGGCGTGGGCAAGAGCCTGGTGACCTCCTCCCTGGCGGTGGCCATGCGCCGGCTGGGCAAGAAGGTGGGCGTGCTGGACGCCGACATCACCGGCCCCTCCATCCCCACCGCCTTCGGCATCCACACCCGGGCCGAGGGCAGCGAGCTGGGCATCTACCCCGCCGAGAGCCGCACCGGCATTGAGATCATGAGCCTGAACCTGCTCACCGAGAACGAGACCGACCCGGTGGTGTGGCGGGGCCCCGTCATCGCCGGGGCGGTGAAGCAGTTCTGGACCGATGTCATCTGGGGGGACGTGGACTATCTGTTTGTGGATATGCCCCCCGGAACCGGCGACGTGCCCCTCACCGTGTTCCAGTCCCTGCCGGTGGACGGCATCGTGGTGGTCACCTCTCCCCAGGACCTGGTGAGCATGATCGTCACCAAGGCGGTGAAGATGGCCGAGATGATGCACATTCCCGTGCTGGGCCTGGTGGAGAACTACTCCTACTTCCAGTGCCCCGACTGCGGCAAGCGCCACGCCATCTTCGGCGAAAGCCACATTGAGCAGGTGGCCAAGGACCTGGGCCTGAAGGTGCTGGCCCAGCTGCCCATGGATCCCGCGGTGGCCGCCGCCTGCGACAGCGGCCGCATTGAGGAGCTGGAGCACAACTATTTGACCCAGGTGGCCCAGGCCCTGGCGGAGCAGGAAGGATAAGGGAAGGATTTTCACAAATCGTTCACATTCGGTTCAAAACAGGTTCATAGCCGGGCTTTAGGATAAAGCCGTGGTCAGAAATGACTACACTCCCTCTCTTTCCTCTCTTCTTTCAATTCCGGAAACACAGGCCCGCGTAGGCGGCGGGCCTGTGTTTCTGCATTTGGGCAAAAAAGGGCGGGCGGCCCACCGGCCGCCCGCCCTTTTTCCGTTACGCAAACACCGTCTGTACCAGTACCATGTACAGGATGGTGCCGCCGAAAATGCTCAGCAGATTGTTGTGCTTCCACAGGTGGAGGGCCACCACCGCCGCCACCGAGATGAGTTGGGGGAGCCAGCCCCCCAGGGAGAGGAAGGACAGGTCCCTGAGGCAGTAGATGATGAGCATGGCGATAATGGCGGGGGGGAGCACCCGGCCCAGGTAGAGCACCAGCTTGGGGGGCGAGGAGCCCCGGTCAAAGAGCAGGAAGGGGAGGGCCCGGGTGAGAAAGGTGACGACGGCCATCACCGCGATGGCGGCGATGGCTCCGGCGGTAGTCAGCATACTTCCTTCTCCTCCTTTTCCTCCAGCCGGTCCCGCAGCGCCAGCAGCACCACCACGATGACCGCCAGGGAGACAATGAGCATCTGCTGCTGGCCGAAGATCTGTCCCAGGATCATCAGGCACACAATGGTGACAATGCCGCCCAGCAGGGCGGGCAGGTGCCTGGCGTAGGCCTTCCACTGGTCCACGGCGATGACCACGAACAGGGCGGTCATGGCAAAGTCGATGCCCTCGGTGCTGATGGGGAGCACCGCCCCCGCCACCGCGCCGATCACCGAGCCCAGAATCCAGTAGCTCTGGTCCAGCAGGGCGATGGCGAAATAGAAGTTCTTGGGATTCACCCCCACCGGAGCCTGGGCGGAGGACAGCAGAGCATAGGTCTCGTCGGTAAGGGAAAAGATCATATAGAACTTCCGCCAGCCCATGCCCCGGAACTTCTCCAGCATGGACAGCCCGTACACCAGATGGCGGAAGTTGATGAGCAGGGTCATGAGAGCCACGGTGCCCAGGGAGGCGGCGGCAGCCAGCAGGCTCACCCCCAGGTACTGCCCCGACCCGGCGTAGATGGTGAGGCTCATGAAAAAGGCCCAGATGAAATTATATCCGATGTCCTGGAGCATGAAGCCGAAGGCCATGCCGATGGCCAGATAGCCCATCAGCACCGGCACCGTCACCGGAAAGGCGGCGGCAAGCGCTTTGCGGTCCATTTTCATCCACTTCTTTCTCTGTTTGGTCGGTGTTTCATTTTACACACTTTAGCTGGGAAAAGCAATACCGGCCGCACAATTTTGTCCCCCTACACAGTGCGCATTGTATTTTCCAGAAAAATCTGTATAATACTCAATAAACCATTCTGAGGAGCGAACCTATGGACAAACTTCTGTTTCTCTACAACCTCCACGCGGGGAAGGGGATGCTGCGGGGCAAGCTGGCCCCGATCCTGGACGCGCTGACCGAACACTGGGACGTGACGGTTCACCCCACCCGGGGCCCCGGGGATGCCGCCGCGGTGGCTCACGACCGGGCGGGGGAGTTCAAGCGCATTGTGTGCTCCGGCGGCGACGGCACCCTCCACGAGGTGGTCAGCGGCCTGATGACCCTGCCGGAGGGGGAGCGGCCGGAGGTGGGATATATCCCCGCGGGCACCACCAACGACTTCGCCAAAAATCTGAGCCTGCCCGGCACCCTGAACGAGGCCGCCGCGGTGGCGGCGGCGGGGGCGCCCCGTCCGGTGGACATCGGCTCCTTCAACGACCAGAGCTTTCTCTATGTGGCCGCCTTCGGGGCCTTTACCGACGTAGCCTACAACACTCCCCAGCAGGCCAAGAACCTGCTGGGCCACCTGGCCTACGTGATGGAGGGAGCCACCCGTCTGGGCTCCATCCAGCCCCACCCCATGACGGTGGAGTACGACGGGGGCGCGGTGTCCGACGGCTTCTGCTACGGCATGGTGTCCAACACCATCTCGGTGGGAGGCTTCAAGGGCACCCCCGCCCAGCCGGTGGCCCTGGACGACGGGCTGTTCGAGGTGGCCCTGGTGCGCCAGCCCCAGAACCCCCTCCAGCTCCAGGGCATCTTCAAGGCCCTGGCCAATATGGCCGACGACGACGGGGGACTGGTCACCTGCTTCCGCACCAGCCGGCTGCACATCGTCAGCCAGGAGCCCCTGGACTGGACCCTGGACGGGGAGTTCGGCGGCACTCACCGGCAGGCGGAGATTGTCAACCACAAGCGGGCGGTGACCATTGTACACGGCGCATAAGAGGGAAGAAACAGAGATGGACTATCAAGCGGGACGTTATGATGTGGCGGTGATCGGCGCGGGCCACGCGGGAATTGAGGCGGCCCTGGCTGCCGCCCGGCTGGGCCTGAGGACCCTGTGCTTTACCGTCAACCTGGATGCGGTGGGCAATATGCCCTGCAATCCGGCCATCGGGGGCACCGGCAAGGGCCATCTGGTGCGGGAGCTGGACGCTCTGGGGGGCGAGATGGCCAGAGCCGCCGACCGGGCCTGCATCCAGTACCGGCTCTTGAACCGGGGCAAGGGCCCGGCGGTGTGGTCCCTCCGGGCCCAGGCCGACCGGCGGCGGTACCAGGAGGTGATGAAGCACACCCTGGAAAAGCAGGAGAACCTGTGGGTGAAGCAGGCGGAGGTCACCGACATTTATACGGAAAACGGCCATGTGTCCGCCGTGCGCACCGTCTACGGGGCGGTGTACCAGGTGAAGGCCGCCATTATCGCCTCGGGCACCTACCTGGGGGGCCGCACCATCGTGGGGGAGGTGGCACGGGACTCCGGGCCCGACGGCCTGGCCGCCGCCAATTCCCTCACCGACTGCTTGAAAGGGCTGGGGCTGTCCCTCCGCCGGTTCAAGACGGGCACGCCCCCCCGGGTCAACGCCCGCAGCGTGGACTTTTCCAAAATGGAGCTCCAGCCGGGGGATGAGGAGGTGCTGCCCTTCTCCTTCGAGACCAAAATCCCCCCGGAAAATCAGGCGGTGTGCTGGCTGACCTACACCAATGAAAAGACCCACGCCGTGATCCGGGCCAACCTGGACCGCTCCCCCCTGTATGACGGCACCATTGAGGGGGTGGGCCCCCGGTACTGCCCCTCCATTGAGACCAAGCTGGTCCGCTTCCCCGACAAGGACCGGCACCAGCTCTTTGTGGAGCCCATGGGGCTCAACACCGAGGAGCTGTACATCCAGGGCTTTTCCTCCTCCCTGCCGGAAGACGTGCAGGTGGCCATGCTCCGCACCATCCCCGGCCTGGAGGAGGCCGAGATGACCCGGCCGGCCTACGCCATCGAGTACGACTGCGTGGACCCCACCCAGCTTCTGCCCACCCTGGAGCACAAAAAAGTGCCCGGTCTGTACGGGGCCGGGCAGTTCAACGGCTCCTCCGGATATGAGGAGGCCGCCGTCCAGGGCTTTGTGGCGGGAGTAAACGCCGCGCTGAAGATCCTGGGCCGGGAGCCGCTGATCCTGCGCCGGGACCAGGGGTATATCGGGGTGCTCATCGACGATCTGGTGACCAAGGGCACCGACGAGCCCTACCGGATGATGACCTCCCGCACCGAGTACCGGCTCCTCCACCGACAGGATAACGCCGACCGGCGGCTGTGCCCCATCGGCCACGCCATCGGGCTGGTGAGCGACGAGAGGATGGCGGAGGTGGAGGCCAAGTACGCCGCCGTGGACCGGGAGATCAAGCGGCTGGAGCACACCGGCACCAGAGACGGGCGGCTGTGCGACCTGCTGCGCCGTCCGGAAAACAGCTATGACAGTCTGGCCGGCGTGGACCCTGGGCGGCCGGAGTTATCCGCAGAGATCACCCAGGCGGTGGAAATCGCGGTGAAATACCAGGGGTACATCGACCGGCAGCTGCGCCAGGTGGCGGAGCAGCGGAAGATGGAGGACAGGCCCCTGCCCCCCGACCTGGACTACCTGCACATGGAGGGCCTGCGGCTGGAGGCCCGGCAGAAGCTGGACCAGATCCGGCCGCTGAACCTGGGACAGGCCAGCCGCATTTCCGGGGTCAGTCCGGCGGACATCGCCGTGCTGCTGGTATTTTTGGAGAAGTAAGGAGCAGATATGGAACCCATTGTTTTGGGCCTGTCCGGCGGGGTGGACTCCGCCGTGGCGGCCACCCTTTTGCAGCGGCAGGGCTTTGCCGTTACCGGCCTCTATCTGGACATCGGCCTGGGGGGCTCGGGCAGAGAGGACGCCGCCGCCGTGGCGGACCGGCTGGGCATCCCCCTGAAAATCGCCGACATCCGGCAGGAGCTGGAGCAGGAGGTCTGCGCCCCCTTTGCCGCCGGGTATCTGGCGGGCCGCACGCCCCTGCCCTGCGCCATGTGCAACCCGGCGGTGAAGTTCCCCGCCCTGTTTCGTCTGGCGGAGGAGCTGGGGGCCAGATACGTTTCCACAGGCCACTACGCCAATGTGGAGAGCGGCGTGCTGAAAAAGGGACGGCCCGCCAACGACCAGTCCTATATGCTGGCCCGGCTCACCAGGGCGCAGTTGCAGCAGGTAGTTTTCCCGCTGGGCCCCTACGAAAAGCGGCAGGTGCGGGAGCTGGCCCGGGACTTCGGCATCCCGGTGGCGGACAAGCCCGACTCCATGGAGATCTGCTTTATCCCCAGCGGGGATTACGCCGCCTGGCTGGAGGAACAGGGGTTTTCCACACCTGTGGGAAACTATGTGGATAACTCCGGTAAGGTGCTGGGGCAGCATAAAGGTATTCACCATTACACCCTGGGCCAGGGGAGAGGACTGGGGGTATCGGGACCCCACCGGTACTATGTGTCGGCCATCCGGCCCGAGACCAATGAGGTGGTGCTCTCCGACGGGTCCGACCTGGGCAGGGACGTGGTATACGGCGCCCAGCCCAACTGGCTCGCCATTGACGGCCTGACCGGGCCCATGGAGGTGACGGTACGGCTGCGCCACTCCCGGACGGAGCAGGAGGCCGTTTTGTCCTGCGAAGGGAAGGGTATCCGGCTGGACATGAAAACCCCCGCCCGGGCCCCCACACCAGGGCAGCTGGCGGTGTTCTACCAGGGGGACGCCGTGGTGGGGTCGGCCTGGATCATGTAGAGAAACAAAAAAATGGGGCGCATTGCCGTTCAGGCAATGCGCCCCATCTGCTTTCTTATAGCGTAAGCTGTCCGTCCTGTCTGTACAGCTGATTGGAAATGTCCCGGCTCTTGTCGCGGAATTCCCGCCAGGTACGCTCCAGAAGATCCTTCAGCACATATTCTTTGGGTCTGTCGCCGGTCTGGGTATTTTGAGCGGGGCGGTCATATTTGTAGAAGTAGCTGCTGTCGTCACGGCGCTTGAGCTCACTGGTCAGCGCGGAGTAGCTGTCCCCGTAGGTCTGTGACAGCTTCTCCACCGCCCCCAGCACCCGGTCGATCTCACCATAGATATCCTTCGCGTTGGGATCAAGGCGCCAAAAATCCGCGCCCTTTCCAGAAAGGGGGTTGGATTGGCCCAACGCCGCCGAGACCGCTTTATTGGTCAGGTCATAGTCCGCCAGATCCTTGGTGCTGGACAAATACCCGTTCACTTCGGTTGCGCCCTTCCGCAAAAAGGTATCTCTGGTCTCTTTGGCCAGATCCAGCATGGCCTGTACCTGCTCCAGGCTCATCTGCTCCGGCAGAGCCGTTTTACCGTCCAGCATATCCTGATATTCCTGTATGGTCTGATCAAAGGCGGAGAGCTGATCCCGGTACTCCGTCACCGCCTGCCAGGCGCTGTCGGCCTGGACCTTCATAATCCGCATAAACGACGCATACACTTCCAGAACCCCGGTGGGTAGATTTTCCAGAACGGAGTTCTGCGTCTCCAGAACCGAGGAAAACCGCAGCTCCACACGGTCCCGGAGGGAGGTCTGTTTTTGGGCGTCCTGGAAATTTTCCGCCACCCGTCCCAGCACATCCTGGGCCGGCCAGTTTTTCCTTAACACTTCACCCTGCGAACCGTTTACCTGTATGGACGCATTGCCGCCCCAAGCTCCCTGGGCAAACGGAGTCAGATTGGACACAAACACCGTGTTCACCCCTTCTCATAGATCCTTGGAAATGGAAGATTCTCTCTGCTTATAAAATCGACCTTTTCTAGAAAAAATTAACGGTTCCAACTTTAAATAAATGAAAAAAGGCCTGATGCAGGGTGAACTGCATCAGGCCCCTTCCCGTTATTTCAGCTCCAGGCCGTTCAGATACCGCCGCGCCAGGTCAAAGCCGTGGCTGGCGGCGATGTGGCGGATGCGCTGGCGGCCCATGGACAGGTGGACCTGCCGCACCCAGGTATCCTCCGGGGTGGCCAGGGCGATAAACACCAGCCCCACCGGGTTGCCCCGCTCGTCGGGGTCGGGACCCGCCACGCCGGTGGTGGAGATGGCCAGGTCGCAGCCCAGCACCCGCCGGGCGCCCTCGGCCATAGCCCGGGCCACCGGCTCGCTCACCGCCCCGTACTGGTCCAGCAGGGCCTGCTCCACCCCCAGGACAGTGTGCTTCACCTCGGTGGCGTAGCTCACCACGCCCCCCCGGAAGGCGGCGGAGGCCCCGGGCAGGTCGGTAAACCGCTTGGCCACCAGCCCGCCGGTGCAGCTCTCGGCGGTACCCAGGGTGAGACCCTTCGCTTTCAGACCGTCCAGAACCACCCGCTCCAGGTTAGGCACGTCCACCCCGTACACCAGGGGGCCGAAATGTGCCTTCAGCTCGTCCTCCACCGGCTCGATGAGGGCGCGGGCCGCTCCCTCGGTGTCCGCCTTGGCGGTGATGCGCAGTTCGCACTCCCCCTCCTTGGCGTAGGGGGCCAGGGTGGGGTTGGTCATGGCGTTCATTTTGTCCCGCAGCTGGGCCTCCATGGAGGACTCCCCGATGCCGAACAACTTCAGCGTGCGGGAGGCGATCACCCCGTCGGACAGCTCCTTCAGGTAGGGTACCACCCGGTGGGTGAACATGGCCTTGCACTCCCGGGGCGGGCCGGGGAGCATGATCACCCGCACGCCCTCCGCTTCAAAGGCCACGCCGGGGGCGGTGCCCCAGTCGTTGTCCAGCACGGTGCAGCCCTCGGGCAGCATGGCCTGCTGGTAGTTGTTTTCCGTCATGGGCCGGTCGGGGTGGAGATTGCGGAAATAGTCCTCAATCCGTTGGGCGGAGGGCTGGTGAAACACCAGCTGCTTGCCAAAGCACTCGGCCAGCACGTTTTTGGTCAGGTCGTCACAGGTGGGGCCCAGGCCGCCGGTGGTGATGATAATGTCCGCCCGGCCCTTGGCGGTCTCCACAGCGGCTTTCAGCCGCTCCGGGTTGTCCCCCACCACGGTGTGGTAGTAGACGTTGATGCCCAGGGCGGACAGGCCCTGGGAGAGTATCTGGGCGTCGGTGTTGGCGATGTTGCCCAGCAGCAGCTCAGTACCAACGGCAATCAGCTCGGCAATATGAGACATGGGAATGCACTTCCTTTAAACTTGAATCCGCTCGATGCCGTCCACGGCGGCCTTCACCAGGCCCTCCACGTCCAGAGCGGCCTCGGCGGCCTCCAGCTCCCCCAGCACCGGGCGCAGCCGGGGGTGGCGGGGGGTAAACACCGTGCAGCAGTCCTCGTAGGGAAGGATGGAGGTCTCAAAGGTGTTGATCTTGCGGGCAATGCGGACAATCTCCTCCTTGTCCATGCCCACCACCGGCCGCAGGATCGGCAGGGAGCAGACGGCGGTGGTGGCCCGCATGGCCTCCATGGTCTGGCTGGCCACCTGGCCCAGGCACTCGCCGGTGACGATGGCACCGGCGCCGCAGCGCTGGGCCACCCGCTCGGCAATGCGCATCATGAACCGGCGCATGAGGATGGTGAACAGGTTCTCGGGACAGGAGCGGCGCAGCTCCTCCTGGATTTTGGTGAAGGGCACCACGTGGACGCAGGTCTTGCCGGCGTAGGGCACCAGCAGCCGGGCCAGGTCCAGCACCTTCTCCTTGGCCTCGGGGGAGGTGTAGGGGTAGGAGTAGAAGTGGATCATGTCCACAATGACCCCCCGCTTGGCGATCATCCAGGAGGCCACCGGGGAGTCGATGCCGCCGGAGAGGAG
>DWXF01000050.1 GCA_019119335.1 Candidatus Flavonifractor merdavium
AACGGACATAAAAGCCCAAGGAGGGATTGGTCAGCCAGTTGCTCCCCTTATTGTAGCTTAGGCACGAGATGGAGAGAAAGCCGGACTGGCTGCCCGGCTTTCCTGTCCAAATTTATTGTAATAGGAGGGATGGCCTATGGATGTGGAGCTGACCCGGCGGTTTGAAGCAAGCTATGACGCCAATGGGGCCATGGTGTTCCGGCTGGCCATGGTGTACCTGGGCCGGACGGCCGACGCGGAGGACGTGACCCAGGAGGTCTTTTGCCGCCTGCTGTGGCGGGCTCCCGCCTTTTCCGATGGGGAGCACGAAAAGCGATGGCTGCTCCAGGTGACGGCCAATCTGTGCAAAGACCAGCTGAAGGGGTTTTGGCGGAAGCGGGCGGCGGCCCTGGAGCCGGATATTCCAGCGGAGTATGAGGCTGACCGTGGGGTGCTGGAGGCCATCCTGACCCTGCCGGAGGCCTATCGGGCCCCCATCCACCTCCACTACTACGAGGGCTACTCGGTGGCGGAGGTGGCTCAATTGCTCCGCCTCTCCCCTTCGGCGGTGAAAATGCGTCTGAAGCGGGGCAGGGAGCGGCTGAAACTGGAGCTGGAACCGGGAAAGGAGGGTTCGGTATGAATTGGGAGGAATACAGGGGTACGCTGGATCGCTTGACCCCTCCGCTGGAGCTGAAAGAACGCATCCAGGCCAGTCTGGAAGCCCCCGCCGGGGTTTCCAGTCATCGGAGGCGGCGGGCGGGTCTGATCCTCCTGGCTGCGGCGGCCGTGCTGGCCTGCACCTTCCTGGCGGCCATGGCCGCCAGCCCCCAGCTGCGGACGGCAGTGCTTACCCTCCTCCGGCTGGAGGAGACTGAGCAGGTGCCCGTCCCCACCGGGGATCAGCCGGAGGAGCCGGAGCTGACCCAGGGTACCGTCGGCCAGCAGGTGGAGGTGCAGTATATCCGCCTGCCGGACGCCGGCTCCGGCTGCGACTACAACAACAATACCATCTTCCAGGTGGACCGGGCCGACGACGGCTCCATTCTGGACGTCCACTATTGGGCCATCGCCGGAAATGAGCTGGTCCCGCTGGAGACAAACACCACCCGCTTTTCCACCGTCTGGGACGGCGTGACCTACACGGACACCGTCTACTGGTGTGAATACCAGGGCGTTATCTCCTGCTACAACAACGGTACCGCCGGCATGGCGCTGGACTACAACTGCACGGTATCCGCCCTGGAGGGGCGCACCGACGTGGTGCTCCTCAACCTCAGCCAGGGCAAGCAGATGGATTACCGGAAGTACCCGGTGCTGCTGGATCTGGAGACCGGGGAGGTCACCGGCCTGCTGGACGATACCAGCTGGGAGATAGCCGCCCCCCCTCACCGGGGTCCTGTGGACAGACGATCTCTCCGCCGCCATTCTCTCCAGCGACCGGATGGGCTGGTTCTACTGCGACCGGCAGGCCCAGACCACCGCCAACCTCAACGCGCTCACCGGTCTGGAGGTCTTCAGCGCCTACTTCGCCAATGACAGCACCCTGATCCTGCTGACCCTCTCCGGCCCGGATGGGGCGTGCTATGACATCTGGACATGGCAGCCGGACAGCGGCCAGCTTATCCGCACCTTCTCTCAACTGCCGGTCTATCAGAAACATGAGGAACAGTCCTACGGCTTCCAGTTCTTCTTCGGCGGCGGGCGGGGAATCTATGTGGCGGAGGACGGCGGGGTGTCGGTACTGGACCTGGTCACCGGCGGGATCACCGCCGTGGAGGGCTTCTCGCTTTCCCAGACGGACGGCACGCTTCTCCCCAACCCCTCCGGCTCCAAGGTCCTGTTTGCCGACCACAATGCCCAGACCGAGGGGCTGGGGATCTCCAGTCTGGGCGTCATGGACCTGGAGAAGGGCACCTTCACCCTGCTGGACCGGGAACATTACGACGCCGTCTACGAGGGGGTGCTGGGCTGGTTCGACGAGGACCGCGTCGCCATCACCGCCCACGGAAAGGACAACTACAACCAAACGTATCTCTATCTCTACCGGTTCTGACCGTCCCGCGGCCCTCCCCCAGCCGGGAGGGCCGCACATTTTTTACGCTATTTCGCATCAGAATAAAATTGTCGTTTCTCTCACAACAAGACAAAAGAGGTTTCCAGATTCCCCCTGTTATAAAACTAGACCGCATCGTTTATTTTTAAAATGTTCTGGTTATCTTTTTAACTATTTTGTGATAAAAATAACTAAAAATAGTTAAAAAAATAAATTTTTACAAACTTATTGACTTCTTTTTCTCGGACAGCTATACTAGCGCCAACCCAAACGGGCACACCGCCCCAGCGAGAAAAAGGAGGAAACCGCTCATGTCTACTTACTATTTTCTGCCCACCCGCAACGTCTTTGGCGAAGGAGCCGTCAACGAGGCCGGAGCCCTGCTGGGCAGTTTGAACGTCAGCCGCGCCATGATCGTCACCGACAAGTTCCTGGCTCAGTCCGGCATGGCCGCCTCCATCCAGGAAATCCTGTCCGGCTCGGGCATCCATTCGGTGGTCTTTGACGGGGCCGAGCCCAACCCCACCGACAAGAATGTGGAGGCCGGCGTGGCCTTCTTCCAGGCCAACCAGTGCGACTCCATCATCTCTCTGGGCGGCGGCTCCTCCCACGACTGCGCCAAGGGCATCGGGCTGGTGGCCAGCAACGGCGGCCGGATCCACGACTATGAGGGCGTGGACAAGGCTACCAAGGACGTGGTGCCCCTCATGGCCATCAACACCACCGCCGGCACCGCCTCCGAGATCACCCGGTTCTGCATCATCACCGACACCACCCGCAAGGTGAAGATGGCCATTGTGGACTGGCGGGTCACTCCCAAGATCGCCGTCAACGACCCGGTGCTGATGAAGGGCATGCCCGCCTCCCTCACCGCCGCCACCGGCATGGACGCCATGACCCACGCCATTGAAGCCTACGTGTCCACCGCCGCCAACGTGCTCACCGACTCCGCCGCCCTGATGGCAGTCAAGATGATCTACCAGTACCTGCCCAAGGCGGTGGCCAACGGCGATTACATGTGGGCTCGGGACAAGATGGCCTATGCCCAGTATCTGGCGGGCATCGCCTTCAACAACGCCTCCCTGGGCTACGTCCACGCCATGGCCCACCAGCTGGGCGGCTACTACAACCTGCCCCACGGCATCTGCAACGCGATCCTGCTGCCATACGTGGAGGAGTTCAACCTCATCGGCAATCTGAACCGGTTCCGGGATCTGGCGGAGGCCATGGGCGAGAAAGTGGAAGGTCTGTCCACCGGGGACGCCGCCGCCAAGGCCATCCAGGCCATCCGCACCATCAGCAAACAGGTGGGCATCCCCGCCAACCTGAAGGTGCTGGGGGTCAAGCCGGAAGACTTCGAGGTAATGGCCGAGAACGCCATGAAGGACGTGTGCTGCCTTACCAATCCCCGAAAGGCCACCAAGGAGCAGGTCATCGAGATCTACCGCCGGGCCTACGAGGGCGAATAAAGCAAAAACCACCGGGCGTACCGTACGGTACGCCCAGAATTATTGTTTTTCAATAAATTTATATTGACTTACGAATCTATCTGTGGTAGGATGGCCCCGAAAGGAGGGGTTCCAAATGACATCCTCACCCGCCTCCCGGTTTGGAGGCTTTGCCGCAGGGCACTTTGTGGTCACCGCACTCTGCGCCCCCCTGCTGTTCTGCCTGCCCTACTTTTTTGATACTGCCGTCACCCCGCTGGGCTGGCTCTGGTTGATGGCCCTCTATATCCCGGCGGGGTGGAGCGTGTCTGCCCTCCGGAACTGGGAACGTCCCTCGCCCAAAGAGGGAGTGAAGGCCATACTCTATCCCGCCCTGCTGGCCTGGGGCTGGGCCCTGGTGGGATGGCTGCTGTTTTTGGCCTCTCTGGCCTGGCCGGCCGTGGGGACTGCGGGGAGCTTCATGCTCCTGTCCACCTACTTCCTGGCCGCCCCCTCGTTTGCCCTGATGCTGGCCGCACTTCAGGGCGAGCCCACCTTTGCCGCCCTGGCCCTCTCCCCCGGCTGGTACGGCTGTATGCTCCTGGCGGGGCTTTTGCCGCCGCTGCTGTTCTTTTTGGGCTCCCTGCTGCCCAAAAGGCGGTTGACAAAGGCGGAAAATGTGATAGAATAGTACAGCTAAAGGCTATGACGAAGCCAAGCGGACCACGCCGCGTCCAGCGAGAGGGGATGGTGCAAGCCCTCCGCGATACGGGCCCGCAAGCCACTTCACCAGCCGCCCGGGAGGACCGGGACGAATCATCCCCGTTACCGGATGCAATGAGATGCGCCCTTTCCGGCGCAGATCAGGGTGGTACCGCGGAGTTAACATTGCTCCGCCCCTGACATGGGGGCGGGGCTTATTTTTTTGTGAAAGAGGAGAATGTTTATGCCCAAGAAATTCGGTCTGAACGAACTGCGCGAGATGTTCCTGTCCTTCTTTGAGACCAAGGAACACCTGCGCCTGCCCAGCTTTTCCCTGATCCCCCAGAACGACGCCTCCCTGCTGCTCATCAACAGCGGCATGGCCCCCATGAAGCCCTTCTTCACCGGCGAGCAGGAGCCCCCCCGCCACCGGGTGACCACCTGCCAGAAGTGCATCCGCACCGGCGATATCGAGAACATCGGTCACACCGCCCGCCACGGCACCTACTTCGAGATGCTGGGCAACTTCTCCTTCGGCGACTACTTCAAGAAGGAGGCCATTCACTGGGCCTGGGAGTTTCTGACCTCCCCCGAGTGGGTGGGTCTGGACCCCAACCGCCTGTACCCCTCCGTGTTCGCCGGCAACGAGACCACCCCCGCCGACGACGAAGCCTTCCGGATCTGGAACGAGGAGATCGGCATTCCCGCCGACCGGATCTTCAAGTTCGGCAAGGAGGACAACTTCTGGGAGCACGGCTCCGGCCCCTGCGGCCCCTGCTCCGAGATCTACTATGACCGGGGTGAGCAGTGGGGCTGCGGCAAGCCCGGCTGCACCGTGGGCTGCGACTGCGACCGCTATATCGAGGTGTGGAACATCGTGTTCTCCCAGTTCGACAACGACGGCGAGGGCCACTACACCGAGCTCAAGCAGAAGAACATCGACACCGGCATGGGCCTGGAGCGTCTGGCCTGCGTGTGCCAGGATGTGGCCTCCCTGTTCGATGTGGACACCGTCATGAACATCACCAATAAGGTAAGCGAGATCACCCACGCCCACTACGGCGAGACCGCCGCCAAGGACGTATCCCTGCGGGTGATCACCGACCACATCCGTTCCGCCACCTTCATGATCTGCGACGGCGTGCTCCCCTCCAACGAGGGCCGGGGCTACGTGCTCCGCCGTCTGCTCCGCCGGGCCGCCCGCCACGGCAAGCTGCTGGGCGTCAACGAGCCCTTCCTCTATGAGGTGTGCGACACCGTCATCCATGAAAATGAGGGCCACTACCCCGAGCTGCGGGAGCGGCAGGACTATATCACCAAGGTCATCCGCACCGAGGAGGAGAACTTCTCCAAGACCATCGATGGCGGCATGAGGATTTTTGACGATATGCTCTCCGGCCACAAGGAAAAGGGCGAGCAGGTGTTCTCCGGAGCCGACGCCTTCAAGCTGTACGACACCTATGGTTTCCCCATCGACCTGACCATCGAGATGGTGGAGGAGCAGGGCATGACCGTGGACCAGAAGGCCTTCCAGCAGCTGATGCAGGAGCAGAAGGAGCGGGCCCGGAAAGCCCGGGAGGCTCTGGGCGATCTGGGCTGGGCCGGCGTGGAGTTCGGCAAGGACGTGCCCGAGACCGAGTTCGTGGGCTATGCCAACACCGCCATTGATGACGCCAAGGTGGTGGCTCTGGTGGTGGAAAACGAGCAGGCCGAGGAGCTGATGCCTGGCGTGGAGGGTATCGTGGTGCTGGATAAGACCCCCTTCTATGCCGAGATGGGCGGCCAGGTGGCCGACCACGGCGTGATCACCGCCGGGGAGGCCCAGTTCCAGGTCACCGACGTGCAGAAGAACAAGGGCGGCAAGTATATGCACTACGGCAAGCTGACCAGCGGCGTTCTGAAGCTGGGCGGCACCGTCACCGCCGCCATCGACGTGTCCCGCCGGAAGGCCATTATGCGGGCCCACTCCGCTACCCACCTGCTGGACAAAGCCCTGCGCACCGTGCTGGGCGACCACGTCCATCAGGCTGGCTCCCTGGTGGAGGAGGACCGGCTGCGCTTCGACTTCACCCACTTCTCCGCCCTGACCGCCGAGGAACTGGGCCAGGTGTCCGCCATGGTCAACCAGGCCGTGCTGGAGGGCTACGACATCCACACCGACGTACTGCCCATCGAAGAGGCCAAGAAGCGGGGCGCCATCGCCCTGTTTGGTGAGAAGTACGGCGACACCGTCCGGGTGGTGGACATGGGCGAGGGCTACTCTGTGGAGTTCTGCGGCGGCACCCATCTGGACAACACCGCCAAGGTGGGTGTGTTCCACATCGAGAGCGAGTTCTCCGTGGCCTCCGGCGTGCGCCGGATCGAGGCCACCACCGGCGCTCAGTCCCTGAAAATCATGAACCAGAACCAGCAGAAGCTGTTTGAGGCCGCCGCCGTACTCAAGACCAAGCCCAGCGAGCTGCGGGAGAAGGCGGAGCAGACCATTGCCGAGCTGCGGGAGCTGCGCCACATGGTGGAGAAGTTCAAGGCCAAGGAGGCCGCCGGAGAGACCGACCGCTTCCTCATGGGCTGCCACCCGGTGGGCGAGCTGAAGGTACTCACCGCCACCCTGCCCGACGCCGACGCGGCCAAGCTGCGTCAGATGGGCGATATGCTGCGGGATAAGCAGCCCGGCATCGTGGCAGTGCTCTCCGCCGTCAACGACGGCAAGATCACCTTCCTGGCCGTGTGCGGCAAGGAGGCCGTGGCCAAGGGCATCAAGGCAGGCGACCTGGTGAAGCAGGTGTGCTGCTGCTGCGGCGGCAAGGGCGGCGGCAAGCCGGACTCCGCTATGGGCGGCGGCTCCGACCTGCTCAAGCTGGACGACGCCCTGGCCCAGGTGGACAACTTCGTGGCCGAAAAACTGGGCGTGTAAGCCGCCCCGGCGGCGGACGGCGCGGGCGATGCCCTTCCAAGCGTTTTGGCCCGGTGATACCGGGCCAAAACCTTGATGCCGGGCGGATTCATTCCGCCCGAGCAGATGAAATTATTGGGGCCCCCGCACGACATAGTCGTGTGGGGACCGGCGGCAAGCCGGACTACGCCATGGGCGGCGGCTCCGACCTGCTCAAGCTGGACGAAGCCCTGGCCCAGGTGGACAACTTCGTGGCCGAAAAACTGGGCGTATAAGACAACAAATAAGTGCCCGCGGAACTAAGTTCCGCGGGCACTCGTTTTTTTCTTATTCCTCGTCCAGCATGGCCTGGGCCGCCGCCCGGATCACCTTGACCGCCGTGTTGATGCCGATGCGGCTGTTGACGCACAGGTCGTACTCCCGGCTCTGGCCCCACCGCCCGGTGGCAAAGTAGTTATAATAGGACGCACGGGCCTTGTCCTGCCGGATCACGTAGCTCTCCAGATTGGGCTCGGTCACGCCGTACTCCTCCCTGGCCCGCCTGATGCGCTGATCAATGGGGGCGTTGACAAAGACCTTCAGCACATGGGGCTCCTCCCGGAGGATATAGTCGGCGCAGCGGCCCACAATCACGCAGGACTCCCGGGCCGCCGCCTCCTTGATCACCTTGGCCTGGGCGATAAACACCTGGTCGGGGACAGAGGGGGTGGCTACCGTGGTGTACAGATCATACAAAAAGCTGTTGGTGGGCCGCTGATGCTCCGTATCCCGGATAAAATTCTCCGAGAAGCCGGTCTTTTTCGCTACCTCGGTGATGAGCTGCTTGTCGTAGAAGGTAATGCCCATCTCCTCCGACAGCTGCTTGGCGATCAAACGCCCGCCGGAACCATATTCCCGGCCGATGGTAATAACAATGTGCTTCATACGGACACCTCCTGTTCTGCCTTTAGTATAGTGCATTTTCCCCCTTCCGTCAAAGGGGATTTTCTTTTCCCCCTCCATTTGCAACTCTTCTGTAAAATTGGTGCACTTCCTTCCAAACCGCTCGGTCTTTTTTCGTCAAATCTGCAATTTTATATTTTGCTCTTGCATTTTCAGGTTGGCTGCATTATAATAACTTCATCTTGAAAAAGTGAGCGCGTTCTCCCGGTTTATGCCGGAAAATTCGGCAGGTCTGTAAGGCCGCCACACAAAGGGGTTTGGCAATATGGCATTTACGATCAGCAATTCTTATCTCCAGGGTATTTACGACGGCGTCTGCAAGAAGAATTCCCATGAGCCCGAGTTCCTCCAGGCTGTGGGCGAGGTGCTGGAGTCCCTCCAGCCCGTGTTCAATCAGAAGCCCGAGCTGGCCAAAATGGGCATCATGGACCGCATGGTGGAGCCCGAGCGCAGCCTGCTGTTCCGGGTGTCCTGGGTGGACGATCATGGCCAGGTTCAGGTAAACCGGGGTTACCGCGTGCAGTTCTCCACCGCCATCGGCCCCTCCAAGGGCGGCCTGCGTTTCCATCCCTCCGTCAACCTGTCCATCATCAAGTTCCTGGGCTTTGAGCAGGTGTTCAAGAACTCCCTCACCGGCCTGCCCATGGGCGGCGGCAAGGGCGGTTCCGACTTCGACCCCAAGGGCAAGAGCAGCAATGAGGTTATGCGTTTCTGCCAGTCCTTCATGACCGAACTGCAGCGCCATATCGGCCCGGACACCGACGTGCCCGCCGGCGACATCGGCGTGGGCGCCCGTGAAATCGGCTACCTGTTCGGCCAGTATAAGCGCATCCGCAACGAGTTCAGCGGTGTGCTCACCGGCAAGGGCCTGACCTACGGCGGCTCTCTGGTGCGCACCGAGGCCACCGGCTACGGCCTGTGCTACTTCACCGACGAAATGCTCAGAGCCGCCGGAAAGTCCTTCCAGGGCCAGAGCGTGGTGATTTCCGGCTCCGGCAACGTGGCCATCTACGCCAACCAGAAGGCCACCCAGCTGGGCGGCAAGGTCATTGCCATGAGCGACTCCAACGGCTACATCGTGGACGAGAACGGCATCGACTACAAGGTGATCCAGGAGATCAAGGAGGTCAAGCGGGCCCGGATCAAGACCTACCTGGACTATGTGCCCACTGCCAAGTATTACGAGGGCTGCCAGGGCATCTGGACCGTCCCCTGCGGCATTGCTCTGCCCTGCGCCACCCAGAACGAGCTGCCCCTGGAGGGCGCCAAGGCTCTGGTGGAGCACGGCTGCTTCGCCGTGGCCGAGGGCGCCAACATGCCCTCCACCCCCGAGGCCGTCGCCTACTTCCAGGAGCACGGCGTGCTGTTTGGGCCCGCCAAGGCGGCCAACGCCGGCGGCGTGGCCACCTCCGGCCTGGAGATGAGCCAGAACTCCATGCGCCTGAGCTGGAGCTTTGACGAGGTGGACCAGAAGCTCCACGGCATCATGACCAACATCTACCACAATGCCGCCAAGGCTGCCGAGGAGTACGGCATGCCCGGCAACTTTGTGGCGGGCGCCAACATTGCCGGCTTCATGAAGGTGGCCGACGCCATGATCTGGCAGGGCGTTTCTTACTAAGCAAACGTCAAAGCAACTGACCAGCCTATCGAGGAGGGACGCGGCATGTGCCGCGTCCCTCCTTTGCGTCGGCCACCGGGGCCCCATCGCAGATGGGGCGGCGTGTAAGCGCCGTACAAGTGTTTTGCCCACAGGCAAAACCTTGATGCCGGGCGGATTCACTCCGCCCGAGCAGAGCAAATCATTGGGGTCCCCGACATGCCCTGCATGTTGGGGCAGGCCGACGCCATGATCTGGCAGGGCGTTTCTTACTAAGCAGACGTCAAAGCAACTGACCTGCCTATCGAGGAGGGACGCGGCATGTGCCGCGTCCCTCTTTTGCGTCTGTCTCCGGGATACGGAGTTCCTCCGTCACCTTTCCGCTTGTGCTTTTCCCCACTTTCCTGTATTATAATGTCTGTTAAACAAGCCATTTTTGAGGTGACAGTATGCTTCGAATTCAAAATATTGCCCTTCCCCTGGACGGAGGCATTCCCCAGCTGAAAAAGAAGGCCGCCCGGATTCTGGGTCTCAGGCCGGAGGCCGTCATCGGCCTCACCCTGGCCCGGCAGTCCATTGACGCCCGCAAAAAAAGCGATGTCCACTACGTCTGCACCGTTGACGTGTCTGTAACCGATGAGGAGAAGGTCATGGCCCGATGCCGGGACCGGCGGGTCAGCCTGCATCAGGATACCCCTTACGTCTTTCCCCCGGTGCGGCGGAGCTCCCCCCTGCCCCCGGTGGTGGTGGGAATGGGCCCGGCGGGGCTCTTTGCCGCCCTCTTCCTGGCCCGGAACGGGTTGGCCCCCATCGTGCTGGAGCGGGGCCGTCCGGTGGAGGAGCGCACCGCCGACGTGGAGCGCTTCTGGTCCACCGGCCTGCTGGACCCCGCCTCCAACGTACAGTTCGGTGAGGGCGGCGCAGGCACCTTCTCCGATGGCAAGTTGAACACCGGCACCCACGACCCCCGGATCGCCACTGTGTTCCGGGAGCTGGCGGCGGCGGGGGCCCCGGCGGACATCCTGTACCAGCACAAGCCCCACGTCGGCACTGACGTGCTGCGGGATGTGGTGAAAAACATCCGGCTGGAGCTGCTCCGACTGGGGTGTGATGTGCGCTTTTGCCACAAGCTGGCGGGGCTCACCCTCCGGGATGGGGCGGTGGCCGGATTGACGGTAGAGGGCCCCCAGGGGGCCTACGAGCTGCCCTGCGACGCCCTGGTGCTCTCCCCCGGCCACTCCGCCCGGGACACCTTCCGGATGCTCCACGAGGCGGGCGTGCCCATGGAGCAGAAGGCTTTTGCCATCGGGGTCCGCATTGAGCATCCTCAGAGCGCGGTCTCCCTGGCCCAGTTCGGCCCGGCCTGGGAGAAGCTGCCCGCCGCCGACTACAAGCTGTCCTGCCATCTCCCCAACGGCCGCAGCGCCTTTACCTTCTGCGTCTGCCCCGGCGGCGAGGTGGTGGCCGCCGCCTCAGAGGAGGGGCGGCTGGTGACCAACGGCATGAGCCGCCGGGCCAGAGACGGCAAGAACATCAACGGCGGGTTTCTGGTGGGGGTGAACCCCGCCGACTTTGGCTCAGACCATCCCCTGGCCGGGGTGGAATACCAGCGGCGGTGGGAGGAGGCCGCTTTCCGGCTGGGAGGCGGCGGCTACCTGGCCCCCGCCCAGACCGTGGGCGATTTTCTTTCCGGACGCCCCTCCGTCCGGCTGGGCGCAGTGGAGCCCACCTACCGCCCCGGTGTGACCCCCACCGAGCTGGACCGCTGCCTGCCCGGCTACGTCACCGACACCCTCCGGGGCGCGCTGCCGGTGTTTGACCAAAAGCTCCGGGGCTTTGCCGCTCCCGACAGCCTGCTCACCGGGGTGGAGACCCGCTCCTCCTCCCCCATCCGGATCCTGCGGGGAGCGGATTTCCAGTCTGCCGTCCGGGGGCTCTACCCCTGCGGCGAGGGAGCGGGATATGCCGGAGGAATTACCTCCGCCGCCGTGGACGGCATCCGGGTGGCGGAGGCGGTGGCCGGCCAGCCGTAATCCAATTGCCGCCGCAGCATGCGGCGGCAATTTTTTTAATTTGATGCAATCATCCGCCTGCCTCAGGTGTGTTATGGGCGGAAAGGAGAGAGCGCCATGGCCATGCAGCTCCGGGGGGACGCCCCCTTCTCCTATGGGATGGAACACTATCTGGATACGGTTTACCGGGCGGCCTGTCACAACGCCCCCACCATACAGGACGCGGAGGATGTGACCCAGGAGGTCTTTGAGGCCCTTCTGCGCAGCGGTAAGGCCTTTGCCGACGGGGAGCATCTGAAGGCGTGGCTGCTGCGGGTGGCTATCAACAAGTGCAGAAACCTCCACCGGGCCAAGCGGTCGGAGGAAGTGCCCCTGCCGCCTCAGTTCCCCGCTCCGCCGGGGACGGACGGCTCGGTTCTGGACGAGGTACGGGCTCTGCCGGAGCCCTACCGCAACGCCATCTACCTGCATTACTTTGAGGGCTACACCGCCAAGGAGATCGGGGAGATTCTGGGGGCCAAGCGGAACACCGTGCTGTCCTGGCTGGCCCGGGGACGGCAGGCCCTCCGGGAGCGGATGATCGGAGGCTTTGAGCATGAATAGATTGGATTACATGGTCCAGGTGGAGGACCTCCACGCCTCTCCGGAGCTGCGCGGCCGGATCACGGCCCTGGCTGGTGAGGTCAAGCCGCCCCGGCGGCGGCTCAGGCCCTGGATGGGGGTATGCGCCGCCCTGGCGGTGGTGCTTCTGGGCGTGGGAGTGTTGAACGGAACCATCCCCCTGCTGCGGATCGGGGGCAGCTCCGGAAGCGGCGGCGGCGGCCATGACGAAGCTTCCACCTTCATGTCCTACGCCGGCCCCATTTTTCCCCTGACTCTGGAGGAGAAGAACGACGGTATCACAGCGGAGCGGAACACCACATTGGACTTTGCCCCCTGGGAGCCGGTATGGGTGGAGTCGGAGCACCGGGAGGAGGGGGGCTACTGGAGCCGCTCCACCGACATTCTGGTGACCGATTCCTACACCCTGGCCAATTCCACTGGCGAGGACCAGGAGGTGACGGTTTTGTACCCCTTTGTCGCCGGACTGTATGAGATCGAGGCCCTGCGGCCGGTCCTCACTCTGGATGGCGGGGAACTGCAGACGCAGCTGCACATCGGCACTTACTCCGGTTCCTTCGAAGGGACCTGGAACGGCACCATTGGCGGTGATCCCGACGGCAGCGTCAACCTGAACTACCCCGAGAGCTGGGCAGACTACAAGGCTCTGCTGGAGGACGGCAGCTATCTGAAAAACGCCCTGGGACCCGGGCCGGACGTGACCGGCGTGCCGGTCACTGTCTACAAGCTGACCGACCCATACAGCCCGCCCAAGGACGAGGAGGCGGGGATCACCAATCCCTCCCTGCGGGCCACCTTCCAGCTGGATTACAGCAAGACCAAGATCCTCACCTACGGCTTCCATGGCGCGTCTTTCGACCCTGAGGGCGGAACTATGCTGCAGGACTTCTCCATTCCCCAACCCGGCGACAGGGACTACGGCACACAAACCTACTACCTCATCGCCGTGGGGGAGGACATCCGGGACCTGACGCTCCAGGGCTTCGCCACGGGCCGCCTGGATGAGGACGCCGTGCCGCTGGACGGCTGCGGAGCCACGGTGGAGCGGTATGAGACCAACCTGGACGCGGTGCTGCGGGAGATTCTGCCCCAGCATCTGGACCTCCGGGAGATGGAGGGGCATACGCCCACAGGGCTGACCTTTGAGCAGGTCTACCGGGCCTTCCTGGAGCAGCTGCTCTCCTACGGGGTGCTGGCTGACCACACGGCGGAGCGGTATGACACCGGCTGGCTGGAAAACATTGAGGAGGGGCTGGACCGGGTGTGCTGGCTGGAGGCCCAGGTCACCATTCCCGCCGGGGAGAGCGTCACGGTGGAGGCCAGCTTCACCAAGGAGGCCAGTTTCGACTACGCCTGCGCCCACACCAAAAATCGCGGCGTATACGGCTACGACCTGGTGACGCAGCTGGGCTCCAACCTGACCTGTACGGAGCAGACCGCCACCCTGGAGGATCGGGGACTCATCGAAATCGTCCGGCAGAACTTCGGCTTCGACCTGGAAAACGGGATAAATACCGTCACCCTGGACCCGGCCCAGGAGCACTATTATCTGGAGGTACGCCGCATAACAGAATAGAAAAAATGTGCCGCCCCGGCCGGGGCGGCACATTTTTCTTGGTTCAGCGCTGCTGCATGGGCACATAATCGGTGTGCGTACCCACATATTTATAGGCCGGGCGAATGATCTTGCCCATATTGATCAGCTCCTCGATGCGGTGGGCGGACCAGCCGGCGATACGGGCCATGGCGAAGATGGGAGTATACAGCTCCAGAGGCAGGTCCAGCATGTGGTACACGAAGCCGGAGTAGAAGTCCACGTTGGCGGACACGCCCTTGTACATCTTCCGCTCTCCGGCAATAACCTCGGGGCCCAGCCGCTCCACCAGGGAGTAGAGTTCGTACTCCTCGTTGCGGCCCTTCTCCCGGGACAGCTTCTCCACAAAGGAGTGGAGCAGGTTGGCGCGGGGGTCGGACAGGGAATACACGGCATGGCCCATACCGTAAATGAGACCGGCCTTGTCGAAAGCCTTCTTGTCCAGCAGGTCCTGGAGGTAGCGGCGCACCTCATCCTCGTCCTTCCAGTCCTTCACCTGCTCCTTCATGTCCTCAAACATGCGCACTACCTTGATATTGGCGCCGCCGTGCTTGGGACCCTTCAGGGAGGCCAGGGCGGCCGCCATGCAGGAGTAGGTATCGGTACCGGAGGAGGTGACCACGTGAGTGGTGAAGGTGGAGTTGTTGCCGCCGCCATGCTCGGCGTGGAGGGTCAGACAGATATCCAGCACGTGGGCCTCCCAGAAGGAGTAGGTGGAGTCCGCCCGCAGCAGGGAAAGGATGTTCTCCGCCGCCGACAGCTCCGGCCGGGGTGCGTGGATATACAGGCTGCTGCCGCTCCTATAGTTCCAGGCCTGATAGCCGTAGACGCTGAGCATGGGGAACAGGGAAATGAGCTGCACACACTGGCGCATGACGTTGGGCAGGGAGATATCGTCCGCCCGGTCGTCATAGGAGGCCAGATTGAGCACGCTGCGGGCCAGGGAATTCATAATGTCGTGGCTGGGGGCTTTCAGGATCACATCCCGCACAAAGTTGTTGGGCAGGGACCGGTAGTAGGACAGCTGCTTGGTAAAGCTCTCCAGTTCCTCCTGGTTGGGCAGGTGGCCCAGCAGCAGCAGATAAGCGGTCTCCTCAAAGCCAAACCGGCCCTCCTTCAGCGCGCCCTCCACCAACTGCTCCACATCGACCCCACGGTAATAGAGCTTGCCGTCGCAGGGCAGCTCCTCCCCGTCCACAATCTTCTTGGCCACGATGTCGGAGACCTCGGTGAGGCCCGCCAGCACGCCCTTGCCGTTCAGGTCCCGCAGGCCCCGCTTTACGTCGTACTTTACAAAGTCGTCCGGATCAATACTGCTGTTGCGCAGCGCCTGGGCCGCCAGCGCCTCGATCTCGGGGGTGATGTCGCAGTAGTTCGGATTGCTCGCCATAGAAAACCTCCATTCTCGTCCGTGCCAACACAGCCCCCTACGGGCTGTGACATTTCTGATAAGAAGGATATCATAAAAATGTTACCAATTTATGAATCAAAACGCAACCTTTCTTGCAAAAAACGGCGGAGTTTCCTCCGCCGTTTTGATTCAGAACAGGTCCTTCCGCTTCAGCAGGATGCCGGCAATCACGATGGCCACCGCCGCCACCACCAGAGGGATCCACCAGAAGTGGTCCAGGGGCAGGCCGGTGGTGATGTTCATGCCGTAGAAGCCGAAGATGATATTGGGTATGGTGAGCAGGATAGTGATGGAAGTCAGCACCTTCATGATCACATTCAGGTTGTTGGAAATCACGCTGGCAAAGGCATCCATCATGCCCGAAATGATGGAGGAGTAGATATTGGCCATCTCGATGGCCTGGCGCACCTCAATGAGCACGTCCTCCAGCAGGTCGTGGTCCTCCTCATAAAGGGTAATGATGCGGCCCCGGAGGATCTTCTCCAGGGTGACCTCATTGGCCTTCAGGGAGGTGTTGAAGTAGACCAGCGACTTCTCCAGGTCCAGCAGCTGGATGAGCTCCTTGTTCCGCTGGGATTTGTACAGCTGCCGCTCCATATAGTTGTAGATCTTGTCGATCTGCTTCAGGTACTGCAAAAAGCGCTTGGCCACCTGGAGGAGCATATACAGGATAAAGCTTGTACGCTTCTGGGTCTCGGCATTGCGCACCAGGCCGTCCTGAAAGTCCTTGAGAATGGAAGTCTCCTTCAGGCAGACGGTAATAATGTGCTTCTGGGTGACGATGATGCCCAGAGGGAGGGTGGAGTACACCACCGCGTCGTCCTTCTCCACCGAGGGCACGTCGATGATAATGAGGGTCTGACCGTCCTCGGTGTCGATACGGGAGGTCTCCTCCTCGTCCAGGGCGGCCCGCAGGAAGGTGGGCTCCACCCCCAGGGTCACCGCCACCGTGTTCAGCTCATCCTCGCTGGGGTAGGTCAGGTTCACCCAGCAGCCGTCCTGGACGGAATCCAGCCGGGTCATTTTTCCATTGATGGTCTTGTAGATGGAAAGCATTCCGCTCACGCCTTTCTGGGCGCGGGGGCCAAAAGGGCAAAAAAATCCCCGCAGCCTGTTTCTAGCCGCCCCCGCGGGTCTCCCCGCCAGGGCACGCGGCGTCCAGGCGTGCGGGTCCGCCGGCCTTGCCGGTCAGACGGGGAGCCTGCGCGCCGCGTTTGGTACACTGTATGCTCGACTCAGAGGGTCACCGCTCACGGCGCATATCACTCCCTTATCATGTGTTGTCAGGTTCATTATATGCCTTTTCTTTTGGGATTGCAAGGCCCTCCCGTTCAGGCGAGCCGCCGCGGGGCCATCGGCCCCACGGCGGCTCCGGATTGCTTGGCTGCTCAGCGGCCGCCCCGGTTGAAGATCTTGAAGATATCCTCAAAGGGATCGTCCGCCGCGGATGCGGCAGCGGCGGGTTCCTTCTTCTGCTCGCTCTGCTCCTGCCCCGCCTGCTGTTCCCGGTTCTTCTTCTCCTTTTCTCCGGCGTTGGAGAACAGATTGTTGGGAATATTGTCCTCCCGTTCCTCAAAGCCAGTGGCAATGACGGTGACCCGCACTTCGTCCTCCAGGGTGTCGTCGAAGGTGGCGCCGAAGATGATGAGGGCGTCGGGATGGGCGGCCTCCTGCACCATGTTGGCGGCCACATCCACCTCGTCCAGGCCGATCTCGGTGGAGCCGGTGACGTTGACCAGCACGCCCTTGGCCCCGTTGATGGAGGTCTCCAGCAGGGGGCTGGAAATGGCCATCTTGGCCGCCTCCTCCGCCCGGTTCTTGCCGGCGGCCCGGCCCACGCCCATGTGGGCCATGCCGGCGTTCTGCATCACGGCGGTGACGTCGGCAAAGTCCAGGTTGATGAGGCCGGTATTCTTGATGAGGTCGGAGATAGACTGCACCGCCTGACGCAGTACGTCGTCGGCGATTTCGAAGGCGTTGGCGAAGGTGATCTTCTGGTCGGTGGCCAGCTTCAGCCGCTCGTTGGGGATGATAACCAGGCTGTCCACCCGGGTACGCAGCTCCTCAATGCCCTTTTCCGCCTGCATCATCCGCCGGCGGCCCTCAAAGTTGAAGGGCTTGGTGACCACGCCCACCGTCAGGATGCCCATTTCCTTGGCGATATCCGCCACGATGGGGGCCGCGCCGGTACCGGTTCCGCCTCCCATACCGGCGGTGATAAACACCATGTCGGTCTCCTCCAGCGCCTTGGAAACGGCGCTGCGGCTCTCCTCGGCGGACTTGCGGCCCACCTCCGGGTCGCTGCCCGCGCCCTGACCGCCGGTGAGCTTCTCGCCGATCTGAATCTTTACAGTAGCGCTGGATACGTCAAGCGCCTGCTTGTCCGTATTCACCGCGATAAAATCCACACCCTTGGTTCCGGTCTTGACCATCCGGTTGACCACGTTGTTGCCGCCCCCGCCAACGCCGATGACCTTGATGGTAACGACGGTATCGGGACCGGTATCCAGCCCAAACGCCATAATTGTTCCTCCTATGTAAAACGAATTCGTATTATCTCTCTATTCATGGGCGGAAAAATGAGCTATTTTGTACCCTCACCCTCCAAAGAACCCATATCTTGTTTTATTTTATCCCTCTTTTGCTTGGAGGTCAATAGCTCCCGCCGGATTTCCGCAAAGTTTTGGAACATTCTCGTTCCAAAGACCACCACCGCCGCCAGGTAGAGGGGAATCCCCAGATTTTGGCCCAGCCAGGTGAGAAAGACCGCGATCAGGGCATTTCCCACAGTACCCGACAAAAATACGTCCAGCTTGAACTCCCCGGCCACTCTGGCCCGGAAGCCTCCCAGGGCGGAGTCCAGCGCCGCCAGCAGCCCGGCGGCGGCGTAGAGAGAGTATTGACTGGGAATGGCCCAGGGGAACAGAAATCCCGCCGCCAGACCCGCCAGCAGTCCCACCAGCTCCAGCATTACTCCTCACCCTCCTCCTCGCCCGGCGTCACGGTATGGGCGTATTGATAGTCCACGGTCCCGTTATACTTGGGGATAAGCAGCAGATCGCTGGGGGTCACCTTCACCGTGATCCCCCACTGGCTGAGCACGTCCACCACCCCGTTGCGCATGGTTACAGCGTTATATAGGGTATCCGGGTCGCCGATGGCAAAGATAACGTAGGGGGCGGCGTACCGCCGGCCGTTCACCGTCACCACCGCCCCGGTACAGCGCACCTCGCTGGTGGCCAGCAGCCGCTCCCCGTTGAGAGAGATGGCTTCCGCCCCGGCAGAGCGCAGCTCGTTGATCACCGACAGCAGATCGTTGTCGTGGATTAAGTAGTCGGCCTCGTCGCCGGTGACGTTGGTGGAGCTGGAGTCCTCCAGGATCACCGTCACCCCCGGCCCCTCCACGTCGGTGAGACCGGCGGTGATCTCCAGCTTGTCCAACTCGGCCCGCAGGGCCTCGCTTCCCTCATCGCCGGAGGCCGCCTGGTCCCGGTAGAGGGCCAGCTCGCTCTGAAGCTGCTCCACCTGGTCGGCCAGGCCATCCTTCTGGTCCATCAGCTCGTTGTACAGATTCTGGAGGGTCTCCAGCCGGCTGGCGGTGGCGGCATCCGCCGCTCCGGTGAGCTTGACCCCCCGCAGCTGGGCCGCCAGCAGAAAGCCCACGATGGCACAAACCACCACTACCGCCAGTTCTCCTTTACTGCGCCGTTTCTTTTCATTCATCCGTATCGTTCTCTCCTTGTGGGCTCTCGCTGGCCGCCGGCGGCTCGGTCTCCCCGCCGCCCTCTCCTTCCGGAGTGGGGTCGGGCTGGCCGGGCAGCCACCGGTCGGGCAGCAGATGGGTCACTCGGCCCTCGTAGTTCTGGTCCAGGGTGCCGGAGCGGGCGATCCCCCGCTCATCCATGCTCTCCAGGGCCCGTTTCAGTTCATAGGTCTCCTGGTCAAAGTCCCCGTTCAGGGGGAAGATCACCGTCAGGTCTGCTCCGTAGCCGAAGCGGATTTCATTGTCGCTGCTCAGATCAACAAAGCCGGTAAGGCTGCCGGTCATCTGCATCTCCCCGATGGCGGCAAAGAATTCCCGCAGCCGGTCCAGCTTGTTCTGCTCCTCGGGGGCCACCGTCAGCCGCCCGCCCACCGACGGGTCCAGGGGGGTCAGCCCCATCACCTGGGGCAGGTTTTCGGTGAGGGAGGAATCCCCCGCCTCCAGGATCTTGCACCGGTGGTCCAGCAGCCAGCAGGTCCCCCCGCTCTCCACCCAGGCCACCGGCACGCTCTCGGTGACGTAAAACACCAGCGTGTCGGGCAGCTTGCGCTGAATGGAAAGATCGTCCACATAGGGCAGGCGGGTAAGAATCTGGGAGATCATCTGGCTTTTGTTCAGGGCAAACAGGTTGTCCCCCTGCTGCACGCCGGAGGCGGCGATGACCTCCTCCGCCGTATAGCGGCTGTTGCCCTCCACCAGCATGGTGTTCACCCGAAAAAACACCACGCAGCCCAGGACAATGGCGGCAAGGATCAGCAGAATGGACAGCAGCTTATAGAGGCCGCCGAAGCGTCCCCGGTTGCGCCGCCTTCCTTTTCTGCTCCTTCTTGCCGCCATGCCTTCGGTCTCCTGTCTGTTTGCTTCTTTCCTATACTATCTCACAAAAAGAATAAAAATGTGTAAAGATGCTCTTACGTTTTTCTGTCCTCCGCCACGCGGCGGACCCGGGCCCCCAGAGCGGCCAGATCCCCTTCCAGACACTGGTAGCCCCGGTCGATGTGGTGAAGGTCCTCAATCCGGCTCTCCCCCTCCGCACCCAGGGCAGCCACCACCAGAGCGGCCCCGCCCCGCAGGTCGGAGGAACGGACCTGAGCCCCGTGGAGCCGGGGCACTCCGTACACCACCGCCACCCGGCCCTCCACCCGGATGTCCGCCCCCATGCGGATGAGCTCATCCACATGGCGGTAGCGGCTTTCAAACATGTTCTCCACAAACACCGTGCAGCCGCTGCCCTTGCACAGGGCGGCCATCACCGGCGCCTGAGCGTCGGTGGGAAAGCCGGGGTAGGGAGCCGTACGGATGGGCCGCACCCCTTTCAGGGGCCGGTCCCGGCGCAGGGCAATCTTGCCCGGCTGGCTGCGAACGGTACATCCCGCCTCGGTGAGCACGGCGGTGACGGTGGACAGGGTGCGCCAGTCCACCCCGGTCACCTCTACCTCCCCCCCGGCGGCTGCCGCCGCTGCCAGATAGGTGCAGGCCACGATCCGGTCGGCCATGACGGTATACGACCCGCCGTGGAGGGGCGCGCCCCCTTCAATGGTGATCACCGAGCTGCCCGCCCCCCGCACCCTGGCTCCCAGGGTGAGCAGGAAGTTCTGCAAATCCACGATCTCGGGCTCCCGGGCGGCGTTGGTGATGGTGGTGGTCCCTTGGGCGCACACCGCCGCCAGCATGGCGTTTTCGGTAGCCCCCACGCTGGGCAGGGACAGCACGATATCCGCCCCGTGGAGGGCGCCCTGACAGAGCATCCCTCCCGGCTCTTCGGTGATGGTCCCCCCCAGGGCCCGGATGGCCGCCAGGTGGAGGTCAATGGGCCGGGGACCCAGCTCGCAGCCCCCGGGAGCGCACAGGCTGGCCCGTCCCATCCGGCCCAGCACCGCCCCCAGGAAGATCACCGAGGAGCGCATCTCCCGCATGAGCCGGTCGGGCACGTCCCACCGGGTGGGAGCGGAGGCGTCCACGATGACCGCCGTCCCCTCCCGCCGGGCGGAGCAGCCCAGATGGCGCAGGATGGCCAGGGATGCCTCCACGTCGGACAGGTCTGGACAGTTATGGATGACGCACTCCCCCGGGGCCAGCAGGGCGGCCGCCAGAATGGGGAGCACGCTGTTCTTGGCCCCGTGGACCGCCACGGAACCATTGAGAGGGAAGCCTCCCTCCACCAGATATGTACTCATATGCCTTCCTCCGCACTTGGGTTTTGGTACGCCATCCTATGCGGAGGAGGGAATCGGGGTTCATTTTCCCTGTTTTTTGCCCAGCAGGCCGGAGAGCACGCCGTAAATCTGCTCCGCCGCGTCGGGCACCGCCATGGCCCGCAGGGCCGCCCCCATGGCCTCCCGCCTGTCCTTGTCGTTCAGGATCCCGGCGGCGGTCTGGTAGAGCTTTTCGCCGGAGCTCTCCCCCTCGGGCAGCAGCACCGCCCCTCCCGCCTGCTCCAGCACCCGGGCGTTCTTGGTCTGGTGGTCGGCCACCACGTTGGGGGAGGGCACCAGAATGGAGGGCTTGGCGATGGCGGTAAGCTCGGAGATGGTGGAGGCCCCCGCCCGGCAGAGCACCAGGTCGGCGGCGGCCATCGCCACCGGCATGTCGTAGATATACTCCCGCACATCCACGGCGGGATGGCCGGCCGGGTCGGCCCCCTTCTCCTTCAGGGCGGCCATCACCTGGGCAAAATCCCGGCCGGCCCCGTGGATGTGGTGAAAAGGCTCCCCGTCCCGGCACTCCAGAGCGATGAAGTCCACAATCTGGCGGTTCATCTCCTCCGCCCCCAGGCTGCCCCACACCGAGAGCACCAGAGGCCGCTCGTCGGTGAGGCCCAGCTTGGCTCTGGCCTCCTTCCGGGTGTACTGGAAGAAATCTCCCCGTACCGGGGTGCCGGTGACCACCACCTTGGATGGGTCGTCGTAGTGGTTTTTGCTCTCGGCAAAGCCCACCATCACCACGTCCACCGCCTTGGACAGAGCCTTGGTGGTCAGGCCGGGAACGGCGTTGGACTCGTGAACGGCGGTGGGGATGCCCCGGGCGGCGGCGGCGTTCACCACCGGGTAGGAGGCGTAGCCGCCGGTGCCCACCACCAGATCGGGCATGAACCGGTCCAGAATGGCGTTGGCCTGCTTCCTGGACTTGTTCATATTCAGCAGGGTTTTCACATTGTGGCCGATGGCCGCCGGAGAAAAGGACCGGCGGAAATTGGTGATGGTCACCGTCTCGATGGGGTAGCCCTCCTTGGGCACCAGACGGGTCTCCATCCCCCCGTCCGCCCCCACAAAGAGCACCTCACAGCCCGGGTTGCGGGCCTGGAACATCTGGGCCAGGGCCACCGCGGGGTTCACATGGCCCGCGGTCCCGCCGCAGGTAAAGAGGATTTTCATACTTCCACTTCCCTCTCGTAAACAGTCTATTCTTGTCTGGGCGCCGAGATCTGCCTGGACACCGACAGCACCATACCCATTTCCGCCAGCTGGATCATCAGCGCCGTGCCTCCGTAGCTGAAGAAGGGCAGAGAGATGCCGGTGGTGGGCAGCAGGTTGGTGACCACCGAAATATTGAGGAACACCTGCACCGCCAGCAGGGTGGTGATACCCACCACCAGCAGGGAGCCGAACCGGTCCCGGGCGTGGACGGCCAGCCAGTAGCCCCGGATGATGAGCAGCACAAACAGCAAAATCACGATGGCCGCCCCCACGTACCCCAATTCCTCGCAGACGATGGCGAAGATGAAGTCGTTTTCCGGTTCGGGCAGGTAGAGGAATTTCTGGCGGCTCTTGCCCAGGCCCAGGCCCAACAGGCCGCCGGAGCCGATGGCGTACAGGGACTGGATGATCTGATAGCCGCCGTCCTGAGGGTAGGCCCAGGGGTCCTTCCACACCAGAATACGGGTGGACTGGTAGCCCTGCATGGACAGGGCCAGCAGCAGACCCATAGCGCCGCCCCCCAGGGCAAACCAGTATAGTTTGATGCCGGCGGCAAAAAGCACCGCCGCCGCCCCCGCCAGGATCAGGATGGTGCCCGACATGTGGGGCTCCATCTTCATGAGGATGACGATGAGCAGCAGAATGGCCCCGTAGGGCACCAGCTCCAGAAAGCCGATGCGGTCCAGCCAGGCCACCGGGCCGCTCCAGAAGGAGCGGGGGCTGAGGCGGACGGGCTTTTCCTGGTTGCGCTTACTCAGCCGGGCGGAAAAGTACATGATGACCCCCACCTTGGCGATCTCCGAGGGCTGGAAGGCGGGGATGGGGCCGATGGAGCGGATCCACCGGCGCACGTTGTCGCTGCGCTCGGTATGTATCCCGGGAATGAGCACCGCGATGAGCAGCACAATAGCCACCGCCAGCACAAATATCGACATCCAGCGGAAGGTCTGGTAGTTGATTTTGGACACCACGATCATGACGGCCAGACCCGCCACGGCAAACAGGGCCTGCCGGAAAAAGTAATAGGTGGGGTCGCCGATCTTGCTGTCATAATAGGCGGTGGCAAAGGAGGCGGAAAAGACCATAACCACGCCGATGCCGGTGAGCAGCACCACCAGCATAAGGAAGGGCAGGTCCAGGGGTCCCCGGGCCAACTGCTGCTCCATGGTCAGGTCTCGCTTGCGTATTGCCAATCCAGTTCGCCTCCTTCAGCGGGAAAAAACAAGGTTCAGGCCCAGCGGCCCAGCACCCCCCAGTAGGCCAGCAGGCAGGCCAGCAGGGTGATGCCGGAAAAGACGCACACCAGCTTCACCTCGCTCCACCCTCCCATCTCCAGGTGGTGGTGGAGGGGGGCCATGCGGAAAATCCGCTTGCCATGGGTGAGTTTGAAGTATCCTACCTGTATAATATCAGAGAGAGTTTCCGCAATGTAGATAATACCCACCAGGATCAGCACCAGGGGAATGTCCAGGCCAAAGGCCAGCCCGCACACCGCGCCCCCCAGGAACAGGGAGCCGGTGTCTCCCATGAACACCTTGGCGGGGTGGAAATTGTAAATCAGGAAGGCCAGCAGACCGCCCAGCAGGGCGGCGGAAAAAATGCCCAGCTCATCGTGGTCCCACAGCACCGCCACAGCGGTGAAAAAGGCCATCACCGGCACGGTGACCCCGGCGGCCAGGCCGTCGATGCCGTCGGTGATGTTGACGGCGTTGACGCACCCCACCATGACGAAGGCGGCAAACACCATATACAGGGGCCAGGGCACCGCAATGGTGACATTGACAAAGGGAATGTAGAGATCAGGGGTCAGATAGCCGAAATTGCGCAGCAGCACGGTGAACAGCACCGCCGCCGCCAGCTGAAGCAAAAACTTCTGGGGGGCGGTGAGGCCGGTATTCTCGTGCTTTTTTACTTTGAAATAGTCGTCAATATAGCCGATCAGCCCAAATACCAGGGAGAACAGGAACACGAACACCCCGCCCAGAATACCGTTGGTATAATCCGGCCAGCCCAGCACGGCCACCATAACGGCGGTACCGAAAATGAACATAAGTCCGCCCATGGTGGGGGTACCCTGCTTGGTCATGTGCCAGGTGGGGCCGATTTCCTTGATGGACTGCCCCGCCTTCATCCGCCGCAGCACGGGGATCAGGGCGCGGCCCGCCAATGCGGTGACGAGAAAAGCCGCCGCGCAGCTGATGATGATCCTCAACATCTCTTTTGCAACCTCCAAAGCCTCTCACAGCTCAATTTGATCCGTTCCAACCGAACCGGGTAGGTATTTTATCACAAATGGTCTGGGCTTTCCACTCAAAATAGTAACAAATTTCCCGGCTTATTTGGAAAACCATGCGGCGATTTCCTCCCGCTCATCCAGGTGGTGCTGTACGCCGCTGATCTCCTGATAGGTCTCGTGGCCCTTGCCCGCCAGCACCACTGTGTCGCCGGGCTGTGCCAGGGAGAGGGCCAGGGCGATAGCTTTCCGGCGGTCGGGCTCCACATGGCGCTGGGCCGGAGTACCCGCCATCCCCGCCAGAATGTCCTGTATGATGGCCCCCGGATCCTCGGTGCGGGGATTGTCGGAGGTGACCACCGCCACGTCGGCCAGATTCCCGGCGATGGCCCCCATCTGAGGGCGCTTGGACCGGTCCCGGTCGCCGCCGCAGCCGAACAAGCAGAGCACCCGGCCGTCGGTAAAATCCCGGACGGTGGTAAGGATATTCTCCAGGGCGTCGGGGGTGTGGGCGTAGTCGATGAGCACCGTGAAGTCCGCCGGCACCGGCACCACCTCGATGCGGCCCTTTACCCCGTGGGCGCGGGCCAGAGCGTCGGCACAATCGGTCAGAGTCAGGCCCAGCGTCACCCCGCAGGAGAGGGCGGCCAGGGCGTTGTAGATGGTGAAGCCGCCCGGAATGGCCAGCCGCACCCGGGCAATGGCCCCCGTGGTTACCGCCTCGAACTCCACCCGCTGGGGAAACAGCCGCAGGTTTTTGGCGGTGAGGTCGGCCTCGTCCCGCCGCTCAGAGTAGGTGAACACCGGGCAGGGAGCGGTGGCGGCGTAGTACCGTCCGGCCTCGTCGTCCAGGTTGAGTACCGCCATGTCACACTGGCGGAACAGCAGGCCCTTGGCGTCCCGGTAGGCCTCCATGGTTCTGTGAAAGTCCAGGTGGTCCTGGGTCAGATTGGTAAAAATGCCCGCGGCAAATTGGATACCGTCCAGCCGGTGGAGCACCAGGGCGTGGGAGGATGCCTCCATCACCACATGGGTGCAGCCGGCGTCCGCCATGTCCCGCAGCAGCTTCTGCACCTCCCAGGACTCTGGGGTGGTGCGGTGGGCGGGGAGAACCTCCTCCCCGATCATGTTCTGGTTGGTGCCGATCAGGCCCACCCTGGCCCCCAGCACCCCCTCCAGCATGGCTTTCAGGAGATAGGTGGTGGTGGTCTTGCCGTTGGTGCCGGTGACCGCCAGCGCCGTCAGCTCCCTTGCCGGATGGCCGAACCAGTTGGCGGACACGACGGCCAGGGCCGCCCGGGGATCGGGGGTGACCAGCCAGGGTCCCTCCTCCTCCGGTGGGGTGCGGCAGAGCACCGCCGCCGCCCCCCCGTCCAGGGCCTGTTGAATATACCTGTGGCCGTCGGTCTTGTACCCTGGCAGGGCCACGAACAGACAGCCGGGGCTCATCTCTCGGGTGTCATAGCAGATGCCGGAAATCTCCAGGTCCGGCGCCCGGCGGGCGGTGAGGGTCACCCCCGCCAGCACCTGATTCAGCCGCATCTTTCCACCCCGCTTTTCCTCCTTGGGTCAGTTTGATTACAGACCGGCGCCGCTGGCGGCGGAGTCGGTGAAGCGCACCTCAATGGCGGTGCCCCGGTCCACGCTGGTTCCGGCGGCCACCTCCTGCTCATAGGCCGTGCTGGTGCTGTAACCGGAGGCGCCGCTGGCCTTCAGATAGAGGCCCGCCTCGGTCATCTTCTTCTGGGCCTGCTCCAGAGTCAGGCCCACCACGTTGGGCACCTGCACCTGGTCGGTGGGCACCTCCTGGCCCATGTAGAGCACCACCTCGCTGCCGCCGGGGATGGAGGCCCCCTGGGCGGGGATCTGTCCGGTGACGGTGTCGCCGTCGCCCACGGTGCGCAGAGTCAGATTGTTCTTCTTCAGGGCGGAGGTGGCGTCGGCCAGGGTCTTGCCGGTGACGTTTGGCACCAGCACGTCGGCGGTGGAGGAATAGGTCTTTTCCACCCCCATGTAGTCCAGGATGTTCTCCAACAGCTCGCTGGCCATCAGGGCGGCCATGTTGCCGCCGCTGATGTACCAGCCGCCGGCGGTGGTATTGGCGCCGGGAGAGGCGGGCTTGGGGGCGTCGTAGGCCAGCAGGATCACCACCTGGGGATCGTCCGCCGGGGCAAAGCCCAGGAAGGAGACGATGGTGTGTCCCTCCACCAGGGTTTCGGAGGAGCCGGTCTTGCCGCCGATGCGGTATCCCTCCACGGCGGCGTTCTTGCCGGTGCCGCCGTCCACCACCTTCTCCAGAATCTCACGGCAGCGGGCGCTGGTCTGCTCGCTGACCACCTGCCACACCTCGGTGGGCTCGGTATACTGGAGTACGTTGCCGCTGGCGTCGGTGACCTGGCTGACCACGTAGGGCTTCATCAGGTGACCGCCGTTGATGACGGCAGAGGCGGCGGTGATGAGCTGGATGGGGGTAACGTTGAACCGCTGACCGAAGGAAGCGGTGGCCAGGTTCACGTTGGTAAACTTATCCCGGGGCCAGATCAGGGAGCTGGTGTCGGTTTCTCCCTGCATGTCGATGCCGGTGGGCTCCAGGAAGCCGAAATCCTCCAGGTAGTCGTAGAACTTCTCCGCCCCCAGCCGCTGGCCGATGGCCACAAAGGCCGGGTTGCAGGAGTTGGCCACCGCCTGGGCCAGAGTCTGGTCCTTGTGGCCCGGCGTATAGGAGCAGCTGATGGGCTTGGACCAGCCCTCCACCATCACGCTGCCGGAGCAGTAGAAGTGGTCGCTTTCGCTGACCACGCCCTCCTCCAGGGCGGCGGCCAGGACGATGGACTTGAAGGTGGAGCCCGGCTCGTAGGTGTCGTTGATGGCCTTGTTGCGCCATTGCTGAAGCTGGGTATTCCCCAGGGCCTCCTTATAGGCCTCCTCGTTGGTGGAGGGGTCGTTTTTCACCGACTCCAGGTACTGGCTGAGCACCGGATCGGTGACCGCCCAGGGGTCGTTCAGGTCGTAGGTGGGGGAGTTGGCCCAGGCCAGGATCTCCCCGGTGTTGGGGGCCATGGCAATGCAGAAGCCGCCGTTCTGTACGTCAAACTGCTCCACGCCCTTTTTCAGGATGCTCTCGCAGAAGGACTGGATGGTGGCGTCGATGGTGAGGGTCAGATCGTCGCCGTTGGTGGCGTCGTAGTAGTCCTCAAACCAGTAGAGCATTTCGGTACCCACGCCGTTTTTGGCGGTGACCACCCGGCCGGTCTCCCCGGCCAGCTCCTCCTCATACAGGGCCTCCACCCCGTAGGCGCCCTCCCCCAGGTTGGGGTTCACCCAGCCGATGACCTGGGAGGCCAGACTGCCTTTGGGGTAGTACCGCTTGCTGGTGGGCATAAGGTAGATGCCGCTGATGTGGTTCTCGGTGATGAATTGCTCCACCGCCTCCGACTCCTCCGGCTCTACCCGCCATTTGATCATCTCATACAGGGAGTTCTCCTTGGCCAGCCGGGCCAGGATGCTATCCACCTCCAGGTCCAGGATCTCCGCCAGGTTCTCGGCGATAAACTCATTGGTGGGCTCGGGGTAGTCCGGCGGGTCCTTGCCGTTCTTCTCGGCCTGCTCCACCTTCTCTTTATAGTTCTCCTGGCACTGGATGATCTCCTTGGGGGAGAGCTGCACATTGTACACCGTGGCGCTGAGGGCCAGGGGTACTCCGTTGCTGTCGTAGATGGTGCCCCGGTTGGCCTCCACCGTGCTGTCCTTGGTCTGCTGGTCGGCCACCAGGCCCCGGTAGTAGTCATAATCCTCAATCTGGATCTTCCACAGCTGAAGAAACAGCGGCACAAACACCGCCACGCCAAAGATACCCATGAGAATCAGCGTGCGGATCAGGATGGTGCGGTTGGCCCGGTGGTCGGGCTGCTGCCGGAGCAGACGTTCTTTCTTTCTGCGTGCCATCTCGGCTCACCTCGCTTGGGGATAGTTACAGTGGAGGGCGTAAGAAAATTTCTTTTCTTACGCCCTCTTTCGTCCATTTTCTGCTTCTTACGGGTGGGCCGCCCGGCGGCAGCCCGGTTCTGTTTTTGTGGGGTCTGCAAATCAATATATGGCTGGGGTCAGTTGAAATATGCCACGATCTCTTCCACGATGGACTTTATCGTGTCCACAAAGCCCGCCGTCCCTGGCGCAGCCTCCTCCTGGGCGAAAAGCGTCACCGAATCGGGCTCCGACAGGTCCACATAGATGCTCTGGCCGTTCTGGGGCTTTACCATGGTCCCGTTGGCGGTCATCTCATTCTCGATGCTCTCCAGATCATAGGCCAGCTCGTACTGAGCCCGGAGCTTGGCCTCCTCAGTGCGCAGCTCGGTCATCTCGCTGCGCAGGTCGATGATCTGCTGGGAGGTCACCGTCAGCTTCACATAGCTGAACAGCAGCAGAATGGCAAACACCCCTATGGCCAGAAAGCCGGCCACCGCAAAGGGGGACATCGCCCCGGCCTCCCGCACCCGCACCCGGGGCCGGGCCACCACCCGCTCCTTGGGCCGCACCATGGGCCGGGGCTGCAGAACCTCCGAGCCCTTCAGCTGACGGGCGGCAGAGCCGTCGTACGCGTCGTAGGGAACGTTCGTATACCGATTGAGTTTTGTCCTGCGCTTCACGGCGGTTGCCATGCTCCCGTCCACTCCTATCTTTGGTAAATTACAGCTTCTCCGCCACCCGCAGCTTGGCGCTGCGGGCACGGGGATTTTCCTCCAGCTCCGCCGGACCGGATACAATGGGCTTCCGGTTTACCAGCTTCACCTGGGGCTTCTTTCCGCACACACACACCGGGAAGTCCGGCGGGCAGGTACAGCCCTTGGCAAACTCCGCCAGGGCGTTTTTCACAATTCGGTCCTCCAGGGAGTGGAAGGAGATCACCGCCAGCCGTCCGCCGGCATTCAGCCGGGGCACCGCGGCGCGCACCATCTTGTCCACCGCCGCGAGCTCGTCGTTCACCGCGATGCGGATGGCCTGAAAGGTCCGCTTGGCCGGATGCTGCTTCTCCCGCAGGGCGGCGGCCGGCATGGCCGCGCGGAGCACGTCCACCAGCTGCAGCGTGGTTTCGATCCCGCCCTTGTCCCTGGCCCGGACGATGGCTCCCGCAATCGCGGAAGCATACCGCTCCTCCCCGTACTGCCAGAGGATGCGCCGCAGCTCCTCCTGGGGCCACTCATTGACCACCGTCCGGGCCGTCAGGGTATCGGTCTTGTCCATTCTCATGTCCAGGGGGGCGTCCGCCATGTAGGAGAACCCCCGGGACGGGTCGTCCAGCTGGGGGGAGGACACCCCCAGGTCAAAGAGCATACCGTCCACCCCGTCCAGACCCAGTCCGTCCAGAATGGCGTCCAGCTCGCCAAAATTGCTGTGTACCAGGGTCACCTTGTCCCGCCAGGGGGCAAGGCGCTCCTCCGCCGCGTCCAGGGCCGCCTGGTCCCGGTCCACGCAGATGAGCCGGCCGCTGGTCAGCCGTCTGGCAATCTCCCGGCTGTGGCCCGCCCGGCCCAGGGTACCGTCCAGGTAAATCCCCTCCGGCCGGATGGCCAGCGCCTGGATACACTCCTCCAGCAGCACCGGCTTGTGGGTATAGCTCTGCTCGCTCATCAGAATCCCAAAGCCTCCATACAGGCCGACATCTTCTCCGGCGTCATTTCCTCTTCCTCCTGGGCCTGCCAGGCGTCGGCGCTCCAGATCTCCGCCCGGTCGTGAACGCCGATGATCACCACGTCCTTGTCCAGTCCGGCGTACTTGCGCAGCTTCTGGGGGATGACGATGCGCCCCTGGCTGTCCAGCTCGCATTTGGCGGCGTTGGCAAACAGGGGGCGCATGGCCTTGGACTGGCTCATGGGCAGGGAAGCGAATTTTTCTGTAAACCGGTCCCAGGTGGATTGAGGGTAGATGGCCAGACAGGCGTCCACGCCCATAGCCAGGTAAAAGGTGACCCCCAGCTCCTCCCGGAGCTTGGAGGGGATGAAAAGGCGGCCTTTGGCGTCAATGCTGTGCTCATACGTGCCGGTCACGCCCCTCACCTTCCCCCCACTCAGCTGAAATTTTACGGGGTTTTCCCCCACTTCACTCCACTTGCTTTTTAGTATAAAGGCTCCGTAACAGAATTGCAATAGTTTTTTCTACTTTTTAAACGGGGAAAATGCCGTTTTTTCCAGGGAAACACAGGATTTTCGGCATGAAAAACATATGTTCGACTTCTTTGAGTTACAAATGGAAACAAAAAACCACCATACCTTGCGGTATGGTGGTAAAAAAGTGCCATATTTCGATATTACGTAAACGGGCGAAACAAACTCTATTCGTCAGCGGCAGCGTCATAGGGCTGCCGTCCGGCGACGGCTCCTCCGCCCGCCAGGGCACGGAACCGGGCACGGGACTTTTTGATCTCGTCGTAGGCCTCGGCCACCGCCTCCTCGGTGCGCCGCAGGGCGTCCTCGCAGTAGTCGTTGGCCGCCTTGCGCAAATCCCGGCTGCGCTCCTCAGCCACCCGGAGCATCTCGTTGGCCTTCTGCTTGGCCTGGGCAAGCACCTCGTCCTCGGCCACCATCTGCTTGGCCTGGTCCTCAGCCTGCTTGCGGATAAGCTCCCCCTCCCGCTTGGCGGAGGCGATATACTCCGTCCGGGCGGCAATGAGCTTCTTGGCCTCCGCCAGCTCCATGGGGAACTGGGCCCGGATCTCGTCCAGCAGGTCCAGGGCGCGGTCTCGCTCCAGAATACACTTGTCGCTGCTCAGCGGCATACTCTTGGCTTCGTCGATCATCTCAAAGAGCATGTCCAGTAATTCATCCACGCCGGTGGCCATCAGCAATCCCTCCTGCTGTCCATTTTTTGCTGTACGTCGGCAATGATCTCCCTGGGCAGGAAATCCGACAGGTCCGCTCCATAGCGGGCCATTTCCTTCACCACGCTGGAGCTGACGTAAGTATATTTGGCGCTGGAGGGCAGAAACATGGTCTCCAGCCGGGGGTTGAGCTTGCGGTTGATCAGGGCCATCTGCAGCTCGTTTTCATAGTCGGACACCGCCCGCAGGCCCTTCACCAGGGTGCAGGCCCGCCGCTGCCGGGCGTATTCCGCCAGCAGGGTGGACGAGCAGTCCACCTCTACATTGGGCAGCTTGGCCACCACCCGGCGGATCAGGTCCGCCCGCTCCTCAGGGGTGAACAGGCCCCGGTTCACCTTTTCCGAGTTCACCAGCACGCACACAATCAGCTTGTCAAAGCAGACGGCGGCCCGCTTGATGATATTCAAATGCCCCAGCGTGATGGGGTCGAAGCTGCCGGGGTAGATGGCGGTCTTCATGTGGGCTCACATCCTCAAACCGGGGGTTATACGTCCCGGTGGTACAGTGTGATCTTGATCTTGCCGTAGCGGTAATCCCGGCCCATCCGGTAGGGGGCGGGCAGCTCCGGCAGCGCCGCCTCGGCGGCACTTTCGCAGACTATTATACCATTTTCCGTGGCAATGTCAATCTTGGCGATAGCGGCCAGGGCTTTTTCCAACATTCCGGAACCGTAAGGGGGATCCAGGAAAATCAGGTCAAATTTCTCCCGGCAGCCGGTGAGAAAGGCCAGATAGTCCCCCTGGGTGACCTTTGCCTTGTCGGACAGGCCGGTGTGGGCCAGGTTGTCCCGGATCACAGCGGCGGCCTCCTTCCGCAGGTCCACGAAGGAGCAGAAGGCCGCCCCGCGGGACAGGGCCTCAATGCCCATCTGGCCGGTGCCGCCGAACAGGTCCAGCACCCGCCGGCCCTCGATGTCAAACTGTACGATATTGAATACCGACTCCTTCACCTTGTCGGTGGTGGGCCGGGTCTCCAGGCCGGGCAGCTCCTTCAGCCTCCGGCCCCGGGCAATTCCGGTAATCACGCGCATGGCGGTTCCTTCCTTTCTGTTTTCTCACGCGGGCAGCCGGCCGGCACCGTTCCAGTAAAACCGGTTGGCAGCAGTTTCCGGCACGTTGGCGTAGTCCCACTGGTGGTCAGTCCACCGCATATAGTCGCTGGTCACATTGAAGTAGGCATGGTGGATCTGGTCCCATTGGTGGGGAGACACATGCTCCCCGCCCACCGGGTCGTTCCAGGTGGGGTCCACACAGTACCATTCCCCCTCCAGGCGCACCATATTCCAGGCGTGGTCGCTGGTGGAGCCGGAAGACGCCCCCACCACCGTAATACACTCCACCCCCGCCAGGTCCATCAGCAGCTGGAAGCTGGTGGCGTAGCCCAGGCAGATACCGTACCCCTCCACCAGCATTCCGTAGGGGTTGGTGTTGTCCGGCCTGCCCTGAGGGGTGTCCGGGCCGTACACCGTCTCGTCATATTCCCCCAGGTCCACCAGCGCGTCGTGGAGGACCAGTTCCTTTTGGAAGTCGGTCATATCCCCGGTGACGTGTTCCGCAAAGATCTCCCGGCAGCGGGCCAGAATGGCGGCGTCCCTATGGCTGAGGCCACTCTCGTCTCCGCTCTCCCAGGCCGCCACAATAGCCGAGGTGTCATAGAGAGTCATGTCGTACTCGTTGGGCGGGTCAAAGGGGGCGAAGGCGCTGATATCCAGGGTAGGCTCCGGCAGAGCCGCTTCCCCGCCCAGCGCATCCTCCAGCGCCGCCAGAGCCGCCTCCGGCGCCTCACAGCTCAGCAGGGCGGCGTACCCGTCCAGGCTGGTCACCACCGCCTCCTCCAGCAGGGCGGCCTGGTCGGGCGCATAGCCGAAGAAGTCCGCCAGCCGGGCCTGCCGGTGGGCCTCCAGGGCAGTGGTCACCGCTTCGCCGTTCTCCGCCTGGCTCAGCCGGAGGACGATGATCTCCCGGGCATCCACCCCGGAGGCGGTATACACCGCCGCTTCGGTCCACATCCCCTCCTCCACGCCGCACACGGCGGTGAGATAATCCGTCCGGTCGTCCCCCGTAAGCGGGGTCAGCCCCGCCGGGTCGCTCTGGCTGTCCAGCACCGCCTGGGTCGCCTGGTCAGTCCCCACGTAGTCCTCCGGCGCAGCGGTCGCCCCCTGCTCCGCCGGAGCAGCGCAGGCAGTCAGGCACAGGAGCAGAGCCAGCGGCAGGCTCGCTCGCGTCATGGCGCATCCCCTTCCTCCTGCCGGAAAAAGTCGTACACCGCCTGGGCGGTATTGCGGGGCACCGCCTCTTGGAGCTGCTCCAGCGTGGCGGCCTTGATGTTCTTGATGCTTTTGAAATGCTTGAGCAGCTCACTCCGCCGCTTCTCCCCCACGCCGGGGATCTTGTCCAGCACCGAGCCCCGTACCCGCTGATTCTGCTGCTGGCGGTGGAACTCGATGGCAAAGCGGTGGGTCTCCTCCTGGATCTGTCCGATGAGGGAGAAGATGGCCTGGTTGCCCTGAATGCCGATCTCCTGCCCCTCCGGGGTTACCAGGGCCCGGGTGCGGTGGCGGTCGTCCTTTACCATGCCGAACACCGGGATGGACAGCCCCAGGTCCCGGAGCACCCCCACTGCTACTCTGGCGTGGTTCTCCCCGCCGTCAATGAGCAGCAGGTCTGGCTTGTCGGCAAATTTCTCGTCCCCGTCCAGATACCGCTGGAACCGGCGGCGGAGCACCTGCTCCATGGAGGCGTAGTCATCGGGCCCGTCCATGTCCTTCAGCTTGAAGTGGCGGTAGTCCCGCTTCAGGGGCTTGGCGTTGACGTACACCACCATGGAGGCCACGATGTCGTCGCCCCCCTGGTTGGAGATGTCGTAGGACTCCATCCGCCGGGGCGGGGCGGGCAGATTCAGCATATTGCCCAGCAGCTCCAGCAGCTTGCTCTGCCGCTCCTCCCGGGTGGTCCACCGCTCCACCTCCTCCACGGCGTTGGTGTTGGCCAGGCGGATGAGGTCCATCTTGGCGCCCCGCTGGGGGGTCACCAGCTCCACCTTCCGCCCCGCCGCCTCGGAGAGCATCCGGGTCAGGGGCACCTCGTCCTCCAGCTCGCAGGGCAGCAGGATCTGCCGGGGCAGATTGCCCCGGCCCCCATAGTACTGCCGCACCAGGGCGGAGAGGATCTCGGCGGTGTCCTCCTCCATGGGGGTGTCGATCAGGTCCCAGTCCTTGGCGGCCAGCTCCCCTTCCACAAAGTGGAGCACCACAAAGCAGCTGCGGGTGGCCTGTCCCCGGTGGAAGCCCACCACATCGGTGTCCGCCAGGGAGCCCGCCACCACCTTCTGCCGCTTGCCCAGCAGCTCGATGGCCCGGTAGCGGTCCCGCAGCTCGGCGGCCTTCTCAAACCGCAGTTCCTCGGCAGCCAGCTCCATCTCCGCCTTCAGCTCGTCCCCTACCTCCTGAAACTTCCCCTCCAGCAGACGGACGGCCTGGTCGATGGCCTCCCGGTAGCGGCTCTGGTCCATGTCGGCCCGGCAATAGCCGTCGCACTGGCCCATATGGTAGTTGAGGCAGGGCCGCTCCCTGCCGATGTCCCGGGGGAACTTCCGGTTGCAGGAGGGCAGTTTTAAGGCGATGCGCAGGGCGTCGATGATATTCTGGGTGTTCCCCCGGCTGCCGTAGGGACCGAAGTACCGGGCCCCGTCCTCCGCCGCCCGGTTGGCCAGGGAGAATTTGGGGTATGGCTCCTTCACCGTCAGGCGGATATAGGGGTAGCCCTTGTCGTCCTTGAGCAGGATGTTGTACCGGGGCTGGTGGCGCTTGATGAGGGAGTTTTCCAGCACCAGGGCCTCAAACTCCGAGTCGGCCACGATCACGTCGAAGTGGTCGATCTGGCTCACCATGGCCCGGGTCTTTTCCGTGTGGGCGGCCAGGTTGGCAAAATACTGGCTCACCCGGTTTTTCAGAGCCTTGGCCTTACCCACGTAGATGACCGTGTTCTTTTTGTCCTGCATGATATACACGCCCGGCTTCAACGGCAGGGCATGGGCTTTTTCTTTCAACTCGTCAAAGGTCATAACAGAAGTATGATGCCCTCCTCTCCGCCGGATGTGCACAGATCAAAAAAAGCGCCGCGGATGCGGCGCTTTTTTCTCAGGCGTTTGGTCGCTTACTCGGAAAAATTGGAGGAGATCAGCTCAATCAGGGCCTCCACTGCTTCCTTCTCATCGGGGCCGTCTGCAATGAGGTTAATGGAAGTCCCCTTGACGATCCCCAGAGAGAGGACGCCCAGCAGGCTCTTGGCGTTGACTCTCCGCTCGTCCTTCTCCACCCAGATGGAACTCTTGAATTCATTGGCCTTCTGGATGAAGAACGTGGCCGGTCTGGCGTGCAGGCCAACCTGGTTATTCACGACTGCCTCTTTCATATACATAGCGTTTCCCCCCAAGATGCATTCGCATACTTCGTATTATAGGATAGCAAATTTATCCCAAACCGTCAATGACAAAATGCACAAATTCCGCATAAGAAACTGGATTGATTGACGAAGAGTGTCTATTTCAGCTCCGCGATGGTCACGCCATCCTCCCCCTCGCCGTAGCGGCCGGGGCGGAAGGACTTGATATACCGGCTGCGCTTCAGGTGGTCCCGCACGGCCTTGCGCACCGCGCCGGTACCCTTGCCGTGGATGATGCGCACTTCGTTGAGCTTGCCCAACACCGCGTTGTCCAGGAACAGGTCCAGGGCGCCGATGGCCTCGTCGGTCATCATGCCCCGCAGGTCCACCTCCGGGGAAGCTCCCAGGGAGCGCAGCTTGTGCTCAGCCCGGGCCACCACCTTTTTGGCGGATTTGGCGCTCTCGCCCTCCACCACCCGGACCTCGTCCTGCTTGGCGCTGACCTTCAGAATTCCCGCCTGGAGCTGGAGGGAGCCGTCCTTATTGACGGCGATCACGGTGGCGCGGGTACCCATTTTCAGCAGCTCCACCGTGTCTCCCGCCCTGGCGGGCCGGGTGGGAGGCGGCGCCGGCTCCTCCGGCCGCTGGCCCAGCTTGCCCTCGGCCTCGTTGAGCCGGTGGCGCAGAGCCGCCCGCTCGTCGTTCACCCGCTGCCAGTCCTCCTCTTTCCGCTGGCGGCGGCGCATGTCGTTGAGCTCCTGGAACACCTGGTCGGCGGTGTTCCGGGCCTCGTCCAGGATGGCCCGGGCCTCCGCCTGGGCTTTTTCCACCGCTTTGAGACGCTGGGCCTCCAGCTGGGCCTTGTACTCCCGGGAAGCTTTGGCGGTCTCCTCCATCTCCCGGCGGAGCTTTGCCGCCGCCTCCTTCTCCCGCTCCATCTCCTGGCGCTGCTCGTCCAGCTGGGTGAGCACGTCCTCAAAGCGAACGTTTTCCGCGTCGATCCGGGCAGCAGCCTTCTGGATGATCTCCTTGGGCAGGCCCAGCCGCTGGGAGATGGCGAAGGCGTTGGACTTGCCCGGGATACCGATGAGCAGCCGGTAGGTGGGGGCCAGGGAGTCCACATCGAACTCGCAGGAGGCGTTCTCCACTCCCGGGGTGGTCATGGCGTACACCTTCAGCTCGGCGTAGTGGGTGGTGGCGGCCACCAGGGCCCCCATCTCCCGGGCTGACTCAATGATGGCGGCGGCCAGGGCCGCGCCCTCGATGGGGTCGGTACCCGCTCCCAGCTCGTCAAACAGGATCAGGGTCTCATCGTCGGCCTGCTCCAGAATCCCCACAATATTCACCATGTGGGAGGAGAATGTGGAAAGGCTCTGGGCGATGGACTGCTCATCGCCGATGTCGGAGAGCACCCGGCGGAATACTTTCACACAGCTGCCGTCCCCCACGGGGATGTGGAGGCCGCACTGGGCCATCAGGGTCAGCAGGCCGATGGTTTTCAGCGTCACCGTCTTGCCGCCGGTGTTGGGACCGGTGATCACCAGGGTATCAAATTGCTCCCCCAGCATCAGGTCGTTGGCCACCGCCTTGTTGGGGTCCAGCAGGGGGTGGCGGGCTTTGCGCAGATAGAGGCCCTTGGCGTCCAGCCGGGGGGCCGCCCCCCGCATCCGGTAGGCCAGCCGGGCCTTGGCGAAGATCACGTCCAACAGGATCAGCAGGTCGTAGTCCTGAGCGATGTCCTCCTTGAACTGGGCGCACTCGGCCGATAACTCCGCCAGAATCCGCTCGATCTCCTTCTCCTCCCGGGATTGGAGCTCCTTGAGCTCGTTGTTGGCCTTCACCACCCCCATGGGCTCGATGAAGAAGGTGGAGCCGGAGGAGGACACGTCGTGGACCAGACCGGGCACGTCGTTTTTGTGCTCCGACTTCACCGGCACCACGAAGCGGTCGTTGCGCTGGGTGATGATGGCGTCCTGGAGGTACTTGGCCTGGTTGGAGGAAATGAGCTTATTGAGGATGTCCCGCACCTTGGAGGCGGTGGCCCGGATGTGCCGCCGGATGGCGGCCAGCTCGGGGCTGGCAGCGTCGGCGATCTCCCCCTCTCCCACGATGGCCCCGGTGATCTTGTCCTCCAAAAACCGGTTGGCGGTCAGGGAGCGGAACAGGTGGTCGATGCAGGTTTTGGTCCGGTCCCCCTCCCCCTCGCCGTACTCCTTGGCGGAGCGGGCGGAGCGAAGGACGGCGGCAATATCCAGCAGCTCCCGGGTATTCAGCGCGCCCCCCATGTCGGCCCGCTGGAGAGAGGCCCGGACGGGCTTCACTCCGGAAAAGGACGGGGAGCCCCGCAGGGCGGTCATATTTACCGCGGCGGTGGTCTCGTCCAGAGCCCGCTGTACGTCGTCGGCATCGGTGAGGGGCCGCAGAGCCAGGCAGCAGTCCTTCCCCTCCTCGGTCACCGCCTGCTCGGCCAACTTTTCCAGCACCCGGGGCAGTTCCAGGGTCTGTATGGATTTTTCAAATAAATCGGTCATGTAGGTTCTCCCGTTATCAATTCACATTTCAGGGTAAGCAGGGCGCGCCCCCCCACCCGGACCTTGACACCGCTTTCATCCTCGGTGATGCGGCTCAAAATCTCGGAGGGCTTGCCCATCTTCTCCCCCTGGACAAAGCGGTTGTCCGCCCCGGCCTGGATCAGGCCCCGGCGGTACAGATACCAGGTCAGCGCCCCGTTGGAGGTGCCGGTGGCCGCCTCCTCCGGGATGGCATACAGCGGGGCGAAGTTGCGGCAGTGGGCGGCAGCGTCCGGGGTGTGGGGGCAGAACATGTGGACTCCCACCACGTTGTAGCGCTCCGACAGCCGGGTAACCTGGGCCTCATTTTGCTCCGCCCGTTCCAGAGTCTCCAGGTCCTTCACCGGCAGCAGGATATCCATGAGGCCGGTGCTCACCGCCTGGGGCTCCAGACCCTCCGGCCGATCCGCCAAGGTCAGTCCGTAGGCGGCATACAGCTCCTCCTGCTCCGCCTCAGAAAAGCTCCGGCCGTCCTGGGGAGCGGCCATGTCCATCCACACAGCGTCGGCCCCCACCCCGATCTCCAGGTTGCCGGAGCGGGTGTGGAGGGCGTAGTCTCCGGGGGCGATGGCCCCGGTGTCCCGGAGGACGGTGAAGGCGGCGATGGTGGCGTGACCGCACAGGTCCACCTCCTCTGCCGGGGTGAAGTAGCGGATGTGGAAGGCTTTGGGCCCGGTCTGCTTCACAAAGGCGGTCTCGGAGTGCTTCAGCTCCCCCGCCAGGGCCCGCATAAGGGACTCCGCCGGGAACTCCCCCGCCCCCAGCAGGGCCACCCCCGCCTGGTTGCCGGAAAAGCGCACGGTGGTAAAGGCGTCGGCCACATACAGTTCCATGTTACATCCCCGCTTTCAGTCGTTTATAAAAATCCAGGGTGTGAAACCCCCGGTCCAGCTGGGCGAGGAGGAAACTCTCGCACACCCTGGCCAGGCAGTCCAGACCCTTTTGCTCCAGCTGGAAGGAAAACAGCCGCTTGGGGTCGCCGTACACCACATGGCGCATGGCGGACAAGGTACCCGCCTCCAGAGGCAGGGAGGTCCCGGCCCCCACCTCCCCCCGGCACCCGGCACAGTGGAGCACTCCCTCGGTCAGGTGGAGCATGGGCTCCTCGGGCTGGGGCAGGCCGCAGACGGCGCAGGCGTCCAGCAGGGGCTCGTACCCCTCCAGGCTCATGAGCTTCAGCTCAAAGGCCCCCTTGACCAGGGCCTGGGGCTTGTTCATCTGGTCCAGGGCATGGAGGGAGTTGAGAATCAGGGACAGCCCCGCCGGATCCGGCCGCCCCTCCACCGCCACCGCCTCCATCACCTCGGCGAAGTAGGAGCCCAGGGCCAGCAGCTCCACGTCGGATTTCATATGCCAGAACTGGCGGATGGACTCGGCCTCGCTGAGGGTGAACCGGTCCCGGTACTCGAACAGGGTCATGTCGGAGTACACCAGCAGCTGGGCCGCCGCCGCCAGGGGACTGCTCTTCCGGCGGCAGCCTCTGGCCTTCACTGTCCGCTTGCCCCCCTCGGCGGTGAGCACCGTGAGGAGCTTGTCCGCCTCCTTGTAGGCCGTCTCCCGGAGCACCAGGCCCTGGGTGGTGATGTGCATGGTTTCTCCTCCCAAATATGTAGGCGGGCGGTTACCCGCCCGCAGGATGTCCCGGCTTCTTCTCCCGCTTCTCCGGAGAGGACCGCCGGTACAGGGTGTACGCCTCCGGCAGGCCGGTGCGCACAAACAGCCGCCAAAGAAGTTCCGTCCGCTCCACATCACACCGCTCCCTCCGGTCTTAGCTTGGCCGGAGAGCGGCGGTTTATCAGCGGTAAAATGTGCTCATTCGTCTTTATATCCGAAATTATGGATGAGATTGAGGTTGTCCCGCCAGTTCTCCTTCACCTTCACCCAGGTCTGGAGAAAAACCTTGGTGCCCATAAAGGCCTCAATGTCGGTGCGGGCCAGGGTGGAGATCTTTTTCAGCATGGCGCCGCCCTTGCCGATGATAATGCCCTTGTGGCTGGCCTTCTCGCAGTAGATGGTGGCGTCCAGGTCGATGATCTCGTTGTCCCGCTCGGAAAAGCGGGTGATCTCCACGGCGGTGCCGTGGGGGATCTCCTTGTCCAGGCACAAAAGCAGCTTTTCCCGCAAAATTTCGGCGCACACCTGCCGCTCGGGCTGGTCGGTGACCATGTCCTCGGGGAAGAGCTGGGGTCCCTCGGGAAGAAAGGCCGCCAGCAGGTCCAGCAGCTCCTCCACCCCCTCGCCAGTCTTGGCGGAGATGGGCAGGATGGCGTTGAAGTCGTGGGCCTGGCCGTAGGTCTGCATGACGGCCAGCAGCTGCTCCTTCTCCACCGTGTCGATCTTGTTGATCACCAGCAGGTTGGGCACCCCCAGCTGCTTGATGCGCCCGATCAGCTCGGCCTCGGGGCCGCCGATGTGTGGAATGGGCTCCACCAGCAGCAGCACGGCGTCCACATCGGCCACGCTCTGGCGCACCACGTTTACCATGTAGTCCCCCAGCTTGGTGCGGGCCTTGTGGAGGCCCGGCGTGTCCAGAAAGACATACTGGCAGTCGTTGCGGTTGACCACCGCGCAGATGCGGTTGCGGGTGGTCTGGGGCTTGTTGGAGACAATGGCGATCTTTTCGCCCACCAGGGCGTTGGTCAGGGTGGACTTGCCCACGTTGGGCCGGCCCACAATGCTTATCATGCCGGATTTTTTGATTTCCATAGGTGATCCTCAACTTTCTTGAGCTTTTTTATACGTCTCGGCCAATCCCCAGCCGGTCCAAAATGACCTCCTCACGCTCTCGCATCTGGGCCTTCATGGGTCCTTCGTCCATGTGGTCGTAGCCCAACAGGTGGAGCACCGAGTGGACCGCCAGGTAAGCCACCTCCCGGCGGGTGCCGTGGCCGAACTCCTCCCCCTGGGCTTTCGCCCGCTCCAGGGAGAGCACCATGTCCCCCAGAGGCACCAGGCCGGTACCCGGGTCGGCGTCCTCCTCGGTTGGGTTCTCCCCGGGCTGCAGATCGAACATGGGAAAACTGAGCACGTCGGTGGGCCGGTCCACCTCCCGCTGCTCCAGGTTGATGGCGTGGATGCCCACGTCGTCGGTGAACAGTACGTCCACCTCACAGGGCACCTCCACCCCCTGGGCGTCCAGGGCGGCGGGGATCACCTGCCGCAGCAGGTCGGCGTACTCCTCCGCCCCGTCCACCTCGGTCTCGATGAGCAGTTCATGGTTCACGGTTCTCCCTCCTTACGCCCGTCAATGGGCTCGTCCAGCACCCAGGGCAGCCAGGGTGAGAAGCACAGATCAAAGCAAGGTTCCGGAAAACCCTCTGCCCCGTAGGGATAAAAATGCTCATCTCCGCACCACAGGCTGTTTTCCGACCGGGGCGCATCCTCCGGCGGCCGGTCCAACAGCCGCCCAGCCACCCGGTAGTGGAGGTCGTAGAGCAGCTTTCCGTCCTGGTCGTACAGCTCGCTGAGCTCGGTACACTTCTCCGGCGGGATGCCCAACTCGTCCAGACAGCCCAGAATTTCCTCCGGCAGCTTCCGCTCCTTCGCCAGAGCCAGGAAATTGCGGCAGTGGCCGCAGTCACAGCCCCAATCCTCCGCCCGGGCATACCAGTTTCGGGTGGCTTCCTGGTCCACCTCCACCATATAGCCCGCCCAGCTCAGACGCTTCACTTCTTGTTCCTCCGGTTCTCGTCGGCCTCGTAGGCCTTGATGATCCGCTGGACAATGACGTGGCGCACCACATCGGACTCGTTCAGCTTGCAGATGGCGATATCCTCCACCCCGTCCAGCACCCGCATGGCCTCTTTCAGGCCGGACACGGTATCCCGGGGCAGGTCAATCTGGGTGACGTCACCGGTGATGACGATTTTGGACCCGAAGCCCAGCCGGGTCAGAAACATCTTCATCTGCTCCCGGCTGGTGTTCTGGGCCTCGTCCAGAATAATGAAGCTGTCGTCCAGGGTGCGGCCCCGCATGTAGGCCAGGGGGGCCACCTCGATATTGCCCCGCTCCACGTATTTCTGATAGATCTCCGGCCCCAGCATTTCAAACAGGGCATCGTACAGGGGCCGCAGGTAGGGGTCCACCTTGCTCTGGAGGTCGCCGGGCAAAAATCCCAGCCGCTCCCCCGCCTCCACGGCGGGCCGGGTGAGGATGATCCGGTTCACCTGCTTGTCCCGGAAGGCGGACACGGCGGCGGCCACCGCCAGATAGGTCTTGCCGGTGCCCGCCGGGCCGATGCCCAAGGTGATGGTATGTTTCTTGATGGCGTCCACGTACCGCTTCTGCCCCAGGGTCTTGGCCTTGATGGGCTTACCCTTGGCGGTAACGCACAGAACGTCCCGGGCGATGTCGTTGATGTGTTCCTCATTGCCCGCCCGCACCAGATTGATGATATAGCGGACGTTCTGCTCGGTGATGGTCTCCTTCCGGCCCGCCAGACCCAGCAGGCCCTGGAGGGCCTTGACGGCGTGCATGACATGCTCCGCCTCGCCGGACACCTTCAGCTGGTTGTCCCGGCTCACCACCGTCACCCCAAGCTCCTGTTCTATCAGCTTGATATTCTCGTCAAAGGACCCAAAGACGTCAATGACGTCCTCCATCCGCTCGATATTGATGGTCTGTTCTGTCATGAATCGGCCTCTTTTTCTTGTGTGTTCTCATCGGGCACAAACCGCCCGATCTCCTCGGTGCACTCCGCCTGGAGGGTGACCCGCAGCAGGCCGTCCTCTTGTACGGCGATATAGTCAGTGCTGACCACCTCGCCCGTTCCCACCGCCTGCTTCAGCTCCTCCAGCAGCCGCTCTTCCAGCATCTGCCGGGCGGCGTCGGGGTCGAGGGCCGCCGCGGCGGTCTCGTAGGCCCGGTGTGTCTCCCGCTGGACGGTCAGGGGCATCGCCTGGCCGCCGGGGAGGGTCAGCTCCCAAACCTTGCTTATTTTATCATACTTGGAGAAGGGAATTCCACTGTTTCCGAAAAAAACAAACCGCTGGCCCAAAACCGTGGCCGACCAGCAGGTCTTTTCCTCCCCGGTGTACACCTTCACCGGGCTCTCCAGAGGCAGCTCCCCCACCAGGGTGCGCCAGGTACGGGCGTACACCCGCCCCTCCGCCCGCACCTGGAGGGTACCCAGGTCGGGCAGCTCGCTGTACTTGGGGGCGTCCAGGTGGACGGTGCCTGAAATCAGGGTCTCACCCGCCACCACCGTGTCCCCCACGTCCACCAGAGCCTCCCCGTTGAGGGTGTCCATCCGGGTGATGATTCCGGAGGCCCGGGCCACCACGCTGCCCGTGGCGGTCTCGTCCACCACCTCCGGCTCGGGGGTGGCCTCCCGCACCAGCACCTGGGCCCGGGTGCCGTAGAGGTTGACGCTCATCCAGGACAGCTCCGGCAGCTGGAGCAGGGCCTTGGTGCGGATGGTCTTTTCGTCCAGGCCGGGGCCGAACACCCCCGGGCGCAGGCCCTGCCGCCGCAGCTCGGTGAGGATCACGGCGGTGGGCACCGTCTGATTGCCCTCCACCTGGATGGTGAGGACGAACTGGGACAGCACGCACACCGCCGTCAGGGAGAGGGCCAGCCCGATGAGCAGGGCGTACCGGCGGCGGAACCGCTCCAGAAACACCAGCAGTCCCGCCTGTCCCGCCCGGGTGACGGTACACATGGCCCGCTCCCCCAGCTCGATGGCCGCCCCCGCCCCCTGGCGGGTGACGGTGAAGCGGAGCCTGGTGGCCTCCAGCCACTCCACATTCCAAAACAAAATCCCCCGCTGGGCGCACAGGTTGAGCAGCCGCTCGGGGAAGGCCCCCTCCACCTCCAGGCGCACCTTGCCCCGCAGGGCGTTGGTCAGTCGATTCAGCATGGCCCGGCCCTCAGCACAGTTCCACGCCCTGGATGGTCCCGGTGATGAACAGCTGCCCGGCATTCATGGCCCGCAGCTCCAGCCCCCGGCCCCGCACCGTGATCTCCAGCTTTCCCCCGGAAATGCGGATCTCCTCCCCGCCATAGGCCAGAATCCCCTTGTGGTTCTCCATCCGCAGCTCCCGGTTGCCCGTCAGCTCGATGTGGGGCAGACCGGCCAACACATCTCCCGGCAGATCCAGAGCCTCCGCCGTCCGTTCCAGCAGTCCGCGCCGATATTCTTCCATGGTCCTCCCCCCTTGTCTCCCATGCTTATGAGAGAGTGGGGCCGTTTTTGCCTGTCCCACGGGATTTTTCCACCAGCTCCAGCAGCTTCTCCCGGGTGTTGTCCGCCGGGTGGGCCAGAATATGGGCCGCCAATTCCCGCTGAACCGCTCCGATCTCCTTCCCTTTCAGTCCCAGGGCGGCCAGCTGGCCGCCCGACAGGGCTAAATCCTTTACAGCTTCCCGCTCGGGGTGGAGCACCCCCTGCCGCAGGGCCCGCTCCACCGGCAGGCGCTCGATGGGGAAGCCGGTTTCCCGGCAAAATCCCCGCCAGCGGGGGATGGGCTCAGGGGGCAGCTCCCGCATCCGGGTCAGGTCGGGACAGGTTGTTTCCGGGTAAAGGTGGGCCAGCAGACCCAGCCGCACCGCCTCCCCTGCCCACTCCGGCCGGGGGGAGAGGAGGGTCTTTTCCAGCTCTACTTTTATGCGCTCCCCCGACACCAGAGCGGCCCGGCGGGCATTGCGGCCGATGGCGGCCAGGGTGGCCGGTTCGATGGAAAAGCCCAGCTGGGCGGCAAAGCGGAGGGCCCGGAGCATCCGCAGGGCGTCCTCGGCAAAGCGGGTATCCGGGTCCCCCACGCAGCGGAGCACCCCCGCCTTCAGATCAGCCTGCCCTCCAAAGGGGTCGATGACCTCCCCCGCCGGGCCCAGGGCCATGGCGTTGACAGTGAAGTCCCGCCGGGCCAGATCCTCCCGCAGCCCCACGTCAAAGGCCACCCCGTCCGGGTGGCGGCCGTCGGCGTAGCCCCCCTCCCGGCGGAAGGTGGTGACCTCCACCGGCCCGTCGGCTGTCAGCACGGTGACGGTGCCGTGCTTCAGACCGGTGGGGACGGTCCGGGGAAACAGGGCCATGGTCTGCTCCGGTCTGGCGGAGGCACACAGGTCAAAGTCCCCCGGCGTCCGGCCCAGCAGCAGATCCCGCACGCAGCCCCCCACCGGATGAGCGGCAAACCCCGCTCCCCGGAGAATCTCCAGGCAGCCCGCCACCCCCTCCGGCAGGACCCAATTCCCCATTTTCTCCACCTCCCAGGGTATTTTTCCCTTGCTATTCGCCTATAATGGTTTATAATATAATGTTACTGTTATGGCATTCATTATAATCTGAAGTAAAGGGTGTGTAAACCCCATGGCAGAGGCCAATATTCACGACTACATCGCCCCCGGACGCCGGGCTCATCTGGCGGGCATCGGCGGGGTGTCCATGTCCCCCCTGGCGGAGGTGCTCCACAAGATGGGCATGGTGATCACCGGCTCGGACATGCATGAGAGCGCCACGGTGGACCATCTGCGGTCCCTGGGCATTCCGGTGTCCATCGGACACCGGGCGGAGAATGTGGGCGACGCGGAGCTGGTGATCCGCACCGCCGCCATCCACGACGAAAACCCCGAGATCGCCGCCGCCCGGACCCGCGGCATCCCGGTCTTTGAGCGGGCTCAGGCCTGGGGCTCCATCATGCGGGGGTACAAAAACGCCCTGTGTATCTCGGGCACCCACGGCAAGACCACCACCACCTCCATGTGCACCCACATCATCATGGCCGCCCAGCTGGACCCCACGGTGATGATTGGCGGCACCCTGCCCCTGCTGGGCTCCGGCTACCGGGTGGGCCACGGGGACACCATCATTCTGGAGAGCTGCGAGTACTGCAACTCCTTCCTGTCCTTCTTCCCCACGGTGGCGGTGATCCTCAACATCGAGGCCGACCACCTGGACTTCTTCAAGGATCTGGAGGATGTGGAGCACTCCTTCCGGGCCTTCGCCGACCGGGTGCCGGAAAACGGCCTTATCGTGGCCAACGCCGACGACGCCAACACCATGCACACGCTGGAGGGGGAGACGCGGCCGGTACTCACCTTCGGCCTGGAACAGGGGGAAGTCCACGCCGCCAACCTGGCGTGGCACAACGGCCTGCCCTCCTTCGACGTGATCTACCGGGGCGAGGTGTTTACCCACGTGGAGCTGCGGGTGCCGGGGGAGCACAACGTGAAAAACGCCCTGGCCGCCGCCGCGGCCTCCATCGCCCTTGCGGTCTCCCCCCAGGCGGTGAGCGAGGGTCTGAACGCCTTCCGGGGGGCCGGCCGCCGGTTTGAGCACAAGGGCACCTTCCACGGAGCGGAGATCTATGACGACTACGCCCACCACCCCGGCGAGCTGCAGGCCCTGCTGTCTGCCGCCCGGGCGCTGGGGTATGAGCGGATCATCTGCGCCTTCCAGCCCCACACCTACACCAGAACCCACGCCCTGTTTGACGATTTTGTGGAAGTGCTGAAGGAGCCGGACCTCACCATTCTGGCGGAAATTTTTGCCGCCCGGGAGGTCAATGAGCTGGGCATCTCCTCCAAGGACCTGGCTCAGCGGATCCCCGGCAGTGAATATTATTCCACTCTGCCGGAGGTGACCCAGCGGCTGCGGGAGCTGGCCCGGCCCGGCGACCTGATCCTCACCGTGGGGGCGGGGGATATCTACACCGTGGGGGAGGCTTTGGCGAAAGGCTGAGGCCCCCTCCCAGAAAATAGGCGGCGCGCTGCGCCCGCTGAGGAAAGGAGCTTGATCGTTTATGGTCGAAATCATTTGGAAGCCCACCCTGCACCAGTTCCGGACCTGCCGGGAATTCGCGGAGGAATTCCAGCTGACCGCCCAGGACCTGATCCTGACCAATGAGTACATCTACCAACCCTACTTTGGGCAGATGAACCTGGGCTGTCACGTACTCTTTCAGGAGAAATACGGCTCCGGCGAGCCCACCGACGTGATGGTGGACGCCATTCTGGCCGACGCGGCCAGGACCGGCTGCAAGCGGGTCATCGCCATCGGCGGCGGCACGGTGATTGACATTGCAAAGGTGCTGGCGGTATCCGACGGCGAGGGGGTGGACGCCCTTTACGACAGAGCTCCCAACCTGGAGAAAAAGCGGGAGCTGGTCATCCTCCCCACCACCTGCGGCACCGGCAGCGAGGTCACCAACATCTCCATCATGGCCCGCACCCGGCTGGGCACCAAGCTGGGGCTGGTGAGCCCCGCCATGTACGCCGACCACGCGGTGCTGATTCCCCAGCTGCTGGAGGGCCTGCCCTTCGGCGTGTTTGCCACCAGTTCCATCGACGCGCTGGTCCACGCGGTGGAGTCCGCTCTCTCCCCCAAGGCCACCCCTTATACCAAGCTCTTCGGCTACAAGGCCATTGAAATGATCATCCGGGGCTATCAGAAGATCGCCGCCGAGGGCCGGGAGGCCCGGATTCCCCTGCTGGAGGATTTCCTGCTGGCCTCCAACTATGCCGGGCTGGCCTTCGGCACCGCCGGCTGCGCGGCGGTCCACGCCACCAGCTACCCCCTGGGCGGCAAGTACCACGTGCCCCACGGGGAGAGCAACTACGCCATGTTTACCGGCGTGCTGAAAGCCTACATGGAGATCAAACAGGACGGGGAGATCGCGGTGATGAACCGCTATCTGGCGGATCTGCTGGGCTGCGGGGTGGAAACGGTCTACGACAAGCTGGAGGAGCTGCTGGACCAGATTCTGCCCAAGAAGCCGCTGCACGAGTATGGAATGACAAAAGCGGATATTGACGAGTTTGCCCACAGCGTCATTACCAGCCAGGGACGGCTCATGGCCAACAACTTCGTCCCCCTGGACGAGGACCGGGTGCGCAAGATCTACACCGAGCTCTTTTGAAGCGACCGGTCTTTCTTTGGGTAAAGTAAAAAAGTGAAATTATAGCATAAATATCCGCAGTTGACAAGCCCCAAAAAGCGACGTACAATAGAGACAGCCTATCTGTTTCCATTTTTGTGCTTATTCACAACATAAAATTGAGGAGTGGAATCGAAATGGACGAGAAGAAGTATACCTCGATGATCCGGCTGCGCATGTCTGCCAAGGACGCTCACTACGGCGGGAATCTGGTGGATGGCGCCCACATGGTCCATCTGTTCGGCGACGTGGCCACCGAGCTGCTGATCCAGTGTGACGGAGACGAGGGCCTGTTCTGCGCGTACAACAACATTGAGTTCAAGGCTCCCGTTTACGCCGGTGATTTCATTGAGGCATACGGCGAGATCACCCACATCGGCAACACCTCCCGCAAGATGCGCTTTGAGGCCCGCAAGGTGGCCATCCCCCGCCCCGACATCAGCGACTCTGCCGCCGATTTCCTGGATGAGCCCATCATCGTGGCCATCGCCGAGGGCACCTGCGTCACCCCCAAGAAGTGCCAGCGGAAAGAGCATTAAGGACATAGGCAAAAAACGTCCCGGAGCTGTGCTCCGGGACGTTTTTTATACAGTGGGACCGCCCTCCCGTTCCCGCAGGATCTTGGGAAAGAAATGAAGAAAAAGACAGGTGGTCATTGTGGCGGCCACCGCATCGGCGATGGGCTCGGAGAGGAATGTGGCCTCCGCCGACACCAGGGCGGGCAGCAGCAGCAGGCAGGCCAGAAACACCGACTTGCGGAACAGAGAACAGAACAGGGCCAGCCGCACATGGCCCAGGGCGGTGGTCTCGTCCACCAGGGGATACTGCACCGCCAGGGGGAGGATCATGGCGGTAAACACCTTGATGTACCCCACCGACCGCTCCAGCACCTCGGCATTCTGGGTAAACAGTCGGACAAACAGCGGGGAGAGGGTGTGGGTGACGATCATCATGATGCCGCAGAAGGTAAGGCACAGCCCCACAATGGACTTGATGGCGGTTTTGATCCGCTTGGCATCCCCCGCTCCGTAGTTGAAGCTGACCACCGGCTGGGTGCCCAGGGTCAGCCCGCCCATGGGCATGGTGATGAGCAGCAGATAGCTCTGCACGATGGTGGCGCAGGTCACCAGGGTGTCCCCCAGCTCAGGGCCGCCGTACCGCTGGAGCACGGTATTGAGCACAATGAGCAGCACGCTGTCGGTGGCAATAATGAGGAAGGGAGACAGGCCGAAGGTCACCACCTGCCGCATGATCCGGCTGCTGAAGCCCCCCCACCGCAGGGGAACGGGCATACTCTTGCGCAGCAGGGTACACAATACAAAGGCGCAGGAGGCCATCTGGGAGAGCACCGTGGCGATGGCTGCCCCCGCCACGCCCAGATCCAGCAGGAAGATAAACACCGGGTCCAGGGCGATATTCAGGGCCGCTCCCAGCATCACCGTGGCCATGCCCAGGCCGGAGAAGCCCTGGGCAATCAGGAAACTGTTCATCCCGGTGGCCATCAGGGCGAAGAAAGTACCGGCGGTATAGATGGTGAGATAAGTATCGGCGTAGCCGAAGGTGGCCGGGCTGGCCCCGAACCACCACAGCATATGCTCCTTCAGCAAAAGGAACAGGGCGGTCAGGGCGGCGGAGAGCACCAGCAGCATGAGAAAGCTGTTGGACAGCACCCGGCTGGCCTCTTTCTGATTCCCCTCTCCCATGCGCATGGCCAGAATCGGCGAGCCACCCAGACCCACCAGGGTGGCGAAGGAGCCCAGCAGCGTGACGATGGGGCCGCACACCCCCACCCCCGCCAGCGCCAGGTCCCCGATCTCCGGGATGTTGCCGATATACATGCGGTCCACAATACTATACAATACGCTGACCAGCTGGGCCAGCATGGTAGGAATGGCCAGGCGGCATACCAGGGGAAATACCCGGTCCCTGCCCAGGTCATTGGTCCGTGCCATACACATCCTCCTTCTCGATATCCTGGGCATTATACCTCTTTTTTCTGCCGTCGTAAACCCCCGCCGCAATTTTAGCACTCTCACTTATCGAGTGCTAATGTTTACAATTTGGACATAATTTAATGTATATTTGTTCACAGTCCAGCCCTATAATTTCAATCAGAAAACGAGATGAGCTTCGGGAAACCGGGGCGGAAAGAGGATGAGCGACATGCAATATCCGAAAAATTAGCAATACAATATTCCGACTGCTAATCCCATTTCACCACAAAATTCTGATTTTATAAGGAGAGATTCTTTATGTTTGGTATGCTTCCTTTTGAGCGCAGCAACGACAACGTGTTCGATACCTTTGATAACTTCACCCGCAATTTCTTCCAGAGCAGCAACGCCAACCTGCCCGCCTTCCGCACCGACATCCGGGACGCCGGCGACAAGTTCGTCTTAGAAGCGGAGCTGCCCGGCTTCAACAAAGAGGACATCAAGCTGGATGTGAAGGACGGCATCCTGACCATCACCGCCGAGCACAGGGAACAGAACGACCAGAAGGACGAGAAGGGCTCCTACATCCGCCGGGAGCGGCGGTACGGCTCCTTCACCCGCTCCTTCGACATTACCGGCATTGATGAGGGCTCCATCACCGCCGCCTACCAGAACGGCATTTTGGAGCTGAATCTGCCCAAGGCCGTCCCCGTGGTTCCTGAGACCCGTCGGATCGCCATTGATTGACCTGGACACGCAGGAGCCGGTCAGCCTTGGCTGACCGGCTCCTTGCCGTTTTCCGCCCAGCGGGCGCACCCCTGCTCCGGCGAGGGGTGCCTGGGCCATGGCAACGCACAGTGGCCGTACCAGAGAGGGAGAAAGTACCCCTCCCGGTTGCGGACGTAGTGCTGCCGGTAGTGGGCGCAGGTCCCACAGACCTGCGCCTCCACCATGTACTTCCGGGGCAATGACATAAAATCACCTCACGGAAATCATACATCTGATAAGGTTTAAAGTCAATACACCTGATTGGATTTATGCTATGGTCTTCCCGAGGTGATGATATGTATTGCTATCCCAGACTGCGAGATCTGCGTGAGGATCTGGATTTGACTCAGGAAACCATTGGAAAGCTGTTGGGCACCACCCAGCAGCAATACTATAAATATGAAAAGGGGATTCAGGAGATCCCCGCCCATCATCTGATTACGCTGGCCGATTTTTACCAGGTCTCCGTGGATTATCTGTTGGGCCGGGAAAAATCCTGAGCCTTTCGAGAGGACGTGACGCGATATGAACGCGCAGAAATATACCCAGAAATCCCTGGAGGCGGTGCAGACCGCCCAGAGCCTGGCCACCGAGTACGGCAACCAGCAGATTGAGCAGCCCCACCTGCTGCTGGCCCTGCTGAGCGACGAGGCCGGCCTGATCCCCCAGCTGCTGGGGAATATGGGCATCACCGTGCCCTCCTTCGCCGCCGCCGCCAAGGCAGAGGTAGAGAAGCTGCCCCGTGTGTCCGGCTCCGGCCGGGAGCAGGGCAAAATCTACGTGGCCCAGGACGTGGACAAGTGCCTGAACACCGCCGAGTCCATCGCCGCCTCCATGAAAGACGAGTACGTGTCGGTGGAGCATTTGCTGCTCTCCCTCATTGACACCGCCAACCGGGCGCTGAAGGAGCTCTTCCGCACCTATAACATCACCAAGGAGGGAGTGCTCCAGGCCCTCACCGCCGTACGGGGCAACCAGCGGGTGACCTCCGACAACCCGGAGGAGACCTACAATGCCCTGAAAAAGTACGGCTCCGACCTGGTGGAGCGTGCCCGGGCCAACAAGCTGGACCCGGTGATCGGCCGGGACGACGAAATCCGCAACGTCATCCGCATTCTGAGCCGCAAGAGCAAGAACAACCCCGTGCTCATCGGCGAGCCCGGCGTGGGCAAAACCGCCATTGCCGAGGGGCTGGCCCAGCGGATCGTGAAAGGCGACGTACCCGGCTCCCTGAAGGACAAGACCATCTTCGCCCTGGATATGGGCTCCCTCATCGCGGGCGCCAAGTACCGGGGCGAGTTTGAGGAGCGGTTAAAGGCCGTCCTCAACGAGGTGAAGAAGTCCGAGGGCCGGATCATCCTCTTCATCGACGAGCTGCACACCATCGTGGGCGCCGGCAAGACCGAGGGCGCCATGGACGCCGGCAACCTGCTGAAGCCTCTGCTGGCACGGGGCGAGCTGCACTGCATCGGCGCCACCACCCTGAACGAGTACCGGCAGTATATTGAGAAGGACGCCGCCCTGGAGCGGCGGTTCCAGCCCGTCATGGTCAACGAGCCCACGGTGGAGGACACCATCGCCATCCTCCGGGGCCTGAAAGAGCGGTACGAGGTGTTCCACGGGGTCAAGATCCAGGACGGCGCCATCATCGCCGCCGCCACCCTGTCCAACCGCTATATCACCGACCGGTTCCTGCCCGACAAGGCCATCGACCTGATCGACGAGGCCTGCGCCATGATCCGCACCGAGATCGACTCCATGCCCACCGAACTGGACGTGATCCAGCGGAAGATCATCCAGCATGAGATCGAGGAGGCCGCCCTCAAGAAGGAGGACGACGCCATCTCCCAGGAGCATCTGGCCGAGATCCAGAAGGAGCTGGCCGAGATGCGGGACGAGTTCAACGCCAAGAAGGCCCAGTGGGAAAACGAGAAGAACGCCATCGGCAAGGTGCAGAAGCTGCGGGAGGAGCTGGAGGCCGCCAACGCCGCTCTGGAGAAGGCCCAGCGGGAGTACGACCTGAATAAGGCCGCCGAGCTGCAGTACGGCAAGATTCCCGAGCTGCGCAAGCAGCTGGAGGCGGAGGAGGCCATTGCCAACGAGGGCAAGGCCCGCTCCCTGCTGCGGGACAAGGTGACCGAGGAGGAGATCGCCCGGATCATCGAGCGGTGGACCGGCATCCCGGTGGCCAAGCTGATGGAGGGCGAGCGTGAGAAGCTGCTCCACCTGGAGGACATCCTCCACCAGCGTGTGGTGGGCCAGGACGAGGCAGTGCGCCTGGTCAGCGAGGCCATCCTGCGCAGCCGGGCGGGCATCGCCGACCCGGACCGGCCCATCGGCTCCTTCCTGTTCCTGGGCCCCACCGGCGTGGGCAAGACCGAGCTGGCCAAGACCCTGGCTGAGGCCCTGTTCGACTCTGAGAAGAACATGGTCCGCATCGACATGAGCGAGTATATGGAGAAGTTCTCCGTCTCCCGCCTCATCGGCGCCCCTCCGGGATACGTGGGCTATGAGGAGGGCGGCCAGCTCACCGAGGCCGTCCGCCGCCACCCCTACTCCGTGGTGCTCTTCGACGAAGTGGAAAAAGCCCATCCCGACGTATTCAACATTCTACTGCAAGTATTGGATGACGGCCGTATTACGGACAGTCAAGGCCGGACGGTGGACTTCAAGAACACCATCATCATCCTGACCTCCAACCTGGGCTCCCAGTTCCTGCTGGACGGCATCGACCAGAGCGGCGAGATCACCGAGGAGGCCAAGGGCCAGGTGCAGGAGCTGCTGCGCCACTCCTTCCGGCCGGAGTTCCTCAACCGTCTGGACGAGATCGTGTTCTACAAGCCCCTGACCAAGGACAACATCACCCACATCATCGACCTGCTGGTGAACGAGCTCAACCAGCGGCTCAGCGAGAAGCAGCTCAAGGTGGTACTCACCGACGCCGCCAAGCGGTATATCATCGACAGCGCCTACGACCCCGCCTTCGGCGCCCGGCCTCTGCGCCGGTTCGTGCAGCACGGGGTGGAGACCCTCATCAGCCGCAAGATCATCGGCGACCAGGTCCAGCCCGGCGACACCCTCACCGTGGACTGCGTGGACGGTGAGCTGACTGTGGAGGCCAGAACCGTCCTCACCGGCGAAATCGTGGACCAGTAATCAAGCAGAAACAGCGCCTGCCGCAAACGCGGCAGGCGCTGTTTTTTGTATCCTTATCCGGCCTTACTGGTTCTGCTCCATCCACTTTTTCAGCTGTTCCGCCATGGCGGAGCTCCCCTTCTCCTCCTGCTGGGCCTGCTTCTGGAGATAGCGGCGTACGTCCCCCTTGCCAGCGGACTTTTCCGAGCGGCGCTTCTTGAAATCGCTGAGCTTCTCCCGGTAGCCGCACACGCAGGCGAACATTTGCTTTTCCCCCTCACCCCGCAACTCCATCTTTTTGTGGCAGTTGGGGCAGCGGGCATTGGTGGTCTGCTTCACACTGCGGCGGTAGCCGCACTCCCGGTCGGGACACACCAGCATCTCCCCCCGCTTGGTTTTCACCCGCAGCAGATACTTGCCGCAGTCGGGACAGGGGGAGCGGGTCTGGTTGTCGTGGCGGTAGGTGTCCTCGCTGGCCTTCACCTCGCTCACCAGCCGGGAGGCAAAGTCCTTCATCTCCTCCACAAAGGAGGTCTCCCCCTCCCTGCCCTGGGCAATATCCCCCAGCCGCTTCTCCCACCGGGCGGTGAGGGCAGCCGAGCGCAGGTCGGCGGGAGCCAGCCCCACCACCTGGATACCCTTGGAGGTGGGCCACAGCTCCTTCCCCCGCCGCTCGATATAGAAGGCGGAAAACAGCTTTTCAATGATGTCCGCCCGGGTGGCGGGAGTGCCCAGACCGCCGGTCTCCTCCAGGATCCGGCCCTGGTCCTTGTCCTTCACCTGGGCGGCGGGGTGCTCCATGGCGGTGAGCAGCGTGGCCTCGGTGTACCGCTTGGGGGGCGCGGTCTGGCCCGGCTGGGTCTTGGCCCACTGGACACTCAGTTTGTCCCCCTGCCTGAGCTCGGGGAGGGTCTGGTCCCTTTCGTCCTCCTCCCCCTCGTCCTCCTCCAGGGAGAAGGAGCGGTCATAGGCCGCCTTCCAGCCCTGCTCCTTCACGAGCTTCCCCTTGGCGTGGAGGATGTGCTCCCCCACCTGCACCTTCAGCGTCACTTCCTCATACTGGAAGGAGGGCAGCAGCACCGCCAGGAACCGCCGCACCACCAGGTCGTAGATATTGCGCTCCGGACCAGACAGCCTCCACAGCTCGGGCTGCTCCTCGGTGGGAATGATGGCGTGGTGGTCGGACACCTTGGCGTTGTTCACCAGATACTTGGTCTGGAGGGGGCGGCTCAGCAAGATCTGCTGGGCCAGGGGCTTGTACTCCTCCACCAGCACGCTGCGCAGCCGCTCGGGCAGGGTGGGCACCACGTCGTCGGAGATATAGCGGGAGTCCGTCCGGGGGTAGGTCAGCAGCTTGTGGACCTCGTAGAGGTTCTGCATGATGCTGAGGGTCTCCTTGGCGGAATAGGCGTACTTCTTGTTGGCATCCCGCTGGAGTTCGGTGAGGTCGTAGGCCGCCGGGGGCGGGGTCTGCTTGGCGGTCTTTTTGACCTCAATCAGGGTACCCGTGCCGCCGGTGAGGGCGGCGGCCACCCGCTGGGCCTGCACCTGGTCAAAGGTGCGGGCTTGGCCGTTCTGGTTTCGCCAGGTGGCGGTAAAGCCATCAAAACCCGCCCGCACCGTCCAGAATTCCCGGGGTTTGAAGGAGCGGATCTCCTCCTCCCGGTCCACAATGAGGGCCAGGGTGGGGGTCTGCACCCGTCCGGCGGAGAGCTGGGCGTTGTGCTTGCAGGTGAGGGCCCGGGTGACATTGAGGCCCACCACCCAGTCGGCTACGCTGCGGGCCCGGGCGGAGTGGTACAGGTTGTCGTAGTCGGCGGCGGGGCGCAAATGGGCAAAGCCGTCCTGGATGGCCTTGTCAGTCTGGGAGGAAATCCACAGCCGTTTGGCCGGCTTCTTCCACCCCGCCTTCTCCATGATCCACCGGGCCACCAGCTCTCCCTCCCGGCCGGCGTCGGTGGCGATCACCAGCTCGTCCACGTCCCCACGGCGCATGAGGGCCTGGACGGCCCGGAACTGCCGCCCGCTCTGGGGGATGACCACCGTTTTCATCTGGTCGGGCAGCATGGGCAGGGTAAGCATGTCCCACTTGGCCCACGCCTTGTCGTAATCCTCCGGCGGGGCCAGCTCCACCAGATGCCCCAGGGCCCAGGTGACAATGTACCGCTCCCCCTCCAGGCAGCCCTCTCCCGCCTTTTTGCACCCCAGCACCCGGGCCAGTTCCCGGCCCACCGAGGGCTTTTCCGCTAAAACCAATGTCTTTGCCATATGCTCGCTCCTTCTCTCAGAGGGTCATGCTCCAGTCGCCCAGCTGGTCCAGAATGGGGATCAGCCGCTTGCAGGGCTCGGTGATGGCGTACTCCACCCGCACCGGCACCTCCAGATACTCCTGCCGGGTCACCAGCCTGTCCTCCTCCAGCTCCCGCAGGGCGTTGGCCAGCACTGTGTTGGAAACCCCGTCCAGGGTCTTTTTCAGCTGGTTGTACCGGGTGGGGCCGTTGTTGTACAGGGAGCAGAGGATCTGCATCTTCCACTTCCCCCCGATGAGGCCCAGAGCCCGGTTCAGCGGACAGGCATCCATACAGGGGCAGTTGTCATGGGTAGGCTGCATGGTCAGTTCCTCCTTACCTGGTACGGAAATTCTGCGCTCTTGCACAATGGGCTATCAGGTACTATAATACTACCAGATACAAAAAAAGAAAAGACTTTTTCTGGGAGGACTTTTTATGCCGCCATACTTACAGGGCCTCGGCATCGGCCTGGCCTACGTGGCCCCCATCGGGATGCAGAATCTGTTCGTGATCAACTCCGCCCTCACCCAGCCCCGGCACCGGGCGCTGCTCACCGCCCTTATCGTCATCTTCTTCGACATCACCCTGGCCCTGGCCTGCTTCTTCGGCGTGGGGGCCCTGATGGACCGGTTCACCTGGCTGAAGATGATCATTCTGCTGGCGGGCGGCGCCGTGGTCATCTGGATCGGCATAGGTCTGCTGAAGGATAAGCCCACCATGGACCACAGCGTGGATGTGAATGTGCCCCTGACTCAGGTGGCGGCCAAGGCCTGCGTGGTCACCTGGTTCAACCCCCAGGCCCTCATTGACGGCACCCTGCTGTTCGGCGGGTTCCGGGCGGGCAACCCGGGCAGCGTGAGCACCCAGCTGATTCTGGGCTCCTCCTCCGCCTCCTTCCTGTGGTTTTTTGGCATCACCATTCTGATCTCGTTCTTCTCCGCCCGGTTCAACGACAAGATCCTCCGGGTCATCAACATCATCTGCGGCATCATCATCATTTTCTATGGCGCCAAGCTGCTCCTGCAGTTCTTTCAGATGGTCATTTAAAACAAGCGGGGCCGCTCCCGATAGGAGCGGCCCCGCTTTCCTTTTCCTTTTACTGAGCGCGCACCAGATGGACCAGCACCTGGGTCATCTTCTCCAGGGCCTGCGCCGGAATATACTCGTGGACGCCGTGGAAGTTGAGTCCGCCGGTACACAGGTTGGGACAGGGCAGGCCCATAAAGCTGAGCCGGGCCCCGTCGGTGCCGCCCCGGATGGGCACCTCCACCGGAGTGATCCCCACCGCCTCCATGGCCGCCCGGGCCCGGTGGAGCAGATACATGTGGGGCTCGATCTTCTCGCGCATGTTGTAGTAGCTGTCCTTCAGGCTCAGCTCCACCGTACCTTTGCCGTACTTGGCGTTGAGATAGTCGCTCACCCGGCCCAGGCAGGCCTTGCGGGCCTGAAACTTGTCCATGTCGTGGTCCCGGATGATATAGTGCAGCTCCGCCTGGGTCTCGTTGCCCTTCATGTCGTGCAGGTGATAAAACCCCTCGTACCCCTCCGTATGGGCGGGGGTCTCCGCCGGAGGCAGCATATTGGCAAACTCCAGGGCGATGAGCAGGGCGTTTTTCATCTTATTCTTGGCGGAGCCGGGGTGGATATTGACCCCGTGGACCAGCACGCTGGCGCTGGCGGCGTTGAAGTTCTCATACTCCAGTTCCCCCAGCTCCCCGCCATCCACGGTGTAGGCCACCGCCGCGCCGAAGCCGGCCACGTCGAAGTGGTCGGCGCCGCTGCCCACCTCCTCGTCAGGGGTGAAGCATACCGCGATGCGGCCGTGGGGGATCTCCGGGTGGGCGGTCAGATACTCCAGGGCGGTCATGATCTCAGCGACCCCCGCCTTGTCGTCCGCCCCCAGCAGGGTGGTGCCGTCGGTAACGATCAGCTCCTGACCCACATATCTGGCCAGGCTCTCAAAATCGGCGGCCCGCATGACGATGTTCCGCTCCTCATTGAGCACCAGGTCGCCCCCCTCGTAGCGGACCACCCGGGGCTGCACGTTTGCGCCGGAGGCGTCGGGCGAGGTGTCCATATGAGCGATGAGCCCCACGCAGGGGACCCCCTCGCACCCGGCGGAGGCCGGCAGCCAGGCGTATACATAACCGTATTCATCCATGTGGGCGTTGTACAGGCCCAACCCGTTCAGCTCCTCCGCCAGGGCGGCTCCCAGCACCTTCTGCTTTTCGGTGGTGGGGGTGGTGTCGCTGTGCTCGTCGGACTGGGTATCATAGCGCACGTACGTTAAAAAACGGTCAACGGCGTTCATGGCGATCTTCCTTTCTCTTGACGGATCCATGGCCTTGGAATAGACTACATACAGATCATTTTTTCTTATTCTACCACACATGGAGGCAGATTGCTATGGTTACCACACAGGAATTCACCTTTCCCTCCAGCGACGGGGTTCACAGCGTCTCCGCCATCTGGTGGCGCCCGGAGGGCAACCCCCGGGGCGTGGTACAGCTGGTCCACGGGATCTCCGAGCACATGGGCCGCTACGACCCCTTCGCCCGGTTCCTGGCGGAGCACGGCTTCGCGGTGGTGGGACACGACCACCTGGGCCACGGCAAGACCGCCAAAGACGCCTCGGAATACGGCTGGTTCGGGGACCAGAACGGCTGGAAGGCCGTGGTAAAGGACGTGCGGGCCCTGCGGCAGCTGGCAGGGGAGGCATACCCCGGCCTGCCCTATTTCCTCATGGGCCACTCCATGGGTTCCTTTGTGGCCCGGGGTTATCTGATCTTCTGGCCGGGCACGGTGGACGGGGCCATTCTGTCCGGTACCGGCCAGGAGCCGCCTCTGACGGTAGCGGCGGGCCGGGCTCTCTCCGGTTTGCTCACCCGGATTTCCGGCCCCCGGGCCCACAGCAAGCTGCTGGATTCCCTGTCCGTGGGGGCCTACAACAAACAGTTCAAGCCCAACCGCACCGGGGCGGACTGGATCTCCCGGGACCAGGCGGTGGTGGACGCCTACTGCGCCGACCCTCTGTGCCGCTTTCTGCCCACGGTGAGCATGTTCCACGACATGATGGTAGGGCTGCAGCTGCTGGCCAAACGGGAAAACCTGCAAAAAATGGACCCGGACACCCCGGTATACTTCTTCGCCGGGGACAAGGACCCGGTGGGGGCCTGCGGCAAGGGGGTCCGGAAAGTGGCGGGCTGGTTCAAAGAGGCGGGGGGCAAGGACGTGACCGTCAAGCTCTATCCGGAGGGCCGTCACGAAATGCTCAACGAGCTCAACCGGGACCAGGTGTTCCAGGACGTGCTGGCCTGGCTTGAGGGGCACATGCCCGCGCAATAACGGCACAGAGGGCCGGGGAGAAACGCTCTCCGGCCCTCTGTTTTTACAGCTGGTTAAAAAAATAGTGAAAGGGGTCCCGTCGCCACCGCCAGCGGCGGCTGCCGGGGTCGGCCAGCACTTCCACATTGGCCCCCGGCGGCAAACGGAGGAGCAGCTCCAGGCAACTCCCGCCGCCCCGCAGGGCCAGCACATACTCTCCCGGCGGCAGGCAGGCAAACCAGGCCCGCCGGCAGCAGAGCAGCTGGCGGCTCCACCAGGCGCACCCTGTCCGGGGCCGCAGGCAGGCCTCCGCCGGGCCAGTGACGCACAGGCTCACCCCCACCCCGCACAGCAGGTAGGGGGGCAGGGGGCACAGCGCCCCCTCCCGCTCCTCGCCCGGTCCCAGGCAAAAGGGCTCCCCCACCTGGAGCCAGCTTACTGCTCCAGCTTTGCCTTGACCAGATACTGCCCGGCCACCACGCCGCCGAACAGGTACATCCCCTGGGTGTTGGTCTTGGTGACAGCCACCAGAGTCTCGGTGCGGGTTTCCCCCGTGCCGGTCACCTGGTACAGGCCCACGAAGCAGTCGGCCACCGCCATACCCTTCTGATCCTGCACCACACCGCTGACGGTGCCGTTGTAGGTGCGCACATCCTGGGTCATGGCCACTCTCAGGTTGACGATGGAGCCCCCCGCCACGGTGGCCAGCACAGGCCCGGCGGTGAGATAGCCGTCGGCGGAAACCGTCAGGGTATACACCCCGTCGGCCACATCGTAGAATACGAACTCGCCGTCAGCCACAGTGTAGGTGGTGGCCACCACCTCACGCAGCGCATTGGTGAGGGTAACCTTGGCCCCCGCCAGGGGCACGCCGGTGCCGGTAACGGTGACTACGCCGGCGATGGCGCCCAGGGACAGGGTGGCCTCGGCAGTACAGGTCAGGTTTACCTGGGCGGTGCCGCCGGTATTGACGGCCACACCCACCGGGGCGCTGAGGAGATAGCCCTCGGCCACGGCGGAAATGGTGTAGCTGCCGGGAATTACGTCGTTCAGGGTATACTGGCCGGCGGCGTCGGTCAGGGTGTGCTGGAAGGGCGTGCCCGTGCTGTCAAACAGCTTGACGGTGGCGTTGGGAATGGGATCAGTGCCGTCGGTCACCACGCCGGTAATCGTGGCGGACGGGGGCGGGGCGGGGGTCAGGTTCAGGTTGACCTCCGCCTCCTGGATCCCCTGCAGGGAAAAGCTGTCGCTGTACTCCAGACCATACAGGTCCTGCTTGATATCAGCCATAGAACAAGAAACCTCCGAATTGTCTCTCCCGCATGCGGGCGCTCCGGCGGCGGCCCCTTGCGGGACCGCCGCCGGGCTTCAGTTGTCTGTGGGCGGCTGCCCCCCTTGGGAGGGCTGGCCGATGAGAAAGCCCACGCAGCCCGACACAAAATCCCGGAACTGGGCCACCGTGGCGGTGGCCGAGTCAGACCTGACGACTGCCGGATCCTCCGGGGGCAGGTTGCGCAGAAGCAGCAGGGTAAGCAGACAGAACAGCCCCACGGCGGCAGCCGCCGCCGTCAGAAATCCGCCGCCCTCCCCCTGCCGGTGGTCCGGCCGCCCTCTGGCGCTGAGGAAATAGCCAAAAATGGCCGCCGAGGCGGTGCGGACAATCACGTCGATCTCCCTGTTCCCGGCCAGGGTTTCCCCGCCGGAAAGCAGGCTGTAAGCGGATTGCCCCAACAGCACCGCCATAAACAGCATCAGATAGCGGTCGGTGGCCGGAACCCGGCCCAGGGCCTCTCTCAGCCGCCGCCAGACGGCGCGCAGCCCATGCATTGCAGACGCCTTCTCTCCGTGCGGCAGAACTCTCGCCCCACTCCGCACGGCTCATACTATGCCGGGCCTGCGCCTCAGGTTCCCCGTTCTTTAAAAGAGCAGCCGCACCGCCCAGGCCGCCGCCAGAAAGCCCGCCAGGTCGGCACACAGTGCGGCGGGAACGGCGTAGCGGGTTTTCACGATCCCCGCCGCCCCGAAGTAGACGGCGATGGTATAAAAGGTAGTCTCGGTGGAGCCCAGCATCACCGCCGCGGTACGGCCGATGAGGGAGTCGGGACCATAGGCGGCAATCAGCTCCGCCCCCACCCCCAGGGCCGCCGAGCCGCTGACTGGCCGCACCAGCATCAGCCCCACTGTCTCCGGCGGGATGCCCACCCCCTCCAGCAAAGGGGCCAGCACCCCGGCGGCCAGCTCCAGGGCTCCCGAGGCTCGGAGCATATACACCGCCGGCAGCAGGATCACCAGAGCGGGCACGATACGCAGCAGCACCCCCAGCCCCTCCCTGGCTCCGGCCAGCAGGCCGTCGTACACGTCCACCCCTCTGGCCATTCCGTACAGGGCCACCCCAGCCAGCAGCAGGGGCACCACCATGTTGATCGCCAAGCCCATCCCCTACCTCCTCCACACTTTGCCCAGCAGCCAGGCCGCCGTGATCCCCACGCTCACCGACAGGGCGGAGGCCAGCCACACCGCCGGCAGGATGTCGAAGGGAGTGGCGCACCCCGCCGCCGCCCGCACCCCCGCCACGGTGGTGGGGATGAGCTGGATGGAGGCGGTGTTGCACACCACCAGCATGCAAAGCCCGTCGGAGGCCACTCCGGGAGAGCGGCGGCTCATCAGCCGGGCGGCCTCCATACCCAGCGGGGTGGCGGCGTTGCCCAGCCCCAGCAGGTTGGCGGACACATTGGCGGAGATATGGTCCATCACCGCCTTGTCCCGGGCAAACTCCGGGTAAAGCCGCCTGAGCAGAGGCCGCAGCAGCCTGGACAGCCCCTCCGACAGGCCGGAGCGGCGCATCACCTCCATTACCCCCATCCACAGGCAGAGTACCCCCGCCATGGACAGACACAGCTCCACCGCCGCCCCTGCTCCCTCTACTGCCGCAGCCGCTACCTGAGACCCGTTGCCCAAAGCCAGTCCACACAGGATGGACACCACCACCATCCCCGTCCAGATCACCGCCATCGCCATGGCCTTCCCCTCCTTTTCACCTTTCATCTATACGGGCTGTCCCCCTAAAACATGCCAAAATTTCCATACTCATGAGTTCACATAAAGTTTTGTTAACATTCCCGTTTTTTGATTGACAATTGAATACGATATGTTATAATGATGTCAGTTTCTTGATAATGAAGGGAAATTATGGGAATCCATAGGGAAAGGAAGTAGCTAACATATGAAATCGACCGGCATTGTGCGCAAGGTAGACGAGCTGGGGCGGATTGTCCTGCCCATCGAACTGCGCCGTACCCTGGACATTGCGGAAAAGGACTCTCTGGAGATCTATGTGGACGGGTCCTCCATTGTACTGAAAAAGTACCAGCCCGCCTGCATTTTCTGCGACGACGCCAAGGATGTCATCAACTTCAAGGGGAAGAATGTCTGCCCCAACTGCATCCGGGAGCTGCAGTTAAAATAAGGTAACTTTTCAGAAAAAAACCCCTTGCCTTTTGAGAAAGGCGAGGGGTTTTATATGCTTTTATTCATTTTTTCAATGAATATCTTCCAAATTATTCGCTTTTCGTTATATTACGTTTCGTAATAATTTGTTCATAAATACGTACATTCTAGCCCTTCCCCACCGCCAGATCATAGAGCTGATTTTTGGGCAATCCGGTCTCTTTGGCGGCCAGCTTTACCGCGTCCCGGAGGGAGCGGCCCTCTGCCCGCAGCCGGTCCACCAGGGCCAGCCCGTCCTCCAGGGTGATGGCCTCCTCCACGCGCTCGGGTGCTCCCTCCACCACCAGCACGAACTCCCCGCGGGGGGGATTGTCGGCATACCACCGGACGGCCTCCCCCAGGGTGGTGCGGCGCACCTCCTCGTGGAGCTTGGTCAGCTCCCGGCACAGGGAGATCCGCCGGTCGGGACCAAAGGCCGCCGTCAGATCATCCAGGGTGGCAGTCAGCTTGTGGGGGGCCTCATAGAAGATCATGGTCCGCCGCTCCCCCGCCAGTTCCTCCAGATGGGCCCGGCGGTTTTTCTTGTTCATGGCCAGAAACCCCTCAAAGGTAAACCGGCCAGTGGGCAGGCCGGAGGCCGCCAGGGCGGTAACCAGGGCGCAGGGACCGGGGATGGACACCACATCCACCCCGTTCTGGGCGCACAGGGCCACCAGCTCCTCCCCCGGGTCGGAGATGGCGGGAGTACCCGCGTCGGTGACCAGGGCGCAGCTCTCCCCCGCCAGCAGGCGGTCCAGCACCGCCTGGCCCCCTGCCTCGGTGTTGTGGCGGTAGTAGGAGAGCAGGGGCTTTTTCAGCCCCAGGTGGTTGAGTAGCTTCAGGGTCACACGGGTGTCCTCGGCGGCAATGAAGTCCACCTCTGCCAGCGTGTCCGCCATTCTTTGGGAGATGTCCCCCAGGTTTCCGATGGGGGTGGGTACTAAATATAAGGTTCCGGCCATGTCAATCCCTCCGGTTCATCAAGTGTACGGGCAGCACCGTCAGGCCCGGCCTGCCCTGCCGCACCCCCTCCACCAGGGCGACGGAAGGAGGATTGTCCGGCCCGTGCTGCACCAGCTGGAGCCGCTTGGGCTCCATGCCGTGGGCGGTCAGGCAGGCGAACAGCTCCGCCAGCCGCTCCGGCCGGCAGCTCAGAGCGAACCGGCCTCCATTTTTCAACAGCCGCCCGGCGGCGGCGCACCAGGGCTCCAGGCCGTCAGCCGCCATTCGGGCCGGGCCGCCGGAGGCCCCCCGCCCCGCCTGGAAGTAGGGCGGGTTGCAGATCACCAGGGAGGCCGCCCCGGTAGGCAGAGCCAACGCTCCAATATCCCCGGTGAGGATCTCCCCCGCCAGGCCGTTTTCCCACAGATTCTCCCGGGCCAGGGCGCTGTCCTCGGGGGAGAGCTCCACCCCAGTGAGGGTGAGGTCCTGCTCCCGTCCGGCCAGCAGCAGAAGCAGCGCCCCCGCCCCGCAGCCCAAGTCCCACACCTTGTCCCCCCGCCGCAGGGTGGCGAAGGCGGCCAGCAGCAGGCTGTCCTGCCCCAAGGGAAAGCAGGTGTCCGACTGGCGGTAGACATAAGGGCCCAGCCGCTCCGGGGCCCTCACCCCATATCCTCCAGCAGACGGCGGGTGATCCGGCCGGTGAGGCCCCATATGGGGTGGTCCGGCCAGTCGTAGATGGGCACAGTTACCTTGCCGCCCCGCCAGCGGTAGCCCCTGGGAAAGCCCACCCGCTCATAGGGAAAATCCTCCCCCACCTGGGGCACCAGGTCGTAGCTGTACACCGCCGGAGGGTGGGCCAGCAGCCAGTTCACCGGCACGGTAAAGACCTCCTTCACCTCCGCCGGACTGGGGCATACTGCCGCGGCAGGGTCCACCACCCCCAGGAAGGGGTGTATGACAAATCCCCCCTGGTGGGTGAGCAGATCCAGGGGCGCGATGAGCTCCACCGCCGCCTGGGGGATGCCCAGCTCCTCCCAGGTCTCCCGGAGGGCGCAGTCCGACGGGGTCTCCCCCGCCTCCACCCTGCCGCCGGGAAAGCATACCTCCCCCGGCTGGCGGCCCAGAGCGTCGGCGCGCACCTCGTACAGCAGGCACAGTCCCTCCGGCCGCTCCACCAGGGGTACCAGCACCCCATAGCTGGCCTTCATATCCTGGATGCCGGGCACATGGCCCGCCCACTTTTCTCGAAATTCCTGTACAGTCATAGCTCCTCCATCCAGCGGACAAGCGCCTCATAAAACCGGCCCACATGAACGCCGTCCAGCAGGCGGTGGTTCAGCTCCAGGCTGAGGTTCAAGCAGGTGCGCGCCCCCTGCTCCTCCCACCGCCCCCATGCCGCCCGGGGGATCGAGTCCCAGGGGCGCAGATCCTTTTCGTTGGTCAAGGACGTAAGGGGAAACCAGGGCAGGCAGGTGAAATAGATCAGCGCGTCCTCATCCCAGGGCCCCTGGGTGATGAACTCCGTCTGAACCGCTGCCTGCGCCCTGGCCTGGCGGCAAAAGTCCGCCATGTCGTCTCCCGCATCCAGGGTAATGATGCGGAACAGTTCGCTCCCCGATTCCAAATGAGTGAAGCTGGGCACCAGGCGCTCATGGTAAACAATCTCACCCTGCCGGTCCTTATAGTGGAATGCCTCCACCGACTCCATGGCCTTCGTCACGCCGTACACCATGGCATGGTAAAAAGACAGGCCCCGGGCCTTGCAGCAGTTCCGCAGGGCGGTCACCTCCACCGGAAAGCTGAGGGTGTAAAAGGGGTCGGACATGGGCGCAAAAAAGTCATAGTGGTCCCGCCGGGGCCAGCTCTGTTTGTCAATGCGGCGCATGCTATTCCTCCCGGCCCAGCAAATAATCGGTGGTTACATGAAAATAGTCAGCCAGAGCCATCAGCGTCAGAGAGGGAACATTGATATATCCGTACTCCATCCGCTGATAGTGCCGGTCTGTGCAATTCAAAAACTGGGCCATATCTACCTGTCGCAGATGCTCCCGTTTCCGCAGCTCTTTCAGCCGTTTCCCAAACGGCTCCATAATTTTTTCCATATTGGCAAGGCCCCCTTGACATGACATTTAATGTGGTGCATAATAAACACGACATAGGAGGTGGTGTCATGACCGACTTTATGGAATTCCTCTATCAACACTACATTCGGCCCTATGTGGAGGCTCAGCCCAAAGACGATGGGGACACCTTCCGGGCCTCGCTCTGTGAAAATAACCAGACTGCCGAAACCCGCAAGGACGTGGAGGCGGTGGTGGCCTTCGCCGCCACCCACGCCTTTTTGCTGGGTCTGCGCACCGGATCGGGACTGGCGCAGGCTGGCCAGTGAGGCAACGTGCCTCCGGCGGACCCCTTTCCACCGGCGGAAAGGGGTAAAAGGCCGGCAGGAGAGCAACCTGGGGGAGATTCCAAAGATGGGGGAACCGCAGTTCCCCCTCTTTGGTCGCTTCAAGGGGTGGGGTGTCGGGGCGGGGGAAATCGAAATCCCCCGCCCTGACCCTTTCTTTCCCGCCGCTTTCTTTGGAAAGAAAGCGGTGCCGCCGGAGGCACCGCCTCCTATCCGCTACGACTCCGGCCGGACGAAATGGGCCAACGGATCAGGCCGGGACCAGAGGACCACCTTCCCTTCCTGTCTGCTCTGCTTCACGTCGATGAGCCGCTGATTGGAACTTCCCCGGAACAGGGCCTCATAGGACTTTTCCGCCAGCAGGAAGGGTCCGTCCACCAGCACGTCGGTGAGCTCCAACAGCTCCAGGGCCCCGGGCAGGTCCCCTTCCAGCAATCTCTCATAAGTATACCCCGTATACACCCACACGTTCAAGCCTTTTTCCCGGGCAATCCGGGCCAGGGCGGCGCACTCCGCCCCCTGGCAGAAGGGCTCCCCGCCGGAGAGGGTGAGGCCGTCGGTGAGGGGATTTTTCCCCATCTGTTCCGCCAGCTCGGCCACGCTGGTCTCCCGGCCTGCCGCCGGATCATGGGTGTCCGGGTTGTGACAGCCGGGACAGTGATGGGGACAGCCTTGGGTAAAAACGGTAAACCGCAGGCCGGGGCCGTCCACAATGGAGTCGGACACGGTATTGGCAATGCGCATTTTGAAAACCTGCCTTTTGAAAAAACGGGCTGCCTCGGCAGCCCGTTTTGTTTATTGGTCGTCCACCACCTGGAAGATATAGAACTTCAGATAGAGAGACTGGTCTGCCCCCCACAGCACCGGATGGTCGGGGGACTGGGTGCGGTACTCCACCTGCCGCAGGCGGCGTTTGGCGTCCCGGGCGGCCTCCCCAATGGTCTTGGTAAACAGCTCGGGGGTCATGAAGTGGGAGCAGGAACAGGTGGCCAGATAGCCTCCGTTTTTCACCAGGCGGATGCCCCGCAGATTGATCTCCCGGTATCCGGTGACCGCCTTTTTCACCGAGGCCCGGGACTTGGTAAAGGCGGGCGGGTCCAGGATCACCAGGTCGAACCGCTCCCCCCGCTTCTCCAGCTCAGGCAGCAGCTCAAACACGTCGTGGCACTCAAACCGCACCCGGTCGCTCATGCCGTTCAATTCCGCGTTGCGGGTGGCCAGGTCCACCCCCAGCTGGGAGGCGTCCACCCCCAGCACCTCGTTTGCCCCGCCCTTGGCGGCGTTGAGGGCGAAGGCCCCGGTGTGGGTGAAGCAGTCCAGCACCTTCCCGCCCCTCGCCAACGGCTGGATCGCCAGCCGGTTGTACTTCTGGTCCAGGAAGAAGCCGGTCTTTTGCCCCTCGGCCACATCCACCAGATAGCGCACCCCGTTTTCCACGATCTCCACCACCGGGTCGAAGGCTTCGGTCAGGAAGCCCTTCACCCGCTCCATGCCCTCCTTGAGGCGCACCTTGGCATCGCTGCGCTCGTAGATGCCCCGGATAAAGACCCCGTCCTCCTCCAGGATTTCCACCAGCAGCCTCAAAATGGTGGATTTCAGCCTGTCAATGCCCAGAGCCAGGGACTCCACCACCAGCACGTCGGAAAACTTGTCCACCACCAGGCCGGGGAGGAAGTCGGCCTCCCCAAAGATGATGCGGCAGGAGGAGGTGTCCACGGTGTCCTTCCGGTACTGCCACGCAGCCCGGACACGGCCCTCCAGAAAGGCCTCGTCAATGACGGTGCCCGGCTTCCGGGACAGGGCCCGCACGGCAATGGTGGAGGCCCGGTTGAGAAAGCCCACCCCCAGGGGGTAGCCGTTGTAGTCCTCAATGGCCACCACGTCCCCGTCGGCAGGGTCGCCCAGAATTTCACTTATCTCATTGTCGTAGATCCAGGGGCCGCCGGCCTTGAAGGCCCGGCCCTCCCCCCGTTTCAGACGGATGCTTGCTTGTGTCATGGACCTCATCCTCTCACACCGAATGCTTGACCCGGTCATGCTCCTCCGCCCGCTTGGCGTTGTTGAACCGGTCCAGGGTCCCCACCAGATAGCCGGTGATCCGGCGGATGCGCTCAAAGGGCACCCCATCGGCCTCGGTGCGGCCGCAGCCGGGGCACTGGTCCCCGATGATGCCGGAGAACCCGCACACCGGGTCCCGGTCCACCGGATGGTTCACACTGCCGTAGCCGATGCCGCTCTCTTTCATGCAGCGGATGACCTTCTCAAAGGCCTCCAGGTTGTCGGTGGGGTCGCCGTCCATCTCGATATAGCTGATGTGTCCGGCGTTGGTGAGGGCGTGATAGGGGGCCTCAATTTTGATCTTGTCGTAGGCGGAGATGGGGTAGTACACCGGCACGTGGAAAGAGTTGGTGTAGTACTCCCGGTCGGTGATCCCCTCCATCACTCCATAGCGGGCCTTGTCCAGCTTGACGAACCGGCCGGACAGCCCCTCAGCGGGAGTGGCCAGCAGGGAGAAGTTGAGGCTCCGCTTTTCGCTTTCGGCATCCATCCGGGAGCGCATGTGGGAGATGATCTCCAGGCCCAGCACCCGGGCCTTCTCGCTCTCCCCGTGGTGAACGCCGATGAGGGCCTTCAGGGTCTCGGCCAGGCCGATGAAGCCCACCGACAGGGTGCCGTGCTTGAGCACCTCCCGCACCTCGTCCTCCCAGTCCAGCTTGTCGCTGTCCAGCCATACCCCCTGGCCCATGAGGAAGGGATAGTTGTATACGTGCTTGCGGCACTGGATTTCAAACCGCTCCAGCAGCTGATCCACGCACAGATCCATCATCCGGTCCAGGGACTCAAAGAAGGCGTCCACGTCCCCCCGGGCCTTGATGGCCAGCCGGGGCAGGTTGATGGTGGTAAAGCTCAGGTTGCCCCGGCCGTTGCAGATCTCCCGGCTGGGGTCGTACACATTGCCAATGACCCGGGTGCGGCAGCCCATGTAGGCAATCTCAGTCTCCGGGTGGCCGGGCTTGTAGTACTGCAGGTTGAAGGGGGCGTCAATAAAGGAGAAGTTGGGGAACAGCCGCTTGGCGGAGCACCGCATGGCCAGCTGGAACAGGTCGTAGTTGGGCTCCCCGGGGTTGTAGTTGACCCCCTCCTTCACCCGGAAAATCTGGATGGGGAAAATGGGGGTCTCCCCGCCCCCCAGGCCAGCCTCAGTGGCCAGCATCACATTCTTCATCACCATGCGGCCCTCGGGGGAGGTGTCCATGCCGTAGTTGATGGAGGAGAAGGGCGTCTGGGCCCCAGCCCTGGAATGCATGGTGTTCAGGTTATGGATCAGGGCCTCCATGGCCTGATAGGTGGCCCGGTCGGTCTCCTTCACCGCCCGCTTGTGGGCGAACTGCTGGGCCTTGGCCACAGTGTCCTCGTCCCCGAAGGCGGGCACCAGCGCCTCCCGCTCGGCGGCGGCGTAATCGGCCCAGTCCTCCAGAGTGGGGGTAAGACCGGCCCGTTCCTTGATATCCGCCATGATCCCCTTCAGCTCACGCTCCGGGTCCTCCCGGTCCTCCAGCAGGGTGAGTGCCCGGGCCAGGTTCTGCCGGTACAGGCGGGCAAAGGTCTTGCGCACCCCGTCGGCCATGCCGTAATCGAAGTTCACCACGCTCTGTCCACCGTGCTGGTCGTTCTGGTTGGACTGGATGGCGATGCAGCACAGAGCGGCGTAGGAGGAGATATCGTTGGGCTCCCGCAGGGTGCCGTGGCCGGTGGAAAAGCCTCCCTCAAACAGCTTTTTAATGTCGATCTGGCAGCAGGTGGTGGTAAGGGTGAGGAAGTCCAGGTCGTGGATGTGGATATCCCCCTCCCGGTGGGAGCGGGCGTGGTCGGGGTTGAGCACGAACATATCGTAAAACTGCTTGGCCCCCTCGGAGCCGAACTTCAGCATGGAGCCCATGGCGGTATCCCCGTCAATGTTGGCGTTCTCCCGCTTCAGGTCGGACTCCTTGGCGGCGGAAAAGGTGATGTCCTCGTAGGTCTTCATCAGGCGGGTGTTCATCTCCCGGGCCCGGCTGCGCTCCTCCCGGTAGAGGATGTAGGCCTTGGCGGTCTGCACATACCCGTTGTCCATCAGCACCCGCTCCACCAGGTCCTGAATGTGCTCCACATCGGGCTGGCCCTCCCCCTCCACCTCCAGGATGGAGAGCACCTCGTCGGCCAGACGGCGGGCAACCTCCTCCTTGTCCGGCTTGTAGGTGGCCCGGAAGGCCTTATTGATGGCCTGGGCAATTTTTTCCTCGTTAAACTCCGCCAAACGGCCGTCCCGCTTCCTGATCTTGGTGAGTGTCATCGCTTTTCCGTTCCTTTCCGCGCCATTTATTCCACACAATATCTTGTGCCACTGTTTCTTTGCGTCCCACTCATGATACCGTATCTTGATACCCCCGTCAAGGCGCAAAACAAAAAGCGCGCCCCAAAAAGGGGGCGTGCTTTTTGGCGGTTTCGCTGATTTTACAAAACCGGCGCTTCTCCTCTTGACGAACGGTTACAGCAGGATCAGGCCGTACTTGTCGGCCATGTTCCGCAAAAAATCCTCCTCCAGGTCTCCGGTACCATCCCAGAAGGCCCGGCCCTGGTAGATCCGCAGGGCCTTTTCCAGCAGCTCCGGCACGTCGGAAAAGAGGCACAGGGCGTCCTTCACCGCGTACTGGTTCTCGGCAAAGATATCCAGGTCGTCCTCCTCCAGAATGGCGATCTTCAGCGCGCCCTGGGGAGAGACCTCCTCGGCCATCAGAATGTCCTCCAGCAGGTCGGGGGTGCACTCGATGGTCTCCCCCACGTCCACGTCGGGGGTGATGAACCGGGCCTCCTTCTCGCTGGCGCAGGGGATCACGTCGGGATCGTGCTCCACCGGAGGGAAGGCGGAAAAGTCAATCCCCTCCACCGCTGCTTTCACTGCCGCCAGGTGATCCGGTCCAGCGCCGCAGCAGCCGCCGAAGATCCGGGCCCCGGCCCTGGCGTAGGCGGGCGCCTGAGCGGCCAGCTCCGCCGGGGAGCAGTATGCGCCGGGCAGTCCGGCGTTGGGCTTGGCGATCAGGGGGATGGCGGCATAGGGGGCAAGCCGCTCCAGCTGCTGGGCGGTCACCGCCGGGTCGGTACAGTTGAGGCCGAAGGCGGACGCCCCCATGCCCTGCATGACGATCATGGCAGCCAGCACGTCGGTACCCGTGGGCGTACGCCCCTCCTCATCACAGGTAAAGGACACCCATACCGGCCTGTCCGACACGCTCCGGCAGGCCAGCACCGCCGCCCGGGCCTCCGCCATGGTGGTCATGGTCTCCACCACGAACAGGTCCACCCCAGCCCCCGCCAGGGCGGCGGCCTGCTCGGTGTACACCGCCACCAGCTCCTCAAAGCCGCTCTCTCCAAAGGGAGGGAGGGACAGACCCATGGGGGCCAGATCTCCCGCCACCAGACACTTCCCCTCTGCCGCCTGCCGGGTGAGCTCCACCAGCCGGCGGTTGTACTCCGCCACCTGATGAAAGGCTCCGCAGCGGCTCAGGCCCACCCGGTTGGCGCCGAAGGTGGGGGCCAGCAGCACCTGGCTGCCCGAGCGGACATAGGCCCGCTGGAGCTCCAGCAGCGCCTCCGGGTGGTCCAGCACCCACTGCTCGGTGGAGACGCCCTGGGGCATGCCCCGGGCCATCAGCTCTGTGCCCGTGGCCCCGTCCATGACCACAGGTAAGGGAATGGTGTCCATAATCCGTCTGTTCCTCCTAATGATAAATCCCAGGTAACATAAACAAGTGGTATTCATAAAAATAGCCACACCCCAAGGGGTGTGGCTATTTTTATGGTACGCCCGAAGGGACTCGAACCCCCAGCCTTCAGAACCGGAATCTGACGCTCTATCCAATTGCGCTACGGGCGCGCAGGGCACGTTTTCTTTCGCGTGCCTGATTATTATAGCAACCTTTTCCCGGTTTGTAAAGAGTTTTTTTCATTTTCTTCAAACCCTATTCCAGCTCCCCGGGGAGGAAGGCCTGATAGGGCAGCACGCTGGCCAGTTCCACCAGCAAATCGGAAAAGCCCCCGGCCGGATCCCAGCCCATGGCGGGGGTGCGCAGCGTCTCCTGTCCCGGGGCGCGGATGGGCAGGGAGACCACCGCCCGGCAGCCCCGGTCCTCCCGCTGCTCAAACACGATAGCGCCGCCGTGGGCCTCCGCCGCCCGGCGGGCGATACGCAGGCCCAGCCCCAGCCCCGACGGCCGCTCCAGGAGGCCGGCGGGCTCGCTGTCCGGCGGCGGCAGCCCGGGCCCATCGTCCCACACGGTGAGCACCGCCCGGTCCTGGCGCACCGCCAGCCGCAAGCCCGCCCGGCCGCCTTCCCCCGCCGCCTTCAGCGAATTGGAAATCAACTCCAGCAGCATCCGCCGCAGCAGCCGGCTGTCCCCCCGGGTTAGCAGGCTGCCCTTCTCCTCTTCATAAGAAAAGGATACCCCCACCAGCTCCGCCAGCGGAGTCACCTGGGCGGCCAGCTCCCGGCACAGCCCCGCCAGGTCCAGACTGCCCTGCAGGCGGTCCGGGCGGTCCCCTTCCTCCAGCTGCAGGAATTCCACATTGCCCAGCATCCGCATGATCCGGTACAGGCTCTGGTTCAGGATGGCCAGATAGGGGTCGTACTTCTCGCCCCCCTTTTCCCGCACCACGGGGCTGAGCAGCTGAATGGACGCCGACAAATTGTTCATCTGCTCCCGCAGCTGCTCCAGCAGCAGCGGGCCCAGATCGCCCCGCTCCTCCAAAGCCGTCCCCTCCTTCCGCCGGTATGCCTTCAGTTTGTCCCGGCGGGCGGCTCCTCTCCCGCCGGAAAATTGGTAAGTTAAAGTAAGTATATCAAACCCACCCTCCCCCCGCAAGAAAAAATGTCGAGTCATGTCGAAACTGCCACGTTTACCGATAATCCACCCGTAATTTTATACAGTTTCCCCACTAAGTTTTTCGTTTTTTCTCTTTTCATTCCGGAAAGATTAGTCTATAATGGAGACGCGCAAGGAAAGGACAAGTTAAGACGCTATTTAGAACAAAGGAGAGATTCATTATGAGCATTAAAGTTGGCATTAACGGCTTTGGCCGTATCGGTCGTCTGGTGTTCCGCGCTGGCATCAATCGGTCCGACATCGAGTTCGTGGGTATCAATGATCCCTTCATGACCCCCGACTACATGGCCTACATGCTCCGTTATGATACCATGCACGGCCAGTTCGACGGTACCATCGAGTACACCGACGACGCCATTATCGTCAATGGCAAGACCGTGAAGTTCTTTGCCTGCATGGACCCCAAGGACATCCCCTGGGGCGAGGTGGGCGCCGAGTACGTGGTGGAGTCCACCGGCGTGTTCCTGACCCAGGAGAAGGCCCAGGCTCACATCGACGCCGGCGCCAAGAAGGTGGTCATGTCCGCCCCCTCCAAGGACTCCACTCCCATGTTCGTCATGGGCGTGAACCACAACACCTACACCGCCGACATGAAGTTCGTGTCCAACGCCTCCTGCACCACCAACTGCCTGGCTCCCATCGCCAAGGTGCTGCACGACAACTGGGGCATCACCGATGGTCTGATGACCACCGTTCACTCCACCACCGCCACCCAGAAGACCGTTGACGGACCCTCCAAGAAGGATTGGCGCGGCGGCCGTGCCGCTGCCGGCAACATCATCCCCTCCTCCACCGGCGCCGCCAAGGCCGTGGGCAAGGTCATTCCCGAGCTCAACGGCAAGCTGACCGGTATGTCCATGCGTGTTCCCACCCTGGACGTGTCCGTGGTTGACCTGACCGTGAACCTGGCCAAGCCCGCCAAGTACGACGAGATCTGCGCCGCCATGAAGGCTGCCTCCGAGGGCGAGCTGAAGGGCATCCTGGGCTACACCGAGGACGCCGTGGTTTCCTCCGACTTCCTGGGCGACGCCCGCACCTCCATCTTCGACGCCGGCGCCGGTATCGCTCTGACCGACACCTTCGTGAAGGTTGTCTCCTGGTACGACAACGAGTGGGGTTACTCCAACAAGGTGCTGGACCTCATCGCTCATATGTATTCCGTGGATCACAAGTAAGTGACAGTCCCATAACCGCAAAAACTCCGGCGCCCGGTCCGAAAGGACCGGGCGCCGGAGTTTTTGCCTTATACCACCAGAAATTGATTCTCCCCCTCCAGATAGCGGCAGAACACAAACAGCCCGCAGAGAAAGCAGGCGGGCAGGGCGGGCTCGCACTCCAGCCGCCAGCCGCCGGCCACCCCCCGGTGGACCATACGCATCCGGCAGCCGGCCCCCTCCTCCTCCATGCGGTACAGGCTGCCGCTGTCCATGTACAGAGTATAGCGGGCCTCCCCCGCCGTCAGCGCAATCCGGTCGGCCCGGGGCATCCGGCAGACCGGCCATCCCACCCGCTCCGGGTCCTCCTCCGGGGCGTAGCCGGGAGCGCCCTCGGCATAGACGCCCCCGTCGGCGCCGTACATCCGGTAGCGGGTATAGCGCAGGTCTCCCTCCCGCCCCCGGGGGGCCTCCAACCGCAGGATGTCGGTGCGCAGCAGCACCGTCCCGCCGGGCGTGAGAATCTGCCTGGCCGGTCCCCCCAGCCCGCCTTTGATCCGGGCCAGGGATTCTCCCCCTTCCTCCCGGCGCAGCACCCCTGTTTTCAGCTCATAGATCATGCCAACACCCCCTTATACCAGTTGGTAGAGCACCAGTCCGGCCACTCCCGCCCCCACCATCACCCAGATGGGGTTTACCTTCCAGCGGCGCAGCACCAGCAGTCCCACCGCGAAGATAACCACCGGAACAGGCCGCAGGGTGGTAAAATCCACCGGCAGGCCCCTGGTTCCGTAAAAGGCCATGGCCAGCAGGGACAGCCCGGCGGAGGCGATGGTGGCCACCACCGCCGGACGCAGGCCCAGCAGCACCCCCTGCACCAGGGACAGGCCCTTGAACCGGTAATAGACGCAGGCCAGCAGGGTGACGATGACACAGGACGGCAGCACGCACCCCAGGGTGGCCACCAGGGCCCCCGGTATCCCCGCCACCTGGATGCCCACAAAGGTGGCGGAATTGATGGCGATGGGCCCGGGCGTCATTTCGGCGATGGTCATGATGTCGGCAAACTCCGTCATAGTCAGCCAGGGGTGGAGATCCACCACCTGGTGCTGAATCAGGGGCATGGCGGCGTAACCGCCGCCGATGCTGAACAGCCCGATCTGGAAAAAGCTCCACAGCAGCTGCAGATAGATCATGTCAGCCCCGCTCCCTTCTGGCCTTTTCCCGCCGCCAGGTGTCCAGGGCCCCCAGAGCCCCACAGGCCAGGATCACCAATATGATATTTACCCCAAAGACCGCCACCGCCAGAAACGCCGCCACCATGACCAGCACAGGCATGACCCGCTTCATCCGGAGCACCGACCAGCCCATGGTGAGCACCACGTCGCAGATCACCGCCGCCACCCCCGCCAGCATCCCGTCCATGGCCATACTCACAAAGGGGTTACTCCGGAAGGCCTCGTAGAAAAAGGAGATCACCGTGATGATGACCAGAGGGGGCAGCACCGTGCCGCACACCGCCAGCAGCGCCCCCGGTATCCCCGCCACCCGGTAGCCCACCAGAATGGAGGCATTCACCGCGATGGCCCCCGGTGAGGACTGGGCAATAGCAGTAAAGTCCATCATCTCCCCCTCGTCGATCCAGCCCAGCTTCTCCACAAATTTCTTGCGCAGCAGGGGGATGATCACAAACCCGCCCCCAAAGGTGAAGGCGCTGAGCTGCAGCGTGGATAAAAACAGCGTTCCGTATTCTTTCTTTCTGAGTTGCAAACCGTTCTCCCTCCTTACGGGCCCATTATACGGCTTGCAAAATAATAATAAAAATAATATTATTATATTAAAATCATAAGTAAATAGATATAAGGAGCAAAGGCTATGACCATTCGGCATATCCGAATCTTTCTGGCGGTGTGCGGCTGCGGCTGCAACACCACCCGGGCGGCGGAGGACCTCCATATGACCCAGCCCGCCGTCAGTCTGGCCATCCGGGAGCTGGAGCAGTATTACGGGGTGCGGCTGTTTGACCGCATCGGGCGGCGGCTGGTGCTCACCGGAACCGGGCAGCGGTTTCTGGCCTACGGCAGGCGGATCGCCGGTCTGATGGACGACATGGACCGGGAGCTGCGCAACTGGGACCAGCTTGGCCTGCTGCGGGTGGGGGCCAGCATCACCATCGGGGCCCAGTTTCTGCCCCACTATGTCAGCACCTTCTCCCAGCTCTATCCCAAGGCGGAGGTGCGGGTGGAGGTGGCCGCCTCCGACCGGCTGGAGGAAGGTCTGATGGACAATTCCCTGGATTTTGCCCTGATGGAAGGAGTACCCCAGGGCCCCGCCATCCGCACGCTGGAGTATATGGAGGACCGGCTGGCGGTGATTTGTTCCAGGGACGGCCCCTTCCGGCAGGGCCAGACCCTGACCCTGGAGGAATTCCGGGCCCAGCGGTTCCTGCTGCGGGAACGGGGCAGTGGCACCCGGGAGGAGTTTGAGCGGGCGGCAGCGGCAGCGGGAATCGCGGTGGAGCCGGTCTGGGAAGCCATGAGCACCACTGCCCTGGTCAACGGGGTAATCTGCGGCCTGGGCATCGCGGTGCTCCCCTACCGCATGGTGCTGGGCCCTCTGGAGCGGGGGCTGGTGGTGTCGGTAGGGGTAGAGGGAATGGAATTCCGCCGCCGGTTCCGCATCGCCTGGCATAAGGACAAGTACCTGACCCCTCTGGCCGGCGCATTCATGGACCTGTGCCGCCACTACGAGCTGGATTACCCCATGCCCCGGTACAACGGACTGTACTGATCCCTTTGCCCCATTTTGCTGTACCACTCTGACATAAGGCGGGGCTGTTTCTTGGGCCTGAGCAAACCAACCCGCCGCTCCTTTTTCACAGCTCAGCGGACCGCCCGCCGCCACCTGGGGCGGAATATGAAGAAACATTGGTCGTTTTGGTATAAGCATGGCCCTTCATCCAAACGTTTCGTAGTTCCATATTTTCGACCCCGAAACTTGTACTTCCTTCCAGAGTATGGTATACTCTTATCCGTTCAGACTTTTCCAGAATTGGAAGATTGACGAGGAGGAACGAATGATGCAAAAGTGGAACCGATTTTTCTGCGGCAGCCTGCTGGCGGGGTGCCTGCTCGCCGGCAGCGTGTCGGCCAGCGCAGCCCTGAGCCCGGTGCAGCAGTATCCCCAGGGGAAATTTACCGATGTGCCGGAGAGCGCCTGGTTTGCCGGGACGGTGAAGGGCTGCTATGAGTACGGTCTGATGGGCGGCACCTCCGCCGACACCTTCAGCCCCAACGCCGGCTTCACCGTGGCAGAGGCCATGACGGCGGCCGCCCGGCTCCACAGCCTGTCCCACGGCGGCAGCGGCCAGATCCCCGCCGCCCAGGGGCCCTGGTACCAGGGGGCAGTGAACTACTGCCTGGCCAACGGCATCGCGGAGGAGGGACAGTTCAACTCCTACATTCGCAACGCCCAGCGCAACGAGCTGGCCTATCTGCTGGCCCACGCCATGCCGGAGGACACCTGGACCAAGCGCAACGACGTGACCCGGGTACCCGACGTGGACGACTCCACCCCCTACGCCGACGAGATCCTGCTGCTCTACCAGGCGGGCATTTTCACCGGCAGCGACGCCTACGGCATGTTCAGCCCCTACATGGCCATCACCCGGGCGGAGGTGGCCACCATGGTGTATCGCTGCGTGGACGAAAGCCAGCGGCAGACTCTGAATCTCCAGCCCCTGTCCCAGCGGCCGGCGGTGGCCTACAACGCCCCCTGGTCCAGCCGGGTGGCTTCCGAGCTGGAGGACTACGACGGACTGATCCCCTTCAAGGACCAGGCCACCGGGCTGTACGGCTTCATGGACCTGGCGGGCAAGACGGTGATTCCTGCATCGTACACCACCGTTCCCGACCCCTTTGAGAACGGCTGGGCCGAGGTGAACGACGGCCGGGGCGACTACTACAACGCCCTCATCGACCAGCTGGGGGGCGTCAAGTTCCGGGACAAAAACCTCTTCCAGACCGAGGTGTATGCCGACCATCTGGTGGTCCTCCGTCGTGACGATCACATCCTGGTGGACGGTAAGGACCTTGGGGAGTGCAGGGAACTGCTGGACAACGGCTACTACCTCCGGGACCTGCACGAGGTGTGCCACATCGAAAAGGGCTACCTGTTCAACGCCGAGCACATCTTGACCGAGGGCGAACTGTGCCTGGTGCAGAAGGCTGACTCCGAGCAGTGGCAGCTCTATGACGACCACGGCAACTACCTCTTCGCCCTGGACAGCCTGCACACCTACGGCTCCAGCCCCACCATTCTGGCCCTGAACTGCGACCAGGACGTGGGCGTATATGAGAACGAAAACCAGAAGGCGGGGGCCTTCAATTCCTCCGGCGTGGTAGTAGCTCCCATGTACGACCGCAGCGAGAGCTTCGGCCGCAACGCGGTGGTGTTCACCGGCGACACCGGCGAGGTGGTGGGACCCAGCGGCAACCTGTTCGGGGGCCCGGTGGGGCTCATCAAGTATGACACCCTCAGCGACACCATGAACTATGTGGTGGTGGACCGGGGCAATGGCCAGGAGGTGGTGGTGCTGAAGGACGGCGAGATCGCCCTCACCCTGTCCGGCGACGACACCGACCTGGTGCTGGTGGGGGACAGCTACCTGTACAGCGAGGACAGCAAGCGGCTGTACAACCTCCAGGGCAGGCTGCTGGCCTCCGACGTACGGTATGACAACCTGCTGCGCTACAACGACCGCTCCCCGGCGGGCTGGTGCGTCTATCTGGACGGCGGCGTGCGCATCTTCAACCCGGACACCGGCGCCTTCACCGACGTGACCTACCACCGCAACAGCTGGACCGAGGTACAGAACGCCGACGACACCAAGACCCGGTGGATCATCGTGCAGGTCGACCCCGACCCGGAGGGGGGCGAGGGCACCTGCCGCTTCCAGGCCTTCAACACCGTGGGGGACAGCGCCGGCGCCACCGTCACCGCCCCTGCGGCCGACCTGGATGCCGCCAAGGAGCTGCTGCTCCCCTACATCAAGGCCAACTCCGGCGACGGCCGGTACGTGGAGCGGGACAACGGCGCCACCCTGGTGGAGTACGACCCCGACACCGGGGAAAAGACCACCCTCATCGGCCCCTACCAGGGGAACTTCAAGTACGACTCCATCTCGTATATTGGCGACGGCGCCTACCTCTGCCAGTTCGGCAAGGAACTGTACATCCGGCTGGTCTAACCCCGCTATCTGCCGCCGGGTAAGCTGAACAGGGCCGGTGCTCACATGCCCGTGAGCGCCGGTCCTTTCTTTTCCCCGCCCCGCGCGTGCAGTAAGTTAACTATGCAGACCGGCTTTCTTTCAAAATTAATTTTTATGCATTTTATTGTATTTTCATTCCATTTGTGCTATGCTATAATAGTTTTATTGTCCCGGTATCTGCGGCCAGGACAGGAGAGTTGAAGTAAAAAGGAGTGTGTTTTCATGACCACCGCACAAATCCTGATCCTGCTGGCCATCGTGGTCTACCTGCTGTTCATGCTATGGATCGGCTGGATCTGTGCCAAGAAAAATGAATCCGTTGACGACTTCTATCTGGGGGGGCGAAAGCTGGGTCCCTTTGTCACCGCTATGAGCGCCGAGGCCAGCGATATGTCCTCCTGGCTGCTGATGGGGCTGCCGGGCGTGGCCTACCTCACCGGCCTGGCGGAGGCCAGCTGGACCGCCATCGGTCTGGTTGTAGGTACTTACCTGAACTGGCTCATCGTGGCCAAGCGTATCCGCCGCTATTCCCACCGGCTGGACGCCATCACCGTGCCCCAGTTTTTCTCCAAGCGCTGGGGGGATGACCGCTGCCTGCTGTCCGCCATTTCCGCTCTGGTCATCATCATCTTTTTCATCCCCTACACCGCCTCCGGGTTCTCCGCCTGCGGCAAGCTGTTTTCGACCCTGTTCAATATGGACTACGTCACCGCCATGCTCATTTCCGCGGCCGTCATTGTCATCTATACCGTCATGGGCGGCTTTCTGGCCGCCTCCTTCACCGATCTGATCCAGTCCATCATCATGACGGTGGCCCTGATCGTGGTGCTGGGCTTTGGGGTAACCCAGGCCGGCGGCGTGGAGGCGGTGATGGAAAACGCCCGTTCCATGGCGGGATATCTGTCTCTGGATCGCATCCACGACCCGGCCACCGGCGGCTCCAATCCTTACAGTCTGCTCACTATCTGCTCTCTGCTGGCCTGGGGCCTGGGCTACTTCGGCATGCCCCACATTCTGGTCCGCTTTATGGCCATTGAGGAGGAGGAGAAGCTGAAGCTCTCCCGCCGGGTAGCCTCCTCCTGGGTGGTCATCTCCATGGGCGTGGCCATCATTATCGGCCTGGTGGGCAACGCCATGACCCGGGCCGGCGCACTGGAGCAGCTGGCCGACTCTGAGACCATTATTGTGCGTATTGCCAGCCTCATCAGCCAGTTCGGCGCTGTGCCCGCTCTGCTGGCCGGCGTGATCCTGGCAGGCATCCTGGCGGCCACCATGTCCACCGCCGACAGCCAGCTGCTGGCCGCCTCCTCCTCCATTTCCCAGGACCTGGGCAATGATTTCCTTAAGCGCAATTTCAGCGGCAAGCGCGGTATGGTGGTGGCCCGTTCCGTTATGATCGCCATTGCCCTTATCGCCGCCTTTTTGGCCCGCGACCCCAACAGCTCCGTGTTCCGGGTGGTATCCTTTGCCTGGGCCGGCTTTGGCGCCGCCTTCGGCCCCACCATGCTGATGGCCCTGTTCTGGAAACGCTCCAACAAGTGGGGCGCCCTGGCTGGCATGGTCACCGGCGGCGTGATGGTCTTTATTTGGAAATTCCTCGTCGCCCCCATGGGCGGCGCCTGGGCCATCTACGAGCTGCTGCCCGCCTTCCTCTGTGCGCTGGTTGCCATCGTGGTGGTCTCCCTCCTCACCCCTGCTCCTGAGCGGCAGGTTGTGGAGGTCTTTGAAGAAGTAAAAAGATAACAAACAAAAAGGGCCCCCGGAACATTGTTCCGGGGGCCCAAAATTTGCGTTTTAATCGGGATTAGTACATGCCGCCCATGTCGGGAGCAGGAGCGGCGGGGGGAGCGGGCTCCTTCTTGTCGGCCCGCCCCGAGAAATCCCGGATTTCTCGGGGACCCCCATGATTGCATCTGCTTGGGCGGAGTAAATCCGCCCGGCATCAAGGTTTTGCCTCCGGCAAAACGCTTGGCCTGGCGGCCGACAAGAAGGGCCCCCGGAACATTGTTCCGGGGGCCCAAACCTTGGCACTTGATTAATACATGCCGCCCATGTCGGGAGCGGGAGCGGCGGGGGGAGCGGGCTCCTTCTTGTCGGCCACCAGGGACTCGGTGGTCAGCAGGACAGAGGCGATGGAGGCGGCGTTCTCCAGAGCGGAGCGGGTCACCTTGGTGGGGTCCACGATACCGGCGGAGATCATGTCCACGTAGGTCTCGTTGTAGGCGTCGAAGCCATAGCCCACCTTGTCGGCCTTCTTCACGTTCTCCAGCACCACGGAGCCGTCGATACCGGCGTTGGTAGCGATCTGGCGCATGGGCTCGGTCAGAGCCTTGGCGATGATGCGCACGCCGGTCTTCTCGTCGCCCTCGGCGCTGTCCAGCAGCTTCTCCACGGCGGGCACGGCATTCACATAGGCGGTGCCGCCGCCGGCCACGATGCCCTCTTCCACAGCGGCGCGGGTGGCGTTCAGGGCGTCCTCGATGCGCAGCTTCTTCTCCTTCATCTCCACCTCGGTGGCGGCGCCCACGCGGATGATCGCCACGCCACCGGCCATCTTGGCCAGCCGCTCCTGCAGCTTCTCCCGGTCATAGTCGGAAGTGGTGGTCTCGATCTGGCTGCGGATCTGGTTAACGCGGTTCTTGATGGCGTCGGCGGAACCGGCGCCGTCCACGATGATGGTGTTCTCCTTGGAGACCTTCACCTGGCGGGCACGGCCCAGCATATCCATGGTGGCTTCCTTCAGCTCATAGCCCATGTCGGAGGTGATGACAGTACCGCCGGTCAGCACGGCGATATCCTCCAGCATCTCCTTGCGGCGGTCACCGAAGCCGGGGGCCTTGACGCACACCACGTTCAGGGTGCCGCGCAGCTTGTTGACGATCAGGGTGGACAGAGCCTCGCCCTCCACGTCCTCGGCAATGACCAGCAGCTTCTTGCCGGACTGCACCACCTGCTCCAGGATGGGCAGCAGCTCCTGGATGTTGGAGATCTTCTTGTCGGTGATCAGGATGAGGGCGTCGTCCAGAACGGCCTCCATCTTCTCGGTGTCGGTGACCATATAGGGGGTGATGTAGCCCCGGTCGAACTGCATGCCTTCCACGACCTCGGAATAGGTCTCGGCGGTCTTGGACTCCTCCACAGTGATGACGCCGTCGTGGGAGACCTTCTCCATGGCCTCGGCAATCAGCTTGCCCACGGTCTCGTCGCCGGAGGACACGGTGCCGACACGGGCGATATCGTCGGAGCCATTGACCTTCTGGCTGTTGGCCTTGATTGCCTCAATGGCGGCGTTGGTGGCCTTGGAGATACCCTTCTTCATGACCATGGGGTTGGCGCCGGCGGCCAGGTTCTTCAGGCCCTCACGGATGATGGCCTGAGCCAGCAGGGTGGCGGTGGTGGTGCCGTCGCCGGCCACGTCGTTGGTCTTGGTGGAGACCTCCTTCACCAGCTGAGCGCCCATGTTCTCAAAGGGATCGTCCAGCTCGATCTCCTTGGCGATGGTCACACCGTCGTTGGTGATCAGGGGAGCGCCGAACTTCTTATCCAGCACCACGTTGCGGCCCTTGGGACCCATGGTGATCTTCACGGTGTCGGCCAGCTGGTTGACACCCCGCTCCAGAGCGTGACGGGCCTCCTCGCCGTAGCAGATAATCTTAGCCATAATACATTACCTCCAATTTGAGTCGGGCGAAGTCCGCCCGGAAATCAGTTTGTTGACAGCGGCGGACGATTACTCGACGATAGCGAGAATGTCGCTCTGACGGACGATGGTATACTCCTCGCCGTCCACCTTCACCTCGGTGCCGGAGTACTTGCTGGTGATGACCTTGTCGCCCACCTTCACGGTCATGGTGACTTCCTTGCCGTCCACCAGACCGCCGGGGCCCACCTCGATGACTTCGGCCACTTCGGGCTTCTCCTTGGCGGCGCCGGTCAGGATGATGCCGCTCTTGGTCTTCTCTTCCGCTTCCACCAGCTTGATGACCACACGGTCGGCAAGAGGCTTGAGTTTCATAATGGGTTCCTCCTTACATGTATCTTGATTTTCTTATTAGCAGTTCAGTAGGTTAGCACTCATTTTACCGGAGTGCTAACCACATGTAAGATAATACCCCTACCAGCCAAAAAAATCAACCCCCTTTTTTGAGAAAAGGGAGCTAATTTTAGAAAAATTCAAGTTTTGTTCACAAACGGCTCGCCGGAGTGCTAACCCCAGGTGGCACCGGCGGGATAAATAAAGTTCACCTTCTTCTCCGACAGGCGGGCAGTCAACTGTGCGCCGTCCATCCGCTCGCCGTCCAGGTTGATCATACTCACCCGGTCGCAGGTCACCTTCATCTCCCTGCCCTGACGGAGGAGCACGCCGGGGATCTCCCCCGCCTCCCCCCGGGCAAACTTCCGGATCAGGGCCAGCACGGTAAACCGGGAGACGGCGGGAATGATCAGAAAATTCAGCAGACTGTCGTCCGGCACAGCGTCTGGACTGGGGTTGAAGCCGCCGCCGTAGTACCGGCCGTTGCAGGCGCAGATAAGGGTGAATGCCTCCCCCGGCAGTGTCTCCCCGTCCACCTCCACCCGGTAAGGCCGGTGGATACCCTGGACAATGGTACGCAGGGCGGAGAGCTGATAGGCCATGGTGCCACTGACCAGGGGCAGCTTTTTGAAATCTGCGGCTCCCAGGCCGATGCGGGCGTCAAACCCGATGGAGCAGACGTTCAGGGCCAGCCTGCCGTTGCATTCGATCAGGTCCATGGGGGCCTGGGGCCCGTCCAGCAATTCCCTCAGATCATAAAACCGGCAGGCATCCAGGCCGAACATCCGTAAAAAGTCGTTGCCCGAGCCCATGGGATAGTGGGTCACCGCCACGTGCTCATACCCGGCGGCTCCGTTTACCGCCTCGTTGAGGGTACCGTCTCCGCCGCAGGCGTACACCCGCAGGGGCTCTCCCCGCTCCGCCGCCGCCCGCACCAGCTCCACCCCGTGGCCGGGGTACTGGGTCACCGCCACCTCCCAGGGGTCCTCCCGTCCCGCCAGGACGGTGCGCAGCTTCTCCCGCACCTCCTGGGTACGGTCATATTTACCGGCATAGGGGTTGATGAGGAACAGATGCTTCACAGCCCCGCCTCCTTCTCTCTTTCTTACTTCACCAACTCGGCGCTGTCATAACTTCCCCAGAGGGCAATACGCTGCTCCGCCCGGGCGATCCGGGCGGCCAGGGCGGCGGCCTCCGCCCGGGTCATGGTTCCCTTGGGATTGAAGGTCAGACTGCTGTCTACCCCGGACAGAATCCCCTTTTCATACAGGGCATACACCGACTCCGCCCCGGTGCTGCCGCTCTTGACGTCTGGGATAGAGGAACGCACCCGGCTGGCGCTGTTCAGGGTGGGCATATCCTTCACCGGACTGGTGGCCGCGAAGATCTGGGCCATCTCCAGCCGGGTGATGGGCCGGGTATAGTCGCTCTGGGAAAACTGGCCGCTGCGGATCACACCGCTGGCGATGCAGTAGTTTACCGCCCCGGTGTACCAGTTGGGGCCGGTCTGGGCGCTGGTGTGGAAGCTGTCGTCCCGGTACCGGCTCTCAATGGTTGCGGCCAGCTGAATGGCCTCGGCCACGGTGATGGTGCCGTTGGGGTTGAAACGGTTGTTTCCCACGCCGGACACCAGCCCCACATTGTAGGCCACATCCACCCACAGGGCGTACCAGTCCTTCTGGGACACGTCAGAGAAGCTGGGCAGCTTCCCCCGGGTCAGGGGAAACTGGGCGGAGGGCACGCCCTTGCGCACCAGCAGGGCGGGCAGGTCGAATACCGGCACCCGGGTCATGGCGCCTTCCCCGTCCGTGAGGGTAAGCACCCGGGTACCCCCCTGCTCCTCCACCGTTACGCTGTTGTATGTCAGGTCGTAAATCACGTTGGTGACATTCCCGCGCCCATCGGTATAGGGCAGGATGCTCACTACGCCCCAGCCGCCCCCTTTTTGGGCTATGTACAGGCCGCAGTCAATGGGCATAAGGGTGTCATACTCCGGCTGGAGCAGATAGGCGCCGTCCTGCCGGATCACGCCCAGCTTGCCGCCCAGATTCACCGCCGCCACCCCCAGGGAGAAGGAGACGATGCTGTCATACTGCAGAGGGATGACCACCTCTTTTTTCCCGTTGACATAGCCCCATTTGCCGTTCAGCTCGCACTGGGCCAGCCCCTCGCTGTACCCCCAAACCTTGGCCCCCGCCGGGGCGGCCAGGGCCCCGCCGCCCAGGGTCAGGCACAGCGCCAAAACCACAGCCAGCAGCCGATATCCTCCGCTTCGTTTCATATTCACACCCTCATCTTTTCATTCCGTAGAGAAACAGGTCGCATTTCAACATGCCGTTGTACAGCTTCCGTTTCTTGTCCGCTGTTCTGCCAAAGGTCCGCTCAAACTCCGTGTGAGAGGAGAGCACCCCCATCTGCCAGCCCGGCGGCAGGCCCCGGGCCGCCTGGCCGAAGGCGCGGTAGAGGCCCTCCGCCTCCTTCTTCTCCATCAGCCGCTCCCCGTAGGGCGGGTTGGTGACGATCCGGCCGAAGGGCTCGTCCCGGTGAAACCTTGCCGCGTCGGCCACCTCAAAGCGGACGCAATCGTCCACATCCGCCTTTTCCGCGTTGCTTCTGGCAATGGCCACCGCTTTGGGGTCGATATCTCCGCCCCAGATCTCATATTGGCCGTGGTATTCCTGATCCATGGCCTCATCCCCCGCCTGGAGCCACGCTCCGCCCCCCAGCCACTTCCACTTCTGGGCGGAAAAGCTCCGGTTCAGACCGGGGGCCCGATTTTTGGCGATGAGGGCGGCCTCAATGGGAATGGTGCCCGAACCGCAGAAGGGGTCGCAGAAGGGGGCCTTTCCCCGGTAGCGGGACAGGAGCACCATGGCCGCCGCCAGAGTCTCCCGCAGAGGGGCGGCCACCCCCACCGCCCGGTAGCCCCGCTTGTGAAGCCCCGGCCCGGTGGTGTCCAGCATCAGGGTAACCTGGTCGTGCATAATGGAAAACTGCACCTGATACAGCGCCCCAGTCTCCGGCAGGGTTGTCAGGCCGTATTTCTCCCCCAGCCGGGCGGCCAGCGCCTTTTTCAGGATGGACTGGCAGGCGGGCACCGCGTGGAGCTGGGAATTTAAGGAGTGCCCCTTTACCGGGAAGGCCCCGTCCCGGGGAATATAGTCCTCCCAGGGCAGGGCCCTGGCCCCTTCGAACAGGGCGTCAAAGTCCCTGGCCTCATACCGGCCCACCACCAGCAGCACCCGCTCGCCGGTGCGCAGGTTCAGATTCACCCGGGGAATATCCGACAGCCGGGCGCCGCAGCGTACCCGGCCGTTCTCCGCCTCCACCCAGGGCAGCTCCAGACGCCGCAGTTCGTTGGCGCACAGCCCTTCCAGGCCGAACAGGGTGGGGATCAGCAGTTCCAAATCTCTCATAGATGGCTTCCTCGTCTCTTCAGTTGACAGTCGTTTCCTCCAGTATACCCTATTTCCCGCAGGATGGCAAATGCGGAAGTGAATTTTACTTTCCTTTTGCATGGAAATATGCTAGGATAACAGTATGAAAGGAGGCATGCCTATGCCCATTGACAGCATTCTCTGGCTGGCAGCCCTTATCATCCTGCTGGTGGTGGAGGCCCTCACCGTCACTCTGGTGTCCCTGTGGTTTGGCCTGGGCGCCCTGGCCGCGCTGCTCACCTCCCTGTTCGTGGACAACATCTGGGTGCAGTTCGGGGTGTTCCTGGCGGTATCCCTGGTGACGCTGCTGGCCATCCGGCCCTTGGCCCGCCGCTACGTCACCCCCAAACAGGTGGCCACCAACGCCGACCAGGCCGTGGGGGCGGAGGGACTGGTCACTCAGACCATCGACAATCTGAACGCCTCCGGGCAGGTCTCCGTCAAGGGGACCGTCTGGACCGCCCGCACCGAGGACGAGTCCGTCATTCCCGCCGGAACTACGGTAAAGGTGCTGCGCATCGAGGGGGTCAAGCTCATTGTGGCGCCCCTGTCCGCCGCCGCCCACACCCTCTGAGGATTGCCTGAAAGCTGAGGAAATGGAGGAAGTATTATGCCTGATATTCCCTTTGTACCCATTATCATCATCGTTCTGGTCGCCCTGATCATTCTGGTGCTGGCCACCAACCTGAAGATTGTCCAGCAGTCCAAGGCCTACGTCATCGAGCGGATGGGCGCTTTCCACGCCGTCTGGGGCGTGGGGGTCCACTTCAAGGTGCCCTTTATCGAGCGGGTGGCCAAGGCGGTCTCCCTGAAGGAGCAGGTGGTGGACTTTGCCCCCCAGCCCGTCATCACCAAGGACAACGTCACCATGCAGATCGACACGGTGCTCTACTTCCAGATCACCGATCCCAAGCTGTACACCTACGGGGTGGAGCACCCCATGAGCGCCATTGAGAATCTGACCGCCACCACCCTGCGCAACATCATCGGCGACCTGGAGCTGGACCAGTCCCTCACCAGCCGGGACATCATCAACTCCAAGATGCGCTCCATCCTGGACGAGGCCACCGACCCCTGGGGCATCAAGGTCAACCGGGTGGAGCTGAAGAACATCATCCCGCCCCGGGAGATCCAGGACGCCATGGAGAAGCAGATGAAGGCCGAGCGGGAGCGCCGGGAGGCCATCCTCCAGGCCGAGGGCCAGAAGCAAAGCCAGATTCTGGTGGCCGAGGGCGAGAAGCAGTCCGTGATCCTCCGGGCTGACGCCGCCAAGCAGGCCGCCATCATGAAGGCCGAGGGCGAGGCCGAGGCCATTCTGAAGGTACAGCAGGCTACCGCCGAGGCGCTGAAGCTCCTCAATGAGGCCGCCCCCACCGACGCGGTGCTGAAGATCAAGGCTCTGGAGGCCTTCCAGGCCGCCGCCAACGGCCAGGCCACCAAACTGATCATTCCCTCGGAAATTCAGGGGCTGGCGGGGCTGTGCGCCTCCGCAAAGGCCGCCTTTGAGACCGGGAACGACGGCAAGAAGCTCTGAGACAGACGCAAAACAGCGCCCGTACCAAATTGGTACGGGCGCTGTTTTATTTCTTGGATATGGGAGGCGGGACCACCGGGGCGTCGTGCTCGAAGGCATCGAAGTAGTCCTCGTTTTGAAGCTCCGGCTTGCGGTGCCGGATGGCCTCGGAAATGATGGGATAAATGACAATAGCCAGCAGGCCGCCGGAAAAGCCGTTGTTATAGAGGTTGAAGCCCTCCACCGGGGTACCCGCCCGGAGAACCACCGAGGAGTGGAGAAATCCGGCCAGCACCCCGAAGGGCCAGCCAAAATACCCCGAAATGGGGGCCAGGGTGGTACCGAACAGCAGGGCCAGCTGCACCGCGCTGTCGTTGATGCTCCAGTGCATGAACACGCCCCCCAGCACCACGCCCGCCATAATGGGAATAATATTGCAGGCGTGCTTACCGAAGGCGGAAAAGCCCATGATGGTGAAGATCCCCCCCAGGGTGGGCCCGTTCAGATCGCCGCCGGTGGCCAGAATAAAGGCCATGCCGATGAGCCCGTTGACCCCGATGTTGATGAGGGTGGGGGCGGCGCCGAACATACGCAGATAGTCGCTGGGGGCCCGGCCGGTGGTGAGCAGGAGCCGCCGGTAGCCCGCCCAGGCCGCCCAGACCGGCCGGCCGCTGAACAGAAAACCAGCTACGATCAGTACAACGCACAGAATACTCAGAAAGAGCCCCAGATGCAGGTTATACCCGGTGGCCCAGTGGTGGGCCACGGTGGGGTCGGCCCCCAGGGAGGTCATCACCGGCACCAGAATGGTGGCCAGCAGGCCGCAGGCAAACCCCATATTGTACAGGTTCATACCGTTTTGGATCTTGTATGTATAGGCGCTGAGGGGGGGCAGCACAAAGCCGATCACCGCCCCGATGAGAATGGCCCACCAGATATTGCCCCAACCGTTGTCCAGGGCCACGTAGCTGACCACCGGTGACAGGGCGGTGGCCAGCAGGGACACCGAGGCATACTTGCCGAACTCTTCCCGCCGCAGCTTGGCATACAGGAAGGTGCCCCCGATGATGGGCCAGATGTTGGCGATGTTCTTTCCGAAGAGGGCAAAGCCCGCCATCAGTCCGATTTCCACCAGGGTATAGCCGTTGAGCGGGTCCTTACTCAGCCGGAGAATGCCCAGACTGATGAGGGTCACCAGGGCGGCATTGACAAAGGCCGCGCCGATTCCGGCGATCTTCACGTAGTCGGTGATCAGGGCGTCCTCCGTCAGAATGATTTTCCACAGCCCCGGCAGAATCTGCCGGGGATCACCCAGGATGATCCCGATGGCGACGAGGTAGGCGCAAAAGCAAATGGTCGCGGGATAGATCTTGTGATAGCGCATGTCATGTCCCCTTTCGTCCGGCTGCCCTTGTGTTACCGGGCGTTGAAATAGGCTCTGGTCTGTTCCGCGTTGTGCATAACCTCTTCCTTCAGGGCCTCCAGGGAGTCAAACTTCCGTTCCCCCCGCAGCCGCTTGTAAAACTCCATCCGTACCGACTGTCCGTACAGGTCCCCGTGGAAGTCCAGGATGAAGCCCTCCACAGTTACCTTGTCTCCGTCGTCCACTGTGGGACGCACGCCGATGTTGGTCACCGCCGGACGGCTCTCCCCGTTTTCAAACCACACCTTTGTGGCGTATACCCCGTGGGCGGGCACCAGCACCCCCGGCTGGAACCGGAGATTCACGGTGGGAAAGCCCAGGGTGGAGCCCAGCTTCTTCCCGTGGGCCACCGTGTCGGTGAGGGTATGGGGGTGGCCCAGAAACTCATTGGCCCGCTCCATCTCCCCCTGGGCCACCAGGGTACGGATATAGGTAGAGGAAATGGTGATGTGATCCCGCTCCACCTTGGGGATGATGTCGCAGCCAATCCCCAGCTCTCCGCACAGCTCCCGCAGACGTTCCGGGTTGCCCTCCCCCTTATAGCCGAAGTGGAAGTCGTGGCCCGCCACCAGGTAGACCGCCCCGTTTTCCCCCACCAGATAGTCGGTGACGAATTCCCGCCAGGGCATGTGCATCATCCGCTCGTCAAAATGGGCCACAATCACGTCCCGGATGCCGTAGTACCGCCGCATCAGCGACCCCCGGTCCAGAGGGGAGCTGAGCAGAGGCACCGTGGGCGCCTTCAGGATCAGATTCTCCGGATGGGTGTCAAAGGTCACCGCCGCAGGCACCGCGCCCAGCCGGGCGGACATCTCCCCCACCCGGCGGAGCAGCGCCCCATGGCCCAGATGGACCCCGTCGAAAAATCCCAGGGCAATGACCCGTCTCTCTTGCTGCATCTTCCTACACCTCGAAAAAACTTTTGATGGTGGTCAGTTTGTTTCCCTCCACCCAGCTTAGAGCCAGAAAGGTTTTATCCACCCCGTACACCCGGTATTCTCCATCCCCCGGAGGGACGGGCAGAGTGAGCGCCATGCCGTTGCGCACCTTTTTCTCCGCCTGGGCACTCTTGAGGAGCAGCATGGGCCGGCCGGCAAAGCAGCTGTCCACCGGCGTCAGCAGCGCCGCCGGATCGGCGGCCGCCTGAACTTCCTCCAGGGTCACCGCCCCCTCCAGGGTGTACTCCCCCACCCGGGTACGCCGCAGGGCGGACATGCAGCCGCCGCAGCCCAGAGCCTCTCCAATGTCGTGGCACAGGGTACGCACATAGGTGCCCTTGGAACACACCACCCGCAGATACCAGGTGTGTTCCTCCTCCGGGAACCCTTCCGGGGGCTGGCTCAGCAGCTCCAGCCGGTGGATGGTCACCGTCCGGGGGGCCCGCTCCACCTCCTGCCCCGCCCGGGCCAGCTGGTAGAGCTTCTTCCCCTTCACCTTGATGGCGGAGTACATGGGCGGGATCTGCTGGATCTCCCCCCGGAACCGATCCAGAACCCCCTCCAGGGCGGACCGGGCCACGGCCACAGGCCGTTCTTCTACTACTTCCCCGGTGGTATCCTGGGTGTTTGTGATAACGCCCAGTTTTAAAGCGGTCAGATATTCCTTTTCGCCCTCCACGGCGAACTCCACCGCCCGGGTGGCCCGGCCCACAAACACCGGCAGCACCCCGGTGGCCATAGGGTCCAGAGTCCCGCCGTGGCCGATCCGCTTCTCCCGCAAAATTCCCCGGAGCTTGGCGCACACGTCCATACTGGTCCATTCCTGGGGCTTGTCGATGATGAGAACGCCGTTAGCCATCCCGTTCCACCTGCCGGATGGCGGCAAGGATCTGCTCCTCCGCCTCTTTCAGGCCCACATCCACGGTACAGCCGGCGGCGGCGGCGTGGCCGCCGCCCCCCAGGACGGCGCACACCTTGGTGGCATTCAGCCCGCCGCTGGTGCGGACAGACAGCTTGCAGCCCCCATCCGCCAGCTCCCGGATGGTGATGGAAGTCTCCACCCCTTCGATCTGGCCCAAAAAGGCGGCGATGTCCTCCATGTCCTCCTCGGTGGCGCCCGCTTCGTCCAGCAGGGACAGGGACACGGGGGCCACGGCGATTTTGCCGTCCTCATACCGGTGCATCCGCTCCACGATGAGACGCTCCACCTGGAGCCGGGCCCAGGTCTTGGTGCGGAAGTGCCGCTTGTTCAGGGGGAACACATCCAGCCCGGTATCCATCAGGGCGGCGGCCACCCGGTGGGTGTGGGCGGTGGTGTTGCCATACTGGAAACAGCCGGTATCGGTGGACACCGCCACATACAGGGGAAGGGCGGTCTCGGCGTTCACCTGGCCCAGCTGAGCCAGGATCTCATAGATGATCTCCCCGCAGGCCGCCCGGGAGGCGTCCAGGCAGGTCTCTTTGGCAAAGAACTCCTGGGAGGGGTGGTGGTCGATAGCCAGGTCAATCCCCCGCTCCAGCCAGGGCTTGCCGGTGTCGGTAAACAGTCCCCGGGCGGCGATATCCACGCTGACCACGGTCTCCGGCTGAAAGCCCTCAGGGGCCAGCAGCCCCTCCAGATAGGGGGTAAACAGGTGGGTCTCCCCAGTGCCGGGGCAGATATGGGCGGTCTTGCCCAGCCCTCGCAGGCCCCGGCACAGGCCAGCGGCACAGCCGATGGTGTCCCCGTCAGGGCGCTTGTGGGTCAGAATCAGATAGCGGTCATGGCTGCCCAGCCAGGCCGCGGCTTCCTTTACGGTCATGCCCTCACTCCTCCTCGTCCAGATCAATGTGGGCGTTGGCGGGGTTGGCGGGCTTCACCACCTCCGGGTCCCGCAGCATACTGAGGATGTGGGCCCCCTGGCCGATGGAGTCATCCTCCACAAACTGCAGCTCGGGAGTATAGCGCAGCTTCAGCGCCGCCCCCAGCTCCCGCCGCAGATAGCCCCCAGCGGACTTCAGGCCCTTGACCACTTCGCTCACGTCGCTCTTGTCCAGCACGCTGACATAGATCTTGCTGTAACGCAGATCCGGGGTGGTGTCCACCGCCGTGATGGACACCAGGCCGTGGACCCGGGGGTCCTTCACCGTGCGGATCAGGGCGGACAGCTCCCGCTGGATCTCCTCGTTGATGCGTCCAATTCGATTACTTGCCATGGTTTTCTCCTATCATGCAATACAGACCCGTCCCCTCCTCAAATGACTTGGGGACGGAACGGGTCTGATTTTATTTTTTACGATTATACTTCAATTTGCTCCATCAGGTAGGCTTCGATCACGTCGCCTTCCTTGATATCCTGGAACTTCTCAAAGGTAATGCCGCACTCGTAGCCCTGGGCGACCTCCTTCACGCTGTCCTTGAAGCGCTGGAGAGAGGCGATGGAGCCGTCGTAAATCACGATGTTGTCCCGCAGCAGCCGCATCTGGGCGCCCCGCTGCATCTTGCCCTCGGTAACGTAGCAGCCAGCCACCATGCCCACGCCGGTGATGCGGAACACGTTGCGCACCTCGGCCTGGCCCAGGTCCACTTCCTTGAACTTGGGCGCCAGCATGCCCTTCATGGCTGTCTCGATCTCGTTGATGCAGTCGTAGATCACCCGGTACATCCGCATATCCACCTTGTTGCGGGTGGCGGTCTCCTTGGCGTTGTTGTCCGGGCGGACGTTGAAGCCCACGATGATGGCGTTGGAGGTGGTGGCCAGCATGACGTCGGACTCGTTGATGGCGCCCACGGCGCAGTGGATCACCCGCACCCGCACCTCGTCGTTGGAAATCTTCTCCAGAGATGCCTTGACCGCCTCGGCGGAGCCCTGGACGTCGGCCTTGACGATGATGTTCAGGTCCTTCATCTCGCCCTGCTTGATCTGGCTGAACAGATCCTCCAGGCTCACCTTGCCCACCGGGCTGGAGGAGGCCATCTTCTGCTCGTGCTTGCGCTGCTCCACCAGTTCACGGGCCATACGCTCGTCGGCCACAGCGTGGAAGTCGTCGCCGGCGCCTGGCACCTCGCCCATGCCGATGATCTCCACGGGGACGGAGGGACCGGCCTCGGTGACCTTCTCGCCCTTGGCGTTGGTCATGGCCCGGACACGGCCCACGGCGGTACCGGCGATGATCACATCGCCCTGGTGGAGGGTACCGTTCTGCACCAGCAGAGTAGCCACAGGACCCCGGCCCTTGTCCAGCCGGGCCTCAATGACGGCGCCGTGGGCGGAGCGGTTGGGGTTTGCCTTCAGCTCCTGCATCTCGGCGGTCAGGTTGACCATCTCCAGCAGGTTGTCGATACCATCGCCGGTCTTGGCGGAGATGGGGCAGATGATGGTCTCGCCGCCCCACTCCTCGGGCACCAGTTCGTACTTGGTGAGCTGCTCCTTGATGCGCTCGGGGTTGGCCTCCGGCTTATCCATCTTGTTGATGGCCACAATAATGGGAATCTTGGCGGCCTTGGCGTGGTTGATGGACTCCACGGTCTGGGGCATGATGCCGTCGTCGGCGGCCACCACCAGGATGGCCACGTCGGTGATCATGGCGCCACGGGCACGCATGGCGGTAAAGGCCTCATGGCCGGGGGTGTCCAGGAAGGTGATGAGCTTGCCATCCACCTCTACCTGATAGGCGCCGATGTGCTGGGTAATGCCGCCGGCCTCGCCGGCAGCCACGTGGGCGTCCCGGATATAGTCCAGCAGGGAGGTCTTGCCGTGGTCCACGTGACCCATGACCACCACCACGGGGGCCCGGGGAAGCAGGTCCTCCTCCTTGTCCTCGGCGGTGTCGATGAGCTTCTCCTCAATGGTGACGATGATCTCCTTCTCCACCTTGCAGCCCAGCTCCTCGGCAATGATGGCGGCGGTGTCGAAGTCGATGACGTCGGACAGGGAGGCCATGACCCCGTTCTTCATCAGGGTCTTGACCACCTCGGCGCCGGTCTTTTTCATCCGGCTGGCCAGCTCGCCCACGCCAATCTCGTCGGGGATCTTCACGGTGAGGGGGGTCTTTTTGGCAATCTCCAGCTGGAGCCGGCGCATCTTCTCCTGCTCCTCCTGGCGGCGCTTGTTGCCGCCCTGGAAATTGCCCTTGCGCTGGTTGCGGCCCTGGAACTTCTGCTTGCCGCCCTGCATCTGCTTGGTCTTGCCGGCAGCCAGGTTCTCCAGCCGCTCGTCGTACTTCTCCAGGTTGACGTTGCCGCCCTTGCGGGTATCCACCACTTTTTTCTCGGGGATACGGGCGCCGGGACGGTTGGGCTGCTGGGCCTGAGCCTGGGCCTGCTGCTTGGGGGCCTCCGCCGGAGCGGCGCCCTTGGCGGCGCCGCCGCCGTTCTGGGCGGGCTTGGCGCTCTGCTGCTGGGGCTGCTGCTTGGGCTTCTCTTCCTTGGTCTCCGCCTTGGGGGCGGGGGCGGGCTTGGGCTCCCGGTACACATCGGCGTAGATGCTCTCGATGCTCTCCACCTGGTTGTGCTGGGTGAGATACTCAAAGATCAGGGACAGCTCCCGGTCGCTCAGGGGCTGCATGTGATTCTTCGGGGTCGTCGCGTATTGGGTCAGGATATCGGTGATCTCCTTGGAGTTCCGATTGAGATCCTTGGCCACCTCATGAACTCGATACTTGTTGTTCAGCAATATAAGCCACCTCCAACTGGGCCGGCTTGCGCCAATAGGAAAACGCGGCGAAGCCGCTGCGCTTTCTTATTGGAACAAGCGGGCATGTTCCAATGCGTGCGCGCCATGTCTGTTCATGGCTTCTTCTTGATGGTCAGCTTGCCCCGGGGGGCAAAGGGTTTCTTCTCCGTCGGAGCCTTGGGCGCCGGCTTCTCCTCCTTGGGGGGAGGCGCCCAGGGCTTGCGCTGCTTGCGCTGTAAGTTCTTCTCGTGGGCCCGGCGCTCCTTCTGACGCTGGAGGGCCTTGCCCGCCTGGAGCTTCAGCTCCTCCGCCGGGCCGCCGCAGCGCTCCGGGTCGGCCTGGGCCAGCTTCTCTGCGATGGCGGCGGCCAGGCCGATGTCGGTGAGGGCCAGCATGGTGCAGGCGCTCCGCCCCACCGCGCCTCCCAGTTCTCCCTTGGTATAGGGGGTGGGCAGGACCTGGATCTTCCCCGCTTCGGCGAAGTGGGCCGCACGGCGGATGCTGTTGTCCGCTCCGTCGGCGGCGGTGAGGATCACCTTGGCCTGATGGGCCCGGGCGGCGGCTCCCACCGGCTCCTCCCCCACCTCCACGCGGCCCGCCTTCCGGGCCACGCCCAGCAGGCGCAGGACGCTATCCATCCCCGTCACCCGCCTTCATCTGCTCCTCCAGAGCCTCATACACCTCGTCGGGCAGGGGGGTGGAAAAGGCCCGCTCCAGCGCCCGGGACTTCCGGGCCTTTTTCAGGCACTCCGCCTGGGGGCACACGTAGGCCCCCCGGCCGGGCTTCTTCCCCCGGAAATCCAGGGAGACCTCTCCCTCCGGGCTCTTCACCACCCGAATGAGCTCCGGCTTGGGCTTCATCTCCCGGCAGCCCACACACTGGCGCAGGGGTATCTTCTTGGGCATCTCCTCTGCCCCCTTTCCCTTGTGATCTTCCGGCCGCCGGGCTTACTCCTCGGAATCGGCCTCGTCCTCGATCATCACATCCTCCTCGTCCTCCGTTTCCTCGTCGGCCGGGGCGGAGGCAGGCTTGATGTCGATTTTCCAGCCGGTGAGCTTGGCGGCCAGGCGGGCGTTCTGGCCCTCTTTGCCGATGGCCAGAGAGAGCTGATCGTCGGGCACCACCACGCGGCAGCTCTTGCCCTCCTCATGGACATCCACGCTGACCACATCGGCGGGAGACAGGGCGGCGGCAATGTAGGCGGCCGGGTCCTCCGACCACTTGACGATATCCACCTTCTCGCCCTTCAGCTCCTCCACGATATTGTTCACCCGCTGGCCCCGGGGACCCACACAGGCGCCGATGGGGTCCACATTGGGGTCGGCGGACCAGACAGCCAGCTTGGTGCGGGAGCCCGCCTCCCGGGCGATGGACTTGACTTCCACGGTGCCGTCGTAGATCTCGGGCACCTCCAGCTCGAACAGGCGCTTCACCAGGCCGGGGTGGGTGCGGGAAATGAGCACCTGGGGACCCTTGGTGGAGCGGCGGACCTCCACCACGTACACCCGCAGGCGCATACCCTCGGTGTAGGTCTCCCCCTTCACCTGCTCGCCGGGGGCCAGGAAGGCCTCGGTGGCCTCGTTGCCCGAGCCGATGCGCAGGCTGGCCGCGCCGGAGCGGGGGTCGATGCGGGTGACCACGCCGGTGAGAATCTCGTGCTCCTTGGAGGAGAACTCATCATAAATCATGCCCCGCTCAGCCTCCCGCATACCCTGAATAATCACCTGGCGGGCGGTTTGGGCGGCGATGCGGCCGAAATCCCGGGTCTTGATCTCAATGCGGATCACGTCCCCCAGCTGGGCCTGGGGCAGCTTGCTGCGGGCCATCTCCAGGCTCATCTCGGTGCAGGGGTTGTCAACCTCCTCCACCACGTCCTTCTTGACGAACATGCGCACGGTGCCGGCCTCCTCGTCGGCCTCCACGCTCACGTTGTCCCCGGCTCCCTCGTGGTCCCGCTTGTAGGCGGACACCAGGGCCTGGGTGATCTTATCCAGCATATAGGCCTTGGGGATGCCCTTCTCCTTCTCGATGAGGTCGATGGCGGCGAAAAATTCTCTCCCGTCCAGCTCGTTGGTCTTCTGCACTTTGGCATTTTTCTTCGGCATAATCGTTCTCCTTATTCTCCACACGGGCGGACCCGCCGCCCCCACATCTTAAAACCGCACGTACAGCCGCACCTGGGCCACGTCTTTCTTCAAAAAGGTCTGGGGCCCGGCGGCGGTCTCGATGGTCACATCGCCGTTGTCATAGCCCTTCAGCACGCCCACGTGGTCCTTCCGGCCCTCCATGGCCCGGTAGAGGCGCACCTCCACCTCGGCGTCCATAAATTTCTCAAAGTGCTCCGGCTTCTTCAGGGGCCGGTCCGCCCCGGCGGAGGACACCTCCAGCACGTAGCTGCCCTCGATGGGGTCGGCCTGATCCAGGGCGTCGGACAGGGGGCGGCTCACCGCCTCGCAGTCGTCGATGGACACCCCGCCCTCCTTATCAATATACACCCGCAGGAACCACTCGCCCGCCTCCCGGACATACTCCACGTCCCACAGGGAGCAGCCCGCGGCCTCCACAAAGGGAGCCGCCAGGTCGCTGACCAAATCGGTGATCTTCGCCATTGGGGACCTCCTCGCCGGGGCATTTCCAGAAATTTACTGCCCCCGTTTTTTCAATAAGAAAGAGCGGAGCCGCAACCCCACTCTCACCATACACCTTCTACTATCGTATGTACTATATCACAAAACGCCCCCCAATGCAAGGGTTTGCCGGGATTTTTTGTTGACAGGGCGGGATGCTTTGGTACAATAGTGTCATAGCGCAAAGGAGGACGGACCATGAGCGGAAACAGCGTGATTCAGGATATTCTGACCGAAGTGAAAAAAGCGGTGGTGGGCAAGGACCAGGTGCTGGCCAAGGTACTGCTGGCCATTCTGGCCCGGGGCCACATCCTGCTGGAGGATATTCCCGGCGTAGGCAAGACCACCATGGCGCTGGCCTTTTCCAGGGCTCTGAGCCTGCAATATAACCGGGTGCAGTTCACCCCCGACGTGATGCCCTCGGACATCACGGGCTTTTCCATGCTGAACAAGGAGACCGGCAAAATGGAGTACCAGCCGGGAGCGGTGCTGTGCAACCTGTTCCTGGCGGACGAGCTCAACCGGGCCACCAGCCGCACCCAGTCCGCCCTGCTGGAGGCCATGGAGGAGGGACAGGTGACGGTGGACGGGGTGAGCCATCCGGTGCCCCAGCCCTTCCTGGTCATCGCCACCCAGAACCCGGCGGGGGCCTCGGGCACCCAGCTGCTCCCCGACTCCCAGATGGACCGGTTCATGGTGCGGCTGTCCATCGGCTACCCCGCCCCGGCGGATGAGGTGGCCATGGTGCGCCGCCGGCAGGGGGCCAATCCCCTGAACCAGGTGGGGCAGGTGCTGGACCTGGAGGGCCTGCGGGAGCTGCGGGACCGGGCCGACCGGGTGTACGTGTCCGATGAGGTGCTGGACTACGTGATCCGGCTGGTGAACGCCACCCGCAGCCACCCCATGATCGTCCAGGGAGCCAGCCCCCGGGCCTCCCTGGCTTTGACCGCCATGAGCAAGGCCACCGCCCTGGCGGTGGGCCGGGACTACGTAAATCCCGAGGATGTGGCGGCGGTGTTTGCCGACGTCATCACCCACCGGCTCATCCTCTCCCCCCGGGCCCAGGCCGAGGGAGGCTTCCACCCGGCGGCGGAGATCCTGCGGCAGGTCCCCGCCCCCACCGTCCGGTAAGGCCATGCTGCACCGGCGCATCTCTTACGCCGCCCTGCTGCTGGCGGCGGTGGCCTTTCAGATCTTCTTCCGGTACTACCTGTCCACCTTCACCCTGGTGCTGGTGGTTCTGCTGCCGGTCCTGGCGGTGCTGCTCAGCCTGCCGGGGACCCTGGGCGCCGCCCTGACCCTCTCCCCCGGGCCGGCGGTACCCCGGGGAGAGCAGGCCCGGTTTACCCTGCGGCTCACCCAGCGGGCCGGGTTCCCCCTGCCGCCGGTGAAGGTGATCCTGCACTGGACCAACCAGCTCACCGGGGAGGGCGGCCGCACCCTGTGTACCCTCCGGCCCCAGGGCGGAGAGACCGACTTCACCCTCCAGCTCCCCACCCCCCACTGCGGGCGGCTGGTCTGCCGGGTGGAAGGGGCCCGCTGCTGCGACCTGCTGGGGCTGTTCCCCCTGCCCCTGCCGGGGAAGCCCCAGGCCGCCCTGCTCTCTCTCCCCCTGCCCACGGAGGCGCTGCTGCCGGAGGAGCTGGACTCCCCCCGTACCGGCGGGGTGGTCTTGAAACCCCGGCCCGGCGGCGGTCCCGGCGAGGACTACGACCTGCGGGACTACCGCCCCGGCGACCCGCTGCGGTCGGTCCACTGGAAGCTGTCCTCCAAAAAGGACGAGCTGGTGGTGCGGGAGACTCTGGAGCCCCGGCAGGCGGAGGTGGTCCTCACCTACGACCATTTCGGGCCGCCGGAGGCGCTGGATCAGGTCTTTGACCGGCTGTGCGCCCTGTCCCGGCTGCTGCTGGAGAAGGGCCGGGCCCACCATATTCAGTGGGCCGCTCCCGCCAGCGGCGCGGTGGAGGACCGGGCGGTGGACTCAGAGCGGGCCCTGCTGGCCTGCCTGGAGATGGCCTTCTCCCTGCCTGCCCCGGAGACCGGCTATTCCATTCTGGACGGGGCACTCCAGATCCCCGGCGGCGTGGGCCAGCCCCTCCACTTCCACATTGCCCCGGCGGACGGGAAAGGAGGCCGGACATGAAAAAGCGGAAAGACCGGCCCAGACGTCCCCCCTTCCGGCCCACCCCCGTTTCTCTGTTGGGGGACGGGGTGCTGCTGTTTTTATGCGTATACGGGGCCCTGTTTTCCTTCTGCACCGCCTTCTCCGTGGAGTTACGGGCCGACCTGCTGCTGGCGGGCTGCGGAGCCTTCACCCTGGTGGGGCTGCTGATCTGGTCCTTGCCCAAGCTGTGGTGGACCCTCCCCCTGGCGGGGGCGGCGGGTCTGTGGGGCTGGGGCCTGTGGCGGCTGTGGGACTACCTGGTGCTGGGAGAGATCACCCTGCGCTGCTCGGTGGTCAACACCTTCTGCACCAGCCTGCAGCTGGACGGCTTCATCCAACCCATCGCTGAGCTGCCCGATGAGGTATGGGCCCTGTCGGCCACCCTGCTGGTGCTGGCCGCCGCCCTTCCCCTCAGCCTGCTGCTGGGCCTGGCCATTCTCCGGGCCCGCTCCTTCTGGTTCACCTTCTGGGTTACCTTTCCCTTTCCCCTGGCCTCAATCTGCATTTCGGTAACCCCCGCCTGGCTGCCTCTGATGGCCCTGGTGCTGGCCTGGAGCGTGCTGGGCCTCACCTCCCTGGTGGGGCGGCGGGACCGGAAAGGGAGCGCCCGGCTCACCCTGCTGGCCCTGCCCGCCGCCGCCCTGCTGCTGGCTCTGCTCACCGTCGCCATGCCCCAGGACCGCTACCAGCGGCCGGTCTGGGCGGACAACGCCCTAGACAGCTTCACCAACTGGGCCGCCCGGCAGAATTTTGCCCTCTTTGAGGGAAACGGCCCCTTCGGCCTGTTCGGCGGTGGCGGCGGACTGGCCAACGCCGACGGCGAGGTGGACCTGTCCAATGCCGGTCCGTTGCGGTTCTCCGGCCGGACGGTGCTGAAGGTGGAGACCGACCTGCGGGGGCGCATCTACCTGCGGGGCTTCTCCGGCGCGGTGTACGACGGAGGCAGCTGGGCCCCTCTGCCGGACGAGACCTATGGCCAGCTGTTCCCGGACGAGGAGGAGGGTGAGGACGCCATTCCCGGTTACAGCAGCGTCTATCACCCCTCCCTGGAGGGCTACCAGCCCATGAACTTCCCTGCTCTGGCGGACCGGGAGACCTTCCCCGCCAAGGACTACGCCAAGATCACCGTCCGCAACGTGGGGGCCGACCCGGGCTACGTGTACACCCCCTACCACATTCTCTCCCAGCCCAAGGAGCTGGCGGGCGCCTCCTTTGTCAACGACTCCTACATCGCCCGGATGGAGGACGTGTGGACCCACACCTTGTATATCCAGCCGGGCTGCGAGCCCCTTTCGGGGGCCAGGCTGCCGGAGGAGGCGGAGGGAGCGGAGCGCAACTACAGCTACTTTGTGTATACGAATTATATGGATGTGCCGGAGGAGAGCTGGGCGGCCCTGGACAGGGCGGTGCAGGAAATCTCAGCCGAGATGATGTCCGGCGACACGGAGGTTCCCGCCTATCAGCGGTATATGCAAATGATGAACAGCACCTCCGTGTCCAATTGGGGGCAGGTACACCTCCTTATGGCCGACGTGGTGGCCGCCTACCTGAACGAGACGGCGGAGTACAACCCGGACACCCCCGTCACCCCGGAGGGGGAGGATTTCGTGTCCTACTTTCTCACCGAGAGCCATGAGGGCTACTGCATGCACTTCGCCTCCGCCGCCACCCTGATGCTGCGCTATCTGGGCGTGCCCGCCCGGTATGTGGCGGGGTATGTGGCCAACGTACCCTCCTCCGGCAAGGTGGACGTGCCCGACTCCGCCGCCCACGCCTGGGTGGAGATCTACCTGGAGGGTTATGGCTGGGAGCCCATCGAGGTCACGCCGGCCTACGAGGGGGGCCGCCCGGGCTACACCGCCACGGCGGAGGTCGCTCCCACCCCCACGGCCACCCCGCGGCCCACCGCTACCGCCGCCCCTCAGACCAGCGCCGCGCCCACCCCCACTCCCAGCCAGGCCCCAGGGACCGCCGGGCAGGGCGGCGCCAGGCTGGATCTGCGGCTGGTGCTCATCCCCCTGGCGGCGGTGCTGGTGATGCTGGCCTTCCCCGCCCGGCGGGCGCTGGGCCGGTCCTTGCGGGAGAAGAAGTTCCGGCAGGAGAACACCAACCGGGCGGTGATCGCCGCCTACCTCCAGCTGAAAAGGCTGGAAACATGGGGTTATGAGATGCCGGAGGAGCTGTTTGAGCTGGCCAAGAAGGCCAAATTCAGCCCCCATACCCTGACGGAGGAGGAGCGGGACCAGATGGCGTCCGCCGCCCGGACCGCCGCCGGACAGGTGGACCGGACTCTGCCCTGGTACAGGAAGTTCTGGTTCCGGTATATCCTGGGCCTGTATTAAATCAGAACGCCCCCGGAGGAATGTTCCTCCGGGGGCGCTGCTGTTCTATTCCGTCAGGTGGAAGAAGTCGGACAGGCGGTCCGGCTTGTCAAAAATGTTGTTGTAGAGCAGCAGTTGATAGCCGTCCACCGCCTCCGCCAGCCCGGCGGGCAGGGCCTCATTCTCCCCGTACCAGGTACCGTCCGCCCCCCGCACGCCAACGGTGTTGATCACCGGGGCGGTCTGCCACAGCTCCAGCAGATATTTCTGGTAACCAGTCATGGGCAGATGGGCGGTGTCCATCAGCAGGGCGGACAGGTAGTTCAGGGAGAGCTCCACCCCCTCCGCCTCGGGGATGTCGTAGTTGGCCCACAGGAAGAAGGGCACCATCTGCTTTTTCTGGGCCAGTTCGGTGGGGGGATCAATGCCCAACACATCGGTGTAGAAGTTGGTGGCCACCTGAGGCTGGTGGTCCCCAAACAGCAGGATCATGGTGGGCTCCTCCACCTGGGAGAAGTAGCGGATAAGCTCCTCAAAAGCCTGGTCGCTCTGGTAGATGAGGGATAAGTACTGGTTCACCGTCTGGAACCGGCCCTCCAGCTCCCCAGTGAGCCACACCTCCCGGGGCAGATTGTCCCAGGACATCTGGTAGCCCGAGTGGTTCTGCATGGTGACGTTGAAGAGGAACAGGGGTTCCCCCTCCTCCTTCTCCTCATAGAGCCGGATCAGGTTTTCGTAGTCGCACCGGTCGGTGACATAGCCCATCCTGGAATCTCCCCGCATATACTCCCGGTTCTGGAAGTCGCCCTCGAAGTACACCTCGTCGAAGCCGAAGTTCTGGTACACCGACGGCCGGTTCCAGCCAGAGGAGCGATAGGGGTGGGCGGCAATGGTGCGGTAGCCCAGGGCGGCCATCTGGCTCACCAGAGTGGGGTCCCCGTCGGAGACGTACATCTGATAGGGCACCGTCCCGGCGGGGAGATAGGCGGTGGTGTTGCCGGTGAGGAACTCATACTCCGAGTTGGCGGTGGTGCCGCCGAACACCGAGGAGTAGGCGTAGCCCTTGATGGTGTTCTCGGTGAGAGAGCGGAGGAAGGGCATGGCGTCCTGGTTGGTCTCCACCCCCGGTAAAACGGACAGGTCCGAAAAGGACTCGTTCATGATCACAATGACATTCACTGGACGGGTGGTCCCGTCCGGGTCCGTCACCGTGACGGAGGGCCCGTCGGAGGCGGTGTCCGCCGTCAGCTGTTCCAGGCTCTCCTGGGAATACCCCTCCGGCTTTTCCACCCGCATGTACTTGAGGCACACACTGAAGTTGAGAGCCAGGCCATTGCCCCGGGTGGTCCACATAGAGGGCTCAATGCCCTGGTTTTCCACAAACCCGGTGCCGAAGAACACCGCCAGCACCACCCCGGCAATCCCCGCCGACGGCAAAAACCGCCGCCAGGTAAAGGGGATGCGCTCCTCCCTGGGCAACAGAGACAGGGCCAGCAGGGCCAGCACCAAAATCAGCAGGGAAATGAGCTGCATCCGGTCCAGGGAATAATCATAATTCCCCGCCACATTCACCGCCGTGCCCAGGGTGAGGAAATCTCCGGGGAAGAGGGTGCGGCCCCGGAAAGAAATTAAGTAGTGGTTGGTCATGCCCAGCCCCCAGGCAATACCCAGGGCCCACTTGGCCGCCGACACCCGGCGGCCCCGGCCAAAATAGAAGATCAGCTCCAGCAGATAGTACCAGATCAGATTGAGGCCGATCTGCATGGGGGTAAAATCCTGCCAGGGGTCGTTATAGTTCAGGTACTCCACCAGCGTGAAGGCCAGCAGGGGAGCCAGCACCAGCACCCCCCGGCCCAGCCAGCGGTATTTTCCCTCCGACAGGGCCACCTTGGGCCAGCGGAGCCTGCGTTTTTCCTTTGCCTCAATGAAATTTGCCATGTCTTTACGCTGCCTTTACCTGGATTTGATGATTGATATTGTAACATAAAAGAGCGAAAGCGCAATGCGCTTTCGCTCTTTTTAAGGAATTTTTCATGGAAACAGCCGATGTTATCCCAGCTGCTCAAAGAGCCGCAGGGTGGTCATCATGCACTGCTCTCTGGTGTAGGGCTGGAGGGGGGAGAAGCTGTTGCTGCCGGTGCCGCTCATCACCCCGCTGGCCTGCATCTGGCCCACGGCCGCCTTGGCCCAGGCGGAGATGGAGCCGTTGTCGGCAAAGGTGGGCTCACTGGCGGGCAGGGGTTTGCCCAGAGCCTCCGCCAGGCGGGCCAGGATGGTGGCGGCCTGCTCCCGGTTCAGCTGACCGTCGGGGTTAAACTTGCCGTCCCCCACGCCCCCGACCACGCCCAGGCCGGCCATTTTTTCCACATTTACGTCGCTGGTGTCGGAAAAGGTGGCCCGCTCGGTGATCTCCTTCCCGGTGGCGGTTTCGTACAGGGCGGTGGCCAGGGCGCAGAACTCCGCCCGGGTGGCGGTCTGGGTGTACTGGCTCTGGAGAGCCTCGGGCACGATCCCCGCGTCAATGGCGGCGTTCACCTGCTCGGCGGCCCAGCTGGAAGGCTGATCGGCGGGATCAGTGGTGGGTTCGGGCTCGGTGGTGGAACTGCTGCCGTCGGCGGAGACAAAGATGCTCTGAGTGTAGGTCATGGCGTCCATGGTGGTGACCGTAAAGATGCCGCTTTCCGGCAGGACGAAGGACCCGCCGAACTGTACAGTGGTGTAGCTGTCCCCCTCATAGGACTCCACGGAGTACAGCCAGGAACCGCTGATGGTAGTGCCGGCGGGGTAGAGGTATACGGTGTGGGTTTTACCGTCGCTGGTGGTGTAGGAGGAGGTGCCGGTGCTGGCGGCATCGGACACCAGACCCATGGTGCTGTCGGGTACGGGGATCTCGCCTTCCGCCGCCAGGGCGGTGGGGAGCACGGCCAGGGACAGCACCAGGGCGCAGGCCATAGCCAGGGACAGAAGGGCAGACAGACGTTTTTTCATGGTGACAGGCTTCCTTTCTTTCTGATAAGTGGGAAGGGCGCTCCAGAGGGAGACCCGGTTGCTGTTCCCATTATAGAAAGGCGAGGGGAGGAAAACAATGCGCCGGCTGCATAGGGTTGTGGTTTTTGCGCAAAAAGAGCCCGGCGGTTCACACCGCCGGGCTCGTCTTATGCAGGGGTGGGCCCTCCAGGGAAATCACCCGGTCGCACAGCTCCACCACCGCTTTCTCGTGGCTGGACAGCACCACCGGCACCCCCAGGGACTTTATGCGCCCCAGGATCCGCTCCGCCCGTGGGGCGTCCACCCCGGTGAAGGGCTCGTCCAGCAGCAGCAGGCCCCCTCCCAGAGCCAGGGTCCGGGCCAGGGCCAGCCGCCGTCCCATGCCGCCGGACAGGGCGGCGGGACAGGCCTGTTCCTCCCCCGCCAGCTCCACCAGCTCCAGCCAGCGGGAGACCTCCCCCCGGCGGCTTTTGGGCAGCACGTCGGAGATATGCTGGCCCACCGTCCTCCATGGGAGGAGCCGGTCCTCCTGAAAGAGGATCATCGGGTTTCGGGGCACGGTCACCGTCCCCTCCTCCACACGCTGGAGCCCCGCCAGCACCCGCAGCAGGGTGGTCTTGCCGCAGCCCGAGGGTCCCGACAGGGCGGTGAGGCCGCTGTCTGGCAGTTCCAGTGAAAACCGGTCCAGTACCATCTTTTCCTCAAAACGCACCGTAATATTTTGGACAGCAATCACGTCTTCTCCCCTCCCAGCCGCCGGAACAGGGTCCCCATAGCCCGCTCCAGCACGAAACTGAGGGCCACCACCGTCACCGTCCAGGCGAACAGATCGGGGGTCTCCATGGTGATCTTGGCCCGGTAGAGCCTGGTGCCGATGGCCAGCTTGGGCAGGCAGAGCACCTCGGCGGCCACCCCCGCTTTCCAGGCCAGACCCAGGGCGGTGGCGCAGCCGCTGGCAAAGTAGGGCAGCACCGAGGGGCCGTAGATCAGGCCCACGGTTTTACCCCGCCCGAACCGGTAGGCCTTCGCCAGCTCCAGCAGCTTGGGGTCAGTCTGGGCGATGCCCTTGCCCACATTGCCCCACAGCACCGGCAGCACCATCAGGGCGGACACGATGGCGGGCACCATTCCGGTGGTAGGGGCCCACAGCAGCACCAGCACAATGAAGGAGGCCACCGGGATGGCCCGCACCACTTTGACGGCGGGGGTGAGCACCCAGTCCGCCGGGGCAAAGGCGGCGGTGGCCACCGCCGCGGCGGTGCCGACGGCGGCCCCCAGGGCGAACCCGGCAAAGATCCGGCCCAGGCTCATCCCTGCCGCCTGCCAGAAGGCTGGCTCCTGTATCAGCGTCCCAAGCCGTCCGGCCACCTCCAGGGGGCCGGGCAGCAGCAGAGAGCCGTAGCCCTCGGTGCGCCAGTCCATGAAAACCGCCCCAAGCTGCCAAACCCCCAGCCAGAAGGCCAGGGGTATGACAACACGCAGTATTTTATTCCGGGTCTTATTCCGCGATGTAGTAGAATCCGTCATCGGGGATGGAACCTCCAATGGATTCGGGGTCGGCGGCGAAGAGCACCTCGTAGTAGCTGGAGATGGACTTCATATCCTGGCCGGCCACGAAGATCATATTGGCCTGGGGAATGGCGGCCTGGGCGATGGCGGCCTTAGGCACGATGCCGTACTGCTCGATAAGGGCGGCCCCCTCCTCCGGGTTGTCCTTGATATAGTTGATGGAGGCCTCATACTCGGCGAGGAAATCCTGCACCGCCTGGGGATTTTCCTGGGCAAACTGGGTGCGCACCACCACACAGCCCATGGTGAAGGTGCCGTTGGCCCCGGACTGGGTCCAGGCGTCGCTCAGGTCGATGGCGTCCCGCACGTCGCTGTTCTGCATGAGCACGGTGGTGGCGGCGGGGACAGGAAGCATGCACAGGTCGATCTCGCCGGAGGCCATCAGAGAGGTGACCTCCTCGCTGGTTTTCCACTGAATGTCCACATCAGCATCGGGATCCAGACCGTTCTGGGTCAGCAGATAGTCCAGCACGTACTCGGTGTTGGTGCCCTGGTTGATGGCGTACAGGGTCTTGCCGTTCAGGTCAGCCAGAGAGTTTACCGTGTTCCCGTTCTCCAGGATGTGGAGCACTCCCAGGGTGTTCAGGGCCAGCAGCTGCACCTTGCCCGTCTTGTTGTACAGGTTGGCGGCCACGTTGGTGGGCAGGGCGGCGATATCCAGCTCCCCGTTGTTCAGCTTAGGCAGGATGTCGTTTGCCGGGTCGGAGCCCAGGGTGACGGTGTAGTGGTTGACGGTCTCACCGGCGTCATTGTCGGAGAGCAGCTTGGCCGCTCCCATGCCGGTGGGGCCGTTGAGCAGGCCCAGGTTGATGTTGGCGCCCTCCTGGGTGGGCGTTTCGGGGACCTGGCTCTCCGCCACAGGGGTGGTCTCAGCAGGAGGGGTGGACTCCTCCGGAGCCTCCTTGGGGCCGCAGGCGGTCAGGCCCAGGGCCAGCGCCAGGGCTAATGTCAGAGAAAACAGCTTTTTCATATGAGCCTCTTCCTTTCTACAAATGTTCCAGGGCCGTCTGATCCAAAATCCGAATGGTCCGCCCCCGGTGCGCGATGGCGCCCCGGTCCCGCAGGTCATCCAGAGCCCGGTAGAGGGAGGCCCGGCTCACCCCCAGCCGTCCGGCCAGACCGGTGAGGGAGCAGTCCAGCTCCACCCTCCCCTCCCCCTCGTGGGCCAGCAGGTACTGGGCCACCTTCCGCCCGGCGGTGCCGGCGGTGAGGGCGTCGATCTTGCCGGAGAGAAACCAGATGCGCTGGGACAGGTAGGTCACGTAATTCCGCCCCACCTGGGGCCAGCGTTCCATCCACTCCTCCACCAGCGCCTGGGGAAAGAGCAGCAGCCGGCAGGTGGACCGGGCGGTGAGAGTGGTGGCGTAGTCCGGCCGCTGATAGAACAGCGCCGCCGCGCCGAACAGGTCGCCCCGCTTGAGTACGCTCATGATCAGCGCGCCCTTGCTCACCTGCACCGACCCCTCCAGCACCACCCCCAGGCAGCGCTGGAAGTGGCGGGGATCGTAGATGACCTCCCCCTTGGCAGCCGTCCGGCGGAGCACCCGGGGATCGGTAAGGGCGGCTTGGGCCGTCTCCGGCGCGCCCTGAAACAGAAAGATCCCCTCCAGCAGGGACTCCTCATGTTCCGCCATTTCCAGTCGATCCCTCCATTTTTGTCTCAGATGGTACAATTAGTCTACCATGCTTTTGGAAAAAGTCAAGCGCCATTTCCCCCTCATCCCCATACAATGGGGAGAAAGGAGGCGTCAGTCATGCCAAAAAATTGCTGTCACAACCGGGAGCAGCTGCTCCAGCGGGCCCGCCGGACGGCGCAGGAGCTGCTGGAGCGCCGGGAGGAGCTGGAGCCGCCCTGTGAAGAGGAGGCCATGAAGCGGTACATACACCCCATTCCCTGCTGCTGTCCCCCCTGCCCGTCGGGGTGCGAGACGGATCTGGACGGGGTGCTGGAGGCTCTGGCCCGGCAGAACCAGCTGCTGCTGGACATTCTAGGGGCGGTAAACGCCCTCAGCGCGGCGGTGCTCAGCATCCAGTCCCGCATGTGAGAAAAGCCCGCGGCTGCCGCGGGCTTTTTTCTGACAATATTCTGAATCTGAGAAACTTTCTCTTGTCACAGCCCGTCTAATTGGGTATACTGAAAGCTAGTTGTTGACACAACAAAGCGATTTTGCACACAAGATAAGAAAGGGGCGCCCCCCATGGCCCAGAGAGGGAGATCCACCAGAGCAACCGCACACACCCGCAAAAAAAAGAAGCGCCGCCGCTCCCCCCTGGGGCGGCTGGGCCGCATCCTGTACTGTATGCTGGTGGCGTTGTCCGCAGTAATCGTGGTCACTTACGCCGGGGTACGCATTGCCGCCCGGCCGCCGGAGGTGGCCGACCACACGCCGGCCTCCAACGGCAGAGACAACCCGGCGGAGGCCGCCGGCTCTCCCGCCGCCTCGGTGGACCCCGGCCCCCAGCGAAAGGAACAGACCTACACCTTCCTGCTGGTGGCCAGCGACCAGGTCAGCGGCAACACCGACACCATGATGGTCCTCACCTACGACACGGTGAACCAGACCGCCGGACTGGTCTCCCTCCCCCGGGACACCATGATCGACGGCGTGAAGGAGTCTGACGGCAGCCACTTCTACAAGCTCAACGGTACCTACGCCTACAACGGTATCGAGGGGCTGAAGGAGGAGGTGTCCCAGATTCTGGGCATCCCCATTGACTTTTATGTGAAGGTGAAGACCCGGGGCTTTGTGAAGCTGGTGGACGCCATCGGCGGCGTGGACTTCAACGTGCCGGTGAATATGAACTATGAGGACCCCACCCAGGACCTGTATATCCACTTCAACAAGGGCATGCAGTGGCTGTCCGGCTCCGACGCGCTGAAGGTGGCCCGCTGCCGGCAGAACTCCTACTACGACGAAGCCGCCGGCAAGTGGAAAACCTATGACGCCTACTCCAACGCCGACATCGGCCGCACCGAGACCCAGCGCAGCCTGCTCACCGCGGTGCTGAAAAAGGCCTTGTCCCAGCCCCAGAAGCTGCCTACCTACTACGACATTTTCCTGGAGAACGTCCAGACCGACCTGAGCGCCAACGACCTGCTGTACTTTGCGGAAAAGGCCCTGTATTTTGATTTCTCCAGCGGCCTCACCACCTCGGTGCTGCCGGGCGACGGCACCGTAACCTACCACGGCTGGACCTACTGCTATGAGCTCTATCCCGACCAGCTGCTGGAACTGATCAACACCCAGGGCATCAATCCCTATACCACCGACATCACCGCCGACATGCTCACCCTCGCCCAAAAGAGCTGACACGGAAAAAGGCCCGCCGCAGACACGCGGCGGGCCTTCTCTTATCCTTTGTGTTCCAGCTGGGCGGCCTTTTCTTTCAAGAACTGCCGGAGCCACGCGGCAGTGGCCTTATGCTCCAGGGCGAAGTCGATGGTGGCCTCCAGGAAGCCGCAGATGTTGCCGGTGTCGTAGCGGCGGCCCTCAAAGTCCACCGCCACCATCCGGTTCTTCTTGCACAACTCCCGCAGGCCGTCGGTGAGCTGGATCTCCCCGCCGTACCCCGGCTTCACATTCTCCAGAATATCAAAGATCTCGGGGGTGAGCACGTAGCGGCCCAGAATGGCGTAGTTGGAGAACATCTGCTGGGGGGTGGGCTTCTCGTTCATGTCGGACACGTCGAAGATCCGCTCCTCCAGGGGCTGCACCTTTACCGAGGAGTAGCGGGAGATGGCCTCGGTGGACACCTTCTGCACCCCCACGGCGGAGGCGCCGTATTTCTCCGCCCCCTCAATGAGCTGGAGGGTCACCGGCTTCTGGGCCCGCATGATGTCGTCGCCCAGCAGCACCGCGAAGGGCTCGTCCCCCACAAACCGCTTGGCCCGGTAGATGGCGTGACCCAGGCCGCGGGTCTCCTTCTGGCGCACGTAGAAGATGTTGGCCAGGTCGGCGGCCCGGCGGACCTCCACCAGCTCCCGCTCCTTGCCCGACTGGAGCAGACGGGTCTCCAGCTCGGGGTAGTAGTCAAAATAGTCGTCCATGGCGGACTTGGCCCGGTTGGTGACAATGAGGATATCCTCAATGCCGGAGGCCACCGCCTCCTCGATGATATACTGGATCACCGGCTTGTCCACCATGGGGAGCATCTCCTTGGGTACGGTCTTGGTGGCGGGCAGCATCCGGGTACCCAGACCGGCGGCGGGAATGACGGCTTTACGGACTTTCATAACAGCTCCTCCTTGTCATACGCCGGGCAAAGCCGCCTCAGAAGTGTGCCAGGCGGCGCTCCGGGATCATGGTTCTGAAATAGCGCACCTTGGGCAGGGCCAGCAGAAGGACCGTCCCCAGTACGTAGCAGGCCGCCACCTCGCCCACCGCGAAGGTGGCCGCGTTGAAGCCGCAGGCCGCCCAGAAGGCGTCGTTGACGGCGCCCACCTCGGCCCAGGACCACATGGGAGCCAGGATGACCATGTTGACCAGCACCGGGGGCAGGGCCGCCAGATACCACCGGGGCATCCGGGCGGTGAGGAAGGCGGCGATGGCGGTGGCCAGAGTTCCCAGCACCATGTCCAGGGGACCGTAGGGGGAGAGCAGGTTGGTGATCAGGCAGCCCAGAGCCAGGCCCGGCGCGGTGGCCGGGAACAGGAAGGGCAGCACAGTCAGCGCCTCGGCAAACCGGATCTGCACCACTCCGAAGGTGAGGCCGAAGATGTTGCCGAAGTAGCCCAGTACGGCGTACAGGGCGGCCACCAGAGCCGCCAGGGTCAGGTCTTTCGTGGTAAACTTGCGCATGATGTTTGATTCCTCCATTTTCGTATTTAGAGAACCGCGGGCGGCCTTGGGACCGAAGCCGCGGAACGAACACGGCACAGCCGTGCTTGGACCGGGTGTGGAGACCAGTCGGAGGTATTGTACCATGTTTCCGCCGGGAAGTAAAGCGGACAAAAAAGGGGCGCGGCCACGCCGCGCCCCCAGGGCTTATTCCATTGTGTCAAAGGGCTTTTCCACCAAAACGCCGCCGCAGTAGCGGGCGGCGATGTCCCGGTCGTCCCCGTCGCAGAGGAATTGCTCCAACCGCTCCACAGGGGTGCGCTCCAGCAGGTCCTCCGCCGGATCCGGGGCGAGCACCAAAGCGTCGAACTGGAAGCCGGGCTCAAAGCTCCCCACCTGTCCCAGAAAGGCCCCGCTCCCCCGGGTGGCCAGGTAAAAGCTCTCCGTCAGAGTCAGGTGGGCCTCCTCCGGGTGGGAGAGCCAGCGCACCTTGGACAGAGCGGTGGCGGCGGCCACGCTGCGGTTCATGGCGGCGGTATGGCCTCCGGCCACGTCGCTGGCCACGCAGCAGCGCAGCCCCTCCTCCAGGTTCCGCCGCAGGGGCATCACCCCGCTGGACAGGTTCACGTTGGAGCAGGGACAGTGGGCCAGGGTGACCCCCTTCTCCCGCAGAAGCGCCTTCTCCCCGTCGGAAAGGTAGATGGCGTGGGCCATGATGGTTTTATCCTTCCGCAGCAGGCCAAAATCTTCGTATACCTGAGTGTAGGTGGGGATGTCCGGATGGAGCTGGCGCACCCAGTCCACCTCACTGGGGTTTTCCGACAGGTGGGACTGCACCGGCAGGTCGTACCGCTCCCCCAGCCGTCCCAGGCCCTCCATCAGCGCTGCGGTGGTGGAGGGGACGAACCGGGGGGTGAGGATGAAGCCCACGTGCTTCAGCTCCGCCCGGCTGCGGCAGACGAGCTCCTCGGTGTCCGCCAGAGAGGCCGCCGTCTCCTCCCGCAGGTTGTCGGCGGCATTGCGGTCCATGTTCACCTTGCCCACCAGGCCCCGCAGGCCGCTCTGCTCGGTGAGCTCCATCAGGGCCCAGGCCGCCTCCTTGTGGATGGTGGCAAAGGCGGAAAACCGCATGGTGCCCGCCGCCCACAGCCGGTTGAGAAAGATCTTCCAGGCCCGCCGGGCAAAGTCCAGGTCCCGGAACCTGGCCTCCAGGGGGAAGGTATAGGTGTCCAGCCAGTCCAGCAGCCGGGTATCGTAGCCGATGCCCCGGTTGAGGAACTGGGGGGCGTGGATGTGCAGGTCGTTGAAGGCCGGGATGATCACCTTGCCGCTCCAGTCCTCCACCGGCTGCCCGGCGTACTCTGGGGGCAGCTGGTCATAGATGCCCGTCACGGTCTCCCCGCTGGTGACCAGCCAGGCATTTTCCCGCACCTCCAGCCGGTCCATGGCCGGCATCCAGATAAAGTTGCCTTTGAGAATCATGCTTATCTTCCTTTGGCACAAAGCTCAATCAGGGCTTTCACTCCACCAGCTCCACGGTATAGCCCAGCTCCCGCAGGCCGGAGACGATGCCGCCGGGGTCCACCATGTGGCCGGCCCCCACCGCCAGGAAGAAGGTGTTCTCCCCCTCGGTCTCCAGATAGGAGGCGGCGGCCTGGATCATGCCCGGGTCCCGCTCGGTAAACAGCTTGGCATTGAGCTCGTCGTCGCTGTTGATGACAGAGGCCTTGTCATAGACCTGGGCAAAGGCCTCCGGGTCCCCGGCCTTCCAGGCGGCGAACATACCGGACATCATCTCCTCCTGCTGCCGGGCGGTCTCCTCCATGGCGGGGTCGGTCTCGCCCCCCTGGGCCATCTCCAGCAGGGACAGGGCGGAGTCCAGATACCGCTCCTGATACTCCGCCGACAGCCCGTCAAAGATGCCACCCTGGAAGGCGTAGGTCTCCACGGAGTCGATGGTCTTGCCCGCGTTCACCGCCCGGGCGTTCACATAGAGGTCGATGGCCATGGCGTTGGCTCCGGTGGTGTCGTTGGTCATGCTCATGGTGCTGAAGGTGGAGGCCAGGGCCCAGGGCTTATAGCCGTCCAGGCCGTTGGGCCCCATGCCCAGGGCCTCGGACTGGGCCTGCACCCGCTGGTACAGCTCGGGGCTGATGTGGTCGGCCAGGGTGGTGCCGTCGGAGTAGGTCTGCAGGCTCTGGAGGAGAGCCAGCCCCTCCTGGTCGTTCAGATCCAGCTCAAAGCTCACGGTCTGGGAGGCGTCAATAGCGTCCCGGAGGGACTTGTGGAGGGGATACACGTTGTCCCGGTCCAGGTGGATGGTGCCCAACAGGTAGAGGGTATTCTCCCCATTGGTGGCCTTCCACAGCAGGCCCTTGGCTCCGGCGTCATTGGCGTCATACACCGCCAGGATCAGGCGGTTGGCCATGACCATGGCCTCCTGATAGGTGCAGGGGCGCTCCAGGGCCAGCTCCCCGGCCTGGTCCCCCTGGACCACACCCAGCCCGGCCAGGAAGGAGGCGGCCCCCTCCTCCACGCCGGGCAGCTCATAGGCCGCCGCCTGCTGGTACAGGGCGTTCATCACTCCGCCCCGGGTGGTGTCCACCACCAGGCCCACGGCGTCCGCCGTCCGCTGGGGCAGCTCCAGCAGGGCCAGCTTGTCGGCCACGATCCTGCTCATGTTCTCCAGCTGCTCCATGGTGACGGTGCTCTGGATGTAGCTGGTGTAGTTGTCGTCCACCAGACCCAGGGCGTAGCTGTCCGCCAGGGCGCTCACCGCCCAGGGATCGGGCAGCTGGGGCTGCCGGGTCTCCTCCGCCGCCAGGGCGGGCAGGGACAGCAGCCCCGCCGCCAGCACGCCGGCCAGAAGCCGGCGGAACATGTGGTGTTTTTTCATGGGTTCTCCTCCTTACTGTTTGTCCGCCAGATGCAGGCTGGCGATAAATTGCTTGGCCGTCCGGGGGGTCCGGCCGGGGTGGCGCATCTCCCACCGCAGGGCGCCGGTGCGCAGCTCCTGCTTGTCCAGCTTCACCCCGTACAGTTCCGCCATCCGCTCCACCATCGTCAGATAGTCCCCCTGGTTCAGGGCCAGATAGGGGATGCGCAGGCCGAACCGCTCGGCCAGAGAGGTCTTTTCCTGGATGGTCTCGCTGGCGTCCACCTCGTCCCCCGCCCGGTCCGAGAAGGTCTGGCGCACCAGATGGCGGCGGTTGGAGGTGGCGTAGATGGCCACATTGGCGGGCCGCCGCTCCAGCCCGCCCTCCAAGATGGTTTTCATGACGGAATAGGTGGTGTCGTCCTGGTCGAAGGCCAGATCGTCAATGAACAGGATGAACTTCAGACGCCGGCCCCCCAGAGTGCGCATCAGCCGGGGCATATCGGCCAGACCCTCCTTCTGCACCTCAATGAGCCGCAGCTGGTCAAAGCCGGGCTGGGAGAGCAGGCTCTTCACCGTGGCCGATTTGCCGGTGCCGCTGTCGCCGTAGAGGAGCACGTTGTTCACCGCCTTGCCCTCCAGCATGGCCCGGGTGTTGGCGATGACCTGCTCCCGCTGGAGCTCATAGCCCAGCATCTCGTCGGGGCCCGGGCAGTCCGGGTCCTCCACCGGGTAGAGCTCCCCGTCCTCCCACAGGAAGGCCCGGCTGCGGGAGAGCAGGCCGGAGCCGTGGGTGCGGTAGAACTGAGTCAGAGATTCAAAGGTAAAGGGACACTCCGCCGTCCACCGGGGCAGCTCCGCCGCCTCCGGCTCCATCCGGGCGATCTGGGCCAGCAGCTCCCCGCAGTCCAGCTGGGAAATCGCCCGAAACAGGCCGATCTCCCGTTCCGCCGCCCGCTCCAGCTCCGGGTCAGTCTCTCCCCGCTCCACCAGCCGGGCATAGGGAAAGCTGCCGTCCCGGAGCTGGCTGTAAAACCAGTCTCCAAGCCCCCGGAAGCCGCCCTGCCGCAGCAGATAAAAGATCCGGGCGTACTCCTCCGCCGCCCCGGCGCCGTCCTCCGCCGCCAGCTTGTCCAACAGCCGGAGCATACCCTTCAGCTCCGGGGTATCCAAAAGGGGCCGGTAAGCCGCCGCATAGCGCAGCGCCCGGCCCAGCAATTCTGTGGTCATACCTCCGCCTCCTTGTTTGCGGTTTCATTGTATACGACCCTCTCTTTTCTGTCAATCCCGACCCTTGACTTTTTCCGCCGCCTTTCGTATGCTTAAGCCAATCAGGCCGCAAGAAAGGAAGGATCTGTTATGCTGCTGCAAGCACAGCGGGAGCTGGTGGTGGAATACGGCAAAAAGCTGGTCACCGCCGGGCTCACCGAGGGCACCTTCGGCAATATCAGCGTCTTTGACCGGGAGCGGGGACTCATGGCCATCAGCCCCTCCGGCATGGACTATTTTTCCACCACCCCCGCCGACGTGGTGGTCACCGACCTGGAGGGCAGGGTGGTGGAGGGGATCCGGAAGCCCTCCAGCGAGCTGGATCTCCACCGGCTGTTCTACCAGCGGCGGGGGGATGTGAACGGCGTGGTCCACACCCACTCCCCTTTTGCCACCATTCTCTCCTGCCTGGGCTGGGCCATTGAGCCCATCCACTACCTGGTGGCCTACTCCGGCAACCAGGTGCCCTGCATCCCCTACTACCCCTTCGGCTCCCTGGAGCTGGCGGAGGCGGCCTGGGACGCCATGGGCGAGCGGTACAACGGCTGCCTGCTGGGCAACCACGGGCTGCTGGCGGTGGGGGGCAGCCTGTCCTTCGCCTTTGACGCCGCCCAGCAGCTGGAATTTCTGGCCAAGGTGTACTATCACGCCCGGCTGGCGGGCGGCGGGATCAACCTCACCCCCGATCAGCTCCAGGCGGTGCTGGGCAAGTTCCAGTCCTACCGCCAGCAATAAGGACGCAAAAAGCCGGCAGACAGGCTCCTGTCTGCCGGCTTTTCCATGTCAGCTTGTATGCCGCCGGGCTCAGCCCTTGACGATGGCGGCGGTATCCATGGCGATCATGAGCTCCTCGTCGGTGGGGATGAGCAGCACCTTCACCTTGGAATCGGGGGCGGAGATCACCTTCTCCTTGCCCCGGACCTTGTTGGCCTCGGCGTCCATCTTCACGCCCATGAACTCCAGTCCGGAGGCGGCGTTGTACCGGGTGATGGCGTCGTTCTCGCCCACGCCGGCGGTGAACACGATCACGTCCACCCCGCCCATGGCGGCGGCATAGGCGCCGATGAGCTTCTTCACGTTGTACTGGAAGGTCTCCAGAGCCAGGGCGGCCCGCTGGTTGCCGTCATTGGCGGCGTTCTCCACATCCCGGAAGTCGGAGGACACGCCGGAGATACCCAGCACGCCGGACTTCTTGTTGAGGACGGTCATCATTTCCTTCATGTCGTACCCGTACTGACCCATCAGGTACTCCAGAATGCCGGCGTCCAGGTCGCCGGAGCGGGTGCCCATGGGCAGGCCGGCCAGGGGGGTGAAGCCCATGGAGGTGTCCACGCTCTTGCCGCAGTCCACGGCGGCCACAGAGGAGCCGTTGCCCAGGTGGCAGGTGATGATCTTCAGCTCCTCGATGGGCTTGCCCAGCATCTCGGCGGCCCGGGCGGACACGTAGCGGTGAGAAGTGCCGTGGAAGCCGTAGCGGCGGACCTTGTCCTTCTCATAGTACTCGTAGGGCAGCGCGTAGATATAGCTCTTGGGGGGCATGGTCTGGTGGAAGGCGGTGTCGAACACGCCCACCATGGGCACGCCGGGCATGACCTTCTCGCAGGCCTTGATGCCGGTGATGTTGGCGGGGTTGTGGAGAGGGGCCAGGGGGATGCACTCCTCCAGGGCGGCCATCACCGCGTCGTCAATGCGCACGGAGCAGGCGAACTTCTCGCCGCCGTGGACCACACGGTGACCCACCGCGTCGATCTCGGAGGCGCTCTTGATCACGCCGTGCTCGCTGGAGAGCAGGGCGTCCAGCACGGCCTGGATGGCCTCGGCATGGGTGGGCATGGGGATCTCGAACTCATACTTGGCGTCCTTGGCGGGAATCTTGTGGGTCAGGCGGCCGTCGATGCCGATGCGCTCGCACAGGCCCTTGGCCAGCACCTCCCGGCTCTCCGGGTCCATGAGCTGATACTTCAGGGAGGAGCTGCCGGCGTTAATGACCAAAACTTTCATTACTTCCATCTCTCCTTAAACAGTTACTCCGGCTTGTGAGACAAGCCATTGTGTAGTAAAATAAACTCGCACGTCTTATTTTATCCCTTTTCTCACAAAAGGACAACCCATATTTTGCTGGAAAGGAGGAATTTTTCTCCTTTCCCTTTGGAGGAACAGCTATGGCGGTGGCCGGAATCGTGGCGGAGTACAATCCATTCCATCTGGGACACGCCTATCACCTGGCCCAGACCCGGGCGGCTCTGGGCCGGGACGGGGCGGTGGTGTGCGTGATGAGCGGGCACTGGGTCCAGCGGGGGGAGTGCGCCGCGGCGGACAAGTGGACCCGCTCGGCCCTGGCCCTGGCGGGAGGGGCGGATCTGGTGCTGGAACTGCCCACCCCCTGGGCCATGGCGTCGGCGGAGGCCTTCGCCCGTGGCGCGGTTGGCCTGCTGGAGGCCACGGGCGTGGTGGACATTCTCGCCTTCGGCAGCGAGGACGGCAGCCTGGAGGCCTTGCGGCAGGCTGCCGACGCCCTGGACGCCCCCGGCTATCCCGCCCGGCTGCGGGAGGCGCTGAGCCGCGGCCTGTCCTTCCCCGCCGCCCGGCAGGCGGCGGCGGGGTGCCCCTGTCTCTCCTCCCCCAACAACAACCTGGGGGTGGAGTATCTGCGCGCCCTCCGCGCTCTGGGCAGCGGCATGACACCCATGACGGTGGCCCGCCGGGGGGCGGGCCACGACAGTGCGGAGCACACGGAGGGCTTCGCCTCCGCCAGCCACATCCGGGCTCTGCTGCAGGAAGGCCGGAGGGAGGAGGCCGCCGCCCTGCTGCCGGAGGGCTCCCTGGAGGCTCTGGCTCAGCCCGCCTCCCTGCTCTGGGCGGAGCGGGCGGTGCTGGCCAGGCTGCGGACCATGGAGGAGGACGACTGGGCCGCTCTCCCCGACGGCGGCGGGGCGGAGGGCCTGCCCGCCCGGCTGGTGCGGGCGGCCCGGCAGGCCTGCTCCCTGGAGGAGTTTTACACCCTGGCCAAGACCCGGCGGTACACCCACGCCCGGCTGCGGCGGCTGGCGGTGGGAGCCTTTTTAGGTCTGAAACAAGAGGACCGCCAATTGGCGGTCCCCTACGTGCGGGTGCTGGGGCTCAATGAGCGGGGGCAGGCCCTGCTGAAGCGGATGAAAGGGACCTGCGCCCTCCCGCTCCTCACCAAGCCCGCCCAGGCCAGGGCCCTGGACGGCCCGGCCCGGCGGCTGTTTGAGGCGGAGAGCCGGTACACCGACCTGTACGCCCTGTGCTTCCCCACTCTAAAGCCCTGCGGGCTGGAGTATACCACCAGCCCGGTGTTCAGCGCCGCTGCCGGCGGAGGAGCACCCCAACGATGACCAGGACGGCCACCACCAGAATCACCGGGCCCAGAAAGAACATGACATATCCGGCGTCCTGGAGAAAGGCGTTGCACCGGTCCCACAGGGTGATGGAGGGTTCCCGATAAAGGGTGAACTCCAGCTCTCCCTCGGGCAGACCGTCAAAATGGGCGGTGTAGCGGCCCTCCCCCGCCTCCTCCAGCGGAAGGGTGGAGTCGATGATATAGGGGGCTTCCTCCGGGGCGGAGATCTCAATGTCCAGCGTGCCGAAATCCGCCCAGTTCCGGGCCGGAGAGAGCAGATAGGTAAAGGTGTGTCTCCAGTAGGTTGTGCCCTCCTGGATGCTGTAACTGAAGCTGGGATAGCTTACCGCCACCTCCCGGGTCCCGCCGGCGGGAAACTCCACCGTATACACCAGCGCGGTGCGTTCCCGGTCCGGGTCATCGTTTTCCACCTCCTGCTGGGTGAAGGACAGGGTCTGGCCGTCGGCGGTGACCGACACCTGGCTGGGCTCCAGGCCGTTTCCCACCTGGCCCTTCCGCTCCTCCAGGTAGAAGGCCATGGGCACGGTGAGGGGCTCCTCCGTGGGGTTTTCCATCTGGTAGACGGCGGTTACCTGGGCGCACAGCCGCCCATAATCGTCGTCCCGCTGGATCTGAAAGGTGAGCTGTTCGGCGGAGACCGTGACGGGGCAGTTCTCGTCCACTTCCAGGGCGGAACCTCCCACCCCATCCAGCCGGGTGGGAGTGGAGTTGGCGGTGGCCGGCGTGAGCAGCGCCAGCAGCAGCGCCAGGGCGCAAAAGACAGTTCGTTTCATCAGGGTATCCTCCTTTCCTTTTGGTACTTCTATTCTATCAGAAGGCCGGGAGGCGGGAAACAACAGAGCGGTTACAAAAGCAGCGCCCCGGGCCATGGCCCGGGGCGCTGCTTTTCACTCAATATGCACGTGGTTGTGGATATGCTCTGAGCAGTAGCAGTAGTAGCCGTTGCACTTGGAGCAGTAGCGGAACTCCTCGTCGGGGTAGTCGGTGTCGGTCTTGCCGCAGACGGCGCACTTGTGGATATAGCCCTTCTGCTGCTGGGCCTGCTTGGTAGCCTTTTTGAAGTTGATGGTCTGGGCGGAGTGGCGGGTCCGGGTCCGGCCCAGGCGGTCCATGATGTCCGACCAGAAAAAGAGCACATAGTTGACCACCGCCACCAGGGGCAGCAGGCACAAAAACCACATTCCGCCGGCAATATACCGGGCGCACTGGACGACGAACAGAGCGGCGTCCAGCCAGGCCAGCCACTTGACCTTCACCGGGATGATGAAGAAGAAGAGCACCTGCAGGTCGGGATAGAGGGTGGCGAAGGCAAAGAACATGGACATGTTCACATAGAACATGTTGATGGCCAGGCCCAGGCCCCAGAGGTCCAGCACAAAGCCGGAGGCCAGGGTGAGCAGGGCCCCCACGGCGTAAAAGACGGTGAACTTTACCGACCCCCACTCCCGCTCCAGGGTACTGCCGATAAACCAGTAAAAGTAGAGGGAGAGGAGGAAGAATACGGCATTGCTGGAGTCCAGGGGGAGAAACAGGAAGGTGAACAGCCGCCACACCTGGCCGTGGAGAATGGCCTGGGGGGAGAACATCAGCAGCAGGGACAGGTAGCCGTTGCTGAAGATATCCAGCAGGTAGACCACCCCCTGGAGGATGACGACATATTTCATCAGGCCTGGAATACCCAGCTTGGGATGCTTGTAGCAAAAGCGGTCCAGCCAGGTGTCAACGGATCTTCTCAAGCAAAATTACCTCCCGATGCAAACACAGTGTTTGTTATGATACCAGCTTTCGGGAAAAAATTCCCGAATAAATTGTAAACATTATTTCAACAGCTTACGCAGCTTGTCCTTCATGGCGGGGGTGAGCACCCTGGCCGCCGCCCGGTAGTGGAGGGGGGGCAGGGCCAGGAACCGTTTCTCCACCTCCTGGAACGGGAGGGCGGCAAAGGCGGCGAAGAAGGCTCCCCGCTTGGGATTGGCCTTCAGAGGGCTCTTGAGCCGGGGGTTGCCCGCCACCGCCTCGTCCAGGGGCCGGTCGGTCTGGCCGAACTGCCCGGCCAGGGCGTCGTACAGCACCTGGCCTCTGGCGCTGTTCACCAGCACCATGGACACTCCCTTGTCCCGTTCCACCGGCAGCTCCAGCTTGGGGTCCAGGCCCCAGTAGTCCGCCAGAGTGAAGTCGGCGGGGCGGCTGGTGGAGGTGTACTTGCACCGTGCGCAGGCCGGCCGCAGGAAAAGCTGCATCCCGAAGCCCCGGCCGTAACCGGTGCGGTTGAAGTCCTCCGTATAGACGCCCCCGTCGGCAAAGGTGACGGTCAACCAAGGGTGAGACCAGCCGTGGGACTTGTCTTTGAAGCGCACCCCGGTGACCCTGGAACCCCGGGCGGCCTCCAGGCCGTCCAGCCAGGCCCGGAACACCGCCGGGGAGGGCACCCCGTGGCACACCAGATCGCAGGTCAGCAGATTGTCATATGATTTGCCCAGATAGCGCTTGAGGCCGTCCACCTGGCAGGGCACCCCGGAAAAGAGCACCGGCGTGCCGTTGTCCAGCAGCTCCTTCACCTGGCGGAAGCTGTCCCCCAGGTCGCTCTGGACGTATTTGGAGCCCCGCATGGTGGCCAGCTCCTCCTCTGTGCGGGCACACACGTGGCGGGCGGTCATGTTCTCGTCCAGCACCGCGCCGAACACCGCGCCTCCCTGCTCCAGCACGTGGCGGGCCAGCAGGGAGAAGAAGCCGCCGGAGGAGCTTTTGAGCCGCTCGGCCTCGTCGGAATTCCAGACGGCGTGGGCCTGGGCCGGGGCGGGGCCGGGCACCGGCGGCTGGAGCATGGGGCAGGTAGCCTCACATTTGCGGCAGAGGATGCACGCCTCCCCCACCACCGGCCGCAAAAAGCCCTCATGGTCGGCCTCCATGGTGATGGCGTTCACCGGACACACCGCCGCGCAGGCGGTACAGCCGGTACAGTCCTCCCGGGCGCACAAATTCGGCCTGGCCGGGGCGGCGGGCTGGGGCCGCTCCTCCGGCAGGGCGGTCCCCTCCAGGGCGGCCTTCAGGTAGGCCAGGGAGTCCGCCCGCTCGGCCTCCAGACGCTCATACACCTTGTCATAGTCCATCCGCGCCTCCAGGGGAGCGGTGTCGTCCAGGCCGATAATCCGGTCGGCGCAGCCCAGCCGGGACAGCAGGCTGTAAATCCGGGAGAAGGTGGGCTGGGCCCGCTCCTTGGGGGACATGGAGGTAAAGAAGTTTTTCCGGAATTGCAGGGAGAAGGCGGCTCCGTGGAAGGAGTTGGTCACCACCGCCGCGGCGTCCCGGAACAGAGCCAGAAACTCCCGGGGGCCCGCGTCAAAGACCAGCTCCGCCGCCCCGTCGATCTTCCGCCGGGCCCCCGCCAGCTGGACAATGGGCCAGCCAGTCTTTCGGGACAGGGCCAGGGCATAGGGAGCGGCCTCCCCCGGGTCGGAGACAAAGTAGCACAGGATATAGGGTCCCGTCCGGCGGGTGGGGTTGGCCAGCGCCCCCCAGTCCTCCCCGTTCAGCAGCAGGGTGGGGTCCAGCACCACCCGGGCGTCCCGGCCCGCCGCCTCCCGCAGCAGCACCTGCCCCCGCTTCTCCCGGACGGAGAGAGCGGAAAAGGGGGCCAGATAGCGTTTCAGCTCAGCTGCCTTGTCCTCCGGCAGAGTGGGCACCCCCAGGCTGGGAGCGTAAGCGATCCGCCGGACCGCCCCGCCGAAGTCCAGCAGAAAGGCGGGGTCAAACTGCCGGTCAGCAAAAATATAGGGGTTCCAGATCTGGTCGCTGCCCGCCACATACACGTCGTACTCCGGCGCCTGGGCCCGCAGCTGCTCCACGCTGGTGTACCGCCGGGGAGAGAGGGCCATTTCCTCCGCCACGAAGGCCTCGAACCGCCGGAACCGTCGCTGGAAGGAGCCGTAGTGGAGGGCGGTGTGGGCGTCGGCGGCCACCGCCCGCACCGAGGCGCTCTTTTTAAAGAGCTGGTTGGTGCGGGTGGTGTGGGGTAAGCGGTAGTCGATGATCTGGCAGTCGTGGCCCAGGGCCTGGACAGCCTTCATGGTGGCCAGAGCCTGGAGCTGAGCTCCGTAGTGGTGGGCAAAGTGGAAGGTGATCAGTCCGGCGCGCATATTATTCACTCCCAGTCAGGCGCATATCAATCCAAGTATAGTATAGTCCGGGACCGCAAGGCTTGTCAATGGCGGCCCCCTCACTAGACATTCTGCCCCTTTTGTCAGAAAATGCAACAGGCTGGATAATTTGTCTATGGTGTTGCGGCGGCGCATGGTATATGGTAGAATTACTACATTATCCCGACCGACCTTTGGGGGAAAGGAGCACATGTCTATGAGCATTCCGGTCCGTCTGCGCGCCTTTGGAATCGCACGGGCGCTGGACTACCTGGAGCGGGACCCGGACGCCAACCTCCCCAGACTGATGGAGTGGGTGGACAAATTCGCGGGGGAAAAGCTCTCCCCGCCCTATCAGGACCTGCTCCACCGGGCCATGACCGACCCGGACAACAATTGGAACCAGCTGCTCCGGAGTATGTACACCGACGTGGACAGCCGGGTGCTGAAAAAGATCTTTGAAAACTTCATCATCCACGGCGGCCTGCTGGACTGGCCCCGGCAGAACCGGGAAAAGCCCTTCGGCCAGGGCAACGCCCCCTGGGCGGTGATCATCGACCCCTCCTTCCCCTGCGCCATGGACTGCGCCGGCTGCGGCGCATCCATCTTCGGGGTGCGTCCCACCATGGAGTTTGACAGCCTGGACGAGGAGATCGACTCCCGCAAGGCCAAGGGCTGCCACCTGTTCATTTTCAGCGGCGGCAACCCCCTGGCCCGTGAAGAGGAGATCATCGCCCTGTGCAACAAGCACACCGACTGCGTGTTCGCCGCCTTCACCCCCCCGGCCTCCATCACCCGGACCCTGCGGGCCGACCTGCTGCGGGTGGGCAATCTCTTCCCCGCCATCCAGGTGGATCTGGACCCCGAAGGGGCCGTGCAGGCCACCGAACAGCTCAAGCGGGACAAGCTGCCCTTCGGGGTGGCCTGCCGCTGCACCGCGGAAAACGCTGACCGGGTGGCCACCGAGGAGTACTACGACCGGGTCATTGACAGCGGCGCCAAATTCTGCTGGTTCTTTACCTGCCCCGCCTACGGCGCACCCCCTTCCCCCACGGCGGAGCAGCTGCTGGATCTGCACCGGCGGGTGCGGGAATTCCGCAAGACCAAACCCCTGCTGACATTAGATTTCTGGGACGGACCCAGCCCGTCTGTGGCCGCCCCGCAAGGAGGAAGCATATGAGTATTGTAAAAGACATGGCCCTGGCCCCGTCCGGCCGCCGGAAAATCAGCTGGGTGCGGGACTTCATGCCCGCCCTCAGCGGCATTGAAGCCCGCTTTGAGAAGGAACAGCCCTTCGCCGGGCTGCGGGTGGCGGTGTCCGTCCACCTGGAGGCCAAGACCGCCAATCTGGGCTACGTCCTGAGCAAGGGCGGCGCGGAGGTGCACCTCACCGGCTCCAACCCCCTGTCCACCCAGGACGACGTGGCCGCCGGACTGGCCGACCTGGGGGTGGAGACCTTCGGCATCCACGGCGCCTCCGCCGAGGAGTATGAGAGCCACCTGATCGAGACCCTGAAGTTCAAGCCCCACCTGGTGGTGGACGACGGCGGCGACCTCATCCATCTGCTGGGCGGCAAGTGCGCCGACCTGGGAGAGAACCTCATCGGCGGGTGCGAGGAGACCACCACCGGCATTCTGCGGCTGAAGGCCCGGGAGCGGGAGGGCATCCTGCCCTGCGCCATGATGGCGGTGAACGACGCCAAGGCCAAGCACTACTATGACAACAAGTACGGCACCGGCCAGTCCGTCTGGGACGCCATCATGCACACCAGCAACCTGGTGGTGGCGGGCAAGACGGTGGTGGTGGCCGGGTACGGCTGGTGCGGCAAGGGCGTGGCCATGCGGGCCAGCGGCATGGGGGCCAACGTGATCGTCACCGAGGTGGACCCCTTCAAGGCCCTGGACGCCACCATGAACGGGTTCCGGGTGATGCCCATGGACGAGGCCGCCAAGTACGGCGATATCTTCGTCACCGTCACCGGCTGCAAGGACGTCATCACCCCCCGCCACTTTGAAGTGATGAAGCACAACGCCATCCTCACCAACGCCGGCCACTTCGACTGCGAGGTGGACGTGGCCGCTCTGGCGAAGATGGCGGTCAAGCGTGAAATCCGCCGGGACAACATCGAGGGCTTCACCCTGCCCGACGGACGGGTACTCAACGTCATCGGCGAAGGCCGGCTGGTCAACCTGGCTGCCGGCAACGGCCACCCGGCGGAGATCATGGACATGTCCTTCTCCGTCCAGGCCCTGGCGCTGGAGTGGCTGGTCAAGCACAAGGACAGCCTGGAGAAGAAGGTCTACCAGGTGCCCGGCGAGATCGACGACGAGATCGGCCGGGTGAAGCTGGCCGCCATGGGTCTGGCCATCGACAGACTCACCGACGAGCAGGTGGAATACCTCAACGGCTGGAAGGCTTAAATCAAAAAGATTTTTCTCACCCTATACAATTTCGTCTATTTGTCTATTGAAAAAGTGGGAGAAAACCGCTAAAATAATTACGGTCAATTGAATAGCCTTATCGAGAGCGGTGGAGGGAACGGCCCGATGAAGCCCGGCAACCTGCAGAAGCAAGGTGCCAAATCCGGCGAGGAAATCGAAAGATGAGGATGGACGAGTTCTGCGCGCTCCGCCATCCGGCGGAGCGCGTTTTTCACGTCCCACACAGAAAGGAAGGTTACTATTATGGCAAAGCGTCTGTTTACCTCGGAGTCCGTCACCGAGGGCCATCCCGACAAAGTATGCGACCAGATCTCCGACGCCGTTCTGGACGACATCCTGGCCGCCGACCCCACGGCCCACGTGGCCTGCGAGACCTTCACCACCACCGGCATCGTGACGGTGATGGGCGAGATCACCACCAAGCACTACACCGACATTCCCTCCATCGTCCGCCGCACCGTGCAGCGCATCGGCTACACCGATCCCGCCTATGGCTTCGATTACCGCTCCTGCGCCGTCATGACCGCCATTGACGAGCAATCCCCCGACATCGCCATGGGCGTCAACCAGTCCTTCGAGCACCAGGAGGGCGGCACTGACGCGGCCGACCTCATCGGCGCCGGCGACCAGGGCATGATGTTCGGCTACGCCTGCGACGAGACGGCCGAGCTGATGCCCGCCCCCATCTCCATGGCCCACAAGCTCTCCCGGCAGCTCACCGACGTGCGCAAGTCCGGCAAGCTGAAGTGGCTCCGCCCCGACGGCAAAAGCCAGGTCACCGTGGAGTACGGCGACGACGGCCAGGTGCTCTCCTGCCCCGCCATCGTGGTGTCCACCCAGCACGACCCCGACATCGCCCTGAAGGACCTGCGGGAGGCCGTGGTGGAGGAGATCATCAAGCCCATCATCCCCGCTCAGTACATCACCAAGGACACCAAGTTCTACGTCAACCCCACCGGCCGCTTCGTGGTGGGCGGCCCCGTGGGCGACACCGGCCTCACCGGCCGCAAGATCATTGTGGACACCTACGGCGGCTCCGCCGCTCACGGCGGCGGCTGCTTCTCCGGCAAGGACCCCACCAAGGTGGACCGCTCCGCCGCCTACATGGCCCGGTACATCGCCAAGAACCTAGTGGCCGCCGGCCTGTGCCGCAAGTGCCAGATCGAACTGGCCTACGCCATCGGTGTGGCCCACCCCGTCAGCGTGCTGGTGGACACCTACGGCACCGGCGTGCTCAGCGAGGAACAGCTGTCCGAGATCGTCAACAAGCACTTCGACATGCGCCCGGCCAAGATCATCGAGAAGCTGGACCTGCGCCGGCCCATCTACGAGCAGACCGCCGCTTACGGTCACTTCGGCCGCACCGACATCGATCTGCCCTGGGAGCACACCGACCTGGTGGACACCCTCAAGAGCTATCTGTAAGCCCAATACAGCCCAAAAGAACGGTGGCCGGAAGCAGACGCTTCCGGCCACTGTTTTGTGTTCTGAAACAGATTAAAAGGCGCTCTGTTGAATAAACCGCTGGAAGATGGCCGCCACTTGGGCCCGGGTAGCTTCGCCCTGGGGGTTCAGGGTGTCGCCGCCCACGCCGGAGATCAGGCCGGCGTTCACTGCCCAGGCCATGGCGTAGGAGGCCCAACTGCTAACGCTGTCCCCGTCGGCAAAGCCGCTCAGATCTCCACCGGCCACGGGCTGCCCCGCGTAGCGATAGAGCATCAGGGCCAGCTGCTCCCGGGTGAGCCCCTGCTCCATGTTGGTACCATCGGAGATTCCATTCTCCACGGCCCAGTTCCGGCCCGCCTCGTACCAGATTTCCCCGGCGGAGGTGTCCACTCCTTCAAGCCGGGCCAGTACGGTGACGATCATAGCCCGGCTCATGGTGGTCTCCGGAGCAAAGGCGGTGTCACTGGTGCCGGTGAAGATCTCCCGGCTGGCAACAAAGGCCACAGCATCGGCCCCCCAATAGCCGCTGGGCACGTCGGAGAAGGACTTCGTTTTGTCCACAATCTTTACGGTGTCACCGTCGGAGAGTTTTACCGCCACACCCTGTTCGGTGGTCAGACTGGTCTTGATGACCTCCTCGGTGCCGTCGGCCTTGACCAGAACGGCCACGGTGCCGGGGGTGACGTTGGACACCGGGATTTCCACCTGGGCGGCAATATTCTCGGGCAGCTCTACGGTAACGGTGGGGGCTGTGACCGGACTGACCGAGGCTGTTACGGAGGCCATGGGCAGAGCCACTGTCTGGCTGCTGGCTACCGCCTCCTCCACCACAGCGGCAGGCAGCTTCACCTTAGCGGACACCTGGCCGTCGGCGGAGACGGTGGTGGTGGAGCCGGAACCGTCTTTCCGGGTAACGGTAGTCTCAGTGGTGCCGTCCGGATTTTCCACAGTGGCCGTCTTGTTGCCGTCCTTGTCGGTATTGGTGGTGGTTACGGTGCCGTCCTTCTCGGTCTCCACCACCTGGGTGGAGCCGTCGGTATACTTGGTGGTCTCAGTGATGGTGCCGGTGGCGTTGTTGGTCACCGTAGTGGTGGTGGAGCCGTCGGTATTGGTAACGGTCTCCGTAGTGCTGGAACTTCCACCGCCACCGCCACCGCCGCCGGAGCCAGTTCCGCCGGTATCGCCGCCCCCCGTGCCGGTGGCCTCCTTAAAGGTGGCGCTGACAATTACGTCGCTGGCGGGCATGGTAAAGCTTGTGCCGGACACATTCACCGCCAGGGAGGGAACCTCAGTAGCCGTAACGGTCAGGGTGTCCAGCGCATAGCCGCTGGCCGGAGTAACTGTCACGGCGACGGTATCGCCCTTTTTCGCCGTAGCAGCGGCGCTGAGCTGTCCGTTTACAAGATTGGAGGCGATGGTCACTGTATGGGGCTGGCGATCCATCATCAGCTGCTCGGAGGTGTTGATGTTGCAGGCTCCGCTCTCCCCGGCAGGGTAGAGGATGGTATCCTGAAACACTACCTTGCCCGTGCCGCTGTTGAGCAGCTGGCCTTCCATTTCATAGATATAATGGCCGTTTCCTACAATTGTCAGCGTGGTATCCGCCGGTACCGCCAGATCCACATTTCCGGTCAGCCGCCAGTCCTCCCTGAGGGTCAGTGTTTTTTCCGCACCGGCCGCAAATGCGGGGGCAGTCAGCAGAGAGCCCAGCAGAGCCAGGGCCAGCAGGAGGGAGAAAACTCGTTTCATCCTCAGGCACCCCCTTCCAACGCATGGTTTACATTATCCGTATAGTCCTTTATTTTGGTCTCGTCCAAACCCAACAGGGTGCGGTAGAGGAGCACGCCGGCCTCCGCGCGGGTTATATCGCCGTTGGGGTTCAGGGTGGTGGGGCTGGTGCCGTTGACCATGCCGTGACTTACCGCGTAGGCCAGGTACTGCTCCTGCTCTGGGGTCAACTGACCGATGTCGGTAAAGCGATCCAGCACGGCGGTGTTTACGCTGCTCAGGTTCAGATTCACGTTCTTTCCCTGTGCGCAGGCCTTCAGAATATCCGCAATGGCCTCCTGCCGGGACACGGTGTCCGTGGGGTCGAAGTCCTCGGTATTGCCGTCTTTCCAGCTCAGATATCCTGCTGCCACGGCGGCCTTCATGGCATCTTGAAGGTTTTTATTGTTGAGCATGATCCTGCCCTCATAGGTGGCATTATCCCAATTTTTCAAAAACGGCAGATCGATTCCGTCGGTGGATACATTAGGGTTGATCCGGTACAGCAGGGAGGCCAGTTCGTAAAGGGGCAGCCGGTACTCCGGCCCGAAGGAGCCGTTGCCCAGGCCGTTGACATATCCGGCATCAAAGCTGTACATCACCCCGTCATACCACCAGTCGTCGGGGGTCACGTCGGTAAAAATGGTGGGGGTGGTGCCCTTGGCAAGGGCATAGGCGTCTATATATGCCTCCATCATGCGGACGGCGGCGTCCTTCATGGGCTCGTCGGCCTGATAGCGTTCGGTAAGCTTATCTTTGAAATCCGCCACACCGCCGATTTTGGGCTCGGACAGAGCGGCGGCCCAGGCGTTCCAGATGCCCTCCCCGGACTGAGGCCCGATCTCCACCGAGGTCACGATGGCCCCGTCGGTATACTCGGTATCCGCGGCCAGCTTGTAGGTGTTAAAATCAGTTACACTGCCGATGGAAGAGCCGGTCTGATGGGAGGTGAAGGGCACGCTGCGGCGCACCGCCAGGTACATCCAGGCGAAATAGGCGTCGGTGCCCGGCTTGAGGGCAGAGGTGGAGCCCAGACCGCCTCCGGTGTAGTTCAGTACCCGGTAGGTAAGTACGGCAAATTCCGCCTTGGAGACAGAACCGGTAGGGTTCAGATTTCCGACGGACTCCCCATTGATGATATTTTTTTCATACAGGAAGTCAATGGCCGTTTCCTCCGGCTGCAGGGCAAAGGCATCAGCCAGCGCCTCGCAGGCCAGGGCACGGGTAAAGCTGCTCTCCCCTGCCAGCGCATCTGTGGGGCTGCCCATGGCGTTGAGCGCGGCCCGGGCGTCCTCCACCGTCATGGCCGTCTCTTCTGTGGAAAACACCGTGGTGCCGTATATCTTGTTCAGTGTATCCACTGCGCTCTGGGCCCAGTGTCCCTCCGCCGCCAGGGCCGCCCCCGGCAGCAGGCTCACGGCCAAAGCCAGAGTCATCAGGATGCTCAAAAATCGCGTTTTCATTGCTTCACCTTCCTTGCCGCCGCTCCCCCGCGGGGAGGGGCATGTAATTGGGATTCTGTGGTCTTATTCCCCAAGATCTGCCACACCGTTGCACAGATTATACATAAAAGCAACGTATTTTGCAAGATATTTCTGAACAAAAATACCCTTGGGCCAGCGGTATAAAAAACCGGCCCAAGGGCATTTTTGTTTGTCAGTCCCGCAGCAGCAGGGGCTGGAGCTGCTCTCCCCGCAGGGCGGCGTCGATGGCGTCGTTTACCCGGGAAAAGTCGGCCACCAGAGAGGTGGGCTTTTCCACCGGATCGTCCTGGCCGAAGGGGACGAAGTAGACATTTTTCTTGTCAAGCAGCGTGCCGATGTTTTTGGCCGAGGCCGCCAGACCGTCGTTGGTGGCCAGGCAGAGCACCACCGGCCCGCCATTTCTCAGATGGGCCTTGGCCGCCATGGTCACGGTGGTGTCGGTAATGCCGTTTGCCAGCTTGGCCAGAGTATTGCCGGTACAGGGACAGATCACCAGCACATCCAGCAGATGCTTGGGTCCGATGGGCTCGGCCTTGGGGATGGAGTCGATCACCCGCCTGTCGCAGATACGCTCCATCTCCCGCATGTACTCGTGGGCCGGCCCGAACCGGCTGTCGGTGGCGGCGCTGGCCTCAGAGACAATGGGAGTCACGTCGCCGTAGCGGGCGTGGACCTGCTCCAGGGCCGTCATAGCCTGATGAAAGGTACAAAAGGACCCGCAGAAGGCGAATCCCACCCGAATGGGTTCCATAGCTACACTCCTAACTCATGTAAAATATGACAGATGGTGCTGCGCAGATAGGCCGCCGCCGTGGCGGGGGCCACCTTGCCGGGGAGGGACAGGGCCTGGACCGCCTTCACCCCCAGGGCCTGGGCGGCGGCAAAATCCACCCCTCCGGGGAGGGAGGCCAGGTCGATGACCACGCACTCCGGCTTCAGCTCCTCCAGCTCCTCTTTGCCCAGCACCAAAGCGGGCGCCGTATTCACCACCAGGTCGTAGCCGCACAGCCAGCCCTTCAGCTCCCCGGTGTGCTCGGTGCCAAATCCGAAGCCCTCCGCCCAGGCCAGGTCGGCATATTTCCGGGCGGCCACGCTGACTTTTACCCCCAGCCCCGCCAGCCGGGGGGCCAGAGCCCGGCCCAGCCGCCCGTAGCCGATGACCAGAGCCCGGCTGCCGTGGAGGGTGACGGGCATCTCCTCCAGGGCAATCTGGATGGCCCCCTCGGCGGTGGGCACCGCGTTGGCCACCGCCAGCTCCTCCCGGGCAAAGTAGTCGTGGAGGACCAGCCCCCGGTCCCGGGCCATAGCCTGGGTGGCGTCGTCCACCCGGCCGCCGCAGATAATCTGCCCCGGCCGCAGGGCGGCAAAGACCGCCTCCATGGGCAAAGGCTCCTCCGCCAGCGGCGCGTTCAGCCGTCCCCCCGGGGCGGCCACGGGCAGCGGAAGCACCACGCAGTCCGCCAGGGCCGCCCCAGCCAGCTCCCGTTCCTCCCGCACACTGCCCTTCGCCGGGCCCAGGCCCAGGGTATGTACGCTGTGTCCGTCCTCCGCCAGAAGGCCCGCCAACCGCTGCTGCCGCCGGTCCCCGCCGATGAGCCAGATATCCAATTCATGTTTCACGGCATCTTCCTCCCTTCCCCGCCGTACTCCATCTTATGTGTTTCGGAAAAAAGGGTGCGGCGGAAAACTGGCGGTTGACTTTTCCAGCACGCTCCCCTATACTGAGGTTGGAAGCAAACCCATAAGTTTATATTGTCGGATGACGGGACCGGGAGAGCGCGGCACAGGCCGCCGCCGAAGGGGCAGCGCAGTGATCTCTCAGGCAGAAGGACCGGCCCCTGACGAAACTCTGGAAAGCGGAGCACGCTCCGCGCCGACGGGGGCAAAACTCTCAGGTAACCAGGACAGAGGCGCATGGCTTTTTTGCCATGCGCTTTTTTGCTGCCTGAAAAGACCTGCTAACAAAAGTCAAGTAGAAATTTCAGGTTTTGGGAGCAGCGAAAAAGGCAACACAAAATCAAGCCGCTGAGCAACTCAAAATCGAAACGGCGGCCAGCCAGATGGTATAGCGCAGGGAAAT
>DWXF01000051.1 GCA_019119335.1 Candidatus Flavonifractor merdavium
TGGTCCAAGTGGCATTCAAGAATCTGTGAAAATCCAGTAATATCAACGGCTTGTAAGCAAGGCTTTTATCCAAATACTACTTCAGCGGTGAGTAAATGAGGCCACAACGAGATAAACCGTGTCAAAGGCCAGCAGCATCCACAGGGCGGGATTGCTCCACACGCCGCTACTCCCGCCGGCCTGACTTCTCTCGCGCTTCCGTCCCCGTCTTTTCAGCAGCAGGCGGATCCCTCCTGTCACTGCGATCACCACCGAGACAAACACCAGAGCCAAGGTAGCCAGGGCACCAGGAGTGCCCGCCTGGCGCAGTAGCGGCAGCGCCTCAGCAATGCTGTTTCCGGCGATGTGCAGTCCGATGGACGTCCCCAATCCGTAGTGCAGGGCCGCATAGCCGAAAATCAATCCGCACCAGAAGGCGGACAACCCCTGATAGAGATCGTGGTGCATCAGCCCGAAGCACAGGGCCGACAGTAAAATGGCCTGCCGCGCACCCCCTGGCAGCAAGCGGCGCAGCACCACTCCTCGGTAGATCAGTTCCTCAAGGACAGGACCGACTATACAAATATATATTGCCAGCAGCGGTGTGGCGATTTCTTCTCCCACTGCCGCCGCTTGGGCGGTGAAGCCAACCAGGTTCCACACCCGCTCTAGAACCGGAGTAAGTACCATGACGGCAAGATTTCCACTCAGCGCCACACTTATGAGAAAAACCAGCGTGCCCAAAGAGGCCTTCTGGGAAGAGAAGTGAGGGGCTTCGCCGCTCACTAGTGAGGACCAGAGCAGGGGGATCGCCGATGCCACCGCGCAGCTAAGGAGCAGCACGATACCCTCCGGCAAGCCGGGAACAGAAGACATAAGTTTTTGCAGTAACCCAAACAGCACGCTGTATGCGAATAAGCTGAACCACAGCCATGTCAAGCTGTGTAGCGGGGGAATCTTTTTGTTCATAACAACCTCCCATGCGGCCTTGGCCGCAAAATTTGGCCTAATTATAGCATATTCCCGTCGATTTGCGGGCAGCTTTAACAAATTTTAAGCTTTTTTTAAAATAGCTCCATCACCAAACGCACGGCTGCCGAGCTCATTCAGTACATCGAGGTTTATCCTGCGGTCAAGGAGAACAGAATCACCAAAACTGCATTGGATCCTTTGAGGTACCGGATTGCCGGAAAATCCCCGAGCGGGACATTCTTTTGGAAACGAGAAAAGGCGTAGCATTAAGCTACGCCCCCGCACAGATCTCTATAATAAACTTGGAAATAAAAAATGCGGAGTATCATCAGCAGACCTTTTCAGATCCTTTAATGATACTCCGTATGGTCCGAGTGGCGGGATTTGAACCCACGGCCTCTTGGACCCGAACCAAGCGCGATACCAAGCTTCGCCACACCCGGATATCCTCTGTCTGCAGCCTGTTTGAGATGCAGTGCAGAGAATCAGCACATATTATTATAGTGTCGGTATTTCCATTTGTCAAGAGTAGAAATTTATTGTGGGGAGATATCCGGGTCCATCTGTGCCACGAGTTCCTGGACACAGGACAAAAAGTGGGATGTGAGGGGAGAGGGGGCCTTTCCGCTGCGGACGGCCAGCCCGATTTCCCGAAACCGCGGATGATCCAGTGGGATTGCGGAAAAATGCCGGTTGGAGTTGCGCAGAACCAGCTCCGGCATGATGCTTACGCCCAAGCCCTGTTCCACCATGGCGAGGATGGCAAAATCGTCATTGACGTTGTATTGCAGGTTTGGACGAACCCCTTCCTCCTGAAAGATCCGGCTGATTTCCATGTCGCGTTCTTCGGAGATGCGGATGTATGGGTCCTGGGTAAAGCGTGGGATGGGATAACAGGGGGCGTGTGCCAGGGGATGGTCGGGAGGAAGCACGGCAAGCAGCCGGTCCTGCTGCAGGGCGATGGTGTCCAGGCCCTCTCCGGCAGGGACCCGGAGAAATCCGCAATCTACCTCCCCCCGGCGGATCAGGTCCTCAATTTCGGCGAATTCCCAGCTGCTTACCAGCTCAAAATGGATGCCGGGATAGCGATCCAGAAAGGCCTTCATAATGCCGGGCAGCCAGTGGATGGATACGCTGGTAAAGGTACCTACCCGCAAGGTACCACGGGTCATACCGTGCAGTTCCGCCACTTGCTCCTCCAACGTTTTGGCGGCGTTGCACAGGCCACGGATGGCGGGCAGCAGCACGTTGCCGTCAGAGCTGAGCGCCACCCCGCTCCGGCTGCGGGTCAGCAGCTCCAGATCCCACTCCCGCTCCAGCTCCGCAATGGCCCGGCTTAGGGCGGATTGGGTATAGCCCATGGCCTCCGCGGCTCTGGTAATACTGCCTAATTCCACTGTCTTCAGCAGCGCCTGGTATTTGGTCAGATTCATGCCTGTCATTCCTTTTAATCATGTAAAAGATGAAAAATATTCGTTTGATTCATGACTGGTTCTATTGTATACTAAAGTCAGAAGGAAGGCAAGAGCGCCGGACAGAAAGGAGCGATCGTCATGAAGAAAGAGATTACCATGGAGACCAGCAGGAGAGCCGCGGGATATGAACTGCTGCGGAAGGGAATTCCCACGGGAATGGCCCGGGAGTTTTGGTCCGGGAGTCCTTGGCGGGCGCTCCGGGATTGCGTCCGGGGCGTATGAATGAGCAACCTGCCTCACAGGTTGGGGAGAGCATAACAGGAGGGGGCGTTTCGCCGAATGGCGAAACGCCCCCTCCCGTTTTTTGTTGGCGTCAGGCGGTGGTGACGATGGAGATGGTATCAATGGCAACATCATAGGTAATGGTATAGCCCAGCAGATTGCAAAGCTCCCGAAGTGGCACACAGAGTTCGCCGCCGATTTGGAAGGCGGCGGAGAAATCTGAGTTGTCCAGCGGTTTACCGCTGTGAAAAAAGTTCAGCGCCTGTTCCAGACCCACGTAAGTCACTTCGCCGCCGCAGGTGTGGTAACAGGGCAGATCGGCGGGCACGCCGTCCACCAGCACGTCTGACATCCAGGTGAGCAGTTGGCTGACAGGAAAACAGGCTGGATAATCGCTTATAGCGGCAAAACGGGGGAGAGGGGTGACGTGATCCTCGCTCAGCGCTAGGCGGGATTCCCGCTCCTGGAGATAGGCGCTCAGCTCCGGGCTGTGAAGATCATGGTAAGCCAGGTATGCGTTGCTCTCCTCTAACTGGCAGCACAGCGCCACCAGCAGAGCCGCTCCCCCGACGCCGGCCAGCGTACCCAGAACCCGGCGGCCATTTCCTGAGCTTTCCGCCGAAAAACGGTAAGACAGCCACCCGGCCAGATAGAATCCATTTCCAAACACCAGAAAGACGTAAGCCAGCCAAAACAGGTTTTCCATCCGTGGTACCGCGCTGACTCCCATAGCGTAGAGGGGAGGGGTATAGAGCGCTGCGAAGGCGCAGAAAGAGCCGCCCAGTACCAGCAGCGGCAGCCGAAAACGGTAACCGCTTCCGCGGACGGACAGGAGGAACAGGGGGATTGTCAGCAGCAGACCTGCCAGAACCGTTTCGTCCATCATGGCTGCAATGTCCTGACCTGCCTGCTGGAAGGAGCGGAGGATGGCGGTAAAGGGGGGGAGCTGCTCCAGGCCGGCCTGACGCACCGCGTTGCCGGGAGCGGCCATGCTTACCGTCAGACCGGTGGCAGCGGAAAGAGTCAGAAGGAAATTTGCCGCCGCTATGTGCCGGGGAACGCGCCTGAGCAGGGCGAGGACGGTAAAGACAGCGGACACCAGGGCAAAGACCAGAGCGGTGGAATAATTGCCGCCTCCCACAAAAAAGCAGCCCGCGCACGCCAGAGCCAGACGAAGCCCAAAGAGTACGCCCCGGCACTTCCACCGCTCCAGACGGAGCTGGCAGAGGATCATGCTCACGCCGAGGCACCAGAACACCAGGTAGTGGGCAGCGCCGTTCCACCAGAAGATACCCTCTGCCGGGGAGGGGAGATACTGCACGCTCAGCAGGGAGATGATGCTGCCCAGCAGCACCGTCCAGGCCCGGCTCTTTGTGTACAGAGCGCCAAGGGTGAGAAATACCGGAAGGATAATGGCGGCCAGCATGACCGCAACGGTGAGGGGATAGGCGTTCCAGGCGAAAGCGCCGGGCTGAATAGAGAACAGCAGAATAGAGGCAAAGGTTCCCTGCCAGTTTTGATAGGTGTAGCGGAGGTTTTCCCATATGGCGTCCAATACCCCGGGCAGGCCAAGCCCGGCCTCCAGGGCAAAATGCACCGGAGCGCCATATCCGAAGTCATCCGCCGACGGCGCGCAGCAGCCCCCCAACAGAAGCAGTGTAACAAGAGAGGCACCCAGCACAGCCAAGGCTGCTGCCGCCATCCCCCTGCGTACCCACTTCATGCCCCATTCCTCCCAAACCTTTACTCAGTATATGTTCCATTGTACCCCATTTTTTCACCTGCGGCAATGTGCTGGGTGCATAGCAGTAGGAGGCGTACCGCCTCTGCCGGCGGTACGCCTCCTACTTTTGCGCTTCTTATTTCCGATAGCAGATCTCGTGGCGCTTGGGACCGGTGGAGACAATGGTGATGGGTACCTCAATCTCCTTTTCGATGAAGTCCACATAATCCCGGGCGGCCTGGGGCAGCGCGGCATAATCAGTGACACCCCGGATGTCGCATTTCCAGCCGGGCAGGGTCTGATACACCGGCTTGGCCCGGTCCAGCAGGGCGGGCACAGGGAAATCGCGGGTAACCTGGCCGTCGATCTCATAGCCGGTACACACCTTGATCTCGTCCAGGTAACCCAGGCAGTCAATGGCGGTCAAGGCGACCTGGGTGGCGCCCTGAACCATACAGCCGTAACGGGTGGCAACGGTGTCGAACCAGCCTACCCGGCGGGGCCGGCCGGTGGTGGCGCCGTATTCGCCGGCGTCGCCGCCCCGTTTGCGTAGCTCCTCCGCCTCATCGCCGAAGAGCTCGCTGACAAAGGCGCCGGCGCCCACTGCGGAGGAGTAGGCCTTGGTGACGGTGATAATATCGGTGAGAGCCGTGGGGGGCACGCCGCCGCCCACCGTGCCGAAGCCGGCCAGGGTGTGGGAGGAGGTGGTCATGGGACAGATGCCCAGGTTGGGGTCCTTCATGGAACCCAGCTGCCCCTCCAGCAGAAGCTGCTTGCCGGCCTTCAAAGCCCGGTGGACAAAGCCTACCCCGTCGCCCACATAGGGCTCCAGCAGTTTGCGGTAGCCCATCAATTCCTCGAACAGCGCGTCGGGGTCCAGCTTGGGCTTGTGATAGAGGTGCTCCAGCAGCACGTTCTTCAGCTCGCAGATGTGGGCCAGCTGCCCTTTGAGCCGGTCCTTGTGCCACAGGTCAGCCACCTGAATGCCGATCTTGGCATATTTGTCAGAGTAGAACGGGGCGATTCCCGACTTGGTGGAGCCAAAAGCGGCTCCGGCCAGGCGCTCCTCCTCATAGGAGTCCAGCAGCACATGGTAGCTCATCAGCAGCTGGGTGCGCAGGTCCACAATGATGTGGGGCGCGGGAACGCCGCCCTCCTTCAGATGCTCCAGCTCAGCGGCAAACTTGTTGACGTCCAGCGCCACGCCGTTTCCGATGACGTTGGTGATGTGGGGGTAGAACACGCCGGACGGGAGCTGATGCAGGGCAAATTTCCCATAGTCGCAGATGATGGTGTGCCCGGCGTTGGCTCCGCCCTGAAAGCGGATGACCACATCTGACTGCTCGGCCAGCAGGTCGGTGATCTTGCCCTTGCCCTCGTCGCCCCAGTTTGCGCCGACAATCGCCTTTACCATAATGATTCCTCCTGCCGCGGGGATTCGCGCATTGGCCTTTTCCCGCCGGCAATGTCGTGGGGCGGGCGTCAAACAGCCTGCCCCGACATGGGATATTATATTCCTGTTTTCCCTGTTGGACAAGGCAAAGGGACGAAAAAAATCAATAAATTTACGCCGGATCCTCCTGGTGTTTTTTCCCTGCTCCTTTGGCCGCGATTACGGGAGTCCCTTTGGGCAGCTGCCACAGCTCCTCCCGATTCAGGGCGCAGCGCCGGCCGCCGGCGGTTTCTGCCGCTTCCCACCGCACCCGGAGAATGTCGCCGGCCTTCTCTGCCTCCGCCTCCAGCCCGGCGGTCCAGGGGTCGAAGGGGCGGGAGGTGTCCCGGGCCGCCTGAGCCGCGGCGCAGGCCCGAAAATAGACGGTTTTTTCCCAGCGGTCCCGCCACATCTGCTCCAGCCGGCGGTAATAGGCCGTTACCCGCTTGGGCATGCCCAGAGGAAGGGTCACCTTGGGCGGGAAAAAGGAGAGCACCGGCTCTCCCTCCCACAGCAATACCCGGGCTTCCGGCGGGGCCTGCGCTCCCTTGTGCTTCGGATCCATTGCGTTCCCCTCCTAAAATGGAAATAATTTTTACTTAGTTTATGCATTTTTTCTAAAAGTGGTGAAAAACAGTTTACTTCCATACTTCACTTTGGTAAAATACAAAAAGAACGCTTGCGTCAGTACAAATGGGAGGTCAGACTGCCTATGACAAAAAATGAAAAGCGGGAGCATGGAGATCTGCTCTATCAGGCAATCCTCACGCTGCAGGATCTGGACGAGTGCAAGAAGTTTTTCTCCGACCTTTGCACGGTGGCGGAGCTGCGGGCCATGGAGCAGCGGTTTGAGGTGGCCATGCTGCTGTCGGACGGCATGATCTATAACGACATTCTGGAGCGCACCGGCGCCTCCAGCGCCACCATCAGCCGGGTCAACCGCTCCCTTCAGTATGGGGCGGACGGCTACCAGGCGGTGCTGCCCCGGATCAAGGAGAAGCAGGCGGAGCATGGCGTATGAGTATCTGGCCCAGTGCTATGACCAGTTTACGGAGGATGTGAACTATGACCGCTGGGCGGACTATGTGGAGCGGCACTTTGTCCGCAGCAGGCTGCCCATCCGCACCGTACTGGATCTGGCCTGCGGCACCGGAAGCCTGACCAGGCTCCTGGCCCTGCGGGGATATGAGATGATCGGCGCCGACCTGTCGGAGGAGATGCTGGCCCAGGCCGCGGAGAAGTGCCGGGGCGTGGGGGAGCCGGAGCCTATATTCCTCCACCAGGCCATGGAGGAGCTGGACCTCTACGGCACCATCGACGCCTGCGTGTGCTGTCTGGACAGCGTAAATTATGTCACCCGGTCCGGGAAACTGGCCCGGGCGTTTCAACGTGTGCACACCTTTTTGATGCCCGGCGGCCTGTTTCTCTTCGACATCAATACGCCAGACAAGCTGCGGGGATTGGACGGGCAGATTTTTCTGGATGAGAACGAGACGTCCTACTGTGTCTGGCGGGCGGACTACTCGCCCCGGCGGCGGGTGTGTACCTACGGCATGGACATCTTCCAGCGGGAGGAAAACGGCCTGTGGCGCCGCTGGGAGGAGGTACACGAGGAATTCGCGTACCAGCCGGAGGAGCTGGAGGAACTGCTGCGTCAGGCGGGCTTCCGGCGGATCAAGCAATACGGCGAGCTGCGGATGACTCCCCCCAGAGCGGGGGAGGGGCGCATTTTTTTCGCCGCACGAAAGGATACCTGAAAACATGGCAGATACAATTATTCGCGCATTGGCAAAAAACGCGCCGGTGAAGGCCTCGGCTATCTCCGCCCGGGAGATGGTGGAGCGGGCCCGGCAGATCCACAAGACCCTGCCGGTGGCCACCGCCGCCCTGGGGCGGGGCCTGATGGCGGCCTCCATGATGGGCAACCAGCTCAAGGCGGAGGAGGGCTCCGTGACCCTTCGCATCAAGGGAGACGGCCCCCTGGGGAGCATGACGGTGGTGTCCGACAGTCAGGGCAACGCCAGAGGCTACGTGGTCAATCCCCTGGTGGATTTGCCGCTAAAGGGCCCCGCCAAGCTGGACGTGGGTTCCGCCGTGGGGCGGGAGGGCTCCCTGACGGTCATCAAGGACCTGCGCATGAAGGAGCCCTATGTAGGTACCGTCCCCCTGGTGTCGGGGGAGATCGCAGAGGATATTACCTCCTACTTTGTGGAGAGCGAGCAGATTCCCACCGCCTGCGCCCTGGGGGTGCTGGTGGATGTGGACCAGAGCGTGCTGTGCGCCGGCGGCTACCTGATCCAGCTGCTGCCCGGAGCGGATGACGGCGTGATCACCGCGGTGGAAAACGGCATCCAGCGCGTGGGGGCGGTCACCGAGGCCATGCAGGGCGGAATGGACGCCCGCGCGCTGCTGGAGCAGGTGCTGTCCGACTTTGAGCTGGAGGTCCTGTCGGAGGAGCCGGTGGAATACCGCTGCTACTGCTCCAGGGACCGGGTGAGCCGGGCCCTCATCAGTATGGGCCGGCAGGAGCTGGAGGACCTGATCCGGGAGCAGGGCAGGGCGGAACTGACCTGCCAGTTCTGCGACAAGGTCTATCAATACTCCAAAGAGGACCTGGAAACCCTGCTGTCATCCCTGGAGAAATAACGTGAAATCGCCGCCCTCGGGGCGTTTTCGAGGGCGGCGAAAAATATCTAAAAAAATTTCTCAAAAATGGTTGACAAGTGGGGGTGCGTCTAGTATAATAACCTTCGCTGCTTGACCCGAAGCGCAGCAGACTTGATGACGGGAGCATAGCTCAGCTGGGAGAGCGCATGCCTTACAAGCATGATGTCACAGGTTCGAGCCCTGTTGTTCCCACCACTTCCTTCTTGGAAGCTCCCGTACCCCCTACCGTATGGCGCGGTAGTTCAGTTGGTTAGAACGCCGGCCTGTCACGCCGGAGGTCGAGGGTTCAAGTCCCTTCCGCGTCGCCATTTGCCTCTGTAGCTCAGTTGGTAGAGCAGGGGACTGAAAATCCCCGTGTCGCTGGTTCGATTCCGGCCGGAGGCACCATCCTTCCGGCGAATATGCCTGACATATTCGCCGGAAGGTACCCCTAAAATTTCTGGTCTCATGTGTGTGTGGTCTGCATAGAATAGACCATGACATGCAGGTGTAGCTCATCTGGTAGAGCGCCACCTTGCCAAGGTGGAGGTAGCGAGTTCGAGCCTCGTCACCTGCTCCAAAAACGATAAAAGGAAGATCGTTTCTTCCTTTTATCCATAAGGCGACATAGCCAAGTGGTAAGGCAGAGCTCTGCAAAAGCTCCACCCCCAGTTCAAATCTGGGTGTCGCCTCCAAAAAAGAAACACCAACCTATGGGCTGGTGTTTCTTTTTGCCTTTTTAAAAAAGCTGTGACAAAGGTGCCAGACACCCTGGAGCGTGGTATATCAGTCAGATTCCGGATGACAGCGAGATGGACAACCATCTTCGCTTTGTCCTCTGGATGAATTGTCAGGAATCTCTGGATGGAAAGAACCTTTCCTTGACCCTGGGCAAGCTCAGCCATGGCAATGGGGGCTGCGACTTCGACGGGAGTTGGTCCTTCCAAGATATCCAACTGGACCTGGCGGATCAGAGTATCCGGCTGGAGCCGCAGGTATCTGTCCCTGTGCTGGATACCACAGCCACCCTGACAGAGCTGACCATTTCCCCGGTTTCCATCACGTGTTGTTTCCGGGGAGAGGGGCTGATCGGGCAGTGTCAGCGCTATCCCAATGGTACAAACATCACTGATCCCGCGATTGCCCTTTACGATCATGCGGGCAACGTCATGCAGTTGGAGACCCGGCGTGCCCCCTTTGGCAGCCGGGCGGGAAGCGGTGACAACAACGCGACAGGAGAGTTGCGGATCGTGCAGGGCTACGAGACCTTTATTGATCTGGAGGCGTTGGACCGCATCGAGATCTGCGGAGTTGACATTCAGATAGGGAAGTAGCGGTCCATAGGCGGCGGGAAAATTCCTTTTACAGGTCGGGGGCCAGGATTGGGTGGTTGTCAAAGACATACGGAAAAATAAAAAGACACGACTTGCGTCGTGTCTTTTTATTTGGCGGAGTAGGAGGGATTCGAACCCTCGGGCCGCTTTTGACGGCCACACGATTTCCAGTCGTGCTCGTTATGACCACTTCGATACTACTCCATTTATTCTGTTGGCTGCTGCTGTTGAGCTGAGCAGCAGAGATTATTATAACAGATTTTTTCTCTGAGTCAAGAGTTATTTTAAAAAAATCCAAAGAAAAATCAAAAGCGGCCTGACCCTGTGGGTCAGGCCGCTTTTACAATTCAGGCAAAAAAGGCGTGGGCGCCGATGGTGGCAACGTAGGTGCAGTTCCGGGAGGCCCAGCTGTTGGGAGAGGCCTTTGGATTGACGAAGTACAGCGCGTTGTCAGCGGTGTTGGCTCCGTCCAGGCACAGCTTGGCGGCAATCACCGCATCCTCGCTGGGGACGCGGTTAATGCTGCCGCTGGAAGCGGGGGTAAACTGATTGCGCTGGAAGATCACGTCATACACACTGTTGGGGAACAGGGAGCTGGCCACGCGGTTGAGCACCACGTTGCCCACGGCGATCTTTCCCTCCAGGGGCTGGTTGCCGCTCTCCGCGTAGATAATGCGGGAGAGCCAGTACAGGTCGGTGGAGTTGTAGAAGCTGTCACCGGAAGCGATGGGGCCGCTGCCGGCGGCGATGGTGATGGTGGACGTGGCGTCGTCCCAGGTCACGGTGGCGCCCAGGGCCTGGCACAGGGTGCGTACCGGCACCAGAATGTGGGCGCCGTCCACCTTGACGCCGTCGGGGACATACAGGTAGCGGCCGTTGGCCACAATATACTTGGCCTCCGGCTTGATGCACAGCTTCAGTCCCGGGGCGGTGACCTCCGCCTGATTGTTGGCCCAAACTGCGGTGGCGTCGGGATAGAGCGCGCTCACAATGGGCAGATAAGAGACGTAGGTCTGATTATTGAGTACCTGTGAGGCAAATCCCGTCTCAATTGCGGTACCGTTTACGGTAACCGTGACGCCGCTCTCGGTGGCGTAGGCCGGCCCGGCCAGGGTAAAACAGAGGGCCAGACAGACGAACGCACGAAGGGCTCGTTTTTTCATGGTAAGGAATCCTCCTGTTACAGTCTGTTACTTGTTGGTTGCTGAATTGTAACCATATTGTAACCGGTTCAGAGCCAAAAAGTCAATAGGAAATTTTGTCGCAAACCATCAACCCGTTGTGCGCCAATGGGTTTGGAGAAAAAGAAAAAAGAGCCCGGCAACATTTTTTGCGGTTTTGACGCCAAAAACGGCAACAAACGATAACAAAAAGAAACAGCCGGAGGGGTCCCTTCCGGCCTCTTTGAGGGAGAAAAGGCCCATATGGTATATCTGACCGGGAAAAGTCCAGAAAAGCCTGAGAAATCTAGTGATTTTCTAATTGACTTCAAAAATGTCATATGGTATAATTCCAAATTGCGCAGGTGTGCCTGCCAGTGTGAGGAAGCCGGGGATCCGCCGCTTCCCGTTAATGTAACAAAGGAAGGAGCGGCAGGCTGATGCTGGCGGAACTCAAGCAGGGGCCCAAAGTGGTGGGCGTAAAGCAGACCAAGCGGGCCATCAACGATGGGAAAGCCGCCCGCGTATTTTTGGCGGAGGACGCCGACCCCCGGGTGACCGATCCCATTGCCGTTCTGTGCGGCGAGCGGTCCATTCCGGTGGAGCGTGTGGCTCAGATGAAGGAACTGGGCTCCGCCTGCGGCATTGCCGTGGGCAGTGCGGTGGCCGCGCTGCTGCACTAATTTGGTTTTAACGGTATAACTTTTGCTTATTCCGTTAAAATATATATTTCAGAATAGAAGAAAGGAGGAAAACCATGCCTACGTTTAACCAGCTCGTCCGGAAGGGACGCGAGGCCGTGACCTACAAGTCCAACTCTCCCGCCATGCAGAAGGGTCTGAACACTCTGAAGAATCGGGAGACCGACCTGCCTTCTCCCCAGAAGAGAGGTGTGTGCACCGCTGTTCGTACCTCCACCCCGAAGAAGCCTAACTCCGCGCTGCGTAAGATCGCCCGTGTGCGTCTGACCAACGGCTACGAAGTGACCGCTTATATTCCCGGTGTGGGCCACAACCTGCAGGAGCACTCCGTGGTCATGATCCGCGGCGGTCGTGTTAAGGACCTGCCCGGCGTGCGTTACCACATCATCCGCGGCACTCTGGATGCCCAGGGCGTTGCCAACCGGATGCAGGGCCGTTCCAAGTACGGCGCCAAGCGGCCCAAGGCCGGCAAGAAGTAATCTGCGCAGCAGAGGCTTCGATTCAAATTCCCATGACATTTTTACGCGCGTGAAGCGCAAGGCAGTTGTCCTTGCGGAGGCGCTTACCTATATAAATATAGGGGCGTTTTCTGTGGGGCACTGGACAAGCAGGCACTTGTCTTACACGGGGGCTTTTTGAAAGCCTTCGAGTACCTATGAAATCATACTATGAAGGAGGGAAGCAAAGTGCCCAGAAGAGGAAACGTACCCAAGCGGGAGGTCCTGCCCGATCCTATCTACAATTCCGTCCTGGTGACCAAGCTGGTCAACAGCATCATGCTGGACGGCAAGAAGGGCGTGGCCCAGAAAGTGGTCTACGGAGCTTTCGATATCATCAAGGAAAAGACCGAGAAGGACCCCCTGGACGTGTTCACCACCGCTCTGGAGAACATCATGCCGTCCCTGGAGGTTAAGGCCCGCCGCGTGGGCGGCGCCACCTATCAGGTGCCTATCGAGGTTCGTCCCGAGCGCCGGCAGACCCTGGGTCTGCGGTGGCTGACCAACTACTCCCGCAATCGCAGCGAGAAGACCATGAAGGAGCGGCTGGCCGGCGAAATCATGGATGCCGCCAACAACCTCGGCTCCGCGGTCAAGAAGCGTGAGGATACTCACAAGATGGCCGAGTCCAACAAGGCCTTCGCGCACTATCGCTGGTAATAAGGAGTTAGAGTATGCCTAGGAAAGTTACCTTAGAGAATACCAGAAACATCGGCATCATGGCTCACATTGACGCCGGTAAGACTACCACTACCGAGCGCATCCTCTACTACACCGGCGTCAACTACAAGATCGGTGAGACCCATGACGGCACCGCCACCATGGACTGGATGGCGCAGGAGCAGGAGCGCGGCATCACCATCACCTCCGCCGCCACCACCTGCTACTGGACTGGTTCCAAGCAGCAGTTCCCCCAGACCCGGATCAACATCATCGACACCCCGGGTCACGTGGACTTCACCGTTGAGGTGGAGCGCTCCCTGCGCGTGCTGGACGGTTCCGTGACCGTCATGTGCGCCAAGGGCGGCGTGGAGCCCCAGTCCGAGACCGTGTGGCGCCAGGCCGACCACTACAAGGTGCCCCGCATGATCTACGTCAACAAGATGGACATCATGGGCGCCGATTTCTACAACGTGCTCAACATGATCCACGACCGGCTGAAGTGTAACGCCGTGCCCATCCAGCTCCCCATTGGCTCCGAGGATACCTTTAAGGGCATCATCGACCTGGTGGAGATGGACGCCGACATCTACTACGACGAGCTGGGCAAGGACATGCGGGTGGAGGAGATCCCCGCCGATATGATGGAGCTGGCCCAGGAGTACCGCACCAAGCTGGTGGACGCCTGCGCCGACATCGACGACGAGATCATGGAGCTGGCCCTGGAGGAGAAGCCCATCCCCGAGGATATGCTTCGCCGGGCCCTGCGCAAGGGTACCATCGAGAACCTGCTGGTTCCCGTGACCTGCGGCACCTCCTACCGCAATAAGGGCGTGCAGAAGCTGCTGGACGCCATCGTGGACTTCATGCCCTCCCCGCTGGACATCCCGGCCATCAAGGGCGTGAACCCCGACACCGACGAGGAGGACGAGCGTCCCGCCGACGACAACGCGCCCTTCTCCGCTCTGGCCTTCAAGATCATGACCGACCCCTATGTGGGCCGTCTGTCCTTCTTCCGCGTGTACTCCGGCAAGCTGACCACCGGTTCCTCCGTGCTCAACAGCACCAAGAACCAGAAGGAGCGCATGGGCCGGATCCTGCAGATGCATGCCAACCACCGGGAGGATATCGAGGAGGTTTACTCCGGCGATATCGCCGCCGCCGTGGGTCTGAAGAACACCACCACCGGCGACACCCTGTGCGATGAGAAGGCTCCCATCATCCTGGAGTCCATGGAGTTCCCCGACCCCGTGATCCGGGTGGCCATCGAGCCCAAGACCAAGGCTGGTCAGGAGAAGATGGGCCTGGCTCTGGTGAAGCTGGCCGAGGAGGACCCCACCTTCAAGACCTACACCGACGAGGAGACCGGTCAGACCATCATCGCCGGCATGGGCGAGCTCCATCTGGAGATCATCGTGGACCGTCTGCTCCGCGAGTTCAAGGTGGAGGCCAACGTAGGCGCGCCCCAGGTGGCCTACAAGGAGACCATCAAGAAGTCTGTCGAGCAGGATACCAAGTATGCCCGTCAGTCCGGCGGTAAGGGCCAGTACGGTCACGTCCGCATCACCGTGGAGCCCAACGAGCCCGGCAAGGGCTACGAGTTCCTCAACGAGATCACCGGCGGCGTTATTCCCAAGGAGTATATCCCCGCGGTTGACGCCGGTATCCAGGGCGCCATGCAGGCGGGTATCCTGGCCGGCTACCCCGTTGTGGACGTGAAGGTCCACCTGACCTTCGGTTCCTACCACGAGGTGGACTCCTCTGAAATGGCCTTTAAGATTGCCGGTTCCATGGCCTTCAAGGAGGCCTGCCGCAAGGCCAATCCCGTGCTGCTGGAGCCTGTGATGAAGGTTTCCGTTATCGTGCCCGACGAATATCTGGGCAACGTCATCGGCGATCTGACCAGCCGCCGCGGCATGATCCAGGGTCAGGAGAGCCGCCCCGGCGCCACCCAGGTGGACGCTCTGGTGCCTCTGGCCAGCATGTTCGGCTACGCTACCGACCTGCGTTCTTCCACGCAGGGCCGCGGCCAGTACTCCATGGAGCCCCACAGCTATGTGGAGATCCCCAAGAGCATTGCCGACAAGATCATCGCCGAGCGGGGCCGGAAAGAGGATTAATCTCCGTCTTTTGGCATTTCCTGCAACAAAGGTATTGCATTTTTTCCTGCAATGCTATACAATGTTTTCGCGTTTATTGTGGAAACAGGGATTTATCCCATGATTAGAAATTAAGGAGGAACATCCAAAATGGCTAAGGCTAAATTTGAGCGCACCAAGCCCCATGTCAACATCGGCACCATCGGCCACGTTGACCACGGCAAGACCACTCTGACCGCTGCTATCACCAAGTATCTGGCTCTGAAGGGCCAGGCTCAGTACGAGGACTACTCCAGCATCGATAAGGCTCCCGAGGAGCGCGAGCGCGGCATCACCATCAACACTGCTCACGTGGAGTACGAGACCGACGCCCGTCACTATGCTCACGTTGACTGCCCGGGCCACGCCGACTATATCAAGAAC
>DWXF01000052.1 GCA_019119335.1 Candidatus Flavonifractor merdavium
TCCATCGTGGTGACCAACTGCCGCAAGACGTTGGCCCAGGTCAAAGCGGAGACAAACGCCGACTATATCTTGAATGGTGGCATGTGGAACTCAGACGGCTCTCCCTGCCGGGGGCTGAAGGTGGACGGCAATCTGTTGTCCGCCACCCCCTGGGGAGACCTGGCGGGCTATGGGTGGGACATTCCCCGCGATCTGGCCCAGACCACAGACTGGCAGGGCTATGACAACTACATCGCCACATCTCCCCTGATTGTGGACGGCAAGCCGCTGGAGCACATCCCATATGATTCTGCCCAGGGCGGGCGGCGGCCCAGGAGCGCCATGGGTGTGGTGGGGGACTCCCTGCTGCTGTACTGCTCCAGTGATGCCTTTACGCCGGAGCAGCTGCGGGACCAGCTGGCGGACCGGGGATGCGGCTCCGCCATGATGCTGGACAGCGGCGGATCTACCCAGTGTGATTTTAAAGGTCAGACCATCCAGGCGGAACGCAAGGTTCACAACTGGCTCTGCGTCTGGGTAAAGAAAGAGGCGGCCCCGAAGCCGCCGGAAAGTGAGGAGCATATGGGAGTGTACAGAGTAATTCCGTCTGTGGGCCTGAACATCCGTAGCGGCCCGGGGACAAGCTATGGTAAGGCGGGGGCCTATGCCTGCGGCACGGTGGTGGAGGTCCTGACCATCCAGGATGGCTGGGGGCAGACCGCCAAGGGGTGGGTGTCTATGGACTACCTGGAGCCCGTAGAGGCTGTCCAGCGGGTTACGGATACCGGCATTGCCATCAAGGTGGACTACATCCCCAAGGGGCGAAAGAACCGGCCCGGTGGAACCAATCCGGCCGATGGAGCCTCCATCCATGAGACGGGCAACTTTGCTGAAGGAGCGGACGCCGCCGCTCATGCCTCCTGGCTCAAGGGCGATGATGCGGAGAAAAAACGCATCAGCTACCACTACACTGTGGACGATCACTCCATTGTCCAGCATCTGCCGGACAGTGAGACGGCCTATCACGCTGGGGACGGCGCCGACGGCCCCGGCAACACCACCACGATCGGGATCGAGATCTGCGTTAACAAGGACGGCGACTTTGAGCGGGCCAAGGCCAACGCAGCTTCTCTGGTACGCCTGCTGATGGCGGAGCACGGTTTCCCGCTGGACAAGGTGGTGCAGCACAATCATTGGGCCGGCAAGGACTGCCCCCAGACCATCCGGGCCACCCCCGGCGGCTGGGAGGCTTTCCTGGACCTGTGCGACGGCTGTGATCCGGAGCAGACCAAACTGGAGGACGCCGTGGATACCCTGGCCGACGCAGGTATACTGACCGCTGTGGACTACTGGAAGGGCGGCGCCTACTCCGCCAGTAACGTCCATGCATTGCTTAAGAGCATGGCCGCCTACGTGCGGAACCAGTAGGAGGGATAGATATGGAACATATCAATACCTTCAAGGCGGCCCTTGCCGCCATCTGCGCGGCTCTCACCGCCCTGTGGGGCTGGTTTGGCTGGGTGGTGGTGGCCTGGGTCGTGTGCATGGTCATCGACTACGTTACCGGCTCCTGCGCCGCCCTACGGGCGGGGGAGTGGTCCAGCAAGAGCGCCCGGGACGGGATCTGGCACAAGCTGGGCAGCGTGGTGGCGGTCATCGTGGCCGCCATCCTGGACGTGGTGATCGGCCATCTGCTGGCCAATGTGCCCAGCGTGGAACTGCCCTTTACTTACACAGTGCTGTTATGTCCCCTGGTGGTGATTTGGTACATCCTCACCGAGGCGGGATCAATCATTGAGAATGCCGGCGCACTGGGCGCACCGATTCCGGCCTGGTTGATAAAGATGATCTCTGTTCTGGAGTCCAAGGTGGATGAAGCGGGGGACAGCATTACGAGAGACAACGAAAATGGGCCGTAAACGAGGAACGGGTCACCACCCAGTCGGTGATTGCTGACCTCCTCACCAGCGTGGTGGGCTACCTGCTGACCCGATTTGAAATGCCATAAAGGGTTAAACCTTTACCACCGCAACTTCCACCACTCAACAAACGGGAAGTAGCTTGATTTTACCTAAATACAGGTAAGTGAACTGTAAAAAGAAACCGCTGGACTCCTTGTCTCCCAAGGAATCCAGCGGTTTTTACTTTGGAGCAGGTAAAGGGAATCGAACCCTCATATTCAGCTTGGGAAGCTGACGTTCTACCACTGAACTATACCTGCTTATGGTAGCTGACTAATAAAGTATATCATAGCGGTGGCTGTTTTGCAAGAGTTTTTTTGTCGTACGGATAAAATGTATCATGAGGAATCCCTTGCAAAAAAGGAGGAGACATGGTATTATAATAACTAAACTGAGGGTTCGATTATTGAATTGGAAAGGCTGGAATTACGATGAGCAAGAAGCAGGCGCTGACAGAATTTCATCGCGGCTCCATCCTGGCGGCTGCGGAGCGGCTGTTTGCGGAAAAGGGTACAGAAAAGACCACGATGGACGACATTGCCCGGGAAGCAGAGTACAGCAAAGCTACCCTGTATGTCTATTTCCAGAGCAAGGAAGAGATTATTAACGCCATTCTGCTCAGCGGCATCGTGCTGCTGAAACGGAAGCTGCATGAGGCCATTGAGAGCCACAAGGACTGGTACCAGGCCTATGATGCGGTGTGCCGGGTGATCGTGCGTTTTTATGATGAAAATCCAACCGCCTATGACGCCGCCACAGGAGTGATGCCCTTGGCCCAGGCCTCTGAGGAAATGCAGAAGGGCCAGGCGGATATCCTCCGGGTAACAGGGGAGATCGATGAGGAGATGTCCGCCTTCCTGGTGCGGGGTATGGAGGAAGGCGTGGTGCGTACCAAGCTGCCGCCTATGGAGACCGTGCTGCTGTTTTGGTCGGCTTTGTCCGGAATTATTCATATGGCGGAGTATCGGGAAGATTTCCTGAAAAAGACGCTGGGCATCTCACGGGAAGAGTATTTGGTCCATGGCGCCCGCCTTCTGCTGGACGCTTTGGTAAAGACCGGACAATAAAGAAAAGAGAAGCGGCCGCCTTTTCAGGCGGCCGCTTTCTTTCTGCTGTTTATTCTGCGGTAATGACGGCGTGCTCCCCCTCTGCGGAGGCGTGAATTGCGGTAAGCGGATGGAGATAGCTGTCGATGAGCTTGGTGGCGATATCGTCCTCCAGGTCCTTTTGAATCTGGCGGCGCAGATTGCGGGCGCCGTAGGTCTGGGAATAGGACTGCTTGACCAGGTGGTCCAGCAACGCCTCGTCCCAGGTAAAGGCGATCCCTTTTTCTTTCAGGGTGTCCCGCAGCTCGCCCAGCATGATACCGGCAATGGCCTTGAAGCTGTCCTCGGAGAGCTTGTTGAAATACACGATCTCGTCAACCCGGTTGATGAACTCCGGCCGCAGGAAAGACTCCAGCGCCTTCATGGCCCGCTCTTTACCCTGCTGGTCGGCTGTGCGGCCGAAGCCCACGGAGCCGGCGGAGGTACGGGCGTCGCTGCCCGCATTGGAGGTCATGACGATCACGGTGTTCTCAAAGTTCACATTGCGGCCCTGGGCGTCGGTGATGTGGCCGTCGTCCAAAATCTGCAGCAGGATGTTGAGCACGTCGGGATGGGCCTTTTCGATCTCGTCGAACAGGATGACGCAGTAGGGCTTGCGGCGCACCTTTTCGGTAAGCTGCCCCGCCTCGTCATAGCCTACATAGCCCGGGGGAGAGCCGATGATCCGGGAAACGGCGAACTTCTCCATAAACTCCGACATATCCAGGCGGATCAGGGACTCAGGGGAGTGGAACATATCCATAGCCAGCCGCTTCACCAGCTCGGTCTTACCCACGCCGGTGGAGCCTACAAAGATGAAGGAAACCGGCTTGCGCTTGGAGGCGATGCCTACCCGGCCCCGGCGCACGGCGGCGGCCACGGCGTGGACTGCCTCGTCCTGTCCGATCAGGTGCTCCTTCAGCCGGTCCTCCAGATGGGCCAGCCGCTCATACTCGGCCTCCTGAATTTGGCTGGCGGGGATCTTGGTCCACAGCTCGATGACCTTGGCCAGGTGCTCCACCGTCAGGGGAGGGGCGCTCTGGGCATTCAGCTTGTTCAGCTCGTCCTGGAGCTGGATCTCCCGGCTCTTGATGGTGGCCAGCCGCTCATAGTCCCGGCTGCTGCCCTGGTCGGCCAGCAGCTTGTCCCGCTCCTGGGCGAGGTTGTCCAATTCCTTGCGGAAGGTGGCCTGCCGCCGCTCATTGGCGTCCAATGCCTCGGTGGTGGCGGGGTTGCCGGTGAGGGTGTCGTGCTCGGCAGTGAGTTTGCTCAGCTCCCGGCGCAGCTCGCTCTGCCGGCTCTCGTTGTTTTTCAGCGCGGTCTGACGCTTGTAGTCCCGGTCGTTGGCCTCTACCATCAGATTTTCCCGCTCCTGCCCCAGGCTGTCCAACTCCTTTTTCACCTCTACCTCACGGGCCAGAGCCTTGTTGTGGAGGTTGACGTCGGAGCAGGCCTCGTCGATCAGGTCGATGGCCTTGTCGGGGAGGAAACGGTCGGTGATGTACCGCTCGCTCATGGTCACCGCCAGGCGGCACATCTCGGAGGAGATGGAGACAAAGTGGTATTTCTCGTAGTAGGGGGCGATACCCTGCAGGATCTTCACGCTGTCCTCAATGGAGGGCTCCTCCACGATCACCGGCTGGAACCGGCGTTCCAGAGCGGAATCCTTCTCAATGTATTTCCGGTACTCGGTGAGGGTGGTGGCGCCGATCACCTGGATCTCCCCCCGGCTGAGGGCGGGCTTGAGGATGTTGGCGGCGTTCATGGACCCCTCGGCGTCACCGGCGCCCACGATATTGTGGACCTCGTCGATGACCAGGATAATATTGCCCAGCTTCTTGATCTCCTCAATGAGCCCCTTCATCCGGCTTTCAAACTGGCCCCGGAACTGGGTGCCTGCCACCAGGGCGGTCAGGTCCAGCAGATAGACCTCCTTATCCAGCAGCTTGTAGGGTACGTCCCGCTGGTAGATCTTCTGGGCCAGGCCCTCGGCAATGGCGGTCTTGCCCACGCCGGGCTCGTCGATGAGGCAAGGGTTGTTTTTCTGGCGGCGGTTGAGGATCTGAATGGTGCGCTGAATCTCCTCGTCCCGGCCGATGATCCGGTCCAGCTTGCCGTCGGCGGCCTTCTGGCTCAGAGAAATGCAGTAGTTCTCCAAGAACTTTCGTTTGGGGGGCTTGTCGCTCTTTTTTTCCTTGTCGCCCCGCTCCTGACGGGCGGAATCCCGCTCCGGGGGCTGGGCCTGGGGACTCTGGGCCGCGCCGAAAAGTTTGTTCAGGAAGGGGAAGGTGGCGGTTTTGCCCTCGTCCTCCTCATCCTGGTCCCCGTCCTCGTTGGGAACCAGACCTTCCATGCCTTCGGCGCCGCCAAAGGCAGACATCATCTCATTGGTCAGACCCTCCAGGTCCTCGTCGGTGATGCCCATTTTCTGCATCATATCTTCCACGGGCTTGATGCCCATTTCTTTGGCGCATTTCAGGCAAAGCCCCTCGCTTTTGGTGGTTCCGCCCTCCAGTTTCTGGATAAAAATAACGGCTACGTTTTTGTGGCATCTGGAACAGAGTGTAGGTTGCATGTGTGTCAGCTCCTTTTGGGGGACAAACTCCCCCGGAGGATTGATTCTAACCCGAAATTGTGAACTGGGTATGAATCCTTCCCGATTTCTGAAATATTATGACAGTCCGCTCAACAGCGCGGTGGGATCGGCGGACATGAAAAAGCGCAGCAGATAGGTGTGCTCCGCCGCTTCCCGGGGGAGGATTCCCCCAAAGAACTGGAGCAGCCAGACGGCGATAAACAGGATGATGCAGGCTTTGAGCAGACCGAACAGAGCGCCCAGGCTCTTGTTGAGGAAATGGAGACCGGGCAGCTTGGCCACCAGGTCCAGCCCATGGCTGACCAGTTTCCAGAGAATCAGGATAACCACAAAGCAGATCAGGAACAGAATAAGGTAGGCGGCTGACTGGGCAATGGCGGCGGCCACCTGGGCGGCGGCGCTGGCGGCCACCTCGGTCATGCCGTCCTCCACCGCCTGGTCCACGCGGTTAACCAGGGTCTCATAAAAGCCCATGTCCCGCAGGGCGTCCAGCACGTCCTGAAGGGGGAGCGAGTCGGGGGAGACCGCCTCTCCGTCGGAAGTGAGGTCGGTATGAAGCTGGCTGTCCTGAATTTGCTGGTTGAGTTGCTCCTCAATGGCTGCGGCGAACCGGGGCTCCAATGCGTCGGCCACCATGGGAGAGAGGGTGCGGGCCACGAAGCTGGAGCCCACAAAGGCCACCACCACCGCCAGCAGACCGCACAGGGAGAGGATCAGCCCTCTGTGTGCGCCCAGAGCAGCGAAGAGGATCAAGATTGCCACAATGATCAAGTCAAAAATGAGATAAGCTGTCATGGAATACCTCCGAAAAATCAGGGTACGTAAAGACGGGCGGTGGTACTGTCAATGAGCATGGCGCTGCCGTCGGACTGCTGGAGCACGGTTTGCGCGCCCTGAGTGCCCTCCAGCGTGCTGTAAACCTCCAGGTCCTGGTTATAGATGTCCAGCCGGTCGGCGGTGAGCAAAGCGACATAGCGGCCGGCGGCAGAGAGGGAGAGTACCTGCTCCTCAATGGACAGAAGGGCCTGGGTTTCCCCGTCGGCGTTCACAACCCACAGTTCCGCGGATGTACCCGCCCGGAATTTGCCAAGCAGCAGTACTGCGGTTCCGTCCCCGTCCAGGGAAAAACCTTTGAGATAGAGATCGCCGTAATTGCAGCTGCCTGTTACCGTCCCATCGGGAGAGAGGATGGAGAGGGAAGTCTCGCCCAGTGCCCAGATGCCGCTGTTGTCCCAGCGCATGGCGAGGATCACGTCTCCGCCCACCGGACAGGTCCAGTCCGGCTCGGTCTCCTCCTCGGTACGGTTCAGCTGGTAGAAATCCACCCGGCTCTCGAAGGAGTTGTTGTTCAGTCCCAGGGTAAGCAGAGCCAGCGACTTGCTGTCTGGGGAGAGCACCGCGTCCATCACAAACCGGCTGGACAGATGGAGCTGGATCTGAGGGGAGAAGGTGTTGTCGTATACCGTGACAATGCCCTTGTATCCGCTCTCCTGGCTGACCACCACCAGCCAGCCCTGGCTGTTCATGGAGGCTGCCAGCAGCTGCTGCTCCTCCTCCAGAGACAGGGAAAAAGCCTCCGCCCGGTCCCGGTATACGAACAGGGACTGGCCTCCGGCGTCATAGACCAGAGCGGCGTTGCCCACGGTGTCCACCACGGGATTCTGGATAGATACCGTCTGGTCCAGACTGACCTGTTCGCTGCCGGAATAGAGACGGATATCTTTTCCGGAGCAGACCAGCAGCTCATGGTCCAATACCGCGAACTGGCTGGACTCTCCACCCTCAAAAACAAAAGACTCACTCTGGCCGCTCTCACTGCGGTCCAGATTGCGATAGGTAAACCAGCGCTTGAGGGAGTCAAAATTCAATTTATCGTAGTTCACCACCAGCACCACGGCGCCGACCATCAGCGCCAGGGTGACCAGAAAGGCCAAAAAGCGGACGAACAGGTTGGGGCGCTTTTTGGCTGGCGGGGCCTTCCGGCCCGGGTTCATCTCGTCCATTGTATGCTCCTCACCGGGAATTATGCGGAGGGTTACAGCACGTCCTCCTGGTACCACAGCCTGGTCATGTACAGCCCGCCGGGGGGGACGGTGGGTCCGGCGGCCGTGCGGTTGCGTCCCTCCAGAATGGCGGGCACATCGTCGGGGGAGAACTTCCCGTCGGCAGCGTAGACACAGGTGCCTACCATGGCTCGTACCATATTGTAGAGGAAACCGTCGGCGCATACCTTGCACTCAATCATATCCCCGCTGTGGGAAATCTCAAAGTAGTGTACCGTCCGCACCGTGGTGCGGGTTTCGGTGCCCACCGACCGGACGGCGGCAAAATCGTGGGTACCCACGAAATGAGAGGCTGCCCGCTGCATGACCTGCTCGTCCAGCCGCTTGGGGTAGAACCAGGCCCGGTCCACATAAAAGGCGTTGCGGATGTGGGAGTTGTAAATGCGGTAGGTGTACTCTTTTTTCAGGCAGGAGCCGATGGCGTTGAATTCCTCCGGCACTTCGGTGGCCTTCACCACCACAATGTCGTCCGGCAGACGGGTGTTCACCGCCAGGGGAAGCCGGTCGCAGGGGATCCGGGAGGAGGTGCGGAAGTTGGCCACGTAGGTCTCCGCGTGGACCCCCGCGTCGGTGCGGCCCGCCCCGGTACACTTGACCGGGTGCCCCACCACGGAGGCCAGGGCCTTTTCCAGGGTTTCCGCCACCGTGACGGCGTTTTTCTGTACCTGCCAGCCGTGGTAGGCGGTGCCCACATACATCAGTCTCAGCGCAATATTTCTCATCATGTCCTCACCAACCGAACCGTCCCAGCACGCCGACAGCCACGCACAGAGCCACCGCCAGCACCAGGGCGGCGTAGTCCATGCCGGTCAGCTTCAGCTGCCGCAGGCGGGTGCGGCCCTCGCCTCCGTGGTAGCAGCGGCATTCCATGGCCACCGCCAGCTCGTCCGCCCGGCGGAAGGCGGAGATAAACAGAGGCACCAGCAGGGGGACCAGGGCCTTGGCCTTCTGAAGGAGGTTGCCTGAGTCAAAGTCGGCTCCCCGGGCCTTCTGGGCGGACATAATCTTGTCGGTCTCCTCGATCAGGGTGGGGATAAACCGCAGGGCAATGGACATCATCATGGACAGCTCATGAACGGGCACCTTGATTGCTTTCAACGGGTTCATCAGCCGCTCCAGGGCATCGGTGAGCTGGATAGGGGAGGTGGTATAGGTCAGCAGGAAGGTGCAGGTGATGAGCATGGTGATACGCAATACCATGGCGCAGGCCGCCCACACGCCCTCCCGGTAAATGGTAAACACCCAAAAGGAGACCAGCGGCTCCCCCTGTCCGGGGGTATAAAACAGATTGAGCAGGCCGGTGATGAGCACGATGATGAAAATGGGTTTCATGCCCCGCAGGATGCTTTTCAGGCCGATCCTGGACACGGCGATCAGGCTGGCCAGCAGCACCAGCATGATGGCGTAGCTCACCAGCCATTTGGCCAGGAAAAGGGCTACGATATAGGCGATGGTGCCGATGATCTTGACCCGGGGGTCCAGCCGGTGGATGATGGTGGTGCCGGGGAAGTACTGGCCGAGGGTAATATCTTTCAGCGCCATTTCACTTCCCCTCCTTTCGGGCCAGGGCCGCCAGAATCGCGTCTCTGGCCTGCTCGATGGTGTACACCGAGGGGTCGATGTCCACCCCCATGGCCCGCAGCCGGTGGAATACCCGGGTCATGGCGGGCACGCCAAGCCCCATCCGCTCCAGCTCGTCTCCGTGGGCAAAGACCTCCCGGGGCACGCCGGAGAAAGGAATCTTGCCGTCGTTGACCACCACGATCCGGTCCACAGTCCGGGCCATCTCCTCCATGGAGTGGGAGACGATGATGATGGTGGCGTTTTTGGCCTGGTGGTAGTCGTGAATATTGCCCAGAATGGACTCCACACCCACCGGGTCCAGCCCGGCGGTGGGCTCGTCCAGAATGAGTACCGAGGGCTCCATGGCAATGACGCCGGCGATGGCCACCCGGCGCTTCTGGCCGCCGGAGAGTTCGAAGGGGGACTTCTCCAGGGTCTCCTCTCTCAAGCCCACAAACTGGGCGGCCTGCCGCACCCGGCGGTCGATTTCTCCCTCATCCAGCCCCATGTTGCGGGGGCCGAAGGAGATATCCTTATATACGGTCTCCTCAAAGAGCTGATATTCCGGGTACTGGAACACCAGCCCCACCTGAAAGCGGGTCTGGCGGGTGCGCTCCTTGGTCTCCCAGATATCCTTGCCCTCAAACAAAACCTGTCCCGAGGTGGGCTTCAGCAGTCCGTTGAGGTGCTGGATCAGGGTGGATTTGCCCGACCCGGTGTGGCCGATGATGCCCAGGTACTCTCCGCGGTAGGCGGTAAAGTCCACGTCCACCAGGGCCCCGTGCTCAAAGGGGGTGCCGGCGGAGTAGATGTGGCTCAGCCGCCGGGTCTCAATAATCGGTTCCAAATGCCTCATTCCTTTATCTTGGTGGTACATGCCCTCAGGCTGGGGTCACGTCCTTGGTCAAAAGCCCGGCCAGAACGGCGGCGCACTCCTGGTCGCTGAGGGCGTCCAGCGGTACGTCCACCCCCGCCTGGCGCAGCTCCCACAGCAGCTGCGTGGTCTCAGGCACGGTGAGGCCCACCGCCTTCAGCTCCTCCACCCGCTGGAACACGTCCTTGGGCGTGCCGTCTGCGACGACCTTGCCCTTGGCCATGACCACCAGCCGGTCGGCCTGGGCAGCCTCGTCCATGTGGTGGGTAATGAGTACCACCGTCACTCCGGAGGCGCGGTTGAGCTCCTTGATGGTTTTCAGCACCTCCGAGCGGCCGATGGGATCCAGCATGGCGGTGGGCTCGTCCAGCACAATACACCGGGGCTGCATGGCGATGACGCCGGCGATGGCGATGCGCTGCTTCTGTCCACCGGAGAGCAGGTGGGGGGCGTGTTCCCGGTATTCGTACATCCCCACAGCCTTCAGCGCGTCGTCCACCCGGCGGCGGATCTCCTCCGGGGGTACGCCCAGGTTCTCCGGGGCGAAGGCCACATCCTCCTCCACCACGTTGGCTACAATCTGATTATCCGGGTTCTGGAACACCATGCCGATGGTGCGTCGGATGTTCAGCAGCTTGTCCTCATCGGCGGTGTCGATGCCGTCCACGTACACCTTCCCGCCGGTGGGCAGGAGGATGGCGTTGAGGTGCTTGGCCAGGGTGGACTTGCCCGAGCCGTTGTGGCCCAGCACCGCGACAAAGGAGCCGGCCTGGATCTCCAGGTCCACCCCGTCCAGCACCACGGGGGCGGGAATGGTTTCCTCCTGATAGGAGAAGCGCAGCCCCTCCGTTTTTAAAATGGTATCGCTCATGGCAGATGATCTCCCTTTATTCGGCAATCCACCGGCCGGTGGCCCCGCAGGGCAGAGCCAGACCGGTGGCGGTCACCGGCAGACCCAGCTCCTGGCTGTCGGTGTGTCCGCCGTGATGCCGGGCTACCAGAGTCTCCAGCAGATAGGTGAGCACGGAAGGAGACAGCCCGGTGGTGTAGGAATTAATGAGGAAGAACAGAGGCTGGTCGCTGAGCACCTGGGTCACCAGCTCCACAAAGGGAAACAGGTTCTCCTCCAGCTTCCAGATCTCCCCGGAAGGACCCCGGCCGTAGGAAGGGGGATCCATGATCACCGCGTCATACCGGCGGCCCCGGCGGATTTCCCGCTCCACAAATTTGCCGCAGTCGTCCACGATCCAGCGGATGGGGGCGTCCTCCAGGCCGGAGCTTTTGGCGTTCTCCCTGGCCCAGCTCACCATGCCCCGGGCGGCGTCCACATGGCACACGCTGGCCCCTGCCGCGGCGCAGGCCACGCTGGCTCCGCCGGTGTAGGCGAACAGGTTCAGCACGCTGATGGGCCGCCCGGCGGCACGAATACGGGCCATGGCGAAATCCCAGTTGGCGGCCTGCTCGGGAAACAGGCCGGTGTGCTTGAAATTCATGGGCTTGATGTTAAAGGTAAGGCCCTTGTAGCCCAACGTCCACCGCTCCGGCAGCTCCTTTTTGACCCACTGGCCGCCGCCGGTGGAGGAGCGCTGGTAGCGGGCGTCCTGCTTGCGCCAGCCGGGATGCTTGCCCTCCGGCCGCCAGATGGCCTGGGGGTCAGGGCGCACCAGGGTGTATTTCCCCCAGCGTTCCAGCCGCTCTCCGCCGCCGCAGTCCAGTAATTCATAGTCCTTCCAACCGTCCGAGATCCACATAGCTTCCAACCTCGCCACTTCTTGTCATAATCATCCCATTATATCATTTGCCTTTGGCTCCGTCAATGTGAAGAAAGAATTGTGTTATGGGAGAACTTGTGTTAAAATAGCGCCATAGATCGAAATTCCCCTGTGGATCACCGCTTGGGGGAATGAACCTGAAGAAATGAGGTGTCCCATATGAGCGACACGGAGCTTCAGTTCCGCACGGCGGCCTTTGGCGGATTCCAGAAGCAGGATGTACTGAACTATATTGAGGCATCCAACCAGACCCACCGGGACAAGCTGGACGAGCTGAACCGGGAGCTGGAGGAGGCCAAAAAGACCGGCGCCAGCCTGGAAGAGGAGGCAGCCGTCCTGCGCCGTCAGGCGGAGGAGGACGCGGAGACGGTCCAGCGCCTGGAGGGCGAGCTGGAGCAGGCCCGGAGCCAGGCGGAGGAGCTGAAGGGACGCCTTGATGAGGCAGAGGCGGAGCTGACCCGGGTGCGGGAGGCGCTGGCCGGAGCGGAGAGCCGTCTGGCTCAGGCCGAGCCGGCGGCCCAGGCCTATGAAAAGGTGAAGGACCGCACCGCCAGCATCGAGCTGGAGGCCCATTGCCGGGCCCAGGCGGTGGAGGAAGAGGCGGAGGAGCGGGTGGAGAGAGCCCGCCAGGACCTGGAACAGTGGCTGCACAAGGTGCAGCACAGCTACGAGGAACTGCGTACTGACATGGATGCCACCATCTCCCATACCGCCGGAGAGCTGGAGAAGGTACAGGCCGCTCTGGAGTCCATAACCAACCAGTTCTGCGCCCAGGATGAGCGGCTGGAAAAGATGATCCAGGCCTGCGTGGGAGAGCGCAAGGTTCCTGAGCCGCTGCCGCTGGAGGAAAAGCAGCAGAAAAAGAAAGGGTAAGCCAAACTGGCCGGCAGGCACCGTCAGGTGCCGCCGGTCGTTTCTTTTGCCGGACAGAGAGATTTCCCCTTGCCTTTTCCGCAAAAGTGTTGTATCCTGCGGTTAGTTATAGCTAACGATTTAAGCGGAAGGAAACGCAGGGTGAGGCGGTATGTTGGAGGAGTTTCTGCGGAAAAGAGAAGGGGCGGATGCCCGGTGGTATCCGATAATGGAGGGGGTAACGGCGTGCAGCTTCTCCCTGAAGGGAAAGACGCTGGAGCAGCCGGATCCGGTGGTGGAGCCCCAGCGCTTTGAGACCCTGTTCTGCCAGGGTGGAGGTCTGACCCTGGAGCGGAGGGACGGCCGCTGTCTCCGGGTGGAAGGGGGTGGGATTCTGCTGCTCTCCCACGGTCAGGCTCTGCGGGGCGTGCGGTTGGACGGCGGCCTGCGGGGGGTGTTGGTGGCGGTAAACGCCCCGGCGGCCCGGAGGAGTCTGGCGGCGCTGTGCGGACTGATGGGAGAACTCAGGCTGGACACTGGGGCAGTCAGACGGTGGATGGCGCAGAAAGAGGGATGCGGCCTGTTGGCGGATGTTCCCTGGTCCCGGGCGGTGTTTGGGGCGCTGGACGAACTGAACGGGCTGGAGCAGGGGCGCTACTGCGTCTGGAAAGTGGTGGAGCTGCTCCCTCCTGTGCCAGCGCAGCGGCTGGCTGGATGGGGAGCGGCCTTACGGGGGAGAGGGGGAAGCCTTGGGTGCTTATCTGGAGGCCCATCTGGAGGAAAAGCTCACCATTGAGGTGCTCAGCCGGCGGTTTTGTCTTTCGCCTACCGCACTGAAGCTCCGCTTTCGTCAGGCTTATGGCCAGCCCATCCACACCTGGCTCCAGCGGCGGCGGCTGGAGCGGGCGGCGGAGCTGCTGGAAGCCACTTCCATGACCGTGCTTCAGGTGGCCCAGGCGGTGGGATATGACGGGGTGAGCCAGTTTAACCCGGCGTTCCGGCGGCAGTACGGCTGTACGCCGACCCAGTATAGAAAAATGTCTAAATCCGGCGGTTTGCATCCGCTTCCGCAAGACGGGCGGCCGTAGGGCCGCTATAATGGGATACCTGAAAAAGAAACCGCTTGATAAGGAGGGATTCCTTTGAAGCAGCATCGGTTTTGGGCCTGGGGCGCGGTGATCTGCATGTTGATGGTCATGGTGACGGGTTACAGACGGAAATAACGGAAAGGAAGTCGGAATGATGAATGTGTATACCAAGCTGGCCTGCTTTGTGGGCGGCGCGCTGTTTGGTTCGGTGGGCGTTAAGCTGCTTACCAGTAAGGATGCGAAAAAGGCCTATGTCCATGTGACCGCCGCCGGTCTGCGGATGAAGGATGCGGTGATGGAGACGGTGACCACCGTTCAGGAAAACGCCGCCGATATCATGGCCTTTGCCAAGGATCTGAACGAGTCCCGGGCTGCCGTTGAGGCGGAGGAGGATGCTCTGCTGGATGGCCAGGAGGCCTGAGAAAAGACGAGGGGGGAGCCGTAAAGACGGCTCCCCCTTTCCGTGGAGGAAACGGGTATGAAAGCGACGATTCTGCATGAGAGCCGGGGCCGGGTCCGGTTCCGGCTCTGCCAGCAGCGGCTGACCCTCAGACAGGCCGATCTGCTGGAGGCCTGGCTCCAGTATCAGCCCTGGACGCGGTCGGCGGAGGTGCATGAGCGGACCCGCTGTGTGGTCCTGTCGTACAGCGGAGAGCGGGAGACGGTCTTTGCCGCTCTGCGGGAGTTTTCCTGGCAGAGGGCGGAGGCGCATATGATCCTGCCCGACCACAGTACCAGGGCGCTGCGCCGGGAGTTTGAGGAAAAGCTGACAGGCAAGGTATTGATGAAGGCGGCCAGCACGCTGTTTTTCCCGCCGCCGCTGCGGGCGGCACGGGTGCTGTGGCACATGCTTCCCTTTATGAGACGGGGATTGAGCTGCCTGCGGCGGCGCCGGATCAAGGTGGAGCTGTTGGATGCCCTCTCCATTGGGATCTCGGTGGCCCGCCGGGATTTCGGTACTGCCGGTTCGGTGATGTTTCTGCTGGAGCTGGGTGAGCTGCTGGAGGAGTGGACCCGAAAAAAGTCGGTGGCGGATCTGGCGCAATGTATGTCGCTGAACGTGGATCGGGTGTGGATGCGGGGAGAGGAGGGAGAGCGCCTGGTTCCCATCAGCCAGGTCCGTCCCGGAGACGCGGTGGTGGTCCGGGCCGGCGGCGTGATCCCGATGGACGGCCTGGTGCTGGAGGGGGAGGCCGCCGTCAATCAGGCCTCCCTCACCGGAGAATCCATTCCGGTGGTCAAGCGGCCTGGCGGCATGGTCTATGCCGGTACCGTGGTGGAGGAAGGAGAGTGTGTGCTGGAGGTGAAGCAGGCCTCCGGCCAGAGCCGCTATGACCAGATTGTGGCGATGATCCAGCAGTCGGAGCAGATGAAATCCGCGGCGGAGAGCAAGGCGGCGGAGCTGGCAGACCGGCTGGTGCCTTACACGTTTGCCGGCAGCCTGCTGAGCTTGCTCCTTACCCGCAATCCGGCGCGGGCCCTGTCGGTGCTGATGGTGGACTTCTCCTGTGCGCTGAAGCTGGCTATGCCTCTGGCGGTGCTCTCCGCCATGCGGCAGGCAGGAGAGGCGCACATTACCGTCAAAGGCGGAAAGTTTCTGGAGGCCGTGGCACAGGCCGATGTCATTGTTTTTGATAAGACAGGCACCCTCACCCATGCCTGTCCCCGGGTGGTTCAGGTTGTGCCCTTTGACGGCAGGGAGGAGAAGGAGATGCTCCGGCTGGCCGCCTGCCTGGAGGAACACTTCCCCCATTCCATGGCAAACGCTGTGGTGGAGGAGGCCAGGCGCCGGGGGCTGACCCATGAGGAGTTCCACTCCAGAGTGGAGTATCTGGTGGCCCATGGGATTGCCAGCACGGTCGACGGGGCGCGGGTGCTGATCGGCAGCGCCCACTTTATCTTTGAGGACGAGGGCTGCACTGTTCCTCAGGGGGAGCAGGAGCGGTTTGATGCCCTGCCGCCCCAATATTCCCATCTGTATCTGGCCGTGGGGGGACGGCTGGCGGCGGTGCTGTGTATTGCCGACCCTGTGCGGGAGGAGGCGGAGCAGGTTCTTGCCGCCCTGCGGAGCCAGGGGATTGTCCGGACGGTGATGCTGACCGGAGACAGCGCCCGTAGCGCCGCCGCCATTGCTGCCCAAGTGGGGGTGGATGAGTTCCAGGCCGAGGTGCTGCCCGAGGACAAGGCCCGGTATGTAGCCCGGCTGCGGCGGGAGGGGCATACCGTGCTGATGGTGGGGGATGGGATCAACGATTCCCCCGCCCTCTCTGAGGCGGATGCCGGGCTTGCCGTCAGCGACGGGGCCGCCATTGCCCGGGAAATCGCGGATATTACCATCTCCGCTGAGAGCCTGTGGGAGCTGGTGGAACTGCGGCGGCTGTCCATGGAGCTGATGAGGCGTATCCGCTCCAATTACCGCTTTGTCATTGGCTTCAACGGAGCGCTGATCGCACTGGGCGTGGCCGGTATCCTGCCCCCGGCCATGTCCGCCACCCTGCACAATCTCTCCACGCTGGGGGTCAGCCTGCGCAGCATGAGCCCTCTGCCTCTGGAAAACAAGAAATAAAGATAAAACCCGGCGCATCAACGATGCGCCGGGTTTTTCAAGCATTGGCAGCCAGCAGCAGCCGCAGCAGCCACCGGGGAGTGTGGGGCAGTTGAGCTTGGAGATAGGCAAAGGCTCCGTCACCCAAGGCCTCCACCTGCGACCAGGTAAGGGCCAGCCCCTGGGAAGAATAAGCCGGGTCTCCGATGGCCAGGACAGAGCCGGAAGCCATCCCACCGGAGGCGTACTGTCCAAAGGCGGCTCCACCCAGAGCAATGTACCGGCTGACAGCACCGCCGCCCATGGCAAGGCCCAGGCTGAGCGCAAAGCCGCCGACCGCGGCCAGCAGGCCCACAGCCAGACCGCCCAGAGCCACCCCTCCCACAGCCATGCCTCCAAGGGCCAGCAGCCCCAGGGAGCCGGCGCCGACGGAGAACAGGCCGGCGGAGAGGCCGCCCACCGCCACCACACCGGCAGCAAAGTTGCCGATGGCAATGATCCCCTTGGCGCGCTGAAAGCCGGGGCCCAGGTTGATGTGCACCAGCGGCAGGCCGAAAAGAGAGGTCTTGCTGCAGAATTCGTACCGGTAGCCCCAGCCGTAGTAGTTGTGGACCACAGCGGGCTGAGTCTCAGTTTGGGGCTCGATCCCCCGCACCAAATAGTCCAGGCTTACGCCGAAGTAATCTGTCAGGGCAGACAGATTTTGGATATCCGGTGTGGAGGAGCCAGCTTCCCATTTCTGGACCGCTTGGCGGGACACCCCGATCACGTTGGCCAGCTCCTCCTGAGAAATACCCCGGCCTTTGCGCAGAGAGTAGAGCCGTTCTTGAAACGCCATGGTGATGACCTCCTTTTTCGGGGCCATCTTATCAGGCAGACCCGTTTTTGGCAACCAACCGGGGCGTCCAATCTGACAACCAGGGGTTGCGTTCCCGAAAAAGACCGGTTTTATACCCGTCCGATGTCAGTACGGAAATGCATATCTGTAAAGTGAATATGCTTGGCGGAGGCGTATGCCCCCTGGATAGCTGCTTCCAGATCCGGGCCGGTGGCGGTAACGCCCAACACCCGGCCACCGTTGGTGAGCAGGGCTCCGTCCTCACCCAACTTGGTGCCGGCGTGGAACACGGTGGCGGTCTGGGACGCATCCTCCAGGCCTGTAATGGGATATCCCTTTGCATAGCTGCCGGGGTAGCCGCCGCTGGCCAGCACCAGGCAGCAGGCCGCGCTCTCCTTCCAGAGTACGTCCACCTGATCCAGGGTGCCGTTCCGGCAGGCCAGGAACAGGTCCATCAGGTCGGAGTCCAGCAGGGAGAGCACCGCCTGGCACTCCGGGTCCCCGAAGCGGGCGTTGTATTCCACTACCTTGGGGCCGTCGGGGGTGAGCATCAGGCCGAAGTAGATCACCCCATGGAAGGGGCGGCCTTCCGCCTTGAGAGCGGCCACCGTTGGCAGGAAGATCTCCTCCATGCACCGCTTGGCGATCTCCGGGGTGTAGTTGGGGGAGGGGGAGATGGCTCCCATGCCGCCGGTGTTGGGGCCCTGGTTGCCGTCATGGGCCCGCTTGTGATCCTGAGAGGAGGGCATGGGGAGGATATGCTCCCCATCGCAGAAGGCCAGCACCGTAACCTCTGGTCCGGTCATGCACTCCTCGATGACCACCTTGGCTCCGGCGTCGCCGAATTTGTGGTCGCCCATCATGGCCCGGACGGCCTCCTGGGCCTCGGCCACGGTCTGGGCCACCACCACACCCTTGCCCAGAGCCAGGCCGTCGGCCTTCACAACAATGGGTGCGCCCTCCTCCTCAACATAGGCCAGTGCCTGGTCCATGTCGGTGAAGGTTTTATGCTTGGCGGTGGGGATGTGGTACTTCTCCATCAGGGTTTTGGAGAAGCTCTTGCTGGCTTCGATGATGGCGGCGGCGGCGTTGGGGCCGAAGGCGGGGATGCCCGCTTTGTCCAGCTCGTCCACCATGCCCAGAGCCAGGGGATCGTCGGGGGCCACCACCACAAAGTCCATGCGGTTGTCCACGGCCCAGTCCACCATGGCCTTCACATCGGTGGCGGCGATGGGTACACATTGGGCAACGGCGGCGATGCCGCCGTTGCCCGGGGCGCAGTAGAGGTGGTCCACCTTGTCGCTCTTGGACAGGGCCCAGGCAATGGCGTGCTCCCGCCCGCCGCCGCCTACGATCAGTACATTCATGCAAAGCACCTCATTTCAGCACCATGCGCAGGGCCCACAGTCCCAGCAGATGGGCCGGATAGAATACATAGAAGAACCATTTGTTCTGGACGCCCAGCTGCCCCCGGTATCCGGCCAGCAGCAGCAGGGAGGCCGAGCTGCTCAGACAGCAGAGTACCTGGAAGGGGAGGGCAGAGGCCAGATAGCGCACCACCATGGATGCCGACAGCCAGGGCAGGGAGAGCAGGCCCACCAGGGGCTGGTAAATCAGATAGATCAAGGCCAGCCCTACCTCCAGGCAGAGCAGCAGCCTTTTCCGGTTCTCCCCCTGGAGGTAGAGGGCAAATACCAGCAGTACGGCGGGGAAGCCATAGTCACAGTTTAGAGCCAGGGCCAGCACACAGCATACCAGCAGGGGCAGGGAGGCCACCGCCGGGGACCGGCCCTGTCCACTGAGCCGCTCAAAGCCCCAGACCGCTCCGGCGGCCAGAAAAAAGGTAAAAATCACGTTGCCCCCCCATACTCCGGTGACCAGAGTAAAGGGAACCTGAGAGATCAGGGCGAACAGACCCAGCCGGAGCAGATAGCGGGAGAAGAACCGGGTTCTGCGGCACCCCTCCGCCACGAAGTAGGCAAAAATGGGAAAGGCCAGCCGGCCGATCAGCCGGGGCAGCAGGTCCGCCCAGCCGGGCAGGCCCATATCGGCCAGCATGGTGGGAAAGACCACTCCCATGTGGTCCACCAGCATGCACAGCGCGGCCAGATATTTGAGGGCGGCGGCGCTGAGGCCGTAGCGCTGCTCCATCTTAGTGGTGGAACAGCCGCATGCCGGTGAAGGCCATGACCATGCCGTACTTGTTGCAGGTGGCGATCACATGGTCGTCCCGGATAGAGCCGCCGGGCTGGACGATATACTGCACGCCGGACTTGTGGGCCCGCTCCACGTTGTCGCCGAAGGGGAAGAAGGCGTCGGAGCCCACAGTGAGGCCGGACTGGGTGGCGATCCAGGCCTTTTTCTCCTCCGCGGTCAGCACCTCGGGCTTGACCTTGAAGGTGTTCTGCCACACGCCCTCGGCCAGCACGTCCTCATACTCGTCGGAGAGGTAGACATCGATGGCGTTGTCCCGGTCGGGGCGGCGGATGCCGTCCACGAACTGGAGGCCCAGCACCTTGGGGTGCTGGCGCAGCAGCCAGTTGTCCGCCTTGTTGCCCGCCAGCCGGGTGCAGTGGATGCGGCTCTGCTGGCCGGCGCCCACGCCGATGGCCTGGCCATCCTTCACATAGCAGACCGAGTTGGACTGGGTGTACTTCAGCGTGATCAGGGCCAGTACCATGTCCCGCTTGGCGTTCTCGGGCAGGTCCTTGTTGTCGGTGACGATGTTGTTCAGCAGCTCGGCGTTGATGGCGTAGTTGTTCCGGCCCTGCTCAAAGGTGATGCCGAACACGTCCTTGTGCTCGATGGCCTTGGGGACGTAGTTGGGGTCGATTTGCACCACGTTGTAGCCGCCCTTGCGCTTGGTCTTGAGAACCTCCAGGGCCTCGTCGGTGTAGCCGGGGGCGATCACGCCGTCGGACACCTCCAGAGCCAGATAGCGGGCAGTCTGCACGTCGCACACGTCGGACAGAGCGGCCCAGTCGCCGTAGGAGCACAGCCGGTCGGCACCCCGGGCCCGGACATAGGCGCAGGCGATGGGGGAGAGGTCCATATCCTCGGCAAAATAGATCTTCTTCTCCACCTCGGTGAGCGGGGTGCCCACGGCGGCGCCGGCGGGGGAGACGTGCTTGAAGGAGGCGGCGGCGGGCAGGCCGGTGGCCTCCTTCAGCTCCTTCACCAGCTGCCAGGAGTTGAGGGCGTCCAGGAAATTGATGTAGCCCGGCTTGCCGTTGAGCACCTGGATGGGCAGCTCACCGGACTCCATGAAGATGCGGGCGGGCTTTTGATTGGGGTTGCAGCCGTATTTCAGTTCCAGTTCGGTCATGATGTGTCCTTTTCCCCCTTATGCGTGCTTGTTGATAATGACGCTCTCCCAGCTGCCGGTCATCAGGTCCACGTACCGCACAAACAGGGAGACCTTGTTTTCCTCGTTCAGGTTGTCCCAGATCAGCCGGGCAAACTCCTGAGGCGTCTGGCTGGTGATGGCCACCTGCTCCGGCTCCCCCTCAAAGGAGGGCAGGGGATTGCCGTCCCCCATATAAGTGTGAATGAAGTGGCCCTGGCCCGCCAGAGGCTTTTCATAGGCGAAGAAATACCGGCGGCAGGAAACCGGGTTCCCGCCGGCGCTCTTCAGAATGGACAGGGTGTAGTCCCCGTCCTTTTTCAGCAGGCCGGAAATGCGGGGGGTGTAGTTGGGGCTGTCGGGCTCAAAGGTGCGGGTGTGAAGGGCCTGGGCAAAGGTCTTGCCCGCCGCCAGCCCCTCCCGGATGGTGTCGGTCTGGTCGCCGTTGGTGACGATGGTGGAGGCTCCGAATACCCGGACCGGATTGTAGATGATGAGGGAGGGGTCGGTCATCTTGGATGGGTCGTGGGCCTGGGTACGGATGCCGTCGGGGGTCTCCACAAAGACCCGGTTGCGGGAATTTTCGCTGCGGCCCATGATGAAATAGGCGATGACCGCCTTGGTGTCGTCCAGGGAGCGGCCCAGCACAATGCCCCGACCGGGGTAGGGATTGGTGCGCAGCAGCGCGGTGAGATCCAGCGTTTTCATGATAAAACTCCTTTTATTTGGGCTCCTCCCGGGAATCAGAGTCGGGGGTGAACAGCCAGCGGACGAAGCGGATGAGATTGGAGACAATGGGAATGAACAGGATGCAGGCTCCCACCACGCAAAGAAACATACCTGGCTTTGAATCCATCCCGATGCCGCCCAGGAACAAGAAGCCGCCGCTGAGAATTAAAGCGAGATAGTGCAGATCATTCATTCAGATTCCTCCTTGATTTGGACAATCCGCCCGTCCACCGAGAGGCGGCCTTGACAGAACAGGGAGACGGCCTGGGGCAGGATCACCCACTCGGCCTGCTCCATGACCCGGCACTGGAGGACCTCCGGCGTGTCGCCGGGGAGGATATCCACCGCCTTCTGGAGGATGATGGGTCCGCCGTCGGGCTCCTCGTTGACGAAATGGACGGTGGCGCCGGTGACCTTTACCCCGTAGGCCAGGGCCTTTTCGTGGACATGGAGGCCGTAGTATCCCGCGCCACAGAAGGAGGGGATCAGGGCGGGGTGGACGTTGAGGATGGCGTTGGGATAGGCCTGCACCATCTCCTCGGTGAGAATGTGCATAAAACCCGCCAGCACCACCAGTCCGATGTCCAGCTCTTTCAGCTTGGCCACCAGAGCCTGGGTCATCTCCCGGTTGGAGGCGAACTCCTTCCGGGCCACCACATAGCCGGGGATACCGGCTTTTTCCGCCCGTTCCAGGGCGTAGGCGCCGGCTTTGGAGGAGAGGACGGCGGCGATAGTCCCATTTTTCAGCTCACCCCGGGCCTGGGCGTCGATAAGGGCCTGGAGATTGGTCCCGCCGCCGGAGACCAACACGGCGATCCGGGTCATACCAGCTCCACCCCGGCGTCGCCGGATACCACGGAGCCGATGATATAGGCCCGCTCGCCGGAGCGGCAGAGAATATCCTTGGCGTGGCCCGCCTCCTCTTTGGGAATGGCCAGGATCATGCCCACGCCCATGTTGAAGGTGTTGTACATATCCCGCACGGGGATATCTCCCTTCCGGGCGATGAGGGTAAAGATGGGGGGGACCGGGAAGGAGGCGGTCTCGATCTGCGCGGTGAGCCCCTGCTTCATCATCCGGGGCACGTTTTCGTAGAGGCCGCCGCCAGTAATGTGGCTGATGGCCTTGATGTGGATGCCGTTATTCAGCAGGCACTGGATGGTCTTGACATAGATGCGGGTGGGGGTGAGCAGGGTCTCCCCCAGGCTCTTGCCCTCCAGCTCCTCCATGGGAGTGGTCAGATCGGCGTGCTCCACGTCAAGGACCTTGCGCACCAGGGAAAAGCCGTTGGAGTGGACGCCGCTGGAACCCAGGCCGATGAGTACGTCGCCGGCGGTCAGATCCTTGCCGTCGATGATCTTCTCCTCGTCCACGATACCCACGGAGAAACCGGCCACATCATAGTCGTCCTCGGCCATCAGACCGGGGTGCTCGGCGGTCTCGCCGCCCACCAGGGCGCAGCCCGCCTGGCGGCAGCCCTCGGTGATGCCGGCCACGATTTCGGCGATGCGGGCGGGATCGTTCTTGCCGCAGGCGATGTAGTCCAGGAAGAACAGGGGAGTGGCGCCGCCGCAGATGATGTCGTTGACGCACATGGCCACGCAGTCGATGCCGATGGTGTCATGCTTGTCCATCAGCTGGGCCAGCCGCAGCTTGGTGCCCACGCCGTCGGTGCCCGATACCAGCACCGGCTTTTTCATACCGGACACATTGGGGGCAAACAGGCCGCCGAAGCCGCCCAGAGTGCCCATGACGCCGGGAATGTAGGTGGACTCCACCATAGGCTTGATGCGCTCTACCGATTCATACCCGGCGGTTACGTCCACACCGGCGGCGGCGTAGGATTCGGAGTGAGAGTTTTTCATATCGGTCATTCCTTTCCGGTCCAGCAATAGGTGCAGATCTTGTCGCGGTCGATGCCGATGGCCTCCAGCAGGCCGTCCAGGGACTGGTAGCCCAGGGAGTCGAAGCCCATCTTTTCACAGATGGACTTGAGCATGCACTGGCCCCGCTGGGTGGAGGCGTCGGCGTACTCGTCCAGATGCAGCTGTCCCTCGTCCCCCTCCAGCTCCTGGATGGTGCGGCGGGAGAGCAGCTCCATGTCGGAGTTGCTGCGGGAGAAGTTCAGGTACTTGCAGCCGTACATGATGGGGGGACAGGCCGAGCGCATGTGGACCTCCTCGGCTCCCGACTCGTAGAGAAATTCCACCGTTTCCCGCAGCTGGGTACCCCGGACGATGGAGTCGTCCACGAACAAAAGCTTCTTGCCCTCGATGAGCTCGGGAACAGGAATCTGCTTCATCTTGGCCACCTGGTTGCGAGCCTCCTGGTTGGCGGGCATGAAGGAACGGGGCCAGGTGGGGGTGTATTTGACAAAGGGGCGGGCAAAGGGCTTGCCGCTGCGGTTGGCAAAGCCGATGGCGTGAGGTACGCCGGAGTCAGGCACGCCGGCCACATAGTCCACCTTGGGCAGCTGGCCCTTCTGTACCTCATCCCGGGCCATGATCTCCCCGTTGCGGTAGCGCATGACCTCCACGTTTACCCCCTCATAGTTGGAGTTGGGGTAGCCGTAATAGGTCCACAAAAAGGCGCAGATGCGCATGTTGTCCCCGGCGGGGGCCAGGGTTTGCCAGCCCTCGGCGGTGAGCCGGACGATCTCACCGGGGCCCAGCTCGTAGGCGTCGGTATAGCCCAGCTTGTGGTAGGCGAAGGACTCAAAGGAGACGCAGCAGCCCTCCTTATTCTGCCCGATGAGCACCGGCAGGCGGCCCAGCCTGTCCCGGGCGGCGATAATGGCGTCGGAGGTGAGGATCAGCATGGTGCAGGAGCCGTCGATCTCCTCCTGGGCGTGGCGGATGCCGCTGACCAGGTCCTCCTCCTGATTGATGAGGGCGGCGGCCAGCTCGGTGGCGTTGACCTTGCCGGAGCTCATGGCCATGAACTGGTGGCCCCGCTCAGAGAAGTAACGCTCCACCAGCTTGTCGGTGTTGGTAATGATGCCCACGGTGATAATGGCGTACAGCCCCAGATGGGAGCGCACGATCAGGGGCTGGGGGTCGGTGTCGCTGATGCAGCCGATACCGGCGCAGCCGTGGAAATCGGACAGATCCTTGTCAAACTTGGTGCGGAACGGCGTGTTCTCAATGTTGTGGATCTGGCGCTGAAATCCGGTCTCAGCGTCATAAACCGCCATGCCGCCCCGCTTGGTGCCCAGGTGGGAGTGGTAGTCGGTGCCGAAGAACACGTCCATCACACAGTCGCGCCTGGAAATGGTGCCGAAAAAGCCTCCCATACCTTACTTGTCCCCCATAAGGCGGCGCATCACTTCTTCGTAGGCCTCCTCGGCGCCGCCCATATCCCGGCGGAACCGGTCCTTGTCCAGCTTCTCGTGGGTCTTTTCATCCCACAGGCGGCAGGTGTCGGGAGAGATCTCGTCGGCCAGCACGATGGTGCCGTCGCTGGTCTTGCCGAACTCCAGCTTGAAGTCCACCAGATCAATGCCGATCTCCTTCATGAAACCCTTCAGCAGATCGTTGACAGCGAAGGCGTACTTCTTAATGAGCTCGATCTCCTCGGGGGTGGCCAGCTTGAGGGCCAGAGCGTGGTAGCTGTTGAGCAGGGGATCGCCCAGATCGTCGTTCTTGTAGGAGAACTCGATAGTGGGCTGGTCGAATACAATGCCCTCCTCCACGCCGTAGCGCTTGGCGAAGGAGCCGGCGGAGATGTTGCGGATGATGACCTCCAGGGGGACGATGGACACCTTCTTCACGGCGGTCTCCCGGTCGGAGAGTTCCTCCACATAGTGGGTGGGCACGCCCTTCTCCTCCAGGCGGCGCATCAGGTTGTTGGTCATGCGGTTGTTGATGGCGCCCTTGCCGGTGATGGTGCCCTTCTTCAGGCCGTTGAAGGCGGTGGCGTCGTCCTTGTAGGATACGATGACCACTTCAGGGTCGTTGGTGGCGAATACCTTCTTGGCCTTGCCTTCGTACATCTGCTCTTTCTTCTCGTAAGACATCTCAAAACTCCTCCATTCGGATTTTTTCATCTTTTTTGGCGACTTCCGCGGCCATATCAGCCTTAAACTGGGCCAGCTTGGCGGTTAAAGTGTCATCGGACAGGGCCAGCATCTGGGCGGCCAGGATGGCGGCGTTATCGGCTCCATCCACCGCCACGCAGGCCACCGGGATGCCCTTGGGCATCTGAACCATGGACAGCAGGGAGTCCAGTCCTCCCATCATGGAGGTTTTAATGGGTACTCCGATGACGGGCAGGGTGGTGTAGGCGGCCAGAACTCCGGCCAGGTGGGCGGCCTTGCCCGCGGCGGCAATGATGACCCCAAAGCCGTTCTCCGCGGCGTGGGCGGCCAGCTCCTCGGCGGCGGCGGGTGTGCGGTGGGCGGAGATGACCCGCACCTCCGCGGGGATACCAAAGGCTTTCAGCCGGCTGATGCAGGGGCGCATGGTGTCCAGATCCGAATCGGAACCCATGACAACAGCAACTTTTTTGACCATAGGACCCTCCTGTGTAGCTAAAAATTTTTCAGGGAAAGAAAAAATAAATCAGGGCGTCCGATACACGGACGCCCTGTGTTGCTTACTCCCTGATAGTGGACAGGTTGGTGCCGTGAATGAGCCAAATTCCTGCGCGCTGAACGTGCACCGGCGTCATCCCCGTACCTCCTTGTGCCAAGATACGTAAACTATATCGGATTTTTACGGTGTTTGCAAGGGGTGGACAGAATTTTGTCTGCTTATACAACTTTTAGGGGAATGTACGGATTCTCCCTTGTGAAGATGGGCGGGAGCAGGCGAAAAAAAACGGACCGCCCCTTTGGAGCGGTCCGGGTGGAACTCAGTCGCGGAGATACTGCTTTACCAACTCCTGGAGCAGCTCGTCCCGGTCCAGCTTGCGGATCAGGGCCCGGGCGTTGTTGTAGTTGGTAATATAAGTGGGGTCCTCTGAGAGGATGTATCCCACAATCTGGTTGATGGGGTTATAACCCTTTTCCTGCAGGGACTGGTAGACCGAGGAGAGAATCTGCTTGATCTCCGGGTCTTTATCGTTCTGCAGGCTGAATTTGCGGGTGTAATCCATCTCCATGCCTGATACACCTCCCTGTATCAATCTGTTTCCCATTTTAGCGGAAAATTTTCATGATGTAAAGAGCCAGACCAAAATTTTATGATTCTTTAAGAAGTCCGGCGCAACCTTTTGCCGGCCTCCATGGTATGATAGGTGCCAGAGGCGTTCCGGTCCGCCGCTTCGGGGCATGGGCGGGGGAGGAAGCCGGGCGCGCTGGATGCCCAAAAGAGAGGTGAGGCGCATGACAGACGAGAGGACCGCCCGGGCTCAGGTGGAGCGCTGGGGGGACATGGTGTGGCGGCTGGCCCTGGCCCGCACCCGGCATATCCAGGACAGCGAGGATGTGTTCCAGGAGGTGTTTGCCCGCTTCTTCCGGCACGAGGGGGAGCTGGACAGCGACCAGCACCGGAAGGCCTGGCTGATCCGCTGCACCCTGAACTGTACCAATACCCTGTTGTCCGCCCGCTGGCGGAGCTGGCTGCCTCTGGAGGAGGCGGTGACCCAAACGATGGAGCCGGAGGACCGGACAGTGTACCGGGCGGTGCTGGAGCTGCCAAAGGCCTACCGCACCGCCATCCACCTCCACTACTACGAGGGCTACTCCGTGGCCGAGATCGCCGCCCTGACCGGCGCAAAGGAGGGCACGGTGAAGAGCTGGCTGTCCAGAGGCCGGGAGAAGCTGGCGCAGGCGCTGAAAGGAGAAGAACTTCCATGATGGACCGGTATAAACGAGCAAATGATTCCCTCCATCCCACGCCCCGGGCGGTGGAGCGGGCAGTGGCGGGGGAGAGGTCCCGGCAAAAGAGAAAACCGCTGAAGGCTCTGGTTCCGGCAGGTGTGGCGATGGCAGTGGCGGCAGCCCTGCTGGTTACTGGCGTTCCCGGCGGGGGTGAAGGCGGGCCGCTGGTCGCCAATGCCTATGCCATCGCCCAGCCGGTATATCCTGACCTGCCCCAATGTCCGGCCGAGCCCACAGGGGGCAGTCAGACGGCCTGGGAGCAGTTCAATGAGGATTATGACGCCTATTGGAACGCCTGGCGGGACTATCAGGATGAGGTTCCCTCCCTGTACGACACCCCCGAGCTAAAGACCGCACTGGCGGCTTTTTCGGAAAAAAGCACCGCCCTGGCCCTGCCAGGGGAGGACAACCGGGTTTATTCCCCCGTGTCGCTGTGGTTTGCCCTGGCCATGCTGGCCGAGACCACCGGGGGAGAGACCCGGCAGCAGATTCTGGATGCCCTGGGGGCGAAGGACCTGGAACAGCTTCGGGACTGGGCAGACATTCTGTGGCACGCCATTTACATGGACGACGGCACCGCAACTACTTTGCTGGGAAATTCCATCTGGCTCGATGAGAACGTTACCTTCCACCAGGATGTGCTGGAGACCTTGGCGGAGCGCTACTACGCCGGTTCCTACCAGGTACCCATGGGCACGGACGAGGCGGATCAGGCCCTGTCCGACTGGGTGGCGGAGCAGACGAAAGGGCTCATTGGCTCTGACGGCGATGTGCTGCATACCAAGGTGGACACTCTGAATATACTGGCCTCCACCCTTTACTATAAAGCGGGGTGGAGGGATGAGTTCAACGAAGGTCAGACGGAGCGAGATATCTTTACCGCCGCTGACGGTACGGTGACAGAGGTTGATTTCATGCACGCCACCCGGGACGCCACCTTTCTGCGGCAGAACGGCTATCAGGCCGCGTCCCTGTCCACTACCAGCGGAGAGATGATCTTTGTGCTCCCTGATGAGGGGATCGCCCCCGCCGATCTGCTGGCTGACCCGAACTTTTTGGAAGCGGTCACCGATTTTGAGAACGGCATCTTTGGGGAGGTCCAGTGGTCGGTACCCAAGTTCGATGTGAAGTCCGAGTTGGATTTGAAGCCCACCATAGAGGGACTGGGGATCACAGACGTTTTTGACCCCGATGTCTCCGATTTTACCCCCCTCACCGCTCTGGAACCTGTGTGGCTGGATCAGGCTAAGCAGATTGCCCGGGTGAAGGTGGACGAGAAGGGTGTGGAGGCCGCCGCCGTCACGCTGCTGGCCACCGATGGCGGCGCCGCCCTGCCGGAGGATTCCACAATCTGCGTCATGGATCTGGACCGCCCCTTCCTCTTTATCATCCGGGACGGCAGCGCCGTTCTTTTCATAGGCGTGGTGGAGCAGGTAGGATAGAAAAAATCCCCGTCCGTGGACGGGGATTTTTTTATGGTATTTTTTAGCGCAGGACGGCGTCCAGCTGGCTGGCCAGAGCCTCCAGCACCTTCTTCACGTCGGCGTCGGCTTCCTCGCCGGTGAGGGAGCGGTCGTCAGCCCGGAGCACCAGGTTGAAGGCTACGGACTTCTTGCCCTCGTCCACGCCCTTGCCGCGGTAGATGTCGAACAGAGTGATCTGCTGGATCAGCTTGCCGCCGGCAGAGCGGATGCAGTCCTCCAGAGCGCCCACGGTGACCTTCTCCTCGCATACCACGGCGATGTCCCGGGTGACCGAGGGGAACTTGGGCAGGGGGACGTACTCGGGGTCGGCCCCCTTGGCGTTGGCCAGCTCGTCCAGCGCCAGCTCGGCGCAGTACAGCTCGCCGTCCACACCGTAATTCTGGGCCACCAGGGGGTGGATCTGGCCAAAATAGCCCACGCAGTTGCTGCCTGCCCACACCTCTGCCACGCGGCCGGGGTGGTAGGACACCAGCTCAGGAATGCCGGTGCCGGTGCGGAAGGTGACATCCTCCGCCCGCAGGTCCTCCAGAATGGCCTCCACGGCCCCCTTCATGGTGTAGAAGTCCATGTCGCTGCCGTAGGCGCCCAGGGTGAGGACCTTGGACTCCAGAGCAAGGCCATCTTTGCCGCCGGGCTGGTAGACCCGGCCCACCTCGTACAGCTTTACATTCTGGTTGCGGTAGTTGTAGTTCCGGGTCAGGATCTCCAGCATGGAGGGGAGGGTGGTGGTGCGCATGATGGAGGTGTCCTCGCCCAGGGGATTGAGGATTTTCAGGGAATTGCGTCTGTGGTAGTCGGCGGGCCAGTTGATTTTGTCATAGCAGGTGGGGGAGATGAAGGAGTAGGTGATGATCTCATCGTATCCCATGGCCCGGCACATGGAGCCCAGCTGGCGCTCCAGCTTCTCCTCCTCGCCGAAGCCGCCCAAGGTGGTCTGGCCCCGCATCAGGGTAGAGGGAATGTTGTTGTAGCCGTGGAACCGGGCCACTTCCTCCGCCAGGTCGGCCATGCCAATCACATCGCCCCGCCAGGAGGGAACGGTCACCTGGTCACCCTCCACCTGGAAGTCCAGCTTCTTCAGGATGGATACCATCTCGTCCGCGGCCACGTCGGTGCCCAGCAGGCCGTTGATGCGCTCCGGCTCCAGCTTGAGCACACGGGGCTGAGGCACGTGGTTGAGGATGTCGATGGTGCCGTCCACCACCTCGCCGGCTCCCAGCAGCTCCACCAGCTCGCAGGCACGCTCCACGGCGGGCAGGGTGTTCATGGGGTCCAGGCCCTTCTCGAACTTGGCAGAGGCCTCGGTGCGCATGCCCAGGGCCAGCGCGCCCTTGCGGATGCAGGTGCCGTCGAAGCAGGCGGACTCAAACACCACGTCGGTGGTGTCGGCCACGATCTCGCTGCTCTCGCCGCCCATGATGCCTGCCAGGCCCACGGCCCGGTGCTCGTCGGCGATGACCAGGTGATTGGCGTTGAGGGTATGCTCCTTGCCGTCCAGAGCGGTGAGCTTCTCGCCCTCCTCCGCCCGGCGGACGATGATCTTGCCGCCCTTCACGTAGCGGTAGTCAAAGGCGTGCATGGGCTGGCCGTACTCCAGCATGACGTAGTTGGTGATGTCCACGATGTTGTTGATGGGCCGCACACCCATGGCCCGCAGCCGCTCCCGCATCCACTTGGGGGAGGGGGCGATCTTCACGTTGCGCACCATCCGGGCGGTGTACCGGGGGCACAGGTCGGCGGCGGGGGTCTCCACGTCCAGCAGCTCCACCAGGCTGCCCTCAGCGCCGCCCTTTACTACCGGCTGGTGGAGGGAGAGGGGGGCGTCAAAGGTAGCGGCGGCCTCCCGGGCCAGACCGATAACGGAGAGACAGTCGGGCCGGTTGGGGGTGATCTCAAACTCCACCACATGGTCGTCCATGCCGATGATGGGCTTAATGTCGTCGCCGGGCTTGCAGTCCTCCCTCAGCACAAAGATGCCGTCGGGGATACAGTGGGGGAACTCCGCCTGCTGGGCGTGGAGGTCCTCCAGGGTGCAGATGGAATCGGACTTGGTATTATAGGCCACCAGATCCCCCTCGTGGAGGTTGGGGCAGATGGTGTCGGGGGCGGCGGTGGCGCCGCCCAGGTCCAGGCAGGTGTGGAAGGAGCCGTCGGGCTGCTTGGCGCACTCCACCACCTTGGCGGCCACCACAGGGCCGTAGATCTTGTGGCCGGGCTGGATGTCAGCGGGGATGGAGGGTTTGTCCTTGTCCAGGGGGTGATAATCGTTGAGAATGGCGGCGGGGACGATGGCGGCATAGGGGAAGTCCCGCTCGTCCAGACCCAGCTCGCTGAGGCCGCAGAACATGCCGTTGGACACCACGCCCCGCAGCTTGCCCTTCTGGATCTTCACGCCGCCGGGGAGGGTGGACTTGTGGAGCGCCACCGGCATCAGGTCGCCGGGGTGGATGTTCCAGGCTCCGGTGACGATCTGGATGGGCTCGCTCTGGCCTGCGTCCACCTGACAGATCCACATGTGGTCGGAATCGGGGTGGCGCTCCATGGACAGCAGCCGGCCCACCACCACGTTGGAGATCTCCTCCCCCAGGTCGTGGGTCAGCTCCACCTTGGAGCCGGAGAGGGTCATCGCCTCGGCAAATTCCTTGTCAGAGGCAGTTACAGTAACAAATTCATTCAGCCATTTTCTGCTCAGATTCATGGTTTCTCCACCTCTTTCTCAGAACTGCTCCAGGAACCGCACGTCGTTTTCAAAGATCAGCCGCAGGTCGGCGATCTTGAACCGGCGCATGGCGGTGCGCTCCAGACCGATGCCGAAGGCCCAGCCGGAGTACACGTTGGGGTCGATACCGCTCATCTCCAGCACCCGGGGATGGATCATCCCGGCGCCCAGCAGCTCGATCCAGCCCTCGCCTTTGCAGGTGGGGCAGCCCACGCCGCCGCACTTGTGGCACTGTACGTCCATTTCGCAGGAGGGCTCGGTGAAGGGGAAGTGGTGAGGGCGGAACCGGGTCTTGGTGCCCTTGCCGTAGAGCTGCTCCACCACCGTGTTCAGGGTGCCCTTCAGGTCGGCCATGGTAACGCCCTTGTCGATGACCATGCCCTCCACCTGGTGGAACATGGGGGAGTGGGTGGCGTCTACCTCGTCCTTGCGGTACACCCGGCCGGGGGCGATGATCCGGATGGGCAGTTCCATGGTATCCATGGCCCGCACCTGCATGGGGGAGGTCTGGGAGCGGAGCATCACCCGGCTGTCCTCGTCAAAATAGAAGGTGTCGCTCCAGTCCCGGGAGGGGTGGCCCTCCTCTGCGTTGAGGCGGTCGAAGTTGAGTTCGGCCAGCTCCACCTCGGGGCCGTCCAGCACGGTGAAGCCCATGCCGATGAAGATGTCCTTGATCTCGTCCAGGGCGATATACATGGGGTGCCGGTGGCCCCGCTTCACCGTCTTGCCGGGAACGGTGATATCCAGAGCCTCAGCCTTCAGCCGGTCCTCCAGCGCCTTGGCCTCCAGCTCCTTGCTCCGGGTATCCAGGGCCCCTTCCAGGGCGGAGCGGACCTCGTTGGCCAGCTGGCCCATGACGGGCCGCTCCTCGGCGGACAGCTTGCCCATCTGCTTGAGCACCGCGGTCAGCTCGCCCTTTTTGCCCAGGTACTTGACCCGCAGAGCGTCCAGCTCCTGGGCGTTCTGGGCGTGCTCCAGGGCGGAGAGCGCCTCCCGGCGGATCTGTTCCAATGTTTCCTTCATATATCGCAGCTCCTTTGCTTTTTTGACATGAAAAAAGCCCTTCCTCCCAAAACCTGGGACGAAAGGCAAACCTTCCGCGGTACCACCCGCAATTCCCGCCTCTGGCGGGCACTCTCAGCCCCGATAACGTGGGGCCACGCCGTCCCTGTCTCCAGGGCCGCTCCGGGACGAACCGAGGGGGCCGAACCCTGCATCCGCTTTCAGCCGGTGACGGACGCTCTCTGCCGGGTCGGGAACCGATCTTTTTCCCTTCTTCGCATGTAAAACTATATATATCACAGATTTCTCCAAAGTGCAAGATAAAAATTGACGGGAAAGGGCCGTGCGCATATAATGGACTCGAACCACAGCAAGTATAACGGATTGGGAGCGTGAACAGCATGCGGATCGTCACAGCGGAACAGAGCCGGGAGATGGACCGGGTTGCCATAGAGGAGCGAAAAATTCCCTCCACCGACCTGATGGAGCGGGCGGCGGCGGCGGTAGCCGACGAGGTGATGGCCCTGATGGGGGACACCCCCGGCCGGGTGGTGTGCTTCTGCGGCCCGGGCAACAACGGCGGCGATGGGGTGGCCTGCGCCCGGCTGCTGCTGGAGGCGGGCTTTGAGGTGCGCTGCGTTCTGGTGGGCAGCCACGAGAAAATGACCATGGATACCCGGGCCATGGAGGCCAAACTGGCGGCGGCCGGAGGGAAGTTGGAGCCCTTCCAGCCGGATGACGGAGCCTTTGCCGCCTGGTGCCTGGAGTGCGGCGCCATGGTGGACGCCATATTCGGCACCGGTCTCCGCCGTGGGGTGGAAGGGGACGCTCTGACCGCCATCCATATGATGAACACCTGCGACATTCCGGTGGTGTCCGCCGACATTCCCAGCGGGGTGGAGACCGACACCGGCCGGGTGCTGGGGGCGGCGGTGGAGGCGGCGTCCACCGTTACCTTCACCCTGCCCAAGGTGGGCCATTTTGTGGGCAAGGGCGGCCTGCACACCGGCAAGCTGGTGGTGGCGGACATCGGGATTCCGGAGGACCTGGTGAACGGGGCGGACTGCCCGGTGTGCAGCGTGGGAGAGGGAGAGGTCCGTTTCCCCCGCCGGCCGCTGGACGCTCACAAGGGCGATTTCGGCAAGTGTTACATCCTGGGGGGCAGCGTGGGCTACTCCGGGGCCCCGGTGCTGGCGGCCCAGGCGGCGGTGCGCTCCGGCGCGGGGCTGGTGACGGTGGGTGTGCCCGCCCCCGTCTGGCCCGTCGCCGCCGCTAAGCTGGAGGAGGCTATGCCCTATCCGCTGCCCGCCGGGAAGGAGGGGCAGCTCTCCCTGGAAGCCGGGGAGGCGGTCCATGGCCGCCTGGACGGCTGCGGTGTCTGCCTGATCGGTCCCGGACTGGGCCGGGGCAACGGGGTGTCGGCGGTGGTGCGCCAGCTGCTGCGGGAAATCCATGTGCCGGTGGTGCTGGATGCCGACGGCATAAACGCCCTGGAGGGACATATAGATGTACTGGACGAGCGGAAGGGACTGCACACCATTCTGACCCCTCATGACGGGGAGTTTGCCCGGCTGGGGGGCGACCTGTCCGGCGGGGACCGGCTGGGGGAGGCCCGGCGCTTTGCCATGGAGCACGGCTGTTGTCTGGTCCTCAAGGGGCACGGCACCATTACCGCTTTCCCCGACGGCACCGCCTACGTCAATACCACCGGCAATCCCGGGATGGCCAAGGGGGGCAGCGGGGATGTGCTGTCCGGCGTCATCCTGTCCCTGCTGGGCCAGGGGATGCCCGCCCGGCAGGCGGTGCCCCTGGCGGTGTGGCTCCACGGCGCCGCCGGCGACCTGTGCGCCGCCGAGATTGGGGAATACGGTATGACCCCCTCTGATCTGGTGTCCGCCCTGCCCCGGGTGATCCGAACGCATATGGAGTAAAAAGGAGGGTGGTCTGTGGGCCGCTGGTTGGGAGTATGTACCTTGACGATAACCCTTTGTCTGACCCTGACCTGCTGCGGCGGGGAGGGGGGAAGTCAGGCCGAGCAGCTGGCCCTGGATATCCGGGCGGAGTATCTGGAAATGGCGGGATGCACCGCCTCCATGGAGGTGACTGCGGACTATGGCCAGCGGGTATACGACTTTGGCGTGGAGCTGACCTGGCAGCGGGAGGGGGAGAGCGTGCTCACCATTACCGCGCCGGAGAACGTGGCCGGAGTCACGGCCCGGCTGGAGCAGGACCAGGCCTATCTGGAGTATGACGGGGTTCGGGTGGAGACCGGCCCCCTGGACGGCACCGGCCTGAGTCCGGTATCGTCGGTGCCGGTGCTGCTGGACTACGCCCAGACCGGCTATATCGCCGCCTGCGGCCTGGAGACCCTGGGAGAGCGGGAGGTGCTGCGGGTGGACTGCCGGGACCCAGAGGCCCAGCCGGGCACCGGCCGGGAGTGTGCCCTGTGGTTTGACCCGGATACCCACGCCCTGCTCCGGGGGGAGCTGTCCCAGGACGGCTATACGGTGATTCAGTGTGTCTTTTCGGACTTTCAGCTGATTCCGGGTGCGGAGGACTAGGCTTCCAGCCCGTCCAGCCTCCGATGGAGGACGCTCCGGCAGAGGAGAAGCGCCACAGCGCAGGAGACCAGCTCGGCAACCGGGAAAGAAGCCCACACCAGTCCGGTGCGGATGGTGCCCAGAACCAGGGCGGCGGGGAGGAGGAGGGCCACCTGCCGCAGCAGAGTGATGACCAGACTGGCGTTGGCGGAGCCCAGGGCCTGGAGGGCGGAGCACAGCACGATGGATACCCCGGCGCACAGGAAGGACAGGGCGATGACCCGCAGGGCGGGAATCCCCTCGGCCAGCACGGCGGCGTCGGCCTCAAAGATGCCCAGCAGCGGCCCGGGCAGCAGCATCATCACCGCGGTGCCCACCACCATCAGGCCCACGGCCAGGGACAGGGCGAAACGGATGGTGCCGGTGATCCTGGCCTTGTATCTGGCCCCGTAGTTGAAACTGATGATGGGTACCAGAGCGTTGGTGATGCCGTACAGCGGCATGAACAGGAAGGACTGGAGCTTGAAGTAGGCCCCCAGAATAAAGACGCCGGCGGAGGTGAACAGGGGGAGGATCAGATTCATTCCCAGGTTCATTACTGTGGCCAGGGCCTGCACCATGGCCGCCGGGATACCCACCCGCAGCATGTCAGCCAAAATGGCGGGGACGGGCCGGAAGGCGCGGAAGGACAGGGTGACGGAAGGGGTGCGCCGCACCATCACCAGTCCCACCACCATGCCCACCAGCTGTCCCGTCACCGTGGCGATGGCGGCGCCTGCCACCTCCAGCTTGGGGAAAGGGCCTATACCGAAGATGAGCAGGGGGTCCAGAATCAGGTTGATGACCGCGCCGATGCCCTGGATCACCATGGGCCCCACTGTGTTGCCGGTGGCCTGCAGGGTGCGCTCCCCGGCAAATTGCATGCAGATTCCCAGGGAGGCGCCGGTGACGATGGCCAGATACTGGCTGCCGTAGGTCACCACCTGGGGTACGTCTGAAAAGAGGGTCAGGAAGGGGCGGGCCAGGCTGACCCCCAGAACCAGAAAGACCAGCCAGCAGACCAGGTAGAGAAAATAGCCGTTGGCGGTTACCCGGTCGGCCTCCTCCCGGCGGCCCTCCCCCAGCCTCCGGGAGAGCAGGGCGTTGAAGCCCACTCCCACGCCCACGCACACGGCGATCATCAGGGTCTGCACCGGGTATACCAGGGACAGGGCCACAAAGCTGTCCCCACTGAGCTTGGCGACAAACATACTGTCCACCAGGTTGTAAAGGCCCTGGATCAGCATGGACAGCATCATGGGCCAGGACATGTTGAGCAGCAGCCGGCGTACCGGCATCACCGCCATTTTATTTTCGTTCAAGAAGATTCCTCCAGTCATACCAAAACGGGTATCGGGATACGCCTCAGCGTGCCCCGATACCCGTTTTTTCCCACGGCGTAGCAGCCCGTGGGGGGTTAAAATGTTTGGATGTAGCGCAGATCGTGACAGACCATGTGGTGGGGGAAGGGCACCAGCTGAACGGTGCCGTCCCAGGAAAAGCCGTGGCGCTCATAAAACCGCCGGGCGCCTGCATTTTCCCGCAGTACAAACAGCGTGCAGCCGGGATAGCCCGCAGCCCGCAGGCGGCAGAGGGCCTCCTCCAACAAAAGGGAGCCGTAGCCCTGACCTGTGTGGGCGGGCTCAGTGTAAAGGGAGATCACCTCACCCCAGCCGGAGTAGGCGCTGGAGTCAATGACCAGTTCCTCGCTCTGCCGGGGGCTGGGGCCGGAGCGGACCGGCCCGTAATTGCAGCAGGCCACCGGCTTTTCGCCGTCGCAGAGCAGCAGGCCGCGGCACCGTCCGGTGGCATGGTCCTCCCGAAAGAACGGGAGCCAGTGGTCCTCGGTGGTCACGTCCCGCAGGTAGTCGTCGGGCACAAAGCCGGGATAGGCAGCCCGCCAGCCCCGGCAGTGGATGGCGCTCATGGCGGCAAAGTGCGCCTCTGTGGCGGCGTCCACAAAGTGGAGATCAGGCATGGGCGGCCTCCCTGACCTCCTCCTGCTGTCGCTCCGCCTCCTGCTTGGCCAGACCACGGGCGTTGGCCAGCATCAGCTTGATGCGGTTTTCCTGGTTGATCTTGGTGGCGCCGGGGTCGTAGTCGATGGCCACAATGTTGGAGTAGGGGTAGTCGTCCTTCAGCTTGCGGATCATGCCCTTGCCCACAATGTGGTTGGGCAGGCAGCCAAAGGGCTGGGCGCACACCACGTTGCCGTAACCGCTTTCCACCAGCTCCATGGCCTCGGCAGTGAGCAGCCAACCCTCGCCCATTTTGCAGCCGTAGCCGATGACCTTCCCAGCCAGGGCTTTCAAGTGGGAATAGGGGGAGGGCGCGGTGAACTGGGGGAACTTCTTCACGGCGGCGATCAGGTCGGTTTCATATTTGGTGAAATACCATTTCAGCAAGGTGCACACCTGCTTTTTGGCCTGGTTCCCACCGTAAAGCTGGATGTCCTCCAGCCGGTTATCCACCT